>CALMIO010000003.1 GCA_937864035.1 uncultured Pseudomonadota bacterium | reverse complement strand
CACAAGGACCTGCTGGACCACAAGGAGCGCAAGGACTGCAAGGAGATCCGGGACCACAAGGGCCGCAAGGAGATCCGGGACCGCAAGGGCCGCAAGGAGATCCGGGACCACAAGGACCTGCTGGACCACAAGGAGCGCAAGGGCCGCAAGGAGATCCGGGACCGCAAGGGCAGCAAGGAGATCCGGGGCCACAAGGGCAGCAAGGAGATCCGGGACCGCAAGGGCCGCAGGGAGATCCTGGGCCACAGGGACCACAAGGAAATACTGGGGCGCAGGGAAATACTGGGGCACAGGGACCACAGGGACCTATTGGTAATGTTGGTCCAGCTGGTATTACGGGTAACACTGGTCCCGATGGAGATCCGGGTAACGCAGGTCCCGCTGGTCCTGCGGGTAACCCAGGGTCTATTGGTCCTACTGGTAATACTGGCCCTGATGGTTCCGCAGGCAACGCTGGTCCTGCTGGCCCTGCTGGAAATGTTGGTCCAGCTGGCATAACTGGCAATACTGGCCCAACTGGTCCGACCGGTTCAACTGGGGCAGTTGGACCGATAGGTAATACTGGTCCAACTGGAGCAACTGGAGCAACCGGGTCTACCGGGTCTACCGGAGCTACCGGTTCGACCGGTTCAACAGGTCCGGCCGGTTTGCATTGTTATTGCCGGTTGTACGAGCTAGAGGCTTCAGATGTTATTGCTAATGCGCTAGCTAATCAGATTAAAGAGCTTAGTATAAACTCTGTTTTCGAGTCTGTTTGCCGCGATAATGGTTTTGATCAGATTGATCGAGTAATAGCATATCCTACTTATTATAAACTTTCTTTCGTAGCGCAAAATTCGACAACTCTTGTAACTGAAGAGCGAGTTGCTTGCGGAACATTCACCGAGATCTCTCCTCTTGATTCAAGCGGAAGTGATTTTGGTGTTGGAGATGCTCCTAGCGATCAACGAGGTGTTAGAGTTCGTTCTTTTGGCGATGGACTTTGCGCTTCAAGCCTAGGTTATAACTATCCGATCGCATTTTTCTTGAAGATCGGTGTTAGTTGCTGTCCGGCCGCTAATTTAACCTGTCCGTAATCAGTATTGTTATTAAATTGTTGTTAGTTAATTTGACGCGCTGAGCGTTTAGTTGTCTATTTGAACACCGATTTTTCTTGATCTTTTTAATTTTTCATAGTAGCCTAATCTGTTCTTTTGTTCCTCTTTTTGAGTCCCTTTCTGAATGCCTATTTTTAATAGCCATATTCGCGAATACGTTCTGCCTAAATCTCAAGCTCTTTCTAATAGTTCAATTTTTGACCTGATAAAAGTTTATTTTACTCCTCGCCGCCATATTTATCTGTTGGCAGCGCTCGGTATATTTTTTGAAACTAGCGGCAGAATAATTGGGATTTGGCTGATTAAAAAAGCTGTAGATCTTTTAAATAACTCCGCCAATCAATCAAACATTTCCGGAATAAAGGCGGAATACCTAGAGATCTGTTTATTATTCGCGATCACGTTTTTTTTTCTTTTAATAGGCACCCTTCTTTGGAGGTTGACGGTTATGAGAGAGCATTTTTTTGTAAGCTCTCATTTAAAATCGACCCTCTGGAAGAGGGGCAGTTTATTTTCTCTATCTAAACTTAGCTCTAATTACACCAGCGGCGAGCTAATTAATTTAGCTAGCGCCGATGTTAATAACATTCGAGGGATATTTGGCTGGCTTATTCCTTTGTTGGTAGAAGCTCTTTTGGCTCCTTTAATGGTTTTATTTTTTATAGCGATGATTAACCTTAAATGCGCTTTGGTGTTAATGGTTGGTTATATCATTGTGCCGTTTCCATTGATGTTGATCTCTCGGTTTGTTAATCAAGCTAGGAGAATTGAACTTGAAAAACTTGACAAGCTTTATAGAATATCGGCGCAAAAGATCGCCAATATTAAATTACTTAAGCTTTCGCAAACGCTCTCTTTTTGGCGTGAAAAAATAAAGAAACATTCAGTAGATTATGGGCTGTCCGGCCTGAAAGTTGATCTTTTGAACGCGGCACAAAATTTTTTAAGCAATCTTCCAAACGTTCTTATTTTTTTTCCATTAATTTTACTGGCATACTCGGAATATCTAGCAGGTAGGATCTCGCTTGGCGGCGTGGTGGCTTTAAATAGCTATGCTATTTATCTATTCTCGACGACTCATTTTCTTTTTGATTCGCTTGTTGTGTGGCAAGGCGGCGCCAATTCTTTGCGCCGTTTTTTGAAGTTTTTGCAAGAAGAGTTCGACCCGGTTTGTGAAAAAGACCCGACAACTTCTGTTGATAACTCGAAAAAGACGATATCAGTAGTTGCGCGAAACTTTAGCGATCAAACAAGCGCGCCAATAGCGGCTCGTCTTTTAACTTTTTCTTATGAAGGCGAAACCCGGAGATTGATCAAATTTCCCGATTTTGATCTGCAGCTTGGCGAGCAGATCGGTTTTGTTGGCTCGATTGGTTCAGGTAAAAGCACTCTTTGCGGAATTTTTGGTGGATTACTCTCTCCTTACGAAGGTTCGCTTAAGCTTTTTGAACGGGAGATCTCAGAATATTCATCTGGCGAAATTTCCAGTTTGATCTCTTTTGTCCAGCAACGCCCATTTTTATTCGCTGATTCGATAAGAGCAAATCTAGTTCTCGATCGGAAAATTTCCGAGCGCGATCTTTGGGGCGCGCTTGAGGTGGTTCAAATTGCCGATGAGGTGCGCGCCCTGCCTCATGGAATTGATACCAAGCTTGGTGAGTATGGTGTCAATCTTTCGGGCGGGCAAAAGCAGAGATTGACGATTGCTCGCGCCTTGCTCAGTCCTGCGCCGATATTGTTTTTTGACGATTGTTTAAGTGCGGTTGATCAAGAAAAAGAGGAGGTTATTCTTGATAATTTGCGTGTCTTACTGAGGGAGAAAGCCGTTATTTGGTGCGCGCACCGGTCGTCAACTTTAAAATTGTGTTCGCGAATTTTTGAGTTAAATTAAAGTTATGTCAAGCGCCGATCAGGAATATTTAATCAAAGATCAGGTTAACGAGAACATTAGCGACGCTTCCCTGTTATGGAACTTGCTGAGAATGGTCGTAGCTTTCGCTCCGATTGAATACGGATTGGGCTTTCTTTTTCTGTTTGCGGCTGGAGTTTGTTTTGCTTTTGGCGGTTACGCGCTATCAGATCTGATTGAGAGAGGTTTTTTGGCGCGCGATCAATCGATGATCTGGTTTTATGGAGCTAAAGTCACCGGATTGCTGTTGCTGAGCTTGATGTTGACATGGTTGTTTAACGCCATTTTCGCGCAAGCTTCTTTTAATGCTGTTCATTTGGTCAGGATGAAATTGATTGAAAAGCTGGAGTGTTTGCCGATGATCTATTTTGATCGTGTTCCAAAGGGGAGGACAATTGCTCGCCTCACCAACGATGTTGACAGTATTTCGGTGGCTCTCTCTCATTCATTGCCAATGTTAATCTCTTCAGGCTGTTTGGCGATCGCGGCTTTCGCTGGAATTCTCTCTTATTCCCCTCTTTACGCTTTAATGATTTTATCAATCGCTTTGTTGACCTGTTTACCGCCTATTTGGACGAGAAAAAAACTGCGTGCCTTGCATCGTAAGGATTCTAAGTATAATGGTAAAATTTACTCTTTATTAAATGAATTTTTCAATGGCATATTGGTCGTCCGAAATTTTAATCTTAGGGATTTCGCGGGTGAGCGGCTAGATCTGGAGCTCGGCAAACAGCAAGCGACAGGTTTAAAAAGAAATTTTATTTTTACGATAACCAGAACTTCGGTTACTTTACTTGACTCTCTGCCAACTTTAGTTTTGCTTGTTTATGGAGGCAAGCTCGTCTTTGCCGGCAAATTATTGATAGGCGATTTTGCGGCACTTTTAAAATTTAGCGATAAGCTCAGAGATCCTTTTTATCAATTTTCTTTTTTAGTGATGGAACTGCAGAGCGCTTTTGCTAGCCAAGAGAGATTGATTCAATTTTTTGCCGAAAGCGAAGAAGATAACCTGCTTGGAAAAAATGGCGAGCTTCTTTTAGTTGGTGACTCCGCTGTTGAGATCATTTACAAACAGGTAGCTATGTCTTATTTGAAGGATCGCCCTGCTTTGCGAGATGTTTCTTTTACTTTGCCGGCAGGGAAAAAACTTGGGCTTTGCGGAAGTACTGGCGGTGGCAAAACCAGCACGGCGGCTTTGCTAACGAGAGCTTACGAATTTCATTCTGGCGAGATTCTTTTAAATGGGGTTGATATCAGACGCTACGATCGGCGGAGTTTGCGTTCTGCTATCGGTTATGTTTCTCAAGACGTTTTTGTTTTTGAAGGCACTCTTTTTGAAAATTTAACTTTAGGGCGTCAAACTAGCGAGTTTTTTTTAAACGATCTGATAAAAGAGACCGGATTTTCCGAGGTTATGGCGCGTCGCGGCTTGAATTTGGGTTCAAAATTAGCTGATGACGGCTCTAACTTGAGCGCCGGAGAAAGGCAATTTATCTCACTCCTTAGGGTGTTTGTTGCCGATCCGAAAATCGTCATTCTTGACGAAGCTACTGCCAATATCGATCCGGAAATTGAAGCGCGCTTTCAAAGCGCCGCCGAAAAACTTTTTGTTGGGCGAACGGTTTTGGTTATTGCTCACCGTTTAAACACACTTCGCTCCTGCGATTTGGTTCTTAAAATTGCTGACGGTAAAATTGATTGGCGTGGCACGTCGGATGAGTTTTTTGCAAAGGTTGATTTGAAGAGTGTGGCAGAGGAAGCAGGCCTTGTTTGAAAGGGTTGATTTGATTAACTTTGAATCTTTTTTAGCTATTAGGATCTAGCGGGTTTCTGCCGGTGGCGATTTCGTCCCCATCTGAAACTCCGTCGCCGTCAGTATCGGGATTTAATGGATCGGTGCCGTGTATAAATATTTCATTGTAATCTGATATGCCATCATCGTCAGTATCGGCTTTTGCTGGATCGGTGTGAAAAACAAAAACCTCTTCGCCATCTAAAAGCCCATCATTATCGCTGTCAGTTGAGCTTGGCGAGGTTTTGAATCTAGAGCTTTCAAACATATCAAAAATTCCATCTTTATCCCTGTCGGGACGATCTTTGAGCATCTCTTTGAATATTCTTTTTTTTAAGGCGGCGTTTGCTTGGGAAGAGATTTGAGAATAACCGCGGCTAGTAGGATGAATGCCATCAACAGATATTGCTTCGCTCGGTATTAGATCGAAGCGAAATCTAATGGGTAGATTTTTGCCAGCTCTTTTTAGCAATAATTGATTGGTGTTTTCTATAAAAGATCGTTGATATCCACGCGTTGTTGGCAGTAAGGTCGCGGCGGCAACAAAAGGCGTTACTCCGAAGCCGCCCGATTGCGAGGCTCTGCCAGCCGCGCGCAGTAGTGAAATAATTCTTTCAATATTGCGAACAGTCATCTCAGGAGTAAGATTGGCGAAAAAGTCATTTCGCCCTATGTCAAGCAGTATCAAATCGGCGTCCTTAAGGGCTTCCTGGATTTGGTTGGTTTTTTTCTGATCAAGCGCTGGTTTAAACTCTCTAAACAATCTAGTTGTTGTATAGCCCGGGCGCCCTAAGTTTATAAATTTCGCCTGTTTATAATGTTTTGCGAGCCTAAGGATGTAACCGCCCTTATTACCATTTAACAAATCACCTCGTCCAAAAACTATGCTATCACCAATTCCTACAACTTTAAATTGCCCGTCGCAGTTATAGTCAATTAAACCACGGTGAGAGGGGCAAGCAGACGCGAGTGTTTGATTAAAAAGGATAAAAAATGTTATCCAAAAAATTATAGTCTTAAGGGGAAAGGCAACGCTTTGCCTAGGTGATCTTTCGGTGTTTTTATAAGCTTTTTCTTTTGACGTATTTTGACCATGCAAAACAAAGGCCTCTTTTAAAGTTTGCACTATTGAGTTTCCCATGTTTTTTAAAGTTTCGTATGTATATCCGCCAAGCTGTGGCAAAATTAAACTGCGAGGATGTTTGAGTAATTTTTGGCTATAGTCGCTTGAGCCGCATAGAAAATCTGCCGCATAAAAGCCTAGTTTGCCGCAGTTTAAGCAGTCAAGCAAGGCTTCTTCTGACACCAGTTCGCCGCCGCTAACATTAACTAAGATCGCCCCATTTTGCATCTCTGATAATTCCTTAGCGCCGATACATTTAGCGGTGGCGGCATTCAGCGGACAGTGCAGAGAGAGAATCTGCGATCGGCGAATCAGTTCGCTAAAAGAAACTCGCCGCGCGCTTTTTTGGAGAAAGACATCTTCCGGTAAAAATGGATCGAAGGCGATAACTTCTGACCCAAAACCATTGCTTAAAATATCTGCAACTCTGCCGCCGCTAGAGCCTAAACCGAGCAAGCCAACGGTTTTGCCTTTGAGCTCACTCCCAACAAACAAGGCTCTGGAAGAGCGCCAATCGCCCTTGAGCATGACGTTGTTAGCGGCAACGATTTGACGCATCGCTCCCAGCATCAGGCAGATCGCGAATTCCGCTACAGCTTCTTGGGCTATGTTGGTGGCTATTTGTCTGACGTTGATTCCAAACTCTTTGGCGGCGGCGAGATCTATGTTATCGGCAATGATGGTGTTGTGGCAGATGATTCTAAGATTAGGCAGTCGAGAAAACACCACTCCACACAGCTTTGGAGAATTTCCGATTACTATCCCTTCATAAGGCGCAAGTTGTTGAATAATTTCTTCTGGCGGGCTATCTGCCGGCAGATCCACAAAAAAACAATTGGCGAACGACTTTAAAGCCAATAGTTGATCGGGAAAGAGTTTTCCAAATCCGCTGGAGTTAATTATTCCGATTTTTGGCAGGTTATTGACCATTGAATTAGATAAATGTGCTAGGTGAGAGTGGTTATTGAAGTTTCACTATTTTGTTTCTTTTTAAACTTTTAGTTTGGCAAATTTTTTTCTCTATAACGTGCCGGTTATGCCAATATAAGTTTTGCAAAGCGAGAAAGAGTCAGATTATATTGTCTTTGTATATTGGCCCAGTGTAGGATCTCAAAGAATCAAAGATTATTCAACTCTATATGCAAATAGCTGATATTGTTGATGGAATTAAAATTGCCAATGAGCGGGCAATCGCCAAGGCGATAACCATGCTTGAAGATAATTTTGAAGGAGCCGAACAACTTCTTGATAGTCTGACTTTACTAATTAAAAAGCTTAAGAAACAGCCAGCTTTAATTGGCGTTACCGGATCTCCAGGAGCTGGTAAATCAACGTTAGTTGATTCGCTCGCCATTAAATTGAAAAAACAAGGGGAAAAAGTTGGTATTTTAGCGGTTGATCCAAGCAGTCCCTTTTCTGGAGGGGCGATTTTGGGTGATAGAATAAGAATGGGACGGGCTTCCAGCTGTTCAGGAGTTTTTATCAGGAGCATGGCGACTCGGGGCGCTCTTGGCGGGTTATCTTTGGCGACAGAAATGGCAGTTTTGGTTTTGAGTGCGGCTGGTTTTGATTCAATAATCATCGAGACGGTTGGGGTAGGGCAAGCTGAAGTTGACGTAGTGCGACTAGCTGATACTGTTTTAGTTATTGTAGTGCCGGGGATGGGAGATGTTGTTCAAGTTTTTAAGGCTGGCATTATTGAGATTGCCGACATTTTAGTTATTAACAAATCTGATTATGCTGGCGCCGATCTTTTGCGACGTGATCTTAACTTACTGCTTAGTCTTGAAACAAAAGATTCACTTGGTTGGCAAAAAGTGATCGTTAACACAGTTGCCACTGCCGATAAGGGTAGCGAGCAGTTGGTCGAAAATATCGCTAAGCATCGCCAGTGGCTTGAAAGTTCTGGCTTGCTGATCGAAAAGCGCCGTCAGCGCGCGCGCGACGGTATTGAGCGCGGTTTGAGAGCTGAGATTGAAAAAGCTTTAGAGAGTGATTATAAAAATGATCTGTCGCGTTTAGAAAAAGCTTGTTTAGCCGGCGAAAAAAACAGTTTAATTGCTGGTCGAGAGTTATTTGGAAAAATATTGCGTCGACAAGGTATTCGGAAGTAAACGAGAAATTTTAATGAGAGATAAACTTTTTTATCAAGCTTTTGTCGTCAGCGATTTTGCTCAAAATACCAGAATTTTTTGGAGCGCTAATTCTAATCTGGCATTGATAGTTGATCCGGGAGGTGATAATCATCTTTTACTCTCTTTTCTAAAGGAAAACAATTTATCACCGGTCGCCATCTGGCTGACCCACAGCCATATTGATCATTGCGCGGGCGTTGCTGAACTCGCCCGTATTTTTAAGTTGGAAATTTTAGGGCACCCCGAGGAACGTTTTTTTAGGGAGAAACTCGCCGAGATTGGGACGCTTTACGGATTGCGGGAGCTTTTGGAGACCTGTCCGGAACCTACACGTTATCTTGTTGGCGGCGAAAAACTAGAGTTTGCTGGCTATACCTTTGAAGTCAGCCACGCGCCCGGGCACTCTCCCGGGCATCTCGCGTTTTATTGCAAACAGGAAAATTTGTTGATCTCTGGAGATCTTGTTTTTGCCGGTTCGGTTGGTAGAACTGATTTGCCGGGAGGAGATCATAAACAATTGATGGATTCAATCAAAAAAGTTGTTTTAAATTTGCCTGATGATACAAAAATTCTCTCCGGCCATGGCGAGCAAACAACAGTTGGCAAAGAGCGTGCCTCCAATCCATTTTTAAATGGCGAGATTAGTTGTGATATATAAATCTGACGCGAACGATTAATTATCTAATTTAAGAATTGCCAAAAACGCTTCCTGCGAAATCGAGACTGAGCCTACCTGTTTCATCCGTTTTTTCCCTTCTTTCTGCTTTTCAAGCAGTTTGCGCTTGCGGGTGATGTCTCCTCCGTAACATTTGGCGGTAACATTTTTGCGAAGGGCTTTAACGGTGCTTCTAGCTATGATTTTGTTGCCGATGGCGGCTTGTACGGCGATTTCAAACATCTGTTTATCTATTAGATCTTTTAACTTATCGGTTAGCTCGCGCCCGCGGGCGTAAGCTTTGTCGCGATGCACTATCGCGCTGAGAGCGTCAACGTTTTCACCGTTAAGTTTGATGTCAAGCTTTACTAAATCTGATGGTTCGTAACCAATTACTTCGTAATCAAAGGATGCATAACCCTTTGTTAGGCTTTTGAGCTTATCATGAAAATCTAGAACTATTTCAGCTAGCGGCAATTTATAAATAATAACGGCTCGCTCTTGAGTATGAAATTGGAGCGATTCTTGAACTCCTCGCTTAGCTTCGCATAGTTTTAAAACATTACCCACGAACTCACGAGGGGTATGAATCGTCGCTTTGACGCAAGGCTCGAAGATCGTTTCAATCTCGCCGCTTTCCGGCATTAAAGCGGGATTATCAACAAAGATCTCAGCTCCAGATTGGGTTTTTATTTTAAATACAACTGTTGGCGCGGTGGTAATTAAATCAAGATTAAATTCCCGCTCTAATCTCTCTTGGATAATCTCCATGTGCAGAAGGCCCAAGTAGCCGCAACGGAAACCAAAGCCGAGCGCCACCGATGTTTCTGCTTCAAAAACAAAAGAGGCATCATTTAATCGGAGTTTTTCTAAGGCGGAGCGGAGGTTTTGGTAGTCGCCGGAATCAACTGGGAAGAGACCCCCAAAGACCATCGGTTTAATCTCTTTGAAGCCCGGGAGAGCTTCAAGCTGGGAGGCGTGTTTTGCATCCGCCACCGTGTCGCCGATTTTGACATCAGTTAGGTTTTTGATAGCCGCGCTAAAATATCCAACTTCGCCGCTTCTAATTTGCTCAACTTCGCGAGCGTGCGGGGTGAATACTCCAAGCTTAAAGATCTCGTATTCTCCCCCTGTGTTTAAAAATTTTATTTTATCTCCGGGTTTTAAGGCGCCGTCGATAACTCGTACCTGAACTATCACTCCTAGATATGAATCAAACCATGAATCATAAACCAATGCTCTAGTTGGCTTGATTATTGAACCTCGAGTTGGTGGAGGGATTTTTTCAATTACCCTCTCTAAAAGATCGCCAATTCCAATTCCGGTTTTCGCGCTAACCTCGAGCGCCGCTGAAGTATCCAAGCCGATAATGTTCTCAATCTCCCGTTTAACTCTGGTTGGATCGGCATTTGGCAGATCGATTTTATTGATGACTGGTATGATTTCAAGATTGTTATCGAGGGCGACGTAAACGTTCGCTAAAGTCTGCGCTTCAACCCCTTGGCTTGCATCAACTACTAACAAAGCTCCTTCGCAAGCGCAAAGGCTTCGAGAAACTTCGTAGTGAAAATCAACATGACCGGGAGTGTCAATTAGGTTAAACAAATACTCTTGATTGTCTTTTTTTGATTTGTAAGAAAGCCTTACGGTTTGCGCTTTAATGGTGATTCCCCGTTC
The DNA here is from genome assembly GCA_937864035.1 of uncultured Pseudomonadota bacterium. Taxonomy (GTDB): domain Bacteria; phylum Bdellovibrionota_C; class UBA2361; order UBA2361; family CALMIO01; genus CALMIO01. Next base: position 345,940 of record CALMIO010000003.1, on the reverse strand, counting down.
TCGTTCCAGCTCCATTTTGTCCAAAAATTGATCTTGCATTTCCCGTTCTTGCAATGCTCCAGTTTGCTCAAGGATGCGATCAGCAAGGGTCGATTTGCCATGATCAATATGGGCTATGATTGAAAAGTTTCTTATTTTTTCACGAAAGCTATCGGGGTTGTTCACTGCAGTTTTGCAAGCTATTTAAATAAACTTGTGTTGACCAAGAAAGATTACAGCAATTTTGCCTAAGATACAAACAATTTACTTTCTATCTAAGGTTTTCGTATGGATGGACGCTTTCGATTGCTCGCTTTAATTTGTTGTGTGTTCCCGCCTCGATTAGCGTGGCAAAAGTCATCAGTCCGCCAGTCCACGGGGCCATAATGCCGCTGGCAACGGTCGCTATGTCTAGTATTTCTGTTTGCTCACTCTGATAGCTGGCAGAAGGATTATTTATTAGGCGAGAGATGTTTCCTGTTATTTTTAGGAGTTCGAGTATAAACATACCCTCTAGTAAAGAAGGTGTTATCTGCCGTTCGACGATTTTTATCGGTTGACAACGTAAGCTAATATTTTTGCGACTTGAGGTGGTAGATTGATAAAGAGGAATAATTTTACTCTCTAGCCTAAACTGTTCAACTAGAGAGTTAATAGGGGTATCTATACCGATATTTTTGGCCGCCTTCTCGATAAGCGAAAGAGGATATCCTTGGTTGGTTAAGCTACTAGTCAGCACTCCTAGTTGATAAACAGTTGTTTTGAGAAATTGTTCGGTTGTTGGATCAAATTCTTTGTTTTGTGATGGATGTTTTTTGCTTAACATCCAAAGTCTTCGCAAATTTTTGCTAGTTGCTCCCAGCAGTAGGTCGGCGACAGCCTGATTTTCTGCCACGTTACCGGCTTTTTCTCCTTTACTGATGTAAGTGAGCGCGACTTTGACGACTTCTTCGGCGGCGGGATATTTGCCGTTTGTTTGTCGGTGAACTTGTCTTAAAGCGAGTTTTTCGTAAATTGATGGTAGTAGGGGTAGGTGTGGCAATAGATACTCTACTAACGCAATTGTAGCGTTTAATATTTTCTTTGTAAAAGTTTTATGATGAGCTGTCGCTCCTGCTTTTGTTGCTGATAATTGTTGATCTGAAATTAACGGTTTAATTGGTCGCTTTCGCGTATGCTGAGCTATGATCTGGTTAAGCTCGAATTTGAATCGATCCTCATCCATCAAGTAATCAATCAACCCTTTTTTCAAAGCCTCTTCGGCGGATAATATTTTTCCGGTTGATGCGATTTTAATTGCTTCGCTAATTCCCACCAATTTAAGAAGCCTTCCTATGCCGCCCCAACCCGGGATAATCCCTAATTTTACTTCGGGCAGGCCGATTTTTACCGGTTTATCTTTAATGGAGATTCTTAGATCGGCAGCTAAAGCAAGTTCAAAGCCTCCTCCTAGGGCGGGTCCTTCAATTAGAGCAATCTTAAAAATATTTAGAGCAGCGAATCTGTTGAGTAGTTGTTGTCCTGTTTTTGAGATTTCGCTCGCCTCTTGTTTGGTAGATATCTTTTCCATCTGGTTAATATCTGCTCCTAGGCAAAACATCTCAGGTTTTTCGCCGCGAATGATCAATGAATCGATGTTTATGTTTTCCTTTTCTAAGAAAACTATAGCTTGCTCTAAGCCGGCTAGAAGATCCGAATCGATAGTTGTAACTTTTTTCTCGGGGGAACCGATTTTTAATTCTGCGATTGCAAATTGTTTTCCTGATCGTGAGATAGGCGGCCGAAAATCAATAAAATTTAAAGAAACTGAGCCATTAAAAACTTTTGGCCAACCAGAGAAGCGAAGAGTTGTTGGCGTTTCGACTTGCTCTTGCGAAGCTAGCTTCCTTTCCGCTCCAACTACAATATTATGGATATCTCCCATTGTTTTAAAAAATAAAACAATATTTTATTATACAAATTTTAATTGCTAAAGTAAAATATTATTATATTTTTTTTAGCTGTTTTGATTGAGCTCGTGACTTGAGTCAAGTCAGTGGGCGAGCAAGATTTGTTGCATATCTAAAAAAAACTTTTAGCTAACCGCGAAAAGAAGTTATTTTTCTTTAGAAAACCAAGCTAAGGTTTCTTGAATCCCCTTTTCAAAGCCAACCGTGGGCTCCCAGCCGAAAGCCTCTTTGGCGCGGTTGTAACTAATAACGCTTCTTTTTTGTTCTCCAGGTTTTGGCGGGGCGTGTTCGACGATAACTTTTTCTGCTCTTGTCGAGGATTTTTTAAGTTCAGTGATTATGTCAAGTACTGTATGCTCGATGCCAGTGCCGATATTGTAAATTCCGCGGATCTCTTTTTCTACCACCTCGCCAACGGCGTTTGCCACGTCCAAAGCGTAGACGTAGTCGCGAGTTTGTAAACCGTCGCCGTTTACGATTAAAGGTTGTCCGTTTAACAAACGCTTGCAGAAGATCGCCACCACGCCGGCTTCGCCGTGAGGGCTCTGTCTTGGTCCGTACACATTACTTAAGCGCAAAGAGCAATATTGCAGTCCGTATTCTTTGCTCCAAAGATCAAGGTACATCTCGCCGACTCGTTTGGCGAGCCCGTAAGCGCTGGCTGGATTAGTCGGATGATCTTCGGTTGCCGGAAAAAAGTTTTGTTCGCCGTAGATCGCTCCACCCGTTGATATAAAAATAAAATGTGGTTTTTGGGGGAGCTCTAAAGTTGCTTGCAGGAGATTGACTAAGCCGCTGACGTTAACGTCAAGATCAAAACGAGGATCTTCCATGCTTTTGCGGACTGAAATCTGAGCGGCAAGATGAATAATCGCGTCTGGCTCGAATTTTTTTAAAGCGTCGCGGGCGGCGTTGTCTCGGATGTCGATCTCGAACAGTTCAACACCGTTTGTTAAGTTAGCTTTTGAGCCGGAGGATAAATTGTCAATTACTAAAAGTTGATCTATGCCACGCGCTTTAAGATTGTCAACAACATGTGAACCAATAAAGCCGGCGCCGCCGGTTAATAAACATTTTTTACCTTTCATTTCCCAATGCGCTTTTTAAAGTCATCAATTGTTTTTTTTAGCCCTTCTTCCAGAGATACTTTTGGAGTCCAATTTAAGTGATTTTTTGCCAAGGTGATGTCAGGGCATCTGCGGGTTGGATCGTCTTGCGGCAAAGGTTTGTAAATTATCTTAGAAGATGAGTTTGTTAATTCAATCACCTTGCGTGCCAGCTCGAGAACCGTGAATTCACTAGGGTTGCCCAGATTGACTGGACCAGCAAAGTTGTCTTGTTCCATAGCCGCGATTAAGCCGGCAACTAGATCGTCAACGTAACAAAAAGATCTTGTTTGGGAGCCGTCGCCATATACTGTTAATGGGTCTCCTTGAAGAGCTTGTAAAATAAAATTTGAAACTACCCTACCGTCGTTAAACATCATGCGCGGGCCGTAAGTGTTGAAAATTCTGACTATACGGGTTTCAATCGGATTTTTTTGATTAGCGTAATTTATTGTCAACGATTCGGCGACCCGTTTACCTTCGTCATAGCAACTTCTCGGACCGACTGGATTGACGTTGCCCCAGTAGCTTTCAACCTGAGGATGCACGAGGGGATCTCCATAAACCTCTGAGGTTGAAGCTAGTAAAAATCTAGCGCCGACCCTTTTACAAAGTCCAAGCATATTAAGAGTGCCAAGAACGTTCGTCTTGATTGTTTTAACGGGATTCGATTGGTAATGAGTTGGCGATGCCGGACAAGCCAAATGGTAAACATGCTCAACTTCGAGTTTGATCGGATCAATAATGTCATGCCTTATAAAATCAAACCTTGGATTATTTAGATGGCGCTCGATGTTGCGCTTGTCGCCCGTGTATAAGTTGTCAATAGCCAAAACTTCGCAGCCTTTTTCTAGTAACCGATCGGTTAAGTGCGACCCGATAAATCCTGCTCCGCCTGTGATAGCTATTCTCTTCATATAAATTATTTTAAAATTTACTGCCTTACTGGCGGACGGCCTATGCTAAAATAATTAAACCCCTCCGCTTTCATCTCGGTAGGATCAAAAATATTTCGTCCGTCAAAGATGGCTTTCCCTTTCAAAAGGCGAGCCAGCTCTTTGAAATCCGGATTTCTAAATTCGTTCCACTCGGTGCAGATTACAAGGGCGTCGGCTCCGGAGCATGCTTGCAAATTGCTTTTAAAATAAGAGAGCCGTTCGCTCGCGCCAAACGCTTCTTGGAAGGTGTGGCTTGCTTCTGGATCGTAGGCGTTGACAATTGCTCCGCGATCGGTAAGTCCTTTGACGACTACTAGCGATGGCGCTTCGCGAACGTCGTCGGTGTTGGGTTTGAAAGCTAGTCCCCAAACAGCGAAAGTTTTGTCGATCAGTTTTTCAGCGCCGCCATAAAAATTTTCGATCATTTTTATTAAAGTTGTTTTTTGTCGTTTATTAACATCTTCGATCGCCTTTGTTAGAACCATATCGATTCCGTGATCAGCGGCGGTGCGGATCAATGCTTGGACATCTTTTGGAAAACAGGAGCCGCCATAGCCGATGCCCGGATAAAGAAATTTCGGACCGATTCGATCATCAGTGCCGATGCCGCGTCTTACCTGATCGACGTCAGCCCCAACTTTTTGGCAAAATTGGCTAATTTCGTTCATAAATGATATTCGCAGGGCGAGCATTGAATTGGCGGCATATTTTGTCATTTCGGCAGAGAGCACATCCATTACCAAAAAAGGCCGGCTCGTATTGAGGAATGGCTCATAGATGTCTCGCATGATTTTTTCGGCGTTTGCGGAGGAGACTCCGACAACAATTCGATCTGGTCTTATAAAATCTTCGATAGCCGATCCTTCTTTTAGAAATTCAGGATTGCTTACGACATCAACCTGATGTTTTGAAAAGGATTTGATGGTTTCTTCCACCAATTTGCCGGTGCCAACCGGAACGGTTGATTTGTTGACTACCACCTTGGGCTCGTTCATGGCTTTGCCAATTTCGGCGGCAACCCCAATTACTCTGCTTAAATCGGCCGAGCCGTCATCTCCTTGAGGAGTATTCACGGCAATAAAAATTACTTTTGAGTTTTGCACGGCTTCCTGAAGGTTGTTGGTAAAGAAAAGCCTTTTGTGAAACGAGGCGCGGCGCACGATTTCGGCAAGTCCCGGCTCGAATATCGGAATTTCGCCTTTATTGAGAGCGTCGATCCTTTTCTGATTATTATCAACGCATATTACGTTATGACCAGAGTCTGCAAAACAGGCGCCTGCTACTAAGCCGACATAACCACTACCAATGATTGCTATTTTCATAAGATGTTAACAGATCGAAAGTCAAAGAATACAGATTATAGTATGGTTTATAAACAAAATTCACTATTTTTTTACTAAGCATATCTGACTCAACTGACAATTGCTATAGTTTTGCTTTCTGAGGCCTCCCCTCTTTTTGGCTTATTTATTCTTTTTTAACTCTTGAATTTTTAATTCAGCGTCTGCTAATAAAGTTTTTAATCTTTGTGCTAATAGTGCTCCTCGTTCATAGGCGTCAACGGCTTCAGCTAAATTAATTTCAGCGCGGCGAGTTTTTTCAACAAGTTCTTCTAAAAGCGTTATTCCTTCTTCAAAAGAGATCTCGGCTATCAGATTTTTAAAATTGCTTTCCCCTAGTAGTTGGTTAAGAGAGATTCCTTTTTTTTTACCAGAAGCCTTCATATTACCTTGCCATCAATTACGCCATCATAAAAAACTAGTTGAAAAGAATTTTTGGTTTGTAAAGTTTTTTTGCGCGAAACAATGGTTGTCCCTTGCTTAATCATCGCGTAGCCGCGCTTTAAGATACCATGCGGGCGGATCTCTTCTAGCAGGGAGGCTAAAGAGTCGGCCTTTTCTTTATTCAAATCCAAAAAGTTTTCAAACTTTAAACTAAGATTATCCAGTAGGGAATTTATTTGCAACCGCCATGCCGCAACTGTTGCCGCTGGATCAAGTAATAATAAAGAGGTTTTGGCGGCTCTTAGCCGAGCCGCACAAAGCTCCAAGATCGAGATTGACTGGCTCTCTAGCAGATCGCAGGAGTTATCCAACCTTTGAGAAAATTGATAAAACCAGAGATCTAAGTCAAAAAGTTGTTTTTCAAGATTTATAATTCTTGCTAGCAGTTCTTTCCGATCGGGCACCGCCGTAACCGCGGCTGCTGTTGGCGTTGGCGCCCGTAAATCGGCGACTAGATCGCAGAGAGTTGTGTCTGTTTCGTGTCCAACTCCGGAAATAATCGGCACGCGCGAAGCAAAAACAGCTCGCGCCACCAATTCTTCGTTGAATGCCCAGAGATCTTCGAGTGAGCCTCCTCCACGAGCCAGGATAATTAGATCAAGACTAGAGATCTGATCGTTAAGGGTTTGTATGGCGGCGGCGATCTCTTCGGCTGCTCCAACTCCTTGCACGCGCACGTCGTAAAAATAAATATTTACGTTTGGCATGCGTTCTTTAAGTTTTGCTAAGATGTCTTGCAAAGCGGCGCCAGTTTTTGAAGTCACGATGCCGATTTTTTTAGGGAAGCGGGGAATTTGCCTTTTGCGGGCGGAGTCGAACAAACCCTCTTTTTCTAACCGTGCTTTCAATTCGAGAAATTTTTTTCTGAGAACGCCTTCTCCGCTTAACTCGATTTTCTGAATGATTACTTGCAATCTGCCACTAGCCGGATAAATTGTTGGTTTGCCAAGGCAACGTACTGATAATCCTTGGCTGAGAGGGATTTTAATATTAACGGCGGTTGAGCGCCAAATGACAGCCGAAATTTGTGAAGCCGCATCTTTTAAGGAGAGATAAATATGGCCATTGGTGGAAGTTTTGATTTCCGAGATCTCTCCTTCAAATAGAACTTCGGCGCAATATGCTTCTATTGCTTGATTAAGCCTTCCAATCAGCTCCGAGACTGATAAGTAGTTATAAAGCATCTCTTTTCAAATTTATTTTAACTATTGAACTAAAAGGTGTTTCTAATAAGGTTAATATTTTTATTAAGTATTCGTATAGTTGGCATAGCGTGGTGGTACAAGATATTTTAATGAAGATCTTTTGTTGAATTTATCTCTACATTTGAGGTTATACTTGTTAGAATAAAAATTTAATTTGTTAAGTTAGCTTTAAAATTTATTTAACAGTAGCATAGCCTTTCAAATATCCTTTTTTATTGAGCTATTTTTAAATGAGTTTATTTTATAAAAATTTTTTAAAACATCGTTAGAATTTTATAAGCTAATATAAAATCTCTTTATAAAATTAAAAAAACAGCTAATTCAAAAGGTTACAGACAGCACATATCTTAATTAAATATTTCATATTGAAGCAAATTGTTATAGTGGTTAAAAATAGCACCAAGGTGAGGCTTGGAGGGTTTTTTTGAAAGCGCCCTTCGGGTTTATAAAGTTTCGATATTTCGAGCTTTCTCAACTCTTTAAGTGCCTTTGTGTGGTATCTTAAGCTTTTTCCTTAAACTATTTTTTTCCTAAAAAATTTTTAGGGATTTACTTTTGGTATTTTAAGTTTAGGCATTTGGGGAATTACATTTTTTGGAGGCAAAGTTAAGCAAATGCGAATAATTACTACGGTTACTGCGCTAGTTGCTCTTTCCGCCAGCACCGTTTCAGCTAAGTCGCTGGAAGATATGTTGGTTGATAAGGGCGCTTTGAACAAAGCCGAAGCCGCTATGGTTGACGGCAAGGTGATGTGGAAAAATGGTACTCGGGTTGAGTATCCTTCCACTGGTGTTACAACCACAATCTCTACGTTGGTGCAACCTAGATACGATTTTATCGACGGCGATGGGGATTTTGGCGAAGCAAATTCATCGAGCTTTAACGTTCATAGAGCTCGTTTGATTCTTGATGGCACGGCGATGCATGAAGAATTCAGATACCAACTTGAAGCTGATTTCTCAGGTAACGACGATCTATCAAGATTTCAAACTGGAACACGTTCTCCAGTTTTGCTAAACGCCTTTGTTGAGTGGCAAGCTTGCGATTGGTCGTCTCTTCGTTTTGGTCAATTCAAAACGATGTACTCTCGCCAATTCCAAAGCAATCCATGGGCATTGCAGTTTGCTGATAACAGCATAGCAACTGATTATTTTGCTCTTGGTCGTGGGCAGGGTGCTTCCGCCACCGGTAACTTCGCTGATGGAGCGTTTCAAGTTTCTGCTGGTATCTTTAACGGTATTAGCACAGGTGAGAATATTAACTCGATCGGAGTTGATACCAAACACACAGGCGTTCTTTCTTTGCGATTCAATGCCGCTGGCAATATGAATCCATGGGAAGAGGGTGACGTTGACATGAGCCAAGATTTAGCCGCTAACTTCGGCTTCTCTTACGCTTTCTCTGATGGCAACATTGCTCGTCCAGTTGTTGGGGCACCAGATACATTTATCATTGATCCTACTGAAATTCATCATTTTAGCGCTGACGCTAACTTTAAATATCAAGGCTTCAGCTTCCATGGTGAGTTTTATTACGCCAATATTGATCAAGATTCATCAGCTGACAGAGTTAAACCTCTAGGTTTCTATGCTCAAGCTGGTTACTTCTTGAATGATGATTGGGAGTTGGCTCTCCGTTACTCGATGGTTGACTGCGATGACGGCGCTGCCTGTGCTGGCGACAAGTTCCAAGAGGCTAGTGGCACAATCAACTACTACTTCTGGAAGCATAATTTGAAAGCCCAGTTGGGATACAGCAATATATCGCGTGATATTGATACTGACGATGATCAAAAGACAAATCGTTGGACATTTATGTTGACCGCGATGATCTAGTTTGATTTTAAGTTAAAAAGCTTAAATTCTATTCTAGATTTAAACTAAAAAGCGCTGACGGCAAAAAACCGTCAGCGCTTTTTTTATTGCCAGTTGAGATAAAATTATCTTTATTTTAAAGTTAAAGTTAGTTTTTTATTGATTGATGTTTTAAAGATAAACCAAAGTGGCTACCACCGAGATTAAAATGCCTCAGCTTAGCGACACAATGAGCGCAGGCAAAATTATTAGATGGCTTAAAAAAGAAGGGGAAAAAGTTTCAAGGGGAGATATTCTTGCAGAGGTCGAAACCGAAAAGGCCAACCTTGAGATTGAAAGTTTTCATAGTGGCACCTTGCTTAAAATTTATGCCCCCGATGGGGTGACTGCCAAGGTTGGAGAGATAATTTGCGCGATTGGCGAGGCTGGCGAAGCTCTTAATATTTCCAAACCACCGCCAACTAAACCTAATTTGATTCAGGCAAGTTCTTCTGTTGATCCTCAAAGTGAGTCTGTTGACAATTTGCGCTCTTTAAAAACGCCTCGTGTCGCGCCTGTGGTTCGAGATCTTCCTTCTACGCGCGCTAATGATGCGGATAAATTTAATGGTGGCAGTAATGTGCGGCTTAAGATATCGCCACTAGCGCGGAAAACGGCTCAAGTCGCTAATCTCGATCTAACTCGTTTAACTGGTTCTGGACCGGGAGGTCGTATTATTAAGCGCGATATTGAATCAGCTCTTTCGTCGCCTTTGCCTAATCAGACTAAAACAATCTCAAATCACACAGCCGGTTTATCGGCTTCTACTGATTCTGGCGCCAATCAATCTGCCGAAAGTCTAACTCCACTATCTAAAATGAGAGAGGTAATCGCTCGCAGGATGCAAGAGAGCGTTACTCAAGCTCCTCATTTTTATCTGACTGCGACGATTGACATGGAAGAGGTAATCAAGCTTCGAGAAACTCTTATTAAGGATGAAAAACGTTTTGCCGGACTTGGTTATAACCATTTTATCGTTAAGGCGTGCGCTTACGCGCTTGTTAAAGAGCCAACTGTTAATTGTGCTTATCGCGATGGCGCCATCTACTCTCCGGGAGCAGTTAATATCGGCATTATTACCGCGATAGATGGTGGTTTATTGATACCGGTTGTTAAGAACGTTGATAAACTCTCTTTGAGCGATTTATTATTTGAAACCAAAGCGCTTTTGGAGCGAGCGCGTTCAGGAAAACCATTAGCGGCAGATCTAAGTGGCGGCACTTTTAGTATATCTAATATGGGAATGTTTGACGTTGAAAATTTCACTGCCATTATCAATCCGGGACAAGGGGGTATTTTGGCGGTTGGCGGCATCAAAGAAGAACCAGCGGCTGTCGCCGGCGAAATTAAACTTCGTCGCCGCATGAAAGGAACGGTTTCGGTTGATCACAGAATTATAGATGGTGTCATGGCGGCGAAATTTATGAGGAACTTTAAAGACGCCCTTGAAAATCCAGCTTTGATGTTTATTTGATTTACAAAGATGAGTTATCCCGCTTTAATCGATGAAACTGGCAGATTAGTTAAGCCGGAGTGGCTTAAAGCTAAGGCTCCCGGGAGTCCTGAATATATGCAAACTAGAGATATCGTTAAAAGTCTCCGTTTGCATACTGTTTGCGAAGAGGCGCGTTGCCCGAATATTGGTGAATGTTGGTCGCACAGCACAGCAACTTTTATGATTATGGGAGATCTTTGCACGCGGCGTTGTCATTTCTGCTCGGTAAAAAAAGGTACTTCGGAAACATTGCAACCGCTCGATCCGATTGAACCCGAAAGGGTGGGGCGCGCCGTCAAGGCATTGTCTTTGAAGCATGCTGTCATAACTTCGGTTGATCGAGACGATATTGCTGATAATGGCGCTGAACATTTCCGCAGAACCGTTGCCGCCATTAAAAAATACTCCCCAGAATGTAAGATTGAATTATTGATTCCAGATCTAAAAGGGAGTAGGGAGGATTTGAGAACGATTGTCGCCAGCGGCATTAACGTCTTAAATCATAACGTTGAAACGATTCCAAGGCTTTATAAAAAAGTTCGTCCGGGTGCTGGATATATTAGATCACTTTCAATTCTGCGTTGGGCGAAAGAGTTTGATCCTGCCGTTCTGACGAAATCTGGCATTATGGTTGGTTTGGGAGAAACTTTCGAAGAGGTTTTAAGGTTAATGGATGATCTTCGCTATTCTGGAGTTGATATTATGACTATTGGGCAATATCTCCGTCCTTCAGCGCGCCAAACACCAGTTCGTTTTTTTGTGACCCCAGATGAATTTAAATTATACGAAGAAGAGGGTTTAAAACGGGGTTTTCGTTTTGTCGAATCTGGTCCTTTGGTAAGAAGTTCTTACCATGCTTGGAAGCACACTAAATAGTTAGTTAAAGCGATCCTAATTTATCGGCGAGATTTTTTATGGCTTTGCCATATTCGGTCGCCACAACTATTTTCTAATTAAATTTTCGATATGTTTGACCAAAACATTTGGTTTGCATGGTTTAGTTAAGACGAGATCACAGCCCGCGCGGAGCGCTTTGCGATGAATCGCCGGATCTTCGGCTGCCGTAAATGCTACCACTGGAGTTTGCACACCTTGGGCACGTAGTCTTTGAACAAATTGCTCGCCGTTCATGTTTGGCATCATTAGATCAACTATAATAATATCAGGCGCTTCAAAGCTTGTTATTTCCAGCGCTGAGCTACCATTGGAGCTGCGAATCACTTCATAGCCACGCTCTTCAAAGAGAAAATCCATAAGATCAAGAGCGGTTAAATTGTCATCAATCAAGAGAATTTTAGCCATCCTATCCATAAAACTGCGTTCTAAAAGTTAACTTGCGTTATCAGAGCTTCTTATTATTTTAGATGATAGAATTTGTTAAAAGATCTCCTAAAATTTTCTTAATAATTAAAGAAAAAAATGGCTTGAATCAGGATGATCGCATCTAAAATTTTATGTTTGGACTAGAGATAAATTTAAAACCAAGATCTCAGGAGGAGCTTCCCGCCACCGAGTATATCTACGCGCGGCGCCCATTGATTACAATCGGAGCTTCTGAGAGCGCTAATATTGCGGTCGCGGAGATGGCTGAGCTTGGTTTTGAACTGCAAATATCTCGCTCGATAGGCAAGAAATTTTTTTGCAAACCAATTGCGTTAAGTTCGAACGTTAATTTACCCCCTTTTATTGATGGTGTCTTTGAAGGATCCGCTTATTTTGATTTGGGACCAGTTGAGATCGGTGTTATTCAACTTGACAGCGATCTTATCCTAAAAGATGGAGAAGCTCCCGATCATGGTGGTTGTCGAATTTTGCGGCAAGCGTTGGCGTCACGTTCTCCTTTGTTTCCGGCGATTTATATGGCTGGTGATTTTCCGGTTGCTTTATCGTTTGCACCCGATCATCCAATCACGGTTGGTCGGGGCAAACAGTGTACTTTTAGAGTTGATGGCGATGATATTGCCGCGCGTCATTCGCGAATTGGATATGAGTCTGGAAAATTTTGGGTGGAAGAACTTGGATCGGTAGCGGGAACGTTTGTAGCTGATAATCAAATAGCTGGCAGAGCCGAGTTGCAACCCGGAACAGCCATACGGATAGGGCGTTCCTTATTATTATATGGTATCACTTCTGAAGATCAAATTACGAGTTTAGAGCGTAGTGAAAATTTCGGCGCTCCTCTTAAGAATCTCGGCGCCGATCGATTTCCATGTTTAATTTCTCTCTCTGAATTTGCCCGCCCGTCTCGTTTCGTTTTAACCCCAAATCAACAGGTTATTATTGGCAGAGATCCGATTTGCGATATTTGGCTAGGCGCTCCTCATATATCGCGTCGTCACTGTGTTTTGGATCTGACAAAAAATAACCTTGTTATCGTGACTGATATTAGCACGAATGGTACTGGTCATGATGGGGGTACTTTAAAAAACAACGAATCTTTAGAAATTGATGGTTTTGGAAAAGTTTTTGACTTTGGCAATGGTTTGACGATGGCGCTTTGTTTTTCTGCCGAGGAAGAGAGCGCTTTTAAAGCAAGCGGTGGCGCGCTAGATACTTTTATCAATAATACTTACGAAGCAGATACTTCTTTGCGTCGCGTAACGCAGATGAATTTACAACAGTATCTTAAGGAGCGCGATCTCGGAGGCTCGCCCGAGGAAAAGATTGGTTGGTTAAGTTATTTAGTTTTAACTTTTAAAACCATGACTTTAACGAATAAATTATTTTTCTTATCAATGTTATTGCTTTTGGTTATGTTGTTAGCTTTATTTTTTGTATTAGTGTTTAATATTTTGGGATAGGAATTATGGCAACTAATAATTCTGATTTAAATTTTGTTCGTTGTCCATCTTGCCGCAGTTTAGTTCCGGCGATTTCGGCGCGTTGCCGCATGTGCGGCGCGGCTTTAAATGCTGCCGCTAAGGTCAATGAAAATATCAATGAACGAATCAAGAGCGGTCGAATTAGACAAAAAACTATGGCTGATGGCTCAAGTGATCTTACTGATGCCGCTAAAAGGCTCCGCGAGGAATTGCTAGGATCTTCCGTGCCTCAAACTTCGATTGAAGATAGTCAGCCTGAAGAGGGCGTAAGGGATCAAGATCAGGTTTCACCTGAAGTGGTAGAACAAAGGGAGGAGTTGGTTGACAAGGATCAAGAAGAGCTCTCTGAATCAAGCGATGATTATAATCCTTTAGCAGAATATCTGAGTGATTCAACTGAGACTGAAGACGATGATCGCCCAAAGATCGAGGATTCGCAACGCACTCGTGTTTTGTTGGAAGATGAAGCGTTGCCAGTTGATGATGATGAGGCGGCGGAAGATGATTTTGAGGTCAAGCCGACTCCAATTAGCCATATTCAATCTTTTCGTGAGCAGAAAAGAGAGTCGGCTTTTGGGGCGCCTCAGAATATCGATCGTCCGGTCGAAGAAGCCAATAAACCGAGCTTTGAAAAAATAAAAGATAACAATGATCATTTGGTTCAATCTGGTAATAGTAAACAAGCAAAAATGGAGGGAAAAAATATGGAAAATGAAGGTAAAACAATCGGGGAGAAGGGGCTTTCTGGAAAAGCGGAGGGTAAGTCAACAAAAACGCCGCCTGCTGTTGCTGCTCCAAAGTTTAGTTCTTCTGAGCCGAAAGCAAGTACGACTATTCGAGAAGGGCGGCTTTATGGTTGGCTAGTCAGTTTTCTTGAGCCGCAAGGCAGTGCGATCGAAGTTCGAGAGGGTAAATATTTTTTGAGTCGCAATGGTATTAAGAAAAACGATATTTTAATAGATGATGACAGCATATCTTCGCCGCACGCTTTGGTTATCGTTGGCAAAGATCACGGTTTTACGATTCAAGATCTTTTAAGTGAGCGAGGTTTGTTCGTTAGGCGCAAGGGCGAAACGGTTTATCATCGCGAAGAAGGAACGACTCAAGTTTATCACGGAGATTTTATTCGCTTAGGAGATCTTGAGTTTATAATAAGCTTGATTCCCAATGTTGGCGATGTTTAAGCCATTTGTTATCTTTTTTGATAATGTTGAAAGTTATTTTTAAGCTAACATTATTAACGATTTTCTGCCTGAGCTTGAGCGCTTGCGGAGAAGTCTCGGTTGTTGATGATATTAGTCAGTCTGAAGCAAATAAAATTGTTTCGTTGTTAGGGGGTAACGGAATTCGAGCGATTGCGACAAAACAAACTAGTGGGCGAGCCAAGTACTCGGTATATGTCGGTAAATCTGAATACTTGCGTTCGGTTAAAATTATCTCTGACAAGGGATTGCCAGCTCCGGCCGAAGTTTCTTTTAATGATCTGCTAGGCGGGGGTTCCGGAATTTTGCCGGTATCTAAAAATATTGAGGATCTAAAAATTGATCGAGCTTTGGCGATGGAGCTTGAAGAGCTTCTTAAGGCTGGTCAGGGCGTGGTCGCGGCTAAGGTAGTAGTGCGCCAAGCCAGCGCTCCCAGCAAAGATCAACAAGCCGCCTCGATTGTGGTTGAAGCGTTTGAGGGCGCTCAGCTAACCCCCGATCATGCCCGCCAATTAGCTAGTAGAGTTTTACCCGGAATTGATGCGACTAAATTATATCTTCTTTTTAACTACAAGGCTCCGCAATCTGTGGCGGTTGGCGCCAATGATTCGTCGTCGCGATCGGGAATTGATAAACAAGGGTCATTATCACCTTTTCTTTTTAATTTAATGGTACCAAGCGATCAGCATCGAGATTTTTCAATGATTTTTTTGGGTTGTTTAATTTTAACAGGTGTTCTTGCTGGCGCTCTTGGTTATTGGTTTTGTTATTTCCGGCAGAGTAAGAAATTATTTGATGTTGAAATGCTGAATGCAAGCTCTATTCGTCTGCCGAAAGTTATTAAACGAGATGGCGAACAGGGGGAGATTTAAATGAATCTGAGGGAATTTTTAAAATTGCCAGCTCGCGAAAGAGGTTTGGTCGCGATAGCCGTATTGCTAGATGGGATTGACGCTACTATTTACCTAGATAGCGCCGCGGACAACCAAGCTTCTCTTAAAGAATATGCCGCTCATTTGATCGGTTTGAATTCTGAGCTGAGAACCGCCCTATTAGGGAGCATTTTACGCTCGGCGCTCGAAGATCTTAAGCTTGTTGCCAACTGAATTTTTTTATGTTGTTTGGGTTGAATGTAGATGAATAAAGATAACTTAGCGCCCAAGACATCGTTGATTCCATGGCATATTAGTTCTGACGTTTCAACCGTCTCCGAGCGAGAGATCCGTTATTCACGTGGATTTTCCCGTTGTCGCCCGGAACGATGGTTTCCCGGATTTGCCTCTCACTGGTTGCCGCTTGTTGTCGCTCTTGGAATCGAGATTAAGTTTGAAGACATTAAGCCTTCTCTCTTGTTTGATGAAGATTTTGCTAAAGGCTATTTATTTAAACTTTTTGATAGCGATCTCTTTTTGACGATTGATCGCGATAGTGAAATTAATTTTGTTGGAGCGGTTATCGCTGGAGCTTCTAAGCAAGCGGTTGAGGTAGCGTTAGAGTATTTTGCTCGGCGTTTTGTGGTGTCCTTGGCTCATACTTGGAGCGGCGGTGATTCTCCTAATCAAAGTTTCGTCGGAGTTAGAAAAAGCGTTCCTTCAGGCATTAATGCCTCCATTAAAATCAATTTTTTATTTGGTTCTCTGCCGTTAACTTTGCAAGTTGGGCTTAGCCAGCAATTGGTTGATTTGTTCGATAATTTATGGAGAAGGCAGTTAATTTCTTCGCAAAAAACACAAGATCTGCGAGTTGATAAAATTTCAATAGAGGTTTGCAGAGTTGCGCTTGATAAGAGACGGCTAGCCGCTGGTTTTAAAAGTGGAGATCTTATTGAGTTGGCAGAGGCTGATTTCGGAACATATAATTTATTTGCTAATGAACAATTTTTGGCGGCGGCTAAAGCGCGCGTTTGCCAAGACAGGTTAGCGTTAGAAACGGCTGCTATCCCTCTGAATTTACCGCAAGCCACGCCTGAGCAATCGCTAATTAAAGTTTGTTTAAATGAGCTTAAAATAGCTGAAAATGAGGCAAGCGAAATTACTCAGCTTGGAGCCTTAATAGATACTGGCGAGAAAATTAGCGGCAAAGTTAAACTTTATAATGAGCAAAAGCTAGTAGGCGAAGGAATACTTGCTTTGGCTGATGGCAAACAAGTGGTTCAAATTTCTTAGTACGCCAAGATAAGATTTTTGTCAAGAAAAATCGGAATTATAAGCGGCGATTTTTTAGTGGTAGCGCTTTCTTTTTAATGGGATGGATCAATTCACGGCTTTTTCTCTGATTATCTGTTGCTCTAGTTTTACCAAAATCATTGTCACCTTAACGCTTCTGCGTTTCGCGTTGGGGTTGCAATCTGCCGCCTTTGGCATAGTAATAATATTTTTCAGTTTGGCTTTGGGGTGGCTTTCAATCGAGAGCAATCCGACTTTAAGGGCGGCATGGAGCTCGGCGGCTGATGGCGCTCAAACATGGGCTGAGTTAGAAAAAGGTTTGACGATTGCGCTTTCAGCCAAAGTTCAACCAGAAAGTGTAGCCAGTCTCGACCGTAATAAAGAGAGTGATAATGTTGATAATAAAACGCCAGAGCAAGGATCGTTCGCGTTGCTACTTTCAAGTTTTTTGCTTGCCGAGTTAAAAGCCGGATTGCTTTTGGGGTTGATCTTGTTATTGCCGTTTATTGCGATTGATCTATTGCTGGCGAATATTTTCGCGTTGCTTAATTTTAATACTTCATCGCTAGATCTGATCTCTTTGTCGTTAAAGTTGGGGTTATTTTTGGTGATTGATGGGTGGGATAAGATAGTTGCGAAACTTTTAGGTTGATTAAGTGTGTTTATGTTGGATATTGAGCTTGCTAATTTGAGCAGGACTTTTAGGGCGGCTAGCGGCACTTTGCTATTAGGGCTTTTTGTTTCGACAATTATTATCGCTGTCAGTGGTTTTCTGGCGGCTATTTTTCAAGCCGCGACAACTATCGTTGATGCTTCGTTGTCCCATACCGCTAAGTTAATAGGGGCTTTGTTCGCTGTATTTATACTTTGGCAGAGGGTGTATCAAAGCATGATCGATCTGCTCGAGGTAATTTTGAGATGATCACGATCTTGCGACTTGAATATTTTCCAGTTGCTTTAATTTTTGCCGCGCTTTTGCCATTTGGTCGAGGTGCGTTGCCCTTTTTTGTCGGATTGGCGGTTATTGGAGGATTGTTTGGAGGAGAAAGCATTTCATTGCTTTTTTTTCTGCCGATTTTATTTGCCGCTTCATTAGCTTTGGCAGGAGTTGTTTTAAGTTTTTCTAAGCTCAACTCTTCGGAATATTCTTTGGCGATTTTTTTTAGCTTGGGTTTTTTGTTGTTTTTAGGAGATGATTTGGGGGGAGTTGCAACTAATTTTGGCAAGACAAACTTTTTCTCACTAGCAGTTTTGGCGAAATTTTTTAAAGGTTCGTTGGTCGCCGGTTTGTGCGTTATTGTTTTGGTTTTATTGGTTGAAATCTCTTTTGCCGTTGTTTTTGCCTCTCAGATTAAATTGTTGACGCCTTTGCTCAGGTGTGTCCGGTATAGTTTGGCAGTTTCATTCTCATTAGTATTTGCCGGCGTTTTCTATCAACTGATTCGCTGATCTAATTTTTGATATATGTTTAAATTCGATCGCCAACTGACGGATTATGATTTAAAAGAGCTTAGGGATTTGGGGATTTTTCCTCATTCCCAGCTTGCTACTATCAGCGTTCGACTGATAGTTTTAACTTTATGGCTCTCTGTTTTTTACTCTGAAATTGCTGATTTGTTATCTTTGGATTTTCAAAGTCAAGTGTCTTTTTTAGAGTGGACAAATCGAGCGATCAAGATTTTAATGTACCTCTCGTTGGCAACTGTTATTGCTGGCACTGCCGCCAATCTTTTTCAGAGCAAGGGTTTTTTTAGGTTATCACTGGCGGCTTTTGACGCGCGCCGAATCATTCGCAAAAAAATATTTAATTTTTATAATGTTACTCTCAATTTTTTTATCTTTTCTCTTCGTTTCGTGGCCGCTTTAGTCCTTTCTTTGATATTGATTAGAGAGTTGGCGCCAACTGTAGTGAGCCTTTCTGTTTCTTTGAGTGATTCGGAGAGTTTGCAGAAACTACTTTTAAGATTTTCTTTTGAGACAGCCCTTTTTGCGGCGCTCTCTTTTTTGGCGATTATAGCAATTGCGTCTATCGTGCTTACGCGCTTATTATTTAGAAGAAAAGTTGACTTATTGACAAGCTAATGGCGTTAAACCGTGATTTTTTGAAGATGGCGGATGATTTTATGCAGTTGCCACTGCTTTCTCTGTTGCCATCTCTGGTTTCGTTAAATTTTTTAGAAAACTTCTCGTCTTCTCTTTTTCTTCGGTATGAGGCGGTTCTCAAAGCGAGCGCGCAAAATTTTTGGCAAACTTCATCTGAACTTTTGAGCCTGAAACGACGCTTAGAACTCGAAGCGAATATGTTAAAACTGACCCTTGAGAGATTAAAAATTTCCCTTCCGGATAAAATTGAACAGAAAATTAGCGAACAGGAATTTAAAGAAATTTCGAGAGCGCGTTATTCCGAGGACGAACAGCGATCGCTATACGAACTTGGGCGTTTTTTTCTAGAGTGCGGAGAGCTTGAAAAAGCAGAACAAATTTTTGGCGGCTTAAATGAAGTAGCGCCAACTTTTTTATTTGCTTGGCTTGGAAGCGCTTATGTTTGGTATCATGCTAAAAATTGGGATCAAGGAATTTTTGCTTCGAGACAAGCTTTAAGAATTCTACCTGAATCTTCCGAGGCAATTCTTTATCTGGTGGTTGGGTTATTTAACGTGGGGGATTTTAATAGCGCCGGCAGTTATCTTGGCGAAATAAACGAGCAGATTGATCGCGGTGTTAAACTGTCTCCGCCAGTGTCTCGTTTTTTTAAACTGTCATTAGCTCGTTTCCAAGCAAGAATCTAAAAGCATCTTTTTCTCTACGCTATTTATTCTTTGATTATTTTAATGTATTTTGCTTATTAGCTAACGTAGCTAGTAAAAGTTTAGAGATGATCTCTGGTATTATGGCAAAAGCGTACGATCATAATCAAATAGAAAATAAATGGCAGAAATTTTGGGAGAGTACTAAAACTTTTTCCGTTAATTTGTCAGGTGATGGCGAAAAGCCTAAATTTTACTGCCTTGATATGTTTCCATATCCGTCTGGCGCTGGTCTGCATATTGGACATCCAATGGGTTACACTGGCAGTGACATCTACTCGCGCTACATGCGGCATCGTGGTTATCAGGTATTACATCCTATGGGTTATGATGCTTTTGGTTTGCCAGCCGAACAACATGCGATTCTTACTGGCGAGCATCCAGCGAAGTTTACTTTAAAGAATTGTGAAACTTTTACCAACCAATTAAAAAAAGTTGGTTTAAGTTTTGATTGGTCTAGGGCGTTTAACACATGCGATCCGGAATATTACCGTTGGACACAGGATATTTTTATTAAATTGTTTAATTCTTGGTATGATGATCAGCTTGAAAAGGCCCGCCCCATAGAGGAGTTGCCAATTCCCGAAGATATAAGTGCGAAAGGCGAACTTGCCGTGCAAGATTATCAGAGCCGTTTTCGTCTGGCTTATTACGCGGAAGCTTTGGTCAATTGGTGTCCGGCGCTTGGTACTGTTTTGGCGAATGAAGAGGTTATTAATGGCCGCTCTGAAAGGGGTGATCACGAGGTTTTTCGCAAACCGCTTAGGCAATGGTTTTTAAGAATTACAAAATACGCCGAGCGTTTGCTGAAAGATTTGGATCTGCTGAAGTGGCCAGAGCCGATTATTGAGCAACAACGAAACTGGATCGGCAGACGCGAAGGAGTTGAGATCGAATTTCAGGGAATTGATAAGCCAATTTCATTGCGGGCTTTTACCACCAGACCCGACACTTTATTTGGTGTTACTTTTTTTGTTATCTCTCCCGAGCACCCTTCACTCTCTCTGCTGGTTGAGCCGGATTATACTTCTGTTGTTCAAGAGTATTGCGCGGCAGCGAGCCGTTTAAGCGATCTGGATCGCACTATTGAAAATCGCAAGAAAACAGGGGTTTTTACCGGAAGTTTTCTTAAAAATCCGATTAATGGAGAGGCTGTTCCTCTCTATGTGGGGGATTACGTCTTGGCAAATGTTGGTACTGGCGCGGTTATGGGGGTGCCGGCTCACGATTATCGTGATTTTGAATTTGCGCGGACGTTTGGAATTGATATTCGTCCGGTTTTGCTACCGGAGAGCGCCGAAGTCGGCATTATAAAGGCGATCTCTGAAGGCGAAATAGCTTGGAGTGAAAGCGGTGTTATGCTGGCTGTCGGTGAAGATCCTTTGCGGCTCAGCGGCTTAAGTAATTTTGAAGCTGGAGCTAAAATATCTGATTGGCTTGAAAAGAATGGTTTTGGCAAAAGAGTAATTCAATATAAATTGCGAGATTGGCTTTTCTCAAGGCAACGTTATTGGGGAGAGCCTATCCCGATAATTCACTGGGAAGATGGAACGGTTACAGCGGTGAATGAAGACGAGCTGCCGCTGACTCTGCCAGATATTGGAGATTTTAAACCATCTGAAAGCGGAGAGTCGCCGCTTGCCAAGGCTGCTACTTGGCTTGAAGTAACTTGTCCTAAAACGGGCAAGAAAGGTAGGCGCGAAACCAATACGATGCCGCAGTGGGCCGGATCATGTTGGTATTATATTCGTTTCGTCGATCCCCATAATCAAAACGCGATGGTTGATCCGAAATTGGCGGAAAAAGTCCTGCCAGTCGATTTGTATGTTGGCGGAGCTGAACACGCCGTTTTACATCTACTGTACGCCAGATTTTGGCATAAGGTTCTGTATGATCTTGGAGTTGTTACGACCCCAGAACCTTTTATTAGCTTGCGCAATCAAGGAATGGTCGAAAGTTTTGCTTATCAAGATCAGCGTGGGGCGTTAGTTCCGGTTGATCAGGTCAAAGATTTGGGTGAGGAGCGTTTCGTTAAAAAAGACACGGGCGAGCCGGTAACTCAGATTGTTGCGAAAATGTCAAAATCTTTGCGTAATGTCATCAGCCTTGACTCGGTTGTTAATGAGTTTGGAGCCGATACTTACCGTATGTATCTGATGTTTATGGCTCCGTTTAATCAGTCGCGTTCTTGGAATCCAAGAGCGGTGCCCGGAATTTCGCGCTTTTTAAAACGCGCTTGGAGATTTGTTACTGGCGAGCAAGAAACTGGAGTGCGCCGTGATTTAGTTGATCTGGCAAATGAACCGGAAAATGTTAAACGTTCTATTCATAAACTAATCAAGCGGGTAACCGAAGATATCGAGAATTTCTCTTTTAACACTGCGATAGCTGGATTTATGGAGTTTATCAATGAAGTTGAAAGCGAATTAGTATCGCGCGAAACCATCAAGAATTTTGTTTTATTGCTTTCTCCTTTTGCTCCCCATCTTGCCGAAGAATTTTGGCAAAGGTTAGGACATAACCAGAGTATTGCTTACGTTAGTTGGCCAACTTATGAAGAGCGTTATCTTGAAGCGAGCGAGGTAAATGTTGCTGTGCAAGTTAATGGTAAAAAACGAGGGGTGATAGTTGTCAGCGTTGATGCCAGCGAAGAAAGTTTGCGGCAACGGGCATTGTCCGTCGTTGGAGGAGACCTAGCCTCTAAAAATCCGCAGTTTTTTATAGTGCGGCATAAGGACTCAAATTTGCCGAGATTGGTTAATGTTGTTTTTTAAGTGGCGCGTCAGCGCCTGATTGATTTAGGTGTTTGCCGACATTAGCAGAGCGTCTTCGTCTGGATTTTTATAGTAATTTTTTCTAATACCATCTTCTTTAAATCCAAACAACTTGTAAAGCCTGATCGCTGGCTCGTTAGATACTCGCGTCTCTAATAAAATCTTTCTTACCCCCAATGTTTTGAATTTTTGGAGGACGGCGCCGAGCAGTTTTTCTCCGAAACCTTGTCTGCGGCGATCGATTGCTACTGCTAAATTGCTTATTTCGGCGGTTTCTTTGTCAAGTAAGGCAACTTCTGAGAGAGCTATTATCTTTTGGTTGTCACAAATTCCGATATAAATATATTTTCCACTTTGAAGGCGCTTGGCTATGGAGGCAACTTCCAGACACCATTCTTTGGTTGAATTTTTTGGCGAGCAGAGATGTTTAAATTCCAAAATTTTTTCTGCGAGACTTGGATCAGAAATTGAGATAATTTCGCCGATGAAATTCATAAAAGGCGAGATTTTGAAAGCTGAAATTACTCGTTGTTTTTTATGTAAAAAGCTGTTTATGTTGACTACATAGATAAGCTAATTGTTTTTACAACGATTCCTATTTAACCTTTGCCAAATCAAACCTAACTAACAAAAACAGCCAATCTTTTTGCGCTGGCTTTTAGATGGTTTAATTTGCAATGTTAATTTTTGAACAAAGGGCGGCAAAAGTTGTCGGATTGCGAGTCGCAAGGTCAGCCAAAACTTTGCGGTTTAGGCTAATGCCAGAAGTTTTAAGATTTGCCATAAACTTAGAGTAGCTTAAACCATTGCTCCTAGCGGCCGCATTAATTCTTAAAATCCAAAGCTCGCGAAATTGACGTTTCCTTAAACGGCGATGTTTGTAAGCATAACGCATTGAGCGTTGAACTGCTAACTTCGCGAGTCGAAAACAATTTTTCCTGCGCCCCCTAAAACCCTCAGCCTTTTTAAGCCACCTTTTATGCCTTTTTCTTCCTTTTATTCCACCCTTGACGCGCATCTTTAATTAATGTTTAAAAAATTATATTCAAACTAGACTAAACTCAATTATTTTATGCCTGCATTAGGAAGCAATTTCTTAAGAGCGTAACTATTTGTTTTGTCCAAAACAACTCGGCCCTTAAGCTGACGAGTTAATTTGCGGGACTTCTTGCCGGTGTTGTGACCAGTATTTGCCCTAGCTCTTTTTACTCTGCCACTAGCAGTAACTCTAAATTTTTTTGCCGCAAAGCGGTTTGTTTTCATTTTTGGCATCTTTCAACTTTTGCCCTAGAAAATTTTACAAGACTTGAAATTATACAAAATTTTAAAGGATTTATCAAATCTTTTAAAGGTTCCGACAAATAGCATCAAACCAGTCTAAATTATATCGAAAAACGAGGTTATTATGCGATTAGCTCGAGCTGGCGCCTTGGTTATCCTAACCTGAGATATCAATGAAAAAACATCTAATTAAAAAATTTAGGCGTGAACAGATTCGAACTGTTGACCCCTTGCCTGTCAAGCAAGTGCTCTAACCAACTGAGCTACACGCCTGCTGATGCTTATATAAATACTTATGTAAAAAAGCGTGAACTAATTTTATCGGTAAAATATTATATATGAGTAAATATTTAAAAAGCAATCTTGTCGTCTAAAGTAATCAATATCAAATTATGAAGTAATTTTCTTGTAACTCCACCATCCTCTAAAAAATGGCTATTTATGAGGATGGATTGGCGGATTTGATTTGGTTCTGATTTTAGTGTATGATTCTCGCTTGTCGCTCGCTAAAAATTTATAAAAAGTTCCAAACAAATAGGATTTTTGATCTTTTAGCAAGTGAAAGTTTGAAAAAACTTAATTACCCCCCGTGCTAAGAACGTGCAAACTAGCGGCAATAAAAAACTTTAAAAAGTTTCTTACTGCCTTTCTGACGAGTGTTAAGGTTGGTTTTCCATCCTTATCTCATTTTTTTCTCTTTGCGATTTTGTTTTTGCCGTCTTTCCCAAGAGAGTATATCTTAATTTATCTTTTTTCTATTTTCTTCCGTTACCAGTGGCATCAGTCTATGAGGGTATTTTTTAGTAATTCCCAAATTAGTCCTTTGGCTTTGTTTTTGAGGGGTAAGATTAAGATTTTTAGTTTAAGTTTTATCTAGTTTTTTTATTCTATTTGGAGGAGAGCGAGCCTTGAAAAAAGATGGATTTAAAGTCGGTGATAAGGTTGTTTATCCACGCCATGGTGTTGGCGAAATTAAAGAGATCAAGAAAAAAACAGTTGCTGGAATAGAAACTCAGGTTTTAGAGATTGTTATTGCTGAAAGTGGTATGAAGCTAACGGTGCCGGTAGATCACGCTTATGTTAATGGCTTGCGAAAAGTTTTAGATAAAAAGGGAGTCAATAAAGTTTACGAAATTTTACGGAAAAGACAGGGTAAGATTGAATTGCAGACATGGAATCGGAGATTTCGCGAGTATTCTCAGAAGATTAATACCGGCTCGGTTTATGAGATAGCAGAAGTTTTGCGAGATCTCTGCGTTTTGAGCTCTGATAAAGAGCTCTCGTTTGGCGAGAAAAAAATGTTGGATACTGCGCAACATCTTCTTGTGAATGAAATTGCCATTGCTAAGGCGCGTCCAGCTGAGAGAGTTAAAACCGAGTTAAAAGAATTTTTTGCCAATAAAAATCTTTTTGGTTAAGCCAAAAAGGAAAAGCTTAACCCATCATAAGCCAATTCAATTCCAGCTGGTAGTTGGGCGTTCGTCTGATCGTGATCTACTTTATGGTTGAGATGAATTAAATAGGTTTTTTCAGCGCCAACTTTTTTGGAAAATTCTATAGCTTCTGGTATGGTTAAATGCTGGCTGATCTGCTGATAGCCTATTGAGTCAAGCATTAAGTATTTACAACCTTTGATAATATTCAGTGTTTCTTGGGAGCAGTTTTTAAAATCTGTCGCGTAAACTAGCTCTCCAATTCTTAAGCCAATAACACTCATTTTCCCATGTATTAATTCAAAAGTTTTTGCCTTGATTCCTAAAATCTCAAACTCCGCAAATGGTTCTAGTTGATGTATTTCAAATTGCGGCGCTGAAAGACCCGCCAATGATGGATTTTGCTGAAAAGCATAACTAAAAATTCTGCTAATTTCTTTAAAGGTTACCTCCGAGCTAAAAATTTTGATCGGACTTTTTTGAGCCTTGTTATATCCCCGTAGATCATCAAGTCCTAGTACATGATCGGCGTGGCAATGTGTTAATAATAGACCATTTATATTTTTTATCTTATGCTTTAATGCTAGCGTTCTAAAATCGGCCGAGCAGTCAATTAGTAAATTTTCACCGCTTTCGTTTGAGATTAAAGCCGAGGTGCGAAATCTTTTGTTTTTTGGGTTTTCCGATAGGCAAACGGCGCACTGGCAGGCCGGTACTGGTACCCCAAAAGAGGAGCCGCTTCCTAGCTGAATAAAATTAAATTTTCCCATCAAAATCTCGCTTAGGTTATACTAGCCTTAGCCTAGTAGTAGCGAAATTATTAATTTTGATCTAAGTTTAAGCTAGTTATTTTGCTTTTTCTTTCAGATAGATAAAATATTTAGTTATGTCGGAAGAGAATAAAAAAGGATTTGTGATTAAAGATGCTAGGCGTTTTGATCAGGCAGGAGAAGAGCGTCCAATAGATTCTGTAAACGAGAGCTCCGATGATAGTGGCAAGGGAAGTTCTTTGCAAAGTTCGGGGCAAACAGGAGCAAAGGCAAGCCGCTCTGAGAGCGTAACCTCTAATCTAAACTCTCAAACAGGCAAGGTCTTTGGTGATTCATTAGCCGAGTTAAATTTTTCTCAGTTTGTTATATCTTTAGCTACTCAAACATTAATGCAGTTAGGAGACATTAAACCGCCACCCGATATAGAGGTGCAGGTTGATTTGCAGGCCGCTAAGCAAACTATCGATATATTATCTTTACTCAAAGAGAAAACTAAGGGGAATTTAAGCAAGGATGAGGAACACCTGTTAGAAGAAATTTTGCATAACTTGCGCCTTAGCTTTGTTAGAAATTCATCAAACTGACCTATCGACTTAAATGTTTTTGTTAAGAGTAATATTTGCGATATTCTTGATAGTTGCGCTGGGTGTTGCGCCATTGTCGGCTCAGAGCACGGCTCCGGCTGAGCTGTTTTTTAAAGAGGGCATACCAAAGATTGAGGCTGTTGAAGCGGCCTTAACAAGCGGCGCTCCTTTAAGCTTTGCCCCTCTAGTTAGTGAAATTAGCCGAGCCGTTGTCAGCGTGGAAGTTGTGGGCAAGGAGATTATGCAAGCGTTTGAAAATGGGGGCGAGAAACGGGGGAACTTGCTTAAGCCTGATGCTAGCACGGCCAAAGCCAAAGGATCTGGTTTTATTTTATCGGAAAATGGTTATGTTGTAACCAATGCTCATGTCATAGAGGGCGCCGAGAAAGTAAGGGTGAGGATTTTGGGTGATAAACATGAGTATCCAGTAGATGTTCTAGCTCAAGATCGCAAAACCGACGTGGCTCTTTTAAAAATTAGAGATGATTCAAAAAAATTTAATTTTGTTTATCTTGGAAATTCCGATCAAATAGAGATTGGCGACTGGGTGATTGCGATTGGCAATCAATTTCAATTGGGACAAACGGTAACAGCTGGTATTATTTCAGCAAAAGCTCGCAAGATTTTTTCGCGAGAGACTGCTCCTCTTGACGCTTTTATCCAGACGGATGCTTCGATTAACCCGGGCAGTTCCGGCGGACCATTGGTAAATTTAAAAGGGCAAGTTATTGGAGTTGCTTCCGCGATTTATAGTCCACGTTCTCAACTTTTATCTTCTGGTTTTAATATAGGAATCGGATTTGCCATACCGATCAATCAGGTAAAAGAGATTATTTCTGAGCTTAAAGAGAGGGGCAGGGTACGGCGGGGCTTTTTAGGTGTCATGATTCAAGAGGTTAATCAAGATGTTTTTGAAGCGCTTGATTTGGCAATGGCTAATATGAAAGAGCCTCGCGGTGCGTTAGTTGCTGATGTGCTTGATAAAAGTCCAGCTAGTAAAGCTGGCATTCAAAGGGGTGATCTCGTCTTGTCTTTTGCTGATAAGGAGATAATAGATCATAGTGATTTGCCAAGTATCGTGGCACGTTCTCCTCTAGGGGTTAAGTTGCCAATTAAGTTATTAAGAAAATTGTCTCATCTTAATCTTGAGGTTGTCTTGGAGGAGGTTGCTAATGATCTGACAGCCAAGCAGACTAACGCTTCTCAATTGTCAGCAACTAATATATTTGGATTTGCCGCCTCTGAGATTCCACAAGAGTTGGCGGCTCTTTTGAAGATAAGGAGCCCAAAAGGGATATTAGTTGAGAGTGTTGAGGAGAATTCGGTTGCAGCTGTTGCCGGCCTTGCGCGAGGAGATATTATTGAGCGTTTTGATAATATCGAAGTTGATAAGCCATCAGATCTTGATCGAGTGATAAAAAAATATACAGCCGAGATGACAAACAGTAAAAAAGGCTCTTTTATGGTGCTTGTCAGACGTTCGGAAGGGACAAGATATTTAGTGTTTAAAATCGGTTAAGCTAATATGGTTTGGTTGTTGCAGATAGGGCGGGGTGCGATCTTATTTTTAATCAGCCAGATTTTGTTTTTGATTGGTTGTTCAAAACCAGTATCAGATCCGCTATCTGAGCCAAATTCGCCTGAATATGTTGAGCGTGGTAAAGATTTGGTTCAAGGGCTCGCGGCTTGCGGCTTTTGTCATGGCGCTAAAAACGATCCTAATGCTCCACTTTCTGGTGGACAGCTTGTTTATGATGATCAGGGGGCTATGCTGTCTGCTAATATAACTCCTGCTCGCTCCGGTATTTGGGGTTATAGCGCCAGCGAGCTGATGAGGGTATTTCGTTTGGCCGAAGGTAAAGACGAGCGTAAGTTGCGATGGTATTTTCATTCGGGTTATGAATGGCTTTCAGATCGGGATTTGTTATCTATCATATCTTATATCAAGGCTCAGCCTGCGGTTGAAAATCAGATAAAGCAGCAAACAAGTGGTAATTTTAAATTTAATCCTAAAAATGCTTTAAAAATATTTTCTCGATCATCAGTTGTTGGCGGGGTTGTACCAAGTATTCGCAGTACTCATGCTTTGGAGTATGGCAGATATCTTGTTACGCATGTAGCGCGCTGTAGTTTTTGCCACAATAGTCCCAGCTCGTTTTTTTCTGACGAAGGTTTTTTAAAGGGTGGAAAATCATTTAGGCGGGGTGATTTAATTAAGACGGCGCCGGCTTTAACAGCTGAAAAATTTAAACTATGGAGCGAGGAACAGATAGTAGATTACTTAGTAACTGGTTTAACTCCTGATTTAAGAGGCATTTCTCCTGATTTTTGCCCAACCCGTTTTTATCGTAACGCAGAAGTTTCAGATCTGTTTGCTATTGCTAGATTTGTTAAAACCCAACGATAAACTTTATTTTTTATATATTTCGAGATAAAATCTAATTATCAACTTTTAATATTTTTTAATAAAGGTTAACAATGGTATCGGCGCCTAAAAATATTCAATTATCGATTACGTTTCGAGGTATTGAAAGCACACCAGCAATTAAATCGCACGCGGAGGAGAAAATTAGCGCAGTTTTAAAAAAATTTATTCATCATGATACCGAAGCGCGTTTAATACTCCAAGTTCAAAAGAAAGAGCAAATTGCTGAGTTGCAATTTCATGCTGATGGCGCTGATTTTCATTGTAAAGAGATCCGCGACGATCTTTATGCCGCAATTGACGCGTTGGTCGCCACCGCCGCCAATCAATTAAGAAAGCATAAAGAAAAAATCACTGCTCATCATTAGAGAGATTTTCTAAATATTTTTACTCAAAAGTGGCTTCTGAGTTTATTTTTTCTTCGGAGAGTGTCGCTAGTGGACACCCTGATAAGATCTGTGATCAGATCTCAGACGCTATTTTGGATCACTGCTTAAAAAATGATTCGTCAAGCCGAGTTGCTTGCGAAGCGTTGGTTAAAAATAATCGTTTAATTTTAGCTGGCGAAATTTCGAGTAACGCAGAATATAAACTCGAGGAGATTGCTAGGCAAGTTATTAGAGATATCGGTTATAATCATGAAAATTTAGGATTTTCAGCTGATAGTTGCGAGATTTTATCTTTAATTTCACGCCAGAGTCCCGACATTAGTATTGGTGTTACTAAGGGAGAGGGAAAGTTTAAGGAGCAGGGCGCTGGCGATCAAGGTATTATGTTTGGTTTCGCCTGTGATCAATCGGAGGAGTTGATGCCTCTACCGATTAGTTTGGCGCATAAATTAGCGAGTGGCTTGGAAAAGTTACGCCGTTCGCCAGTCGGCTCTTTTCTGCGTCCCGACGGTAAAACACAAGTTTCCCTTAAATATTCTGATGGAGTTCCTAAATCAGCAGACGCGATAGTTGTTTCTACTCAACACACCGAAGAGATGGATTTGGAAAAATTAGAGGAATTTATTATTGAAGAGCTTATAAAGAAGATCGTGCCTGCGAATTTATTGACCGCTACAACCCGATTTTTTGTTAATCCGACCGGGCGTTTTGTTTTGGGTGGTCCAGCCTGCGATTGTGGTTTGACAGGACGCAAAATTATTGTTGATACTTACGGTGGCTTTAGTCGTCACGGTGGCGGTGCGTTTTCCGGCAAAGATGCCACCAAAGTTGATAGATCGGCGGCTTATATGATGCGTTATGTTGCTAAGCATATTGTTGCCGCCGGCTTGGCTAAAGCATGCGAGTTGCAAGTTGCTTACGCGATTGGTGTTGCTAAACCGGTCTCGATTTTTATTGATACCTTTGGTACCGAAACAAAACCGCTAGGGTTTATTATTAGTGCTATAAAAGAGTTATTTGATTTTACTCCAGAAGGCATAATGAATGAATTGAAGCTTAATAGACCAATCTTTCAAGAGACAGCAACTTATGGTCATTTTGGCCGCGTTCCTTTGGCTACCGGGCACTTTGCTTGGGAAGATCTTAAGCGCTTAGATGAGTTACGGGACAAGATTGGTTAGGGTTAATTGGTGTAGGGAGCGAACGGTTCAAAAAGATTTAAGCTTGATTTCGTTGTCTAGGTTGTTTCGCCAGAAGTTTTAGTTATTGATTTTTAATTTTATTTTTGACAGGCGAATTTGCTTGAAGAATTTCCGCAATCTTCGACAAATTCATTATTATTGGTATTAATTTTGCAACCAGTTTGAGCGCAATTAGCAGTTGAGAGCGCTAATAAAACCACTATCACAATTCTCGTTTTTTTCGATAAAATACAGCCCAATAGATATAAGTATAAAATTAGCATTGCTTAATCCTGCTTATGTTCTTTTTTGCGTATACTTTAAAGGTAAAAGATAGTAGTTAAGCTTGTTTTTTGCAACGAGAGATTGTTATTAATATGCCCTTTTTAGATCGTTTTTTGAGCCACTCCTTAAAAGTTTTGTTGTTGCTAAATGCCGTTATTTTTCTCTTTGGTCAATCAATAGCCGAATCTCAGCCGGTACCCCTTAATCCAAAAACCGCTACAACTCAAACAAGATCGTATGCTCCGATTCAGGTTGCTTTGCGCCAGATAGAAGATAAATTGCAATCTATTGAAAGTGGAAATTTTTCGCGTAGTCGAATTAAAGATGAAGTTAAAGAAATTATTGAGCTGGCCGAGAGTACGGGCGCTACGAAATTTACCCGAATTGCTCTGAAACTTGGTGAAATTGGTGAATTAAAGTTAAATGAAGGAGATAGTGGCACTGCTTGGGTTTTATTTGAACAAGCAAAGCAGATAGCGCCGGATAATCTTGAACTCTACGCACGCATTAATCGCTATCAGGAAAACCCTGTTAGTTTGAGCTATTTGTGGCTAAGTAATTTTTTTAGCGATGTGATTATTAGGATTAAAACCTATATCAACATTAGTTATCCGATCTTTTTCTCTCTTTTATTCGCTATTTTAATTTACCAAGCGTTGGTTTGGTATTTTGTTTTTAACGGTATGCGAGGCGATCTTTCTTCTAAAAGTTTGGGACGAGAAAGGGTCATCCGTGTTTTTGTGGCTTTTGCCTTAGTAAGCGCTCCATTGATGGTTGATCCGTTTTTTACTCTAATTGTTTGGGGTATTTTAGGGTGGTATTTTGGAGTATTTAAGCGTTGGGTTGTATTATTAACGGGTATTATAGCTATATTATTTTATTTTGTTGTTACTTATAGAGAGCTTGGTAATCTTTGGTTGCAAAATCCTCAGGCAATGTCTTTAATTAGCGCAACTCGAGGAGAGTTCACAAATTATTCTCCTTCTTTGGCGCAACGGGTTATTGCTCGTTATCGCTCCGATCCAGTGATTTTATATGGCGCCCTGCATATTTTTAAGCGTTATCAGTTATTAGAAGATGCTAGCCAGATCGCCGAAGAGATTTATAAATTAGTTCCGGAAACTTGGTTTAAAGAGTCACTTACTGCCAGTTTGCTGATATTGATCGGAGACAAGAAAGCTCTTGAAGAAGCGATGGTATCTTTGAAAAACGCGATTTCTGGCAATCAGAATGACTTAGCCGCTAATTTTAACTTATCTAAATTAATTGATTACGATCTTAAATTTGACGAGAAGAAAAATTACCTGACTTATGCTCATAAGCTGGCTCCAGAATTTGTCGAGAGAATGCAGAGTTATGAGTTGGCTTTTGGCATACTTTCTAATCAATCAGTTGCTTTGCCTAGTTTGCCAGCCGCGTATTATAGCCGCTCGGCTTTCGGTGATAGTAGCGAGCTAGATCGCAAACTAGAGAATATAGAAAATGGAATTTTGTTCGGTTTAGGATTTTCTCCTCTTTTTGCTTTGGGAGTAAGTTTGATTGTTTTTGGATTAGTTTGGCAACCTCACCGTTCTTTGAAGATCAGACGTAATCTTGAAAAACTTCAGGGCCTAATGGTGTTTTCAGTTATGGAGAGGGTTGAAAAACCTAGTCGAAATAGCGCGGTAGAGCTTCTCTATTATCGATTAAAACTCTGTTTAGGAAGATATGACAAATATTTTGTTTTAGTGTTAGCTGGCTTGCTCTTGTTATTGATGCCTATGTTTGGTTTCCCAAGCGATACGGCTATTTTAAACGAAATTTATCCACACCTTATTTTTGCTCAGTTTGGAGTGTTATCGGTTGTGATAGTAATTTTAGTTTTGACAATGGTAAATGAGTTGGATTGACCTGTATTCTAGTAAAATTTTATGAAACAAGGTGTTATTGATTATAATTCTATAGCTGAAATTATTCGGGGTATTAGCTCTCGCAAGCATAACGGCGAGCTTAGAATTGAGCCCAATGATCATTTGGTTACTTTGCTATTTTTTAAGGGGCGTTTGGTTGATGTGATTGATTCGAAAGCTGATTCTACAGCTCAGTTGTTAGATAAGTTGGCTCAGCTTGGTTATAGCACGCCGCCTGATAGAGACATCCAAGGCTTAACTTTTGGTTCTGTCGTCCAGATGGTTTTTACCATAAATGAGAAGCTAACAGCCGAAAAACTTACCGAAATATTTAAGGAGTTAATTTTAGATCGTTTAACCGCCATTGATCTTTCAGTGGGGAAGTTGTTTGAGTTTGAAAATAAAGTAGTTGAATTTGAGCGAGAGTTTGCTCCGCAATTGATGGTTGGGCAGATTTTAATTGAATTAGATATTGTTCGAACTGATGCTAAAAAATTTGCCGAAGATTTTCCCGGGGATAAGTTGTTGCAAATTGAAAAAGAAGCTCTCAGAATTTACACTAATCCTTTCAAACCGATTGAAGAACAGATTATTGATCTATTGATAGGGGGTCCTTTGCCAGTTAGTATCTTGCGTTCTAGAACTATTGCTAGCTTAGGTGGTTTTATTTCTGCTATCCAATCTTTATGCGCAAAAGGCTTATTGGTTGTTCCTGATCAAAACATCGCTCAAAACAAATCTGCTGAGATCTCAGAAGAGGTCGCTGGCTCGTCGGCTATTGAGCAACCTCTAAATGAATATCGCCAAGAAGGTTTTGTTTCTTATGCTCCAACGAGAGGTTTAAATGAATCTGAATTAGTTAAAATTTTTCTTCTAAATAACATCTGTTATTTATATCTTTTCGTAATTATATTTTTCCCGTTTATCGCTTGGATCAATTTTTTTGATTATTTTTAAATGCGCATATCTGAGCGAGGTAAGATCGCGCCAGCATCTCCGATTAGAAAGCTTTATCCCTTGGCAGATCAAGCTAAACTCCGAGGAGTTGACGTTTATTATCTAAATATTGGTCAACCGGACGTAGCTTCTCCTGAAGCTTATTTTGAAGGGATTAGATCATTTTCTTCTCCAGTGGTTGAATATCAATCTTCGCAAGGTATTCAAAATTTACGCGCGGCGTGGGCTGAATATCTTTCTCGCTCCCTGAATATTAAGCTGAAATCAGATAACTTTGTTATTACTGCCGGTGCTAGCGAGGCCTTATTATTTGCTTTCGCGAGTTGCGCTGATGTTGGAGATGAGATGATTGTTTTTGAGCCAACTTATACCAATTATTTTAGTTTTGCTAATACCTTGGGGTTTTCTTTAATTGGTGTTCCGCTTGAAAAAGATTCGAAATTTAGCTATCCGAGCATTGAACGTTGTTGCCATTTTTTGACTGAACGGACTAAAGCAATATTAATTTGCTCTCCTAATAATCCTACTGGTACAACTCTCACTAAATTACAACTCGATTCCTTGATTCAATTTGCTCGTGAAAAATCTCTATGGTTAATAGTTGACGAGACTTATCGCGAATTGATTTTTGATGGTGTTCCGATTTCGGCTTTGGCCGCTGAAGGTTCGCTGGAACATGTTGTAGTGATTGATAGCTTTTCAAAACGCTTCAGCTTATGCGGCGCTCGAATCGGGTCAATTATCTCTTATAACAAAGAGCTGATGAATGTTTGTTTAAAGCTCGCTCAAGCTCGCCTATCGGTTTCGACGGTGGAGCAAGTTGCGGCCTTGAGAGTGCTAGAAAACAGCCCCGATGAATTTATTAAGGAACTGGTGGTTGAATTTAAGAGTCGACGAGATCTTTTTGCCAAAGAATTCCTCAAAATAAAAGATGCTAAGCTATATTTGCCAGACGGCGCTTTTTACGCGATTGCTGAACTACCAGTTGATGATGCTACTAGCTTTGCTGAATTTATGTTAACAACTTTTAACCTTGAGAAAGAAACGGTGTTTATCACTCCGGCAGAGGGTTTTTACTTAACTCCCGGAATGGGTCGCAATCAGGCACGTTTCGCTTTTGTGTTAGCCGGCGATCGTTTGCGAAGAGCGGTTGAGATTTTGGCAGCTGGATTAGCAAGTTATAATTCTCAAAAACATTGATCTTTTATTTGTAAAAATTATTAATACAAAAGAGAGATGGCTTACGTTCATAATATTTCCCCGTTCGCCTTAAAGATTACCGATAATTTTGGCATTCGTTGGTATGGTTTGTCATATTTGGTTGGATTTTTGCTGGCGTATTTGGTGATTAGAAATCTTTCAAAAACAGATCGTTCGCCATTGGCTTTGTTGAAAGTCGGCGATTTTATATTTGCAGCTGCTTTAGGTTGTATTATTGGTGGTCGTTTAGGATATTGTTTTTTTTATGAACCCGCTTTGCTAGTTGATTTTCGTTTCCGTTTGCCTTTTTGGGGCGCGCTTGCGCTTAATGAAGGTGGTATGGCAAGTCACGGCGGCATAATGGGTATTATTATTGCTTGCGTAATTTATGGTAAACGCCATCATTTGCCGATATGGCATTTAATTGATTTATGCGCGTACACTGGTCCTTTGGGGGTATTTTTTGGGCGGCTGGCAAATTTTATTAATGGGGAGCTTGTTGGTCGTCCTTGTGATCCAAATTTAGCTTGGGCGGTTAAATTTCCACAGGATATTTTATTATGGCCCCGTTATTTACCAGATCGTCTAAAGGAGCTTGAGGGTGCCTTAAGTTTGATTGGTGTTTCTTCGGAGAGTTGGCATAAACTGTTAGGAGCTTTTCCGATCGGAATTCAAAAAATTGATCAAATTCTTTATTCGGTTATTGAGCGTGTTCAAAATGGCGATCAAGCTCTCAGGGTAGCGATTGGCGAAGTTTTAACTCCTCGCCATCCGTCACAAATATATGAAGCTTTGCTTGAAGGTTTGGTGTTGTTTTTATTGTTGTTTTTTGTTTGGCGTAGCCCTAGAAAAACAGGAGTGTTGACAGGTTATTTTCTTATTTTTTATTCGATACTCAGGGTTGTTGGAGAGCAGTTTCGAATGCCGGATGCACATATCGGATTTCAAATTTTTCAATTAACACGAGGACAGATTTTGAGTTTGATAATGCTTTTAATAGGGCTTATTATTCTGATCTATCGTTCTACTACCTCAAATTCGCGGCTTTACTCTGGTTTGTTTGGGCGACAACCATAGGTTGCTCTCGTGTTTTTTAAATAGTTATCCTATAATGTATAGTCTTTTAAAATATTTATGGCATCAAAAAAACAAACACTTAAATTTAAAGCAAAAACCGCTCAAAACAAAAAGGTTAGCCAGAAGATAGGCGATGCTTTTTTATATCAATTGATTGATGATGATGATGGACCGAGCGCTTCTATTCCGAAGAAAGGAAGGGGAGCAATTCGCGATCATCTTAGCCATAGACTAAGCGCGCTTCATCAAAGGGCGATTTTGATTGAGCAAGAGTTGCAACAGCTAGATGATGGTAGGTTTTACAGAACCTGTATTTTTGGAAGCGCTCGCATTCAACATGATACACCTGAGTATGCTAATGTCTTTCAACTTGCTCGGATGTTAGCGTGGCGTGGAATAGACATTTTGACAGGGGGAGGGCCGGGTTTGATGGAAGCGGCTAATAAGGGAGCTTTGCAAGGTCAACGTGAAAAAGCTTCTTCGGCGCTCTCTTTTGGTATATCAATCGAAGGTGGTTTTGAGCGTGAGCCTAATCTTCATTTAGATATTAAAAGGCATCATTATAAATTTTCTTCCCGACTCGATGATTTTATGAGGCTTTCTCACTCTATTATTGTTACTCCCGGTGGTATAGGAACTTTGCTCGAACTCTTTTTTTCTTGGCAACTTTTGCAAGTCAAGCACCTTTCTCAGAGGCCATTAGTTTTACTTGACTCAAAATTTTGGGGTGGATTACTTGACTGGCTCAAACATTACCCATTAAAACGAGGCTTGATTAGTCAGGGAGATTTCGCTCCGATTCATATTGTTAATACTCCGGAAGAAGCGGCAAATATCATTATCGCTCATGCCGAAAAGTCATGGAAATGGGCGAAGAAAAATGGAATAAAATCAAAAGAAAAAAAGCGCGATCGGAGAAAAAGGTAACTTTTAAATTGTTAGGGTTTTTGTAGTATTTTTCAAAGATTTTTGCCAAAATAATCTCTATCTGCAGATATATTACGTGACACGTAATACAGCTCAAATAAACAAAATTAATTGTACGCTTGAAGAATTTCGAGTTTCAAAATTTTGTGTATCTACACAGAAAGATTTTAACGAGAGGCTTAAAAACAAGTTATTACCGATCTTTTTCTGTGATGAAGTTGGCATAAATAAGGGAGTGGATCGACGGTGATGCAAGCAGTGGTACCAAAAAGAGCGTAAGCCGAAAATCCAGAATGATGTATTAGGCTTGCGACAGACAGCGCTTTCTAAAAAACTAAAACTATATCCAAATACTATCTGCTCTTTTTCGGCAAAGAGTTTTAAGAAATACTATATTTATTGAGGATCGGGAGGTTCCTCCCTTTTCTTTCTGGCTGCTTTTTCAATCGCTTCCAAGAATTTTTGTCTGATAATCTCTCGCTTTTTCTCCTCTTCAGTCGCATCTGGGGGCAAATGGCGAAGCGGGTCGTTATTTGGGGGTGGTGGTTCATAGTTGTTATTACTGCTAGCTGATCTAGCAGGGCTATCGGGAAGATCTGCTCCAGTACCATCAGCGCTTTGCAGAAGCAAGAGCAATTCTCCAGCTTCTTTGCTCTTGATAACGTTGGGTTGTTCTTCGGTGTAATTTGTTTTGATGCTCGCGTTATTTGTGTTGATCGCTTGCATGTTAAATGTTTTAATCACTCCTTCTTTAATGGATATAGGATAAAGATCAAGCACGTAATTTATTTTTTCTTCAGTTTGAATTAGTTTATTATTGATGGCGATGCTTTTGTTATCAATTTCAGGCTCTGCAATTTTTTGATTTTTACCTTTTGACTCGTTAGTATGAAGTTGTTGATCAATTTTTTTCAAATTAAATTCTGTATTACTAATTTGTTTATTCTCTAATGAATCTAATTTCTGATTAAGAATGGCAACCGGTTGAGTTTCATTTAAGCTGTATTTTTTATAAGCTAGAAAGCCTCCAACTCCGATTAGGATAACTGTGCCGGTTGTTAAGGTTAATTTAATGGATATTTGGCTTAATTTGCTGGAAGATGGAATCAGTGCGGCTAGCGCGGCTAAAACAAAAGGCGAAGTTTTTTGCGGAGCAATATTTTCTGGATTAAGCTCGGCATAATCAGCTGATTTAATATCTTTTTCTTCGGTAGCAAGTGATAAATTATTTTTTTGGGCGTTTACCCGAACTTCTTCAATAATTGCTTTTAACGCTACGTTATTGCTTCCAAAGCCAACAGTTTTTTGGAGTGATTCGCCAACTTGAATACGGGTTATCCCTTTGGCGTCAATCCAACAACTTGGTCTATAACTTAAATTGACAACCACAATTATTTGATTTCTTGAGCGAACTGAGTTAAGCATGAGCTCGGCGAATTTTTCCTTTGACTCCACTGAAATCGGCTCGAAAGGATCGTTAAGAACTATAACTTTGTGTTTTGAATAAGACGCCGCTAGGAGACGGAGTTTGCGTTCGTCGGAGCGCGTTAAGTTGGCACATGGCAGGTTTGAACGTTGTTCAATTCCGAAGGTTATTAAAAGAGATTCAATGGCGGCATCTGGACAGTTTGCCGATTTTAAATAGTCTGCGATGCTTTGTTGAGATGCAATAAAATTCTCCCCAAATCCGATCAAAACTTGTTCTTCCGGCTTGTAAGGTTCTCCATCCAGTTCGATGATAAATTTCTCGGCGCCCGGCTTGCCAGCGAGAGCCCTTTCGTATGGTTTTAGGTCGGAAGCAATTTCGGCTCTGAGAACCGAGATTTGCGAGGCAAAGCAGTTGACGCAATTTAACAGTTCGCCTCTGGCGGAAACCAGCTTTAGCTGAAGTTTATGCAACTCTTTTACTCCGCGCATCATTTAAAGCCTAGGAAAAACAACTAACAAATCCAAATACGGCATTTTTCTTGAAAATCTATAGGGGCATTTGCCTATTATAACTTCTTCTGGCAAAATTGAATAATTACTCCATTATAACGTTATTTTACCTTTAATCTAGAGTTTTGCATAACAAATATTAACTAAGCGAGCTTACGGCTGTCTGATTTGGTGGGATTGAGATCCTTGCCTTTGATAGTTGGTTTCTTGTTCATTAACCATGAAAAAAGAGGGAAAAATCTTGAGAATTGACGAGGATACGATTCTTTACGATCGCTTCAAAGTGATCGCGATGCTACAAAAGAATTCAGCCTATGATCTCTTTTTGTGCGTTGATTCGACTAATCTTGATAGAAGAGTTGTTATAAAGCGCGCCAGAGAGATCGATAGTGATCTAGCGGCCGTTCATCGTTTGAATCATGAGATCGTGATTTTGCGCGAGATTGATCACCTAAACGTTATGAAAGTATCGGAAACATTTCCGGCGACGGGTTTTCCGATTCTTGCCTATGCGATGGAGTACGCCGAGAGAGGATCTTTGTCTGAAAATATCGCGCCTCGCTCTTTGCGGCGCTGGCTTAATATTCTCTATCAAGTTGCTTCCGGTTTGGCCGCTATTCACGATCGAGGCGTTTTGCATCGCGATATTAAGCCTGATAATATTTTAATATCCGCCAATGACCGTGTAGTTATTAGCGATTTTAATATAGCTATTCGATTTACCGAGCCCGATCAAAGTTATGATCAGCGAATAGTTGGCAGTGTCAATTATGTAAGCCCTGAATACGTGGCTTTAGGCAAAAGCGATATCACCGGAGATATTTATTCTCTTGGAGTAACGGCCTTTCAACTTTTTACGGGGCGCTTTCCCTTTGAAAATAAACACCTGCTTGATAATTTGACCGCCAAAGTAAAAGACGATCCCCCAAAACCTTCAACTTACAACATTGCGTTGCCCGCAGAAATTGATACTTTTGTTTTAAAGTGTATCGCCCGGGCTCCTGATGCGCGTTATCAAAGTAGTGTTGCCGTAGTTGAGGCTCTTAACGCTCTTAATGTCAAGCTCGGTTTTGGAGAGATTGATCAAGTATCTTTGCGAGCGGAGAAACAATTGCCGAGCATGGCCGCTAAACGAGCTATTTAAGAAATTGAATTATCCTGACAACGGGTTAGTTGGCAAGGTTGCGGTTGGCGATAATTGCCGATAGAGTTGGTACTTTCTAAAAACCACGGCTTTTTGTATTCTAAGATCAATATGCGGCTAGATAATGCCATTGGCGATTCAACTAATAGTTATTCGGCTGTTTCTTCGGGTTTTAGGGTGTCAGTAGTCCCCAGATATGATCCCCGTAATTCAAACGAAGAGAATAACGTATTTACTTTTAGCTATTTGGTGACAATTGAAAATATTGGCTCGGAAAGCGCTCAGTTGGTTTCGCGCGATTGGCTGGTTTTTTCAAATGGGATTAAAATAACGGAAGTCTCTGGCCCGGGAGTAATCGGCATGCAACCAACTATTAAGCCTAGGGAAATTTTTCGCTATGAAAGTAGTACAATTATTCGCGATCCTGTTGGTTCGATGAGCGGTCATTACACATTTGTAAAATCGGATGGCAGTAAATTTTTAGTTGAAATTCCTCGTTTTAAG
The DNA here is from genome assembly GCA_937864035.1 of uncultured Pseudomonadota bacterium. GTDB lineage: Bacteria > Bdellovibrionota_C > UBA2361 > UBA2361 > CALMIO01 > CALMIO01. Next base: position 305,877 of record CALMIO010000003.1, on the reverse strand, counting down.
CTCCTTTGTCCGCATCTAGTGCACTAAAATTTTTTAATAGATATTTTTCTCTTGAAGCTAGATTCTTCTATTTGGATAATCATCCCAGCCTACAACGAAGCTTTGGCGATTGCCGATGTTTTAAGCTCTTTTGATCGCAGTGATTACTCCGTGGTTGTGGTTGATGATGCTTCTCGAGACGGAACGTACGAAGTTTGTGAAAAATTTGATTCTCTTTATTTGCTAAGGCATCTTGTCAATTTAGGGCAGGGCGCCTCTTTGCAAACTGGAATTGATTTTGCTCTTTCGCGAGGAGCAAAATACTTGGTTACTTTTGATTCTGATGGACAACACACTCGGGAATCGGTCGATCGTTTGCTTGCTCCATTGCTTGCTGGCGAGTGTGATATTACGCTTGGTTCTCGTTTTCTAGCTGGCGGCGAAGCTTTGAATATTCCTTTGTCGCGCTTAAAATTATTGCGATTGGCGACTTTCTTTACCCGCTTAACAACTGGACTTAAAATAACCGACACTCATAATGGTTTGCGGGCGTTGACGGATGTTGCGGCGCAGAAGATTAAGATAACTCAAAATCGGATGGCGCATGCTAGTCAGCTACTGACACAAATTGGGAAAACTGGTTTGCGCTATATGGAGGTGCCGGTGAAAATTCGTTATACCGATTATTCTTTGCAAAAAGGGCAAAAGATGAGCAATGCTATCAGCATCTTATGGGAGAGTTTAACCGAGCGGCTTTGGCGATAATTTTTAAATGGGTGTTTTGCCGATTTGTTTGAGATCGTTCCAAAGTGAAACTATAGTTTTTTATTAGCAAAATTTTTTTATGAGTTTAATTCAAATACTTTTAATTGTCGGTTTATTGGGGGCTTTCGTTTTGTATTTGAATTTTTTCCGCACGGTTCTTTTTGATCGTTTAATAGCGCTTTCTTTAGTGGCGGCAGGCGTTGTTTTTGTTTTGGCGCCAGATTTGACGGGTAAAATAGCCAACTTTATCGGAGTTGGGCGCGGCACAGACTTGATATTTTATCTTTTTATAGTTTTGACGCTACATATTTTTATAGCTATTTATTCGAAAATTTCCTCTATTCAACAGTCGCAAACCGAACTTATTCGAGCCTTGGCGATTCGTTTTGCCAGACTGCCGAGCGCTGTTATAAATAAAAAAAATAATTTTCAAGAATAAATTAAATGCGAAATTTAATTTTAGTTATTGGCGGCGCGATTTTTTTGAGCGCGCTGGTTTCACCAGCTATTTTTTTCTTTCTAATATCTTGGATCGATGGTTTTAGCTATCCTTATTCACGAGTGTTTGATCGGGTGGTGGTGGTCTTTGTTTTATTAGCGTTATTGGTTTTTTGGAAAAAGATCCGACTTGATTTTGACAAAAGATGGCTTAAAAATTCGCGAATTTTTTGGAAAGGATTTATTTGTGGCGCTTTAGGGTGCGTTATAATCTATCCATTTTTATTTAATGAGCAGATTGTTTTCCAAAGCAATCAATTTTCAATTAGTGCCCGATTTGTTTTCAAAACGGTTGCCGCTGCTTTAATTGTCAGTTTCATTGAGGAAGTTTTTTTTCGAGGTATTTTGTTTAGCTTGCTTCGAGTAAGATTCGGGTTAGTTATTGCCTGTGTTTTTGGTTCTGCAATTTATTCCATCCTTCATTTTTTGCAACCTGCGTATGGTTTTCGGCCGATTAATCAGTCTCCGCTTGAAGGGTTGCGCTACCTTGAGGAGCTTTTTGTTAATCTTTTTATTGGTGAGATGTTTCTCGGCTTTTTCACTTTGTTTGTAGCTGGTTGTTTTTTGGCGATTATTTTTGCTTACTCTAATTCATTATGGGTTTCAATCGGGTTGCACTCTGCTTGGATTATTTCCTTAAAAACATCAAAGTTTTTCATATACTTAGATCCAGAAGTCCGTCTTTTAGGAGGCATCCCGGATCGCTATATTCTCCTAGTACAACCCCCGATTTTAATGGCGATTGTTTTTGGCGGGTGCTTGACGCTTGCTTATCTTTTTTTTTGTGGTAAAACTATAGTGGATCAAAACTAGGTTTTACTCTGATCTTAACAGTGTTCCTATACCCGTAATTTTTTGTAGTTTAGCTTTCATCAAAGCTTTTAGTTGTACTGAAATGAATATCAAAAATATAGCTTTAACTGTTTTGCTTTCTTTGTTCGTAATTTTGCCCTCTGCCCATAGCGTGCCGATCGATAATTATCTTGGGGCACAATATTTGGAAGCCAATGCCTCAAATGGTTTTTTTGCTGAATCTAATATAGCAAATGCCGGCTCTATTGGCGGTCGTCGTTGGGTTAGAGTGACTAATTTAGCCAACACGCAATCTGTTATTGCTGAAACTCTTCCGGGTGTGGGCGATATGCCTGGTTTGCTTGCTTATGCCGAGGATGTTTCAACGACTGGTCGTGCTGAATATATTTATGATGGGACTCCGGGGGTAAATCGGTCGATTAATTATTCTGGTTTGGGCGGAGTTAATTTAAGAGACTGCAATAATCGATTTGTTTTTAAGTTGTTTTTTGATTACGCCAATCAAATTCCTATTCGGATCACCGTTCGTGTCTGGGAGCAAGGCCAAGAGAATCGTTGGTCGGAGGGATTTGTAGATATTAACCAAGCTTATATCAGCGGCACCGGGCTCGTTACTTTGAGCTTTGCTAATATGACCACAAGCGGTCCTGCTGGAGCGGCTAGCTTTACAAATACCGGCGCTATACGAATGACTATTTCAGATCTTCCCGGTCAGGTTGGTAATGCGCACGATCTGACACTTGGTTTTGCCGACACCTGTGATCCAACGCCGACACCGACAGCTACGGCAACTAGGACTTCAACACCTACGCCGACTTTTACTCCAACTTTTACACCAACAGCTACGGCGACCAGCACAGCAACTCCTACATTTACACCAACAAATTTACCGACACTTACCCCGACTGTTACTCCGACGGCTACCGCAACCGCTACAGCCACGGCTACAGCAACAGCAACGGCGACAACTGTTCCGACTTCTCCATTGGCTTTGAAGGTGTGCATTGTCGAGTCTGGCGGCAATAAGTATGGTCACTTTGGTTACATTAATTCCTCCTCTCAAGCGGTCAATGTGCCGGTGGGATCTAATAATGCTTTCAACCCTGAGCCGGTTAATCGTGGACAAACCACGAACTTTTTGCCTGGGCAACATTTGCAACAATTTGTTGTGAAGTTAGTTGATAAAGTTACCACTTGGCGGGTAGTTGTTCCGAATTTGCCTGCGAGTGAGTTAGTTGTTGATCGTGATAGTTCGTTTATTGAGCGTTGCAAAGATTTAACCCCGTTTGTTTGTTTAAGCTCTGTAAGTAACTCTCAGTATTCAGCCCGTTTTGGGTATAGAAATGATAATAGCCATACTGTAGTAGTGCCGCCCGGTGGGGAGCTAAATTATGTTGATCCTGCCCCAGCCGATCGTGGTCAACCTAAAGAGTTTTTGGCTGGAACGATAGGAAATGCTTTCACGCTTTCAGCTAAAAACACTGAAGACGTCACTTGGTATCTTTATACGCGCAAGGCAACAGCTTCTGCAAATACCGAGCTTTGTCCGGATGGTTCTAATAATAAGTGTAGTGATATTGATCAATTGGAGCGTCAATTTAGACTAGATTCAGTTGCCGCCGATCAGGAAAAATTAGTAAAAAGTTTAGCTAATCGCCTACTAAGAAGGTTTGGTAATGATAGGGCTGAACGTTTTGTAAAGAAAGTTTTAGCTAGAGCAAAAAATGCTTATACGAGAGCGTGGGAGACTACTTGGTCTCTGGCTAGAATTACGACTATCTGTCCGGTTGAATCAACCTGCATTATGACCGATAGTGGTCCTAAACTTGACGCTTACGACACTGATTCTCGAGAGCTTTATAATCTTGTGATTGAGGTGCTGAGTGAGGTCGCTAGGTTAGGAGATAGAAACGGCGTTGGTAAACCACGCGTCTTCAAGGCTCGAGCTTTAAGGTTGCGAGATATGGCGCTTGGCGAATCAAAGGGTTATCCACGGCTTCATAGTGTTTGTCCGAATCCAGCCGGTGGCGTTAGTGACAGTTATTAATAACGTCTAATAACGCTTTGTAAATTTGACATAACGTAAGAGGGCGAGATTGACTATTTGTGTCTCGCCCAAGGAGCGGGTTTGATTTACTTTCAAATTTATTCGGATTCTACCTGTTGTTCTATTTAGTTTTTCCCCTTTAAAAAAAACAGATCGCTGTCGATAAGCCTAGTAGGGGTTTTTCCTAGCTTATTATTTGGAAAAATTAATTATCTTTCCTCTTATTATCTGCATCTAAAGGGTAATTAGGAATATTTAATGATAAAGATCCGACTTAACATTTTTATTTTAACGGCTTTTTTGGCTGTTAATTTATCTTTGATTGACGCCGCGCTAGGCGTGCCAATAGATGATTATCGAGGCGAGCAATATTTAGAGGCGAATTCTTTAAATGGTTTTTTTGCTGAGTCTAATATAGCAAATGCCGGCTCTATTGGTGGCCGTCGTTGGGTTAGGGTAAATAATTTATCTAGCACGCAGTCTGTTATTGCTGAAACTCTTCCGGGCGTTGGTGATATGCCGGGCTTGCTCGCTTATGCCGAGGATGTTTCGGTGACTGGCCGTGCTGAATATATTTATGATGGGACTCCGGGGGTAAATCGACCGATCAATTATTCTGGTTTGGGAGGAATTAATTTAAGAGATTGCAACAATCGATTTGTTTTTAAGTTGTTTTTTGATTACGCTAATCAAACTCCGATTAGAATCACTGTGCGAGTTTGGGAGCAAGGGCAGGAGAATCGTTGGTCAGAGGGTTTTGTTGATATTAACGAACCGTATTTAGATAATACGGGGCTGATTACTTTGAACTTTTCTAGTATGACTACAAGCGGTCCTGCCGGTCCCGCTAGTTTTATGAACACCGGCGCCATGCGGATGACTATTTCAGATCTTCCCGGGCAACCCGGCGCTGCGCATGATCTGACGCTTGGTTTCGCGGACACTTGCGATCCGACGCCGACTCCAACACCAACGTTTACACCAACTTTCACCCCGACCTTTACGCCAACGTTCACGCCGACATTTACTCCGACATTTACGCCTACTTTCACTCCGACCTTTACGGCGACGGCGACGGCTACTGCCACGGCAACCAGCACGGCGACATTTACGCCAACGTTTACGGCGACGTTTACGGCGACGGCTACCGCAACCTTTACGCCGACGTTTACACCTACCTTTACGGCTACGGCGACCGCCACGGCAACCAACACAGCAACATTTACTCCGACTTTTACGCCAACGTTTACACCAACGTTCACGCCGACATTTACTCCGACCTTTACGGCAACTGCTACGGCTACAGCAACGGCAACGGCGACTCCAACTCCCACTCATACTGCCACTGCCACGGCAACCATGACACCGACGATTCCACCTGAAGCGTTGAAGCTTAATGCTTGTTTATTTACAGCGAATAACTCTACTTTTGTCGCTTTTGGTTATGAAAATATAACCAACAATCAATTTACCGTTCCAGCTGGTTCTTTAAACAGCGTCTCTCCGGGGGACATTGATCAAGGGCAAACAACAATTTTTGAGCCCGGTCTGCATCGTCAGCAATTTAACGTCAAATATGGCAATAATAAAGTTGTTACTTGGAGAGTCTCCGTGCCAAATGGTTCGTTGGCTGAGTTGGTGGTTAATCGTGATGATCCATTTGTTACCCTTTGCAAAATGCCAACACCGCGGGCGGAGTGTCTGCAGCTTAACAGTGGTTCGCAAATAACCGCTGTGTTTGGTTATACTAATCCAAACGATTATTCGGTTAATGTCGCCATTGGGGAAAATAACCGATTTTCTCCGGAACCTATCGATCGCGGACAACCAACCACCTTTTTCCCCGGATCTATTGGTTCAGCAGTTAAAGTTGGACCGTTATCGCCGCCAATTAGCTGGAGTCTTGCTGGGGTTACAGCGATCGCCGATCAAAATCTTGAAATTTGTCCGGGTTTTAACTGCGTTGGCAGAGATAATACTAATGCGCTTTTGGCGCTGGATTCCTCTTCTCTCGATCAATTTAAACATATTCGCGATCTATTAAGAAAATTTGTAAAAAGAGTCGAGAGAAGATTCCTTAAAACAGCCAGCAGTTTCCAAACTAGAATGTTAGCCAAGGCTAGCAGGCTTTATGATCAAAATTGGACAGGAGTTTGGAGCTTGCCTCGTGTTACGACTCATTGTCCTCCGGATGCGGGGACAACTTGTACGCTGGTTGATCACGGAGCAAACTTATCAGCTTATGTTGATAGGTCGCATCAATTATATTTAATTACTCTCAAGATCTTTCCGACAGCAGTTAGACATCAGATAAGAAACTTTGTTAAATCACCAAAAGCTGAAAAAAGAAAAGCGCTACGTCTTTATAAAAAGAGTTTAAGTCTCGTAGATACCTATAACCGATTTTCTCATCAATGTCCTAAAGACAATGCTGGAGGCTACTAGAAAGGTTCAATCGACTACTTGCTTCATATTTGATGATATGTTTGTAGTTATTGAGCTTCTTTTGACAAACAATAATCTATCAGTGTTCTAACAGCAATTGCTCTTGAGGTTCCCTTGATTGGATCGACTTTTGCCGTGTAAGCGATATCAAGATGAGCCCAATCAACCCCTTCGACGAACTCTTTTAGGAAAAGAGCGGCAGTAATCGAACCAGCCAAACGATCCATGTTATGGTGCCGTAGATCAGCTATCTTGCTTTGCAAGGCTTTTTTATATTCTGGCGCTAGAGGCATTCTCCAATAACGTTCGCCGTTGTTTTGACCTAATTTGACGATTTCTCTGATTAAATCGGAATTGTCCGAGTAAATTGGAGTATATTCATCGCCAAGCGCCACTCCAGCCGCTCCTGTTAGGGTCGCGACATCAATTATTGTGCCGGCTTTATCTTTAACTGCAAGAGCCAAAGCGTCGGCTAAAACTAATCTGCCTTCAGCATCGGTATGGATAATTTCGACTGTTTTTCCGGATAGAGATTTATACACATCGCCCGGCTTCATTGAGCTTGGGGAGATGGCATTTTCTGCCAAGGCTAAATAGGCGCATGCCCTGATGTTTGGTTTTAACTTTGCCAGCGCGGCGATCGTCGCCAGTACGATTGCTGAACCTGCCATGTCGTTTTTCATTGCTAGCATGGCTGAATCTGGTTTAACACAAAGCCCGCCCGTGTCAAAGGTAATGCCTTTGCCGACTAAGGCTATTGTCTTGAGCTCGCTTGAGCTTTTTTTGGGAGGCTCATAAGTTAATTTTACCAAATAAGGTGGATTAACGTCTGAGGAGCCACCAACAGCTAAAATAAGATTAGCCCCAATTTTTTTAAGAGCTTTGGCATCGAAAATCTCGCATTTTAGGCCGTTCTCTCTGGCAATCTGCTTGGCGGTTTCCGCCATAAACTTTGGCGTACAGTCGTTGGCTGGGGTTAAAGTTAACGATCGCGCCAAGTTCGCAGAGTTGTTAATTGTTTTCTTTTTGGAAATATTGAAGGAAGCTTTTTGTTTGACTCCCAATATAGCGATCTCTTTGATTTCAAACGAAGGCTCCTTTTTGTTTTTGTACTGTTCAAAATTGAACGCTTGATCGTTAATTCCGTCAAGCAGGCGGCTTATGGCAATGCTTTCTTGTGGCTTACATTCTTCGCTTAGAGAGATAACGGAAATTTTCTTATGCCTCCGTTGATTGGCGGCGCTTTGAATTAAGGCTCCAATTTTAGCAAACTCTTCAAGAGCTAAAAAGTCATCTTGAAATTTTGTCGGCCAGCCGTAGATTATTATCTCGCGGGCACGTAGTTTTTTGTCAAAGGTTGAAAAACTAAAATGTTTGCTCGCGGATAATTTGAAATTGCTTTTTTCAAGCTCGGAAACTAAAGCGTTCCCAAGCTCTTTTTTTATCTTTTCGGTGTTTTTGGGAGTTGCAATAATAAGTAGAAGATCGTTGTCAATGACCGGTTTTTTATCTTTAGAAAAAGTAATTTTCATAATCTTAAGTTTTATAGAGAAGAAATTATTGAGAGTAATTTATAATATTTGAGATATTGGGAGTTTTTCAAGAGTTATAATTTACTACTTCTCAATATTAATATAATAGTTAATAAGAGGAGAAGGCGTTTTTGCTTGTCAAATTTAACAAGCTGTTAAGTGTGATCGAAACCAAGCTTAGCAAAAATTAGCCCGTCGTCAGGGACTAAAAATATTTCATTTCTTATGCCGGCTGATATGTAGCTGGTAAAATTATCAAGAACTAAGTTGTTTTCGGCGGGGCGGCAAATAATCCCTTGACCGGTTAGGTTATGAATAATTTTCGAACTTTCTTTAGATGGATCTTTAACCTGCATGATCCAAAGCATGTTAGAGGCGGCGGTGCGGCGCACAAAAAGCGAGGCAATGTTTTCCAAGGACGAGTTGTTGGTAATATTTAATTTTTGCAATCTAAGATTAACTTTAATCATTTCGCCGCGCTCGAGTGAAAAAGGTTTCCAGCTGTGATCGCTTGGTAGCTCCGATTCATAGCGGATTTTAAATACTCCCTCGCCCTCGTGGAGTTTGAGCCTAACTCCCGCTTGGGTTTTAATTTCAACAAAGCCTGCTCCACTAGTAGCTGAGATGCAATTTTGAGCCTCCGCAATCGCTAGGTGTTGAGCGGTAGTTATTAGAAGTATTGCTGTAATGATCCGACCTAAGAGTTGGTTGTGTAGAAAGGGGCAATTGAAAACGTAGCTTTTTAGCATTTTTGAAAATAAAAAACTAGAATGTTCATTCTACAAGAATCCGATTATAACATAAATATTATTGTTAACAAAGAGCAGATAGTGAATTTTTAAACCTCAAACGAACTTAGAAATTTATTGTTTTGAAAAAAATTTTATTCAAAATCATAAATTTTAAGAGCTAGGCAGATAATACTAGTTGATTGGTTGATTTAAAAAGAATACTCTTAATTATGAGTTCATTTACAATAGCAAGTTTCTTTCTGTATTTATTTGACTATTAATAAGTTATGGGAGCCGTTGTCCGCCTCTCTTGGTGTGAACGATCTTTAGTTGGCTCAGCAGCAGATCAGCGCATTATTTTTCAAAAGCATCGTTTGCCTAAGGTGTCATTAAGCGGCGATTTGGTTGTTTATATTCCTAAAAGTAAGAGCGAATTGCCGATCAGGAGCGATTTAAGTTTCCTTGGCATATCTGGTCTTGGAGCCTTTAGTGGCAAATTGCAAACTGTTGGATCTCTTTTGGCCGAAAGAAATCGTATTGTGGCGGCGGCCGCTTCGCTGGCTGGACATGATGGCAGTTATGAATCTCTATGCTCATTGACCGCCGATCAAATGGTTGATGGCGCGATTGAGGCGGCTTTAAAGTTTAAGAAAGCTCATCCTACCGATAAATTGATAGCTTTTGGACATTCTGCTGGCGGCTTGGCGGTTTTTAATGCTTATTTTAAGCACCAGAAAGAAACCGGAGAAAAACTTTTTGCTGGAATTATTTTAGCCTCTTTGCCGCTGGAATATAAATTGAGGCATTTGGTTCAAGCCGTTGCTTCTCTAAATAAAGCGACTAATCGATTGCCAATACTTAGAGATATCTACAACAAATATCTTAATGGTCCGATACCTTGGTTGCAATCTGATTTTTTAACTCGCTTTGATCGTCAAAATAGCTCTTATGAAATTATCCCACGGAGCGCTATGCTTGCTTTAGAAGATCTATCAGCTCTGGCGCGTCGGCAAATACCTAAAATCGATCTACCAATACTCGCTATTCATGGGGTAGAAGATCAAATTGCTTATAAAAGTTCCTTGGCGATTATCATGGATAGAGTTGTACATAAAGATCTGATAACAATCCGCGTTTACGATAACTGTGATCATAGTAATTTTTTAGGAAGCGATCGAAAGCTTAGGCGCTTATTTATGCAAGATGTTTCTCTTTTTATGCAGCGCTTTAGCGCTCAAACGACCTCTTTAAATGGTGGTACAAGCTAATTTAACAATCTCGTTGGTTTGGATCTCCGAAATTTGCGAAACACTCCCAATCTGAGCTTTTGCTCTTTTCAAGTAACCCTCCGCCTTTGACAGAAAGCCGCGAACGTAATCCAAATGTCAGTGGCAGTATAGAGGTTAAGGTGGTGTCGAGCGCGATACGTAGCGCGATATATTGTTGTTTATTATCAATTGTTGGATATTTAAGATAGACTGAATAGTTTGGTTTTTTTGCTGAGACTCTCTCTTTATTAAGTTCAATTAATTTAAGAATCTTGATAAAGTGATTTTTTTCCGCTTTAGGTGGCAGATTGTCGATAGTAATTTCGATTTCTTGATTGGGATTATCCGGAAGGTTTTCATTGGCAAATTCTAAAATGCCTTCATATACCAAAGGAGTGTTAAAGTTGTAATCTTCAAGAACTCGCCCGAAGGTGATTGTAGCTGCTATAAAGAGAAAAAGAAGCGGCAATATTATCGCCAGTTCTATCAGCGAAGCGCCGCGCACTCTATAAAGATCTTCTTTCTTGCACTTGTTATATGATATTTTTGATAACATAATTTTGAAAAGCTTATATCTATTGCGAGCTTGTCAATTTACATTTTCATGAACAATAAAACGCCCAAAAAATTTCTTAATGGAGCCGTCTTTCTTGAGACCTCTTTAGGATTGCCGATTTTTCTCCTCTCCATCTTCGTGTTTATTGATATCTGCTATTTTTTTGTTTGTCGCTTTTACACTCAGTGGATTGCTCAATCTTTTTTAATAGAAGCCTCGAAGATAGCAGTTATAGATACTGATCTGCGTAGCTCAAATCTAATATCGGAAAACGCTCTAAATAAATGTAGAGGATATAATTATGAATTGCGCCGTTTGGTTGATAAATATAAGCGAAAACTTGAGGTTATTTTACGTCCTCCAACCTATGATTCTGGGGGTTCATTTATATCGACTCCTTCTCTAAGTTACTACAAAGAGTTCGAGCTATATTCAAATACTGTTTATAAAGAGTACGGGGGAGGTATCAATCAAAGCGTTGGAGCCATAGGTTGCGAACTTGAGCAGCGCGCACCATTTGATTTTTTACGCCCTGGCGAACGGAATAAAAGAGTTGGAATTGATGGATCTATGGGTTTCACTGATCATCCAACAATGCGCTTTGTTGTTGAGGCTAGCGAGATAACTAGTGATTATTTTGACCCGATTTCTAGGAGGATGAGTAAACATCCGATGTCGATTCGTCTTGAGTTTGTTTTTAAGCCTCTTTTAGGACTTGGTATCGTTAGGCTACCTATCAAGGTAGAGCACTTTTGGTACGAATATAGACAGGTAGAGCTTGAGCAAGGCGCCAGCGAAGAGGAAGATCTCGCAGATTGTTTAAAGTGTCTAGATTGCAGTACTTGCGATACTCCTATTTGCCGGACCGGTAAATGCGCCAGCTTTTATTCGTGCGACGCCTTGTGCGCGAGCGCTTGTCACTGGAATTGTGGCTTTTGCTCGGCAAATATCGGTCTCGGTAAGAAATGTGGTCTTGATATGAATGCTTGTTATCATGCTTGTTGTCAGGTGTCTTGTTCGGAGTGTTTAAATAAAATGGATTTTTGCGGAGTACCAGCCTGTCGCGGCATTTGTTGCAACTTGACTAGTTGTTCTGGGTGCATTTATGGAAATCAAACTTCGGATGGACAGGGCGGAACAGTTTGTTCTCCTAGCGACTGCTCTCCGCTTGATCTTGGACAAATGACAGGTGGAGGTAGTTGTTGTGCTTGTTCTCATTGTGATCCAGTTTACTGTATTTATGGATGCGCTCATTGTACTCCGCAACCAACGGTTACGCCAATTGGCGGAACGCCTACGCCAACGATCAATCCTTGCTCAGATTTAAATTGCAATGTTTATACCTCTCAGCATTGGGCGAATCAATGTTATTTTTCTTGTGATAATTTTTGCGCTCTTTGTATCTCTCTTTTTAACCCTTGTTCTAGCGTTGGAATTTGTGCTGAACGTTGCGCCGAATGCCGAGGTGGGGGAGGTTAGGGCGGTAATTTTCAGAGAGGCGATTGTCTATGCTTTATAAAAAATTCAAAGCTTCGGCAAAAACCACCTCACAAACTGCTTTTTTCTTGGTTTTTCTAGGGTTACTATTGCCGATACTTCTTTTCTTTCTGGCAATTATGTTTTCGGTTGGCTATTTGGTCAACGCGAATATTGTGATGGCAAAGAGCAGTGATTTGCTTGCTCGAACAGCGCTAAGCGTATTTTTAGAAGAGATCAAAAAACACCGTGATTTTGAAAATGCCAAAAGCTCGGCGAACAATCTGGCGCGACTTGCCTTTGAAGATCAAAACTTAACTTTTGATTCGCTGAGATTGCTTGACGAGGCAGTTTTAAAACTTGATTATGGGCGTGTTTATCGAGGAGGCGATGTTATTGCTGCAAATTGTCCAGAATTATCTAATATGCCGAATGATTTGCGCCCCGATCTTTGCTTTGCGCGATTTGATGATCGCGCCCATTTGATTAATGCTGTTCGTGTCACTATTTCGGCTGAGATAGGCGCAAAATTCCCTTTTTTGAAAATATTAACGAAAAGATTATTTGCCGCAACACACTCTAGCATAGCAACCTTGACCCCAATTGCTTTAGGGGTGTTAATAGATACTTCTGGTTCGATAGTTGAATCCGAATACATGACGCAAAGACTGCGAGAACGCGACATGTATTATTCTGGAGCTTTGAGCCCTATTCAAGCGATTGAGTTGATAGAAAATCTTAACCTGCCTTATCAACAATTATTTGCTCCTTCTTGGTTGACGATGGCAGATAACAATTTGCCGATAAAGGGGGTTTTTTTGGATCCTTTTTATCTTTATCAGCTTAATACCTTATTTCCGGGAAGAGGTTTGATGGAAAGCGCAATTCAATCTAGAGCTCCCCTGCCAACTCTTTTTGCTTATAATCTTGATAGTTATTTTAGATATAGTGATGTAACTGCTGTCAAATTAAACGATGTTTCTATTGATCAGATTAATGCTCGATGTTTTGCCGGTATTAACAGACAAGCTTATAGTAATTACTATGAGTTTCTTGAAATATTACATCTTTGTTTACAACAATTCCCGGTTGGGGAGGAATTGACGGTTGTCCAGAAAAACTCTCTGCTCAATACTTTTGAAACCCGTTATAATCAAGCTTGCCAATTGATAAATTCCACTGGTAAATGTTATACCATTGTAGATCGTGGTTATTCCGGACCAGCTACTTCTGAATTCCCCCCTAGTTGCGAACAGTCGTCAATAGAGTTTGCAAAAACAGCCCAGATTAATCCGTGTCACACTGATTATTTAAATTATCTTTTAAGTAAGCTGACTCAACTAAGTTTTAAAAAATTTACGCCGAGACGTCCGACAGGAGAGATCGCTGTTCAAAGTGGTTTAGGTGATCCTAATAAAAGCCTAAAACTTGAACCAAATTTTGTAAAATTCGCCTCTGATTTCGCCCCGATAGATGTTTGTTATCAAGATTATAATTTGACAACAAATGGCGAGATTTTTTGCGTCGCTAGCGATGTCAAAGAGAGCTTTTTGATAAATCGTTTAAATATTCCGGATCATTATCTTGGCCCCGAGCCTTATGTTACCTCCCTTCGTTCAATCAATTCAATCTCAAGAAAATTATTAGAAGATTTTACCGGATACGACTCTATGTTTTTGGCAGGTTTTAACGCGCAGATTTATGCTGGATTTCCCCTTAAAGATCGCTTCGAAAGGCTCCCTGGCTCAGCTCCTATTAATAATTTGCGATTATCAAAAGATCTAAACGAGATCTCGGCGATCGTTAAAATGACAAATCTTAATGAATGGGCTCCATCTATTGATCAATTCGGACAACAACGTCCGGCTGGGGGGCGGGGTAGTTTGCTTAATTTGGGGATTTTCCCAAAAATTACCAGTAATTATTTACATCAAACTTTAGGACAAGATTTTTTCAATATAACTGGCACTGGCGCTTTTGACGCGATCAATCAAGGAGCCGCCCTTATGGCAAGCGACAAAAATGCCGAAGGTTCGGCTAAGTTCCTGTTGATGTTTTGGGATGGAATGCCTACCTGTATGAGCGGCATTGTCAACGCTAACGGCGCTGATCGTCGTTGTGACACCTATATTAGGCTTGGTGAACAACATTTTTCACCAGCGCTTACTGATCCTTGGGGCTTTCACAAACAGTTTATGCTCCTAAGCATTAATTCTCACCCTTATTGGAACAACACTCCGCGAATGTATTATTACGACAAAATGTCGATCCTTGAGCATTCTCTTATTTTTGGCAAAGCTTTGAAAAATCGAGGAGTCAAATTTATACCGGTGTTAATGGATGATTTTACGAAGCCAACTAATCAGCTTAGTATACGTCCGCATATTAGAAATCTTCGGATGGCTGATGGAACTTATGTAAAATTCTCAGATATTCAAAAATATAGAAAACAATTAAATCTTTTTGTTTATAACAACTCTTTGGCTTATTATGATATTAGTGTGCAAAATGGCGCCACAGAGAATCCAGATGGCGAAAACATCTTTCAATTTATCAATTACGGACCTTATTCTGTAAACCCATTTTCCTTTAATGGTTCTTATAATTCGCCGGTCGATCGTTTTTTGGCGGTGCAGACTTTAATCTCCGCTAACACGGGGGCTTATCCTTGCGTTCCTTTGCCACAAGCTCCAGCTGATTATTATTTGCCGAATGGAGAGCTTGATCGCGAGCGATTTCCGATTGGTGGACGGATAGAGGTAGCGCTTGAGAATCTATCGCCGACTGCTCAGGTTATAAAATGTATCTCGGATCAAGTAAGAGGCGGAATCGCAGTTTATAATCAGCCAGAGTAGTTTTTTTGTTAAGTTGTTTTGAAAGCGAAAAAAAGAAAATTTTAGATTGCTAAAACCCAAAAGCGCTTCCGAGGCCTTTTAATAATTCTTTTTTCCCTCCTTTTTCAAGTACTTTTCCGATGGCTTTTTCCGCTTCTTTTTTGAGAGCGGCTTTGGCGGCTTGTTTTATAATTTGCTCGGCTTTTGGAGTTATCTTAGGGTTGCTTGTCGAGCCGGTTATTTCAAGCGGCAAACTAAGCCGGTTTTGATCATCAAAAGCGTAGCGCAACTCTTTGATTTTTTCAGCTAGTTTTGCCGATATTAATGGGGAGAAAGTAATGGTGTTTTTTAAATCAAGCATGTCTGGGATTTTGACAAATCCTGTACCTCTTAGTTCAAAAAGAGGGCTTTGTAGATCAAGGTTAGTTAAGTTTATTAATTTATTTTTTATAAGCGCTTGAGCAGATAAGTTGTCAATGTTGGTGTTGTTGTTTTTTAATATTTCCCTTGTGTTTGAATCAAGCGAGTCGTTTATGTTTGAAAGGATCAAAATAGATTCCATAGTTTTGCCTATAAGATTAAAATTCTTAATCGTTAAGTTATGCAAAACCATAGTTGCTTCGCCGCTCAGTTCTGCTAGCGGATCATTTGTGTTGATTTTTCCGGCAAACTCTCCGGAAAACGCCGCTAAAGAGCCAGAGATTGGCAGGAAAAGACTTGGTTTCAAGAGGCTTAAAGTTCTCTCTATGTCGAGAGATAATACCTTTGTTTTTAAACGGTAACTTGCTTTTGTTAAGAGATCGTTTAGTATGCCATTGCAGTTGATTTCTCCTCCCAATAGGTTAATTAAGAGATTGTTAATGTTTAATTGATCCGGCTCGCTATATGTTAACAAGCTTTTAAGCGCTACCTCTTCTTGGTTGAATTTTAACTTAATGTTATTGAGATCGACCGTTTGGCTGTTTTGAGTCGAGTTAAGGCTTATTTTGCCAATTATTTTATTGAAGTTAAATTCGCCAAAACTTGCCCCGATATCTTGTAGCAATATATCTCCTGACAGTTTTGGCAGAGAAAAATTTTTCTTTCCGAAATCAAAGAGTATTTTTATATTGGGCGCAAGCGATCCGTTAGGGTTATATTGTTTCAATTGATTAGAGAAGATATTTTTTATGCTTTCCAAGCTTAATCCTTGACTAACTAGAGAGATCTCTCCTTTTAGCTGATCAATTTTTAAACCACCGTTAATATTCATCTCTCCAAAGGGCATGCCAAGAATTAAATCTTTAAAGTCGAGTTGATTGCTTTTAAGATTGAAATGAACTCCTCCTTTTCTAATGGTTATTTTCAGAGGAGTGGAGAGAAATTGTTCAGGTGTAATGGCTTGAAGCGCTAGATCGATTTCGCTAGCTATCAATTGATCTTGTTCAAGAGAAACTAAACTTTTTAGGTAAAAATCATTAGCATAGAATGTTTCTTCTTTTTGGTGATCGACAAAGGTTAGTTTGCCATTATTAACGGTAATTTTTTTTATTAAAACTTTTATTTGAGAACGGCTACTTACACTTTCTGGTTGCTCTTTACTCTCTTCAATTGCTGGTTTTTCTGACTTCCCTTTTCTCTCTTTTTTTTCCTCTTTTTTGGAAGCTGTTTGGTTGTTTTGAGCCCCGAGCAATGGCAACCATAACTTGCCGTTTTTATCTTTAACAATCGTTAAATTTGGGGAATTGACGAGCAAATCTGAAATTTCTATCTCCTTTTTTTTAAGGAGATCTTTAAGTGAGAAAATTAATCTAAAATTTTTCAGAGAGAAACTCGCCTTTGAGTGTTGATCCTCAGCTAGTTCTAAGCCGCTTATCTCTAAACTTGCTTCCGGAAAGAGAGTTGCTCTAGCTTGCTGAAATTTAACGGGCGCTCCAATTGCTTGACTAGCGGCTCTTTCGAGTTGTGGTATGATTCTTTCTATCAGAGAGTTTAAATTCCAAATAATCAAGCCGGTTATGCTTGCTAGCAGGAGTAGCAAAATAGCCGCACTAAGAATAATTTTTTTAAACATTAATTTAAAAAAATACCAAAAAGTATTTAACTCTTGTTAGTGGTTTTATTCTGATTTTAGCAGAACGAAGCGATCCATGCCCCCACTTTCTATTAACAATCTGATGCCCGTTTTTAAATTTTGGCTTTGCACCGCTTTTTTGAATTCATTTGTGTTGGTTACTTCTTGATTGCCAACTTTAAAAATTATGTCTTTAGCTTGAATGCCAGAAAGAGCTGCAGGGCCATCAGGATCAACATCAGTTACCACAACCCCGCTGATTCTTTTTGATCCTAACTTTTTGGCGATCTGAGCAGTTAAATTTTCAACTGTAATGCCTAAAGCGCTTGCGCCTTGTTCTGGTTCTGGCTGAACCTCAGGATTGTCAATTGCCTCGCCAAGATTAGCTGGCAATTCTCCAACCGTAACAGATATTTTTTTAGTGACACCTTCGCGAAAGATCGTTAGTTCCGCTTTGGTGCCTGGAGTTACGGCAGCGACCGAGTTTCTAAATTGGTTGATATTAGTTACTTTTTCTCCTTGAAATTCGGTTATAATGTCTCCTTGAGTAATGCCTGCTTTGTTTGCCGGACCTTTTGGATCAACATGTCCAACCAGTACTCCTTCAGTGCTGTTATAGCCGAATGATTTACCAAGATCTTCATTGACCGGTTGTATGCCTAATCCCAACCATCCTCTTACTACTTTTCCTGTTTTAATTAAACTATCAACGACGGATTTTGCCATATTGATCGGAATTGCAAAGCCGATCCCCATGTAACCGCCGCTACGGGAAAAGATAGCGGTGTTAATACCTACGACTTCGCCATTAAGATTTACTAGCGGACCACCACTGTTGCCGGGGTTAATTGCCGCATCTGTTTGGATAAAGTCCTCATATTGTCCGCCTCCTTGGAAAGCCCTGCCTTTAGCGCTAACAATTCCAGCCGTTATTGTGTTATCCAAACCAAAAGGATTGCCGACGGCGACCACCCACTCTCCGATTTTTAAAGAATTTGAGTTGCCGAGTTTGGCGGGTTTGATGTTTGAGGCTTTGATTTTGATGACGGCGACATCACTTCGAGCATCGCTACCAACAACAGTTGCTTTAAAAGATCTGCCATCACTTAGTTTGACGGTTATTTCGTCAGCGTCTTTAATGACATGGTTATTAGTAATAATATGACCCGATTCATCAATAATAACTCCTGTACCTAAGCCTTGCCTTGGACCGCCACCATCCGGGATTCCGGGTAATCCAAAAAATCTATCAAAAAAATCATCGCCGAAAAAATCTCTAAATTGTTCCGGTAGCTGTTCTTTTTGAGATTTATTTTTAAAGTTAATTTTAGCGCGCTTTGTTTTAGTGACGGCGCTTATGTTAACTACTGAATTCGTGATTTTTGCCGAGACATCTTCAAAAGCGATTGATAGTTCGCGTGCTGTGCTTTTTGCGGAGTCAACATTAATGTTTTCTTCGGCAAATAGCGAAGTTGGCGTTAGCCATCCGTTTTGATTGGATAACCTTTGGTTGGTTGGGTTTAAAAAGTTACTCGCTATCAAGATAAAAATAGCCGTAGTCAAAAATTTATTTCTGATTAAATGATGAAATATGCACATTCTTTAAATAATAATAAAGCTTAGTTGAATGATTTATAAAAACTATTTGATTGACTTAGAAAACAAATAGTTTAAATTTTTCTTTTTAAAACGAGCTATAGTTTAAATCAAAGAAACCCATAAGCAAAGATCTCTTCAAAATGTTAATTTAGCCGATATCTTAGACGATGGTAATCTCAGGTTTATTCAATCATTTAGTAGGGGGCTTTTCGTCTCTCTCGTTTCAGCTCGGGCGCGGCAAACGCTCTTCTTTGGTATATTGAAGAGTCAGTTTTTGTCCGCGTCCGTACATTTTTGTCCAAAATTGTTACTTCCAATCAGCTAACCAGTTGATTTTAGCCGTAGGAGAATCCGGCATATTTATTGCTTATATTTTATTAAGCAATGGGCTTGATCCGTTGGCGAGATCGCTTTGGCATACAGATTTTTAAAATAGTTTATGAAATTAGCAAAAGAGATTAAGGATGGGATCAAAAAGGGTAAAGTAATTCAGTATAGCAAACTATCTCCAAATGAGAGAGAAGAGCTGATTAAAAGCTATTTGCCCCTTGTGAAAAGGGTGGTTCATAGATTGTCTGGCAGACTGCCACAAGAGATCGATCTAAAAGAGATGTTAAATTCCGGTATTATAGGTTTAGTTGATGCTTTGGAAAAGTTTGATCCAAAGCATGAAACTAATTTTGCCACCTATGCTCAATTTCGGATACGCGGAGCGATTCTTGATAGCTTTCGCACGCAAGACTGGTTGCCCCGTTCATTACGACACAAGGCGCAGAAAATTGAATCTGTTTATCGTTTGCTAGAGCAGAAGCTTGGAAGGGCGGCGACTGACGAAGAGGTCGCTCGGGAGGTTAATATCTCGGTTGATGAGCTTAATAAGATGTTAGGGGAAGTTGGTAGTGTGGTAATGCTCAGTTTTGATGATTTGGGTTTTGGGCATGGCGAAGAGCGTTTTCGCGCCGAAGAGTGGATTCCCGCGAGAACAGCCGATCCGCTAACTAAGTTGATGGGCAATGAACGAGTAGCGATTATAGCCCGCGCGCTTGATAGGTTGTCGGAAAAAGAGAGAATCGTAATTAGCCTTTATTTTTACGAGGAATTGAATCTAAAAGAGATCGGGGAGATTTTGGGAGTGACCGAATCTCGCGCTTCTCAGATTAGGTCGCGCGCCCTGATTCGGCTGAAAAATTTATTGCGTGCCGCCTAAAGCTAAAAAGTTTTTGCTAGCCGAAAGAGTTTCGCGGAGGCGCTTTTGTTCGTTGCGCCTAATTTTTGCAATAAATTTTTGAATTTGGCGGCACTGATTTTGTTAGCCAAACATTGCCTCCGATAATAGAGCTCGCTCCTATAGTAGTTTCGCCCCCTAAGATCGTTGAGCCCGCGTAAATAATTACGTTATCTTCAATTGTTGGGTGGCGTTTCTTTGAGGCATTTCTTTTGTCAACGCTTAGGGCGCCAAGCGTGACTACTTGATAAATTTTAACGTTGTCCCCAATTATGGCTGTTTCTCCTATAACAATGCCTGTTCCGTGATCGATGGCGAAATGTTTACCTATTACGGCCCCCGGATGGATATCAATTCCGGTTGAGCGGTGGACATATTCGCTCAAGGCGCGGGCATGCAGTTTTATTCCTAATTTGTAAAATTCGTGAGCGAATCGGTAAAAGGCTATGGCGATAAATCCCGGGTATGTGAGGATTACTTCCTCCAGAGAATTTGCCGCCGGATCTCCGTTTAAGATCGCTTCTGCGTCTAGTTGAAGCTCTTTTTGAATTTGCGGAAGTTTATTTATAAATGATTGGAGATCTTTGATGGAATTTCTCTCTCCTGTTTTGTCAGCTAGATAAATAGCCCCCTCAATCTCTTCAATCGCGAAATGAAACTGTTTTTTGATTCCACTGGCAGCATATTCTGGAAATAGCCCGGGGAACATCGTTTCCAGTATAATTTCGACACTTGCGCAAAGCTCCGCCAATCTTAGCTGGCCGTTTTGTATGAATTTTTGCCCCCCTTTTTGGAGAGTTTCGAATAATTGATTTAACTGATTGGGCTTGTGGCCGCTCTTTTGTTTAGTGGGCGTTTTTTTGTTTATTGTTTTTGATGACACTTTTTTTAAAAAAAATCTTTTTCCTTATCGACAAAACAACATAAGAGCCGTGATTGATTAACAGGCCATTTAGTCGGTTGGTTTATGTTCTGTCTCCGTTTTAGCTTTGCCGTTAGTCAGATAATGGTTTGTTTCTTTCTTTTTTGTTTTGAAATTTTTTATTAGAGCCAGTGGGCACTCGCCGCGGTCTGCGGCCGCCACGATCTCAGCTGCTTTAAGAGCTTCAGTCGCTAAAAACGGAATCTTTTGTTTTAAAATCTCCTTTGTTTTTTGGCGATCGCGCCAGCCTTGAGTAATTGTTTGGCGGACGGTTTCCTTCGAAAAATCTTTAAAAGATAATGTTTTATCTTTTAGCCCTAGCAGGTCGTAATAACTTGAGACTTTAATTTGGAATATCAGCGCCGAAGCCGGTGTCAGCATTGAGGTTGCCAAAATGCTCGCGTGAAGCCTCATAGCGAACAAAAACGAGACTCTGCCGAAAACACCCTTGGTGTCGTGGTGATTGTAATGGATATTGGAGAATAATCTTTTTTTACCTTTTGTTTTGGTTTTACCCATCAGCTCCTCTGTGATGGATATGTCGTTATGCTGGGTACAGACAAAAAGGAGTTGTGGATGGCCAAGCTCTTCTAGCGCTTCGCTAAGGGCGGCACCGTAAGTGGTGGTGAATTGATCGCGCGAAATTGGCGCTTGATCGGCGCCGGCCCAAGAGTTGATGTAGCCATTTATGTTAATCGCTAGAATCTCTCCCTCTTCAAATAAACCAAGTTCTTTAAGGATCTGATCAACGTTTTCTTTTGGGCTTGCTGATACTGGGATCGCGGCGTCGGCAGTGATTAACATTTTTTCTTCGCTGGCTCCAAGTTCTGCTAATAAGTTATAAGAGTCGCTGTCGCGAATCGTGATAAAGTCCGCCATTTTAGCGGTATCTGCCAATAATCTCCTTCCAAAATCGGTCGTTACAGGTCCGGCGCCGACGTTGTATAGACCAAATTTTTTTCCTAGCGATTTGCATGTTTTTGCCGCGAGCCATATTGGAGGCAGATAGTTTGTTAGCGGATTCCAGATTTTGCGGTCAAAAAGCGGCGCGTCAAAAACAAGCGTCATGCTGGAGCGCAAGAGGCTAGCGGCGGTTGGCGCGCCAAACATGCCGACACTCCCCCAGAATGGTTGCATACTGACGGGTCTGACGCGAGTTTGGTAGTTGTTCCATATATAATACGGGCGATATGTTGGGATTTCATAAAGGATTTTTCGACCGCAGGCGGTGTCGATCGCTTCCATTAGTCCGGCGAGCAGGGCGGCGTCGCCTGCATTTTTTCCTGAAGAAGATCCGAGTACGGTGATAGATTTGATCATGAGTTTTAGATGTAAGTTTAAATTAATTTATTTTTTATTTGTTTTGACAACAGCTATTTTGCGTTTCTTTTAAATATTTTTCAACTTCTTGAAGTTTAATAATTTTAGCTTCTGGTTGATCTCGCCATTTTATCTCGACCGAGCCGTTGGCGAGAGTTTTTGAGCTTGCGATAATTCTTAAGGGAACGCCTAGCAGGTCGCTTTCAACGAGTTTTTCTCCCGGCGACAGTTGATTGCGGTCGTCGTACAAAATTTCAATGCCGATTTTGGAGAGTTTTTCAAAGAGCTGGTCGGCTTCTTTTGTTTCGCTTTCGCTTTTTGTAAAAGCGAGCAGATGAATGTCAAAAGGAGCAATTTCTTTTGGCCAGATGATTCCGGCTTGGTCGTGAGAACACTCAACTACTGCTCCCATCAGTCTTGAGGAGCCGAGTCCATAGCATCCCATTATAATCTCCTGTTTTTGCGAAGCGGAATCGGAAAAATATTGGTTAAAAGCGTTGCTAAAGCGCGATCCAAGTTTAAAGATATTACCGACTTCAATTGCTTTGAGGGTTTCAAATTGCGAGTCTTTCCATTCCGGATCGTTTTTTACATCTTCAAAGATCTCTTTATTAATGGCAACACTTTTCTTGCGGCAGAGATGAATTTCATCTTCGCCGTGCGGCGTGATCGCCTGAAACTCGTGCGACCAACGGCTGAAGATTCCCCCGCTGGCGTAGGTGAGGAATGTTTTTTCTTTAAGGCCGCAACGGGCGAAAACTTTTTTGTAGGCTTCGATCGCTAGTTCATAATATTGGTCTAGGTCTTCGGCGGAGGCGTGAAAGGAGTACATATCTTTCATTCTGAATTCGCGCCCGCGCAGTATGCCTGATTTGGGACGCGCTTCTTTCCTGTATTTTGTTTGGATTTGGTAAACTGAGATCGGCAGATCTTTGTATGACTGAATAAAGTTGCCGACGAGTGGTACGACGGTTTCTTCGTGAGATGGTCCAAGGCAAAACTCGCGCTGACTTTCGTCTTTTATTTTGTAAAGGATATCTATCTGCCAGCGTCCGGTTGTTTCCCAGATCTCTTTTGGGTGAAGGGCTGGCATCAGGATCTCTTGCGAGCCGGTGTGGTTCATCTCTTGACGGATGATGTTTTCTATTTTTGTTAGGACGCGGACCCCGAGAGGCAAGAAGGAATAGACGCCTGCCATTAAGCGATTAACAAAACCGCCGCGCGTCAGTAGCTGGGCGTTGACGCTGATCTCTTCCTTGGAGGTTTGCCGCAGGGGCTTGGTGAATAAGGTTGATTGTCTAAGAGAATTTGTCGGCGTTTTTTCGTGGTAAGAGTCTTGTATATTCATTGTCTGTAAGTGGTTGCCTTGAAAAAAGCAATTGGACAAGCTTTTGAAAACTATACAGTTTGTTTGGTAAAAAATCAAACGGGCTTTAGAAACTTTAAAGTTTTGATTTTTAATGGTGTTGTTTAAGAGAGTCTAAGAAGATTTAGCGTTATTTTTTTGTTTATCTGAATTATGTTCGCGTGTTAGGTAATAATAGTTGTTTTAGAATTAAACAGATATTATAATGGAAATAATTTGAATTATTATTTTTGGGGGCGGCTATTATGAGAACACATCTTTATCGAAAGCAGATTTTTTCTTTATTGCGCCGAAAACATTTTATGTCGATCGCCGAAATTCACAAAGCGATTCCTGAAGCTGATTATTCGACGGTCTTTCGTAACGTTAAACAACTTTTGGCGGCTGGCGAAGTGCGCAGGGTTTTTCTTGATCGTAAGTCGTTTGTTTATGAGTTAGCGGAGCATCAGCACGATCATTTTATTTGTAATGATTGCGGTCAAGTTGAATCGTTTCATTTGCCTGTTGATAAGAGAGTTTTTAAGGGGCGACAAGTTAACGAGATTACTGTTAGAGGCACTTGTTGCGACTGTCAGGCAGGCTGACTAAGGGTTGGTTTGCGTGTTGCTGTCGCTAAAGTTTAAATTTTTTGCAACAATAAAAAAACATCCAGAACTAGTTGATTGCGTTTGGTTAGGCGTAAGGAGGAGGCTCAGGTCGCAAATTTTTTTGCCACTCTTTTTGTGTTCCATAAATCGATTCAATCGCGGCTTTAAGTCTTGAGCCACCAAAGTATGGAAAGGCGACCGGTGAGTTGCTATACATTCCTGGGGCGACGATTCTTATTACGCGATAACCAGCTTGCATAATATCGCTAGGGGTAATATCAATCGAGACGATTTTTTCAGATTGTTCTGAAACTTTATTTACAAGTTTCGTCCAATAGTCTTCTAGATTATTAGATGGTTGGTTAAGATCGTTTAAAGAAACTGTGGAATCAAACTTCCATAGATTTTCAACAAAAGCTCCCGCTCGCGGATCTAGATAAATTTGCATTTGACATGGGAGATCTGTAACATCTCGAAAATTCTTTTGATAGCTATCAAGATATTTACGATCTTGGCGATATGGTTTTAAGCTGGCGCAGCTAACTGCGCCGTCTTTTACTGCTTGCCAAACTGCGCCGTCTTCGCTGAGTAAACCGCGTGCATACTCATGTAACTGTACTGCTTCGGCAATAGCTTTTAGAGCGGCTTTTTCTCCATTTAGCCTGCTTGCTATGCCGAGCGACAATAATTGCTCGGCTTGATTTAGCAGTAAGCATCCTATGACAGGGATTTGAGTTGGAGAAGGTATGGAAAATAATTGGATTTTCCAGTTTGCCTGAAGCTCATTGATAAATTGCGTTAAAATTTTACTGCTTGAAAAATCAATTGCGCTGGCAGGTAGTTTTCCATGCCACCAAATATGAGATGCGTCCCGTTCAATAATCTCTTCTAAAGCTGAAATTTCAGCGAAGAGGCGGCTGGGTCCGGCGGCGATGCCGGCGAACATAATCATATTCGTGGGAAATGATGAGTTATGCGAGTTATACCAGTTTGTATAGGTTAATTGAGCGGGAACGAGGCAAGGACGGCGATCGGGCAGGGTGTTTCCCCAAACCCACCGCGTTTGAAGTTCGCGAGTGAAAGGCGTGAAAGGAAAACCTTTAGCTTCGTATTGCTCTTTGGAAAAGAGCGCCAATTTTTCAGGATTAATAGCGGGTAAATTTCGCTCAATTAAGTCATTGTAGCTTCCCTCTTCGTATCCATCTGATGGAATGGCGTTGCCGCTATATCGTTCAACCGCTTCTCCTAGCGCCGAAGCAATTGCTTCATCTAGCGAATTCCAAGAGGTTCCAAGCGATGTCGGATCGGCTTTCCAACCAAGAGTCGATTTAGTGTCAGCAATTTTAGTCGTTATAATTTGGAGTTGTTTTGGCCACCATGGTTGAGGGTTTAGAGGCTCTAGTTGAGTGACTATTCCGGTGTAAGGTGATACTAATCGGTTGATATCATTTAGGTTTGTTTGTTTTAAATAATCATTTTCGTCTGAATTATTTTTTGCTGGAGGGCGCGGAATAGGGCATGGCAGTACCCATGATTTTTTGATCGAACCGTCTTTAAAAATTCTTATATCTTCATTGAAGTTCGCGTTGTCTGAGAGATCGCCATTTTTGATTATTTCCACTAGAGCCTTTTTTTGCGACTCAGAAGGAACAAAACGAGAATGTTTATTATTGATAGGATGTTTAAGATTGATCATGAATTGCTCGCTCCAGTACGAAGCTGCTGCGCGGCGCTTAATCCAATCCATTGGCGTCAATTTAGTAATTGAGTTGAATCGTGGAGAGCGAATAACAACGTTTCCGGCTGTTTCTATAATGTAAAAATCACCGAGTTGCAAAGAAATTTCCTCCAGATCTAAAGGATTGTCAATGATGAGGTATGTTAATCCTAAATCGGTCAGTTTGGAGTTTGTTGTCTGGACAAATTCAAGTTGAGACGCTAGTAGTTGAGAGTTCGCGCCAACGCATAGAATTTTATTTTTAGTTGCGTCCTCGTGGATTTGGATGTGGCTGTTTAAAGAGATTGTTTTGCTGATTATAAGCCCTGCTTCCTCAAGTTGCTTGATAATATCAAATAACTCTTCTTTGATCTCATCGTAAATTTGGTCAGAACTATCGCCGTTTGCCAGTAATATCTGAATTAGTGCTAAGTGAATGTTTTTCTCTACCTGAATATCGTAAAGTTCTCCATCATGATTTTGGAAAATTAAAGTATCTCCATGTGAGGCGAGGGAAGTAAATGGAGATAAGTTGAATTTCATCTGCGACTTGAATTTAAAAAAGAATCAACACTGCTCTTGCTCTGGCGCCCTAAATGAAACGCGAGAACTCTTTTGTTGGCTTAACGTAGAGTTCTCGCGTTCTGTATAATTTTGTTTGGATTAGTTATAAAGCTATTTGCTCCAAACAAAATCAACGTTAAGGGAGTGTGTATTGCAACCCGGATTGCCGTGAGCTATTCCGGTATTTTGCCCTTGAAGTTTTCTCAGTATATTTTTTTTCATAAATAACCTTTTAATTAATATCAAATATTAAAGACACATACTTTTAAATAGTTGCTAAATGCTTACTCGTAGCTAACTAAAAAAGTTTAAAAACTATAGTTACTATACTATAGTTTTTTATTCAACTATAAACTTTAAATGACTTAGGGGTAATTTTCAATAGTTAATAATATGAACTTTAATTCTTTTCCTGGTAAAAGTCTGAGGTGATTTCAATCTGAGGGTTTAACTAGTGAGGATTGCTTGCTGTTCCAACAAAAGAACCCTCACCAGCTGTGTAATTTTGTCTAAAATCGTTTATAAGCTATTTATTCCAAACAAAATTGCTCTCAAATGAACAAGCGTTGCACGGATTGCCATGAGCTATTCCGGTATTTTGACCTTGAAGTTTGCGCAATATGTTCTTTTTCATGAAAAATGCTCCAATTTTTTAATACGTTAAATCTAAAAATTCTATCCATATGTTTTTGCGGATGGCAAAAACAGAAATACCATCTTAAATCATTATGCAATAACTTTGCAATACTTTTTGATGGTTAGTTTTATCATTTATATGAAGCTGATTAAAAAACTTCACTCTGAGCCCAAAATCAACATAATACCGTAAAAATTAAACAGTTTTAGCTTTAGAAAAATAATGGGTGTAGGCGAGCCGTTTTGACATTGTCAGGCATCTAACATAAAGGTTAGAATTTATTCCATTAGTTTTTTGTGATAACCAATAAAGTTAAATATTAAGCATTTTTAGTGAGTTAGACTGATTTTTAAGTTTTAAAAGTTGTTTATGGTTAAAGGGCTTATAAAAAAAATACTCCAAATTCCTCTTTTTTGTAGAGGCATATTTTTGTTTTCCTTAAGTTTAACTTTGTTTATTGCCGCTCCGCGGATGGCCTCCTGCCAACCGATAGATCGCTTGATTGATGACTTTAAAAAAGCACCCCCTCAAAGTGTTCGCGCCCAAAATCCAGAACAATTTGAACGAAACGCCGTCAGTGATGTTCCGTTCAAAAGAACTAGATTATTTGAAGTTAAATCAGCCACTAATCCTCCATCTGCCAATGTTCGTGTTACCCTAAGAAACGATCCTGGCGCCTATAACGGCGCGGGAGGGCACACTTATGCAGAGGCCGCCTCTTCGGCTGGTAATTCTTTCGCGCTCTGGACGGATCAGACGGCTAATAATCTTAATCTGACAGATCCTAACACCTTAGGCTCTGCGCCGTTTTTATCCGAAACGCCAGTCAACTATGCCGAGTGTCAGGGCGTGTTGCTAGAAAAACTGAATTTTGATTCTCCCGCCGGCGCCAGCACCGCCTCAGCGCAAGCTTTTATAGATCTTACTATTTACGATCATAACGATTCAGCCGGCAACACTTATAGCCGAGCCCGAGTTGAACTAAAAAGGGTTTATAATAACGAAGATCTCTTTATACCGCTTTCCCAGTTTAACATTGCCGGACCAGCCGGCGCGGCAAATCTTGCAGTTGGCGGCGCTTTTTCGATCGCATATCTGACAAATCCGAATTTCTTGACACAATCCAAAGATATTGCCGTTGATAATATCAAACTAAAAGGGTGTTTGCCGCCGCCAACCCCAACTCCAGTGCCGACTTCAACACCGGTTTGTGTTGGGAGCAAGGTCAATGTTAAAGGTATTACAACCTGTAGTGGTAGTCCTTTGATTAATCTTGGCTCCGGAGCAAGTGGTGGAGGTTTTGGTGGTCTTCGTTGTGCCAGTGCGGCTCAAATTGCAAATATGCAGATTGCTACCGGTGATGTGCCTCAATGTTATGAGAATATTCTATCTGGAATTCACTCTAGTATAAATTCTTCAACTAAACTAGGAGATTCACTGGGAGTTGGATTTAAAGGATTTTGCGCAGCTACTTTGTCGATTGTTCGGGGCTTATTTGGTGTTAATATGTTAACCAGCAGTCCAACACCATCTGCTGGACCCGGGACATCTGTAACTACACCATTTGGTGTTGTTTCGCCAATTCTGTGCCCAGCATTGGGATTTAGTAGAGCTACTCAAGTTATTGCAATGCAACAAGTGATCTATGATTTAGGTAGATATTACAATGTATTTTATGGAGCATGGGGTCCAAATTGCCCTTATTCTTCAGCAGGTCTCTGTGTGTCTAACTCTAATTTTGCAGGTTTTTATAGCGGCGTTAAAAGTTTGTATCTTGATTCTGATTGCAAACCGGTTACTCGTAGACAGACAGATCCACCAATTTGTGGGGAGTTCGATATTAATATGTATATTAATTCAGTACATTCGCCTCTTGTATTAACCATAAATCAACCAAAGGATGAAAGTGAGCCGAAGCCGTTCTATTCTCGATTCCCGCTTTCCAAAAACCCACAAGATAAAGGCAAGTGGTACTCTTGGCCAGATGGCCGTTATCACGCTTTGCTCGTTATGCTTGATAAAAACGGAAAAGTTACTGGCCCCGAACAGCTTTTTGGCACCTTTACCGATCCTAAATTGCTGGGAGTAAAACAAACTGTAGAAAAATTTAACAACGGCTATTATGCTTTAAGTTTGTTAGATAAAAACGGTGATGGAGCTGTTTCGCGAGATGAATTTCCGAAAAATCTTGCTCTCTGGCAGGATAACGGCGACGGAGTCTTTCAAGACAACGAAAAACTCTCTCTAGCCGAGCTTGGAATCACGAAGATCTTTACCCGTCCAATGACACCAAACCCAGAGCTCGAAAAAGACATTTTTGTCGATCCTGTTATGGGAGATATCGCCTTGGCGGTTGGCTATGAGACCGAAAAACCGGATGCCAGCGGCAAGCTTGCTAAAAGTACCGGCTCTAGCTTTGACTTTTTTAGTTTAGCTTATGATCGCAATCCGGCAACTGAAATGCCGGTTGAAGCCCAAACCCGTTTGGCGGGAGCTTGGAAATTTGCCACCCAGATTCGCACTGCGGAGGAGACAAAAAATTCCAACGGTGTCCTTGTTTTTGGCGCTCTTGGGGAAAATATAGTTGGATACGCGATCGCCGAGTATCAATTACAAGAAAAAGATCCTTCAGGCGCCGAGCGCATGGTGCGCTTTTATCCTTTGAAGCCGGGTGTTGCCGATCTGCAAACCGACGGCAAGATCAAATTGGCTTTTTCCGTGCCGGGCGAATTTGGCAAAGAGACCAGAACGACTGCAACTATCACCGCCAACGGTGATCTGATGGAGGGCTATAGTCAGTTGCTAGATGCTAAAGGTGAAGTATTGATGGAGTATCCTTGGCGCGCTACAAAGATGAATCTTTAGTTTTTGCTCGGGATTGATTCCGTTAAGCCGAGGATATTTTTTATGTAGCGTGCTAAACGCCAACAACCCTTTTGCGCACGGTGCGCTCTTCCTAAATTTTTTATAAGTTGATATAAAAAACAGCATAATCATTAAGGCGCTTCAATTGAGCCAAATCATTCAATAATGTGTTTTCCTCAAACGATCAAAAACAACCTAAAAGTTTTATTTTCAAGCTAAAAGGCATAACCTGCGGCGCTTGCGCCGTCGCGGTCACAAGTAATCTTAAAAAAACGAATATAGCGATAGCCGAAATCAATGCCGCCTCTCAAAGCGGAAAATTTACCCTGCTTGACGGGGCTTCGCTGGCTGACCTTAAACAGGCGCTTGAAAAAAATGGCGTCTTCATAGAAAGCGCCGAACAAACAAGTTCCCTGCCAATCGACCACTCTCAGAATCGTCTTAGATTTTGGATGAATTCGACGGTTTTGCCATTTTTTATAATCTCTTTTTTGCTGACATTGCCGTTCTGGATCGATATGGCCGTTCAGTTAAAGCCGCTGCGAAGTCCTGCTGTTGCGCTTGTCTTAGCTACACCTGTTTATTTGATCTGCCTTGGATCTTTTGGGCGCAGCGCTTTGTACTCCTTAAAAAGGCGCAGACCAAACATGGATCTGCTGATCATTCTTAGCGTTAGCTCGGCTTATCTATACAGCTTGATTCTGATCTTTTTAAATCTTTCTCATTTACATCATCTTCTTTTTGAAACCTCCTCTTCAATCACCACTTTCGTTTTGCTGGGAAGTTTGCTTGAACGTTCTGTTACCCTTAAAGCGGCGGCCGATCTTAAAGCTCTCGAGGAGATTGCGCCGCAAGCTGCTTTAAGAGTTAATTCGCCGGAGATTGTTGAAAAGATCAATACCGACCAAATAGTCGCTGGTGATCTTTTGCTTGCCAATCTTGGCGATCGCCTCGCGGCTGATGGTGTGGTAACTGCTGGCAACGCCTCCCTTGATCAAAGCGCGATCACCGGGGAAAGTTTGCCCTTGTTGGCTGAGAGTGGATCTAAAGTTTTAGCGGGATCAATCGTAACCGCTGGCCAGCTGATTTACCGCTCCGATACCGCTTTTAAAGAGAGCCTCTTTGGGAAAATTATTCAATCAACTAAAGACGCTCATCTAAATAAGCCGCAAATCGAACGGTTGGCAGATGTTGTCAGCTTTTACTTTGTGCCGAGCGTAGCCGCTTTCGCGCTTTTGACTTTTGTTTTCAGTTTTCTGTATCTGCGGATTGATTTTGCTGATGCCCTGCTTAGATCGATCGCGGTGCTGGCGGTCGCCTGTCCTTGCGCCATGGGTTTGGCGACGCCAACAGCTGTTTTTGTGGCTTTAGGCAGGGCGGCAAAACTTGGAATTTTCGCCCGAGGCGGCGATGTTCTTGAAAAGCTGACAAAAATAAAAAAAATTATCTTTGACAAAACTGGCACTCTCACCTCGAAAGAGTTGCGGGTCGTGGCTAGCGATTGCGAAAATCTTCCACGGGTCAAAGAGATCGTCGCCGCTCTTTCAAACCGTTCGTCGCATCCAATTCAAGCCGCTCTGGCAAAGTCGCTCTCTTTGGAGGACCGCGTTTCAATTCAAATTCAGGATTTGGTTGAAATGCCCGGACTTGGAGTAAAAGCCAAAGATCAAAACGACAATGACTTGAAGATAGGTTCTTACAGATTTCTTGAGGATCTTAATCCGCCAGTTGGTCACACCGTTTATGTTGCTGAAAATAATATTATTCTTGGTTGGTTTGATATTGGAGCTGAAATTAAAACAGACGCTCCCGAGGTAATTGCTAGTTTGAAAAAAGAGGGTTTTGAGATCGGCATGCTAAGCGGCGATCGCGAGACAAATTGTAAACGAGTTAGCGATTTACTGTGGCTTGATTGGTATCTTAGCGACCAGCTTCCCGACGATAAACTTTCGGTTTTGGCGTTGCGCCGAAAAGCTGGCGGCGTAATTTTTGTCGGTGATGGTGTCAATGACGCGCCATCTCTGAAAGCGGCAGATGTTGGAATCTCTTTTGGCGATGCCAGCGCTCTGGCGATTGAAAACGCAGACGTGGTTCTTTTTTCGGCAAACCTTAAATCTTTGCTGGAGATTTTGCGGCTTGCCGCCAAAACAGTTCGCATTATCAAGCAAAATTTATTCTGGGCGTTTTTGTATAATCTGACATTGATCCCCTTGGCGGCTGGAGGAGTGATTAAGCCGACACTAGCGGCTTTTATTATGGCTTTTTCCGATGTTTTTGTTGTTGCCAACTCTTTGCGTTTGCGTCGCTAAACGAAGGGAAAAATTATGGTTTAAAATATATCGGTTGCGGTGGTAATATATTTTGAGCTTTTAATGTTTTTAGCGGCGAATATATGAATTATCTTTTATACGGTGTCTGGATCTTTATCCCCCTATTTTTTTATATTGTCGCCTTTTTAGGTTGGCTTGATAGCATTTCAAATAATAAAAAAAAACAATACGACAATCCGGGAGATTATTTTCGGCAGGGAGTTTTCTGTACAGTTGCCGTCATAATTACTTTTGCGCTTGATATATTTGTTTTAAAGGTTTATTACCAGCAGTTGACAATTACTGAATATATCCCAACTGGCATGATGCGAGTTTTTTTACTGCCAATTGTGCTCATCATATTGGCGGTTGTCGTTGGGCCTTCAAAAGAGATAAAACTTGCGGCTCCTAAGAAAAAATAACCTGCGTGTCGCTGGTCTGGATGAAGCTGGCCGCGGTCCGCTAGCCGGGCCAGTCGTGGCGGCGGCAGTTATTTTGCCAGATGGTTTTTATTCTGATGAAATTAAAGATTCTAAGCAACTCTCGGCAAAAAAGCGCGAATATCTATATGAAGAGATTATAAAAGAGGCGCTTGATTACTCTATCGTGGCTGTTGGACAACATAGGATAGATCAAATTAACATTTTAAACGCCTCGCTTTTGGCTATGGCTCATTGCGCCAAGCGGGTAAACGCGGAATTTCTGGTGGTTGATGGCAATCGGCCTATTCCCACGACAATTCCACAAATAACGGTTGTCGGTGGTGACTGCAAGTATTTGCAAGTTGCCGCCGCTAGCATTTTAGCCAAAGTTTGGCGTGATAGTTTAATGGATCTTTTAGAGGATAAATACGGCGGTTATGGTTTGGCGAAACATAAAGGATATCCGACGGCGGAGCACAAACAAGCTTTACGGGCGTTCGGCCCATCGCCAGTTCACCGTCGATCGTTTGCCGGCGTCAAAGAGTTACTCGAGGTTGGGCTCGGCTGAGTCTGGCCATGATTATCAAACAGTTAAAATATCAAAACTGTTAGCAGTCAACGGCCCGATCGTTGTTCAGAGGAAATTAACCTTTTTTGAAGTAATTGAATTTTGGTTGCGAAGTTGTTTTTTGATCAGGTTTGGGAATGAAGCTTGGCGCGAGCGATTATTGGGCGCTTTCGGCGAGAAAGTGGCGGCGCGATTTGTTGAACGTTGCGGCGTTACGATCTTGCGCCGCAACTGGAAATCGTGGCGAGGAGAGATAGATCTAATTGGATTAGATTGTGGTGAACTGATTATGCTGGAGGTTAAGACAAGGTTTAACAATCAACAAACGAAAGATTTTTATCCAAGCGACAAGGTTGATTGGCGTAAAAGAAGAAAATTACGCCAGCTTGCCGATGTGTTTTTAAAAAGCCCCCTCAGCCAACGGCTTTTAGGAGAACAGCGTTGGGAATTGCCGATTAGATTTGACATCGCTGGGGTTAAGATCGCCGCTAAAAGCGTTATAATTGAGTATATGGCGGCGGCGTTCGCTGATACCGATTTTTATTGACAACCTAGTTATTATTGTTATCCTAAAATTTAGAGCTTTGATTGATTGTTGGCGCTAGGTAAGAAGTTTTTTCTTCCCCCAATATCTTCAAGCGGCAATTACTTACTGTTTAAAAATTGTTATTTGTAATCAGTAGTGCCAGAGCCTGTATTGAATAGCACAAAGGGTGACGACTCTATTCATATTGGCGGCGGTGCAAGCGCCGATGTAGCAAAGGATCTCCCTCTGCCACCAGAAACATCTCATGACCTCCGAGCCGATCAAACAATTATAATACCTCAATTTTTAGATCCACTTTCTGGTTACTCGAGTGATCAATTATCGGTATGGATAAAAGAACTTAAAAAGTTAAATTATGATCAAGAGGAACAATCAGAAGATATTGTTCATAGAATAACCAGTCTTTGGCGATCCCTTTATTGCCGAGCTTTGTCTCAAGAGGATGCCCTCAAATCTTGGCAAGATCTTCTTGAAACTGATTTGCCCCCTCTTGATCTAACTAGAGAGATTTTGTCATCTGCTAAACCAATTAAAAATTTAAAACCTTTGGGCGATCTATCTCGCGCAATGAATAAAAAAGCCAAAAACTCTCTAAAAAATTTTACCGAGAACGTTGAAAGCTTTCGGTATTTAAATAGTTATTTGGAGATAACTTTAAGTTATCCGCCGCCAGCGCAACTGGGTAACTTTGGCTTCTTGTCACTTGAAATGATAGCGTTGGAGTTAATGAATAAAAGCGAATCAGAGCAAAATATTAACAATAGAACGTTTGCTTTGATCGCTAAAATAGCCTCTCATAAGCCTATCAAGTCTAATAATGAGGGTGTTTCTCAGGCTCAGGTTGTTTCTGCTAAATTTCTCTCTGATCGTTTTGAGCTTCTTGCAGATAAGCTTGCTCTCTCGCGATCAAAATTGTTTTTTAAAGGGGAGGGCGTCTGCGAGGATCAATTTAAATTAGTTAACTTGATGATTATATTTCCAGCGCTTGCTGATCGGCCTAAAGCCTTTCGCTCTCTGAAATTAGCGATAAGAGAAATTACACTCGATTTGATTAGAGGCAGTGATCAGTGCCAAGATCTTCTGTCTGAAATAGGAAGAAATAGCCGTTTGACAAGAGCACTTTCAAGCTCGATCTCGATCGCTTTGCGAACTATCGAAGACTCTCTTTCTCAGAGCGACTCTCTTGGGGCTCGCTTTCTGCGTTATTTAAAGAGTTTATTCGGCAAAGACGAATCCGCGATTCTTGAGCGCGCTTTGGATGTTTTACCGGCCGATTCGTTTATTCGGCAGAGAATAAAGTTGTTGCGCTTTATTAAGGATCGCGGCCTATTTAACAAAGCGCCGTTTGACGATAGGCTTTATGATAAATTAGTTTTAAAACCCCTCTCTAGAGATTTTTTAGATACAACAAGGCGTAATTGGGGTTTAAAGTCCTCTTTATTATCTGAATATTTAAGCGTGGTCGCTGATGTTCTGGTTGATGGGCTTAGCTCTGGCAACGCTTTGGTTCGGGAGCAAAGCGCCGAAAACCTCTTTAAGCTTTTTTCTTGGAGACATGCTCGATATTTTAATCCACAAAATGTTATGGATAGAGTTCGAAAAGAGGTTTTGTCGAATTTATATCATCCCTCTTTTGAAGAGGTTACTAGTAATGTATTGATCGCGATGGAGACCTTTATGAGAGAGATTGCGGACGCTCGCCGTCAGTTGCGTTTTAAAGCGACCGACATTAATCAGGATACTGAAGTTGTTTTGTTAGCTGAGGAGGCAAAAGTAGACGATAATTATCAGTTCTTTCAAGCCAGAGAAAATGCCAAAGAAACTAGAAGAAGAGCGCGCGATAAAAACTTTTTAAAGAATAAAATAAAAATTTGCGAGCAGCTGTTGGAAATACTACGAGTTCAAGATTAATAACTTGCCGTTCGAGCTTTAAATTTTTTTAAGGCTCTATCCATTGTTATTAAATTCGGCGAAAGGATTTTGGCATGGCGCGATTGATGGATTGTAATACGCTATGTACCGCAAAGATTCGCCGTTTTTTCTTCTGAAAAAGTTTGTTGACATTAAAAATTTTGCCGCCAGCTGATTCTTTGCTTCAATCGAAAGATAATTGCTTGCAAAAGGGTTGTGCCTGAGGGCGTCTTGCGCGAAAGCTTTTAGCGCGTCGGGGGGAATTTCGACGTAGTCAAGAGTTTGCTGAACTGCGCTTTCTAGCGATTCATTGGCGGTTTTTTTAAAAATTTTCCAGCGAAACAAAAGAAAACCAACGCCGAGCGCGCTAGCCCATAAAAAAAAGTGTCTTCTGGAAAAAATTTTTTTCATCTTACAACGTCCGCCGCTCTCAAAGACAAAGCGCAGATGGTCAACGTAGGATTGGCTGGCGAGCCCGTCGGAAAAACACTGCCGCCTAATAGCAAAAGGTTTCTAATGACATGGTGCGTCAAATTTTTATCGACAATGCTTGAGATTGGATCATTGCCCATCAGAGTTGTGCCAAGAATGTGATTTTCCGTCTTATTTTCGACTCTTTTTACAACTCGTTCAATAGGAAGGGTTTTTAGCAGTTTGCCAAGATTATTGTCAACTTCTCTTAGAGCGCGGGTCGAATAGTCTGAATATTCTTCAAAATGCGCCTTTGGCAGATTGAGGACGCCATCGATTGCTACATGGTTTTTTTCGCTCGGAAGATCTTCGAAAATAAATTTGATTTCAAGTCGTTGTCTCCATTTGCCGTTTTCGGTTCGAATATTTGGAATATTCATTGTTTCGATCAGACAGCCCGCCATTTCCTTTCTATGAGAGCCATCATAAAGCATGTAACCATGTCCGGTGATGCTTGTACTGCCTTGAAAATTATCTATGCCACCAAGATCTAACGTGTAAGTTACCGATCTTTGCTCGTGAAGACGTTTGCCAAGCAGAGGATGAGCAATTCCTGAACGCTCGAGTAAAATCGGATTGAAAATCGCGTTCGCCCCAAGCGCAATTAAATCACCTTTGGCGATTTCTTGTCTGCCGGCGCGAAAGTACGTTAATCCAATCGCTTTCGAGGCGGCTGTTTCTATGGAGATTGCTTCTGCTTCGGTTAACAGAGTTACTCGAGGGTCTCTGTAAAGATCGATCATTTCGTTTAGAATCGTGAATTTTGAATTTATCGGGCAATGTCCGCAGACGCCGCTGGCACAGCAACGGGGCCTTTTTGCCGTTGCTGTGGTTGGTCGGGCAGTTGGTTGAGCGAAGAAAAAATTGCCATAAGTTTTTCGTAGCAGAATGTCGGGATCCGTTAATTTATGAGGAGGCTGAGGGAAGGGTTTGCTCCTTGGCAAGATCTCCTCGCTTGCCGGGTCCCCTGAGATCTGCATAATCTCTTCGGCTTGAGAGTAGTACGACTCAAGCTCGTCGTAATTTATGGGCCAATCAAGGCCAACTCCGTATAAAGAGCGCAAACGAAAATCATTTGGGTGCATTCTAGGAGTGCATGCCCACCAGCAATTTGAACTACCGCCAAATGAAGGAGAGTAAAACCAATCTTTTGTCTTGTTTCGCGAAATAAAAGAATCTTGACATGTTTTTTTTATCAATTCTGTTTGTTTTCCATATTCTGCATGGCTAAAAAAACGTCCCCGTTCAAGAATAAGTACGCGGGTACTTGCCGAGCTTTTCTCGAGAAAGCGCTTTAAAAAAAAAAGTTGAGGCGAAACTACTGCCTACTAGTATGAGATCATAATTTATCTGGTCTATTGCCATAACTTTCGCTTAGTGAATATATTTAATTTTAGGTGATTGTTTAAATTATGCCAATTGCCACTTTCTTAGAGGAAATCAATACCATTAAAAGATCGGCAGGTGAATTTCAGTTTCTTTCAGAAGAGTAATAGACCAACCCTGATTTTTTTTTATCTGACTATTATTTTGCTCTCGCTCTTCGTGCATTTCGCCCTTTCTTCTTACGCTTTTGATGATGCCTATATTCACTTTCGTATAGCCGAAAACTATCTCAAAAACGGAGAACCTTACTTTAATCAAGGAGAGAATATTCTTGTTACTTCGAGCATTCTTTATACGATTATCTTGACAGCTCTTTTTATGCTCTTTGGAGTAGGAATAACGGGGCCCATCTTACTGAATGCCGTTGTTCTTCCAGTAAGTTGTTATTTTTTTGCTCGTCTTGCCTGTGTCATCTGCCGCAAAGAATCGGTTCTGCTTGAAATGTTAGTAGCGCTTATAGTTTTTTTACTAGCTTTTCAAGCCAGCGCTGGCCTAATGGAAACACCTCTCTGCTTGCTGTTAGTGGGGTGGGGGTTGCTTTTATATTGCTTAGGATATTGGCAGGGTTTAAGTTTGCTTGCTCTTTCGATATTTGTGAGGCTTGAAACCGCTCCGCTTTTTGCTCTGACAGTCGCGCACGCTTTCTTTGTTTCTAGCTTTCAGAAGAGAACTATTTTCAAAGGGTTTGCTTTCGGATTTTTTCCGCTCTTTTTCTGGCAAATTTATTTTTTCGAGACGTTGACACCGAGCGCGGTTGCCGCGAAAAAGAAGGTGTATTCTTTAACTCTTTTTGAAACCCTTTCTTTTATCAAGGAGCATGTATATTCTGACTTTGTTGTCACAATATTTCCTCAGTTTCTGATTGGGCATTTTTTCCTGCTAACCGCTTTTGCGATCTTTTATCTTTTTAGCAGATGCCCTGCGGTGATTAAAAAAGAGAATTTCGCTTTTGTCCCCTTTTTTTGGGGAGTTTCCGTTGCTTGCGCTTACGCTTTTTCTGGTTCCTTAGTTTTTCCTTGGTATCATCCATTATACTCAGTGCCGATATTTTTTTCTCTTATAGTTTTTGCATTCTCGTTTAGCGAGAAACAGAGAAATTTGCTTTTGACAACCTTAGTCGTTCCTGTTTTACTTGTGCATATTCCGGATCTTTATTTTTCCCTCTTTGATAAGACTTGCTACGCGTATTTTCAAGAGGGCGCGCGTGTTAGGAAATATCTTGAGCTTGGAGAAAAACTTAGAAAAGAGCATCCTCAGGCAAAGATAATGGCTTCCGAGATTGGAGGGCTTGGTTTTGCTTTTAAGGGATATATCTATGATGCTGTTGGGATAGCTTCTCCACCAGCTTTGGAGCATCATCCTTTAAAAATTCCCGAGCAACGTGAATCTGGCATGCTTGGTTCAATACCGACTGATTATGCTTTGCGCGTCAGGCCTGATATTATTGTTAGTATTGCCGGACTTGTTGAGAATAATTTTCAGGAGCGGTTGAAAT
The DNA here is from genome assembly GCA_937864035.1 of uncultured Pseudomonadota bacterium. Lineage (GTDB taxonomy): Bacteria > Bdellovibrionota_C > UBA2361 > UBA2361 > CALMIO01 > CALMIO01. Next base: position 266,969 of record CALMIO010000003.1, on the reverse strand, counting down.
CTGATTATAAGCTTGAAGAAACTTCGATTTTTATCGAGCAAGATATGCTTGCCCACTCAAACCCAAATGTTTGGGGTCATAAGATTATCCAGATTTATTATCTTAGATCTGAAAGGGAAAAGCTTTAAGCGATTATTTATTTAGGTTGTTTTGCGAACGCCGAATAATCCAAACGCTTGCTCTATTCGATCGCTAATCGTTATGCCGCCGTAATAATTTCCAAACAGCTTTAATCCGGGATACTTATTTTCGCAGAGTTTAGCGCTTTTTACTAAATCAAAAATCGTTGCGCCGTAAAGCGGCACGGCATCTTTCCATAATCCAACAGCCAATGTTTTGATTGATTTTGTTTTTAGCACGCGAGCGGCTTCAATTTGAGCCAACTTGCCCAGCTCTTCCTTGCCTTTTTCAAAGATCCAATCGCCATCCGATCCTCCATAGATCATTTTGATATTGTAACCACGATGTGTTTTGGGAAAAATTAGATCGCGTGAACTAGCCGAAATAAATTTATAATTTGGAGAAGCCGCTGGCGCGACGACTTCAAAAACATCGCTTGGCACGTTTGGTTTGGTGTCGGAATATAGATTTACAATTCCAAGCGGCACGCACTCAACAACCGAAAGTTTGCTATAAAGGTCGGCATCGAGATTTTTAACTAATGGTATTAAGGGTTTTGTGCCGATTGCCAGAACAACTTCACGCGCGAACCACTCTTCGCCGTTAGAAAGCGTCATTTTGAAACCGCCTCCTTCGGCAGGCGATACCTTGTCGGTTTTGGCGACAACGTGTTTATGAGGAGTTTTGGCAATCAGAGCTTTACTTAAGACGACGGATCCTGATTTGAAAGCCAGTAATTTCCTTTTTAAAACGTCTGATTTAAAAATAAAATTTTTAGGGGTCAAACCGCGATGCTTGGTAAAACCAGAACCAAATACTGCTTCAAAATTGACTTTGGTCGAATCGCCAAAGGTCATGGCGCGCACAACAGGATCGATTAATTTACTGCGAACTTCAATTCCGAACTGTTTGTCTGCCACGTCGGCGACACTCTCTGAAAAGGTGAATCTAAATTCAGAGAAAATCCCCCGCAGTCCCTGTAAAGCGCCAACCACCGAAAGACCAGTAGCAAATAAACAACTTAAGAATCCTGTTTGTAAATCAATTAGGTCAGCCCCGAGGGCGACAGCTGTTCGCGGAAATTTGACATTTTGCTGGAGGAGCTCATTTTGCAGGCCGAGTTGATTAATTAAAGTTAATACTTGGGGGCGATCGTTGAAAACAGTAGGTCCAACATCAAAAGGATGATCTTCAACTGTTTCTGTCTTAAGGGCTCCGCCAAGCTGTTCTGGATCGATAATGGCAATATCTTTTCTTCCATTATTAAAGGCAAAATAAGCCGCTAGTAGTCCGGAAAGACCACCACCAATTACTATTAAATCAGCTTTATTAGCCATTCCCAATGGATTTTTAAGCTTTATTCGATAACAACATATTCAATTTTTACAACCTTGACCTCTTTTTCGCCACTAGGAGTTTGATAACGCACCAGATCTCCGATCTTGCTTTTAAATAAAGCCGCTCCCAGCGGCGAACGCCAGCTAATCTTTCCTTTAGCGACATCAACCTCATCAACCCCAACAATTCTATAGATTTTTTGTTTGGCGACCGCTTCAATAACGTCCACAATGGTTACAGTTGCTCCAAAAAAAACGGAATTTTTATCTGGGGTTGCCAGAGGATCTATCACTTGCAAGCAATCAAGTTTTTTTGAGAGGAATTCGATCTTGCGATCAATTTCTCGTAATTTGCGCTTGCCATACTGATAGTCCGCGTTTTCAGAGCGATCTCCATTGACCGCTGCCCAAGAGACAACCTTTGTTACTTCTGGGCGTTCAACGTTCTTTAAACGATGCAATTCTTCGAGCAGTTTGGCGTAGCCGATCGGCGTAATGTAATCTTTATTGATTGCGTTCGACCCGTCAAAAAAATTTTTAGACATAATTTATAATTATAAGATAATTATAAGATATCGAAGCTTCTTATAGAATATAAAATAGACAAGTTAAACAGTTGGAAAAATTTTCAAAATTAAAATAAACCAAATATAAATATGGTTTGATTTGTTTAAGGAGCGAGCTTTTTAAGGGGTTTTTTATGGTTTTGATGCCAATAAAATTAACTCTTTAAGTTTGGCTAGAATCAAGCTTTTTTGTTCTTTATGTTTAGCAATAGTTTCTTCAATTGGAGTATCTAGATTTTGCAATCGTCCCTCTATTTTTTTTAGCTGGCTGACTAGAGCAGAACTTTTTCTTTTGAGGTTATCAAGCGCCGCGATAAATTCTTCATGTGGGTTAGCTGATTTTGCGGTCGCGACAACCGCGCCCAGTTTGTTGAGAATATCTCCTAACTCTACTAGATCTGTTAAATTATCTGGAATACTTGGGTGTGCCGGTAAGTCTTTAAGAATCCCGCCAGAGTAAAACTCCAATTCGATGTCAGATCGATAGCTAGATTGGAGACCAAACAGGGTCAGCATCTCTCTGTATATCGGAAAATAATCATCTCGCAGTTTTTTTTGTCTCTCTCTTAAGTTTTCCGCGTCTTTAATTCGATCTTTAATCGCTTTTTCTTCTAGAGCCGCTTTGTTCAAAATTGGATCTATTTGTTTTAAAATCAGGTCGATTCTTTCCGTATCTGAGTAATCACTAGTGAGATTGCTTTCGATCGTTTTTCCGGTTTTGTGATTAAACGTTGGCACGTTAACGCTTGTTCGATCGCCGACAATTGTATAGATATTAGGCAGAGTGTTTGTAATGCTTTTTTGAATTGATAAAAAGTCTAGATTATCGACAGAGCTGGCAAGTTTAGCTAATCGATCGACGGCTCGAAAATCTTCTACTGATCTATTCAGATCTCCCTCGCGAATTATGTCAATCGGCAGAGTTATAAAGTAAGCTATCCCAGAAGCGGTCATCGAGTGCTCAATTTTTTTCTCTATGCCGCTCCACTCTTGTGTCTCTACGGCTCTTTTCAACTCATTCCAAGCAAAAGTTCTCCGATATTTCTCGCTGATTAAAATTGCTATATAAAAAAAGAAAAGTAGTAATACGCCGCCAATTACGGCAAATAGCCAAGCTGAATTTAATCTCTCTTTGCGTTCGGCTAATGTTTCTGGTGCAATAATTGCTTCGTTCATCTTTTTTATATACGACCAAAATATTTTTTTATTTGATTAGATTATCAGCATTTACCTTTGAATCAAAGCCGCAGGCTTTGTGTGAACCATCGCAAAACGGCTGATTCGCGCTATGAGCACAACGACATATCGAAATTGCTTTTTTGTCGCCAACAGCAAATAATTTGCCAGTGCCATCATAGAGCTCAAAATCTCCTTCGATTCTAATTGGACCGCAATCTTTAACGGTAATTTTTGTTTTATTTGAGCTTTCCATAGAATTATTTTTTTGAAAATTAGTTTTGCAATTTGTGGTATAATTTTAGATAATAAACTCCCTTGGCTTATTGAGGGTAATTATTTTATTCTATCGTTTTAGTTGCTCTAAGCTTTATTGGCTAATAATTTTATTATAATAGAATGGAACAGAGAGATCTGCAATTAGTTAATGAATTTTACCATAAACTTCCTAAAAAAATAGAACAGCTTCGTTCAGTTTTTGGCCGCCCGCTAACATTGGTCGAAAAACTGCTTTATTCCCATTTAGCTGAAATTACTGCTGATAGTTCCGTTAAATCTTTTACTTTGCCAGAGAGGGGTAAAACACATCTTGTGTTGCGCCCTGATCGAGTGGCGATGCAGGATGCAACTGCCCAGATGGCTCTCCTCCAGTTTATGGTCACCGCCCAAGAAACGGTCGCCGTGCCAACCACTGTTCACTGCGATCATTTGATTCAAGCTCAAGTTGGATCGAAAAAAGATCTTTTGCGGGCGCTTGATGACAATAAAGAGGTCTATGATTTTTTGCGGAGCGTTTCAGCAAAGTATGGCATAGGTTTCTGGGAGCCGGGGTCGGGTATTATTCATCAGGTGGTTTTAGAACAGTACGCTTTTCCGGGGGGCTTGATGATCGGAACCGATTCTCACACCCCAAATGCTGGTGGTCTGGGCATGATCGCCATTGGCGTTGGCGGCGCTGACGCGGTTGACGTTATGGCCGGAGCCGCTTGGCGCTTGTTGGCGCCGAAAATTGTCGGCATTAAATTGAAAGGTAAACTCTCCGGCTGGGCTTCGCCGAAAGATGTTATTTTGAAAGTTGCTGGCATGCTAACGGTGCAGGGAGGAACAGGCAAAATTATAGAATATTTCGGCGATGGCGCCGAAAGCATCAGTTGTACCGGCAAAGGGACAATTACAAATATGGGAGCAGAGCTTGGAGCGACAACCTCAGTGTTTCCGCTAGATGAAAAGATGCTCTCTTATTTGCGCGCCACCGAAAGAGGGGATATTGCCGATTTGGCGGCGGCTGCAAAAGAGCATTTGCGCGCCGATCCAGAAACCGCTCAGAATCCATCTCAATTTTATGATGAATATTATGAAATTGATCTTAATCAGTTGCAACCTAGTTGGGTTGGTCCGCACACCCCAGATCTTCTGCGTTCTGTTTCCGAAATGAAAACCGCTGTCGCTGAAAACGATTATGACGATGATATTCGTTATGCCCTGATCGGAAGTTGTACTAACTCCAGCTATGAAGACATAGCGCGCGCCGCCAACGTTGCCAAGCAAGCTCTGGAGGCGGGATTAAAAACAAAAATTCCGCTTCTTGTAACACCCGGTTCGGAGCAGATTTTCAAAACTATCGAACGGGATGGTTTTCTGAAGATTTTTACTGATGTAGGAGCTACTGTGCTTGCTAATGCTTGCGGCCCTTGTATCGGTCAGTGGAATCGTAGTGATATAAAAAAAGGAGAAAAAAATACGATTATTACCAGTTTTAACAGAAATTTTAAACAACGCAATGATGGCAATCCGGAAACAGCCGCCTTTATCGGTTCGCCTGAGCTCGTGACAGCCGTCGCTTTCGCCGGCAAGCTTTCATTTAATCCACTTAGCGACGCGATCAACAAAGAAGATGGCAAGTTGGAATTTCGCTTTGTGCCACCTCGTGGCGAGGAACTGCCGCCATCTGGGTTTGTTTTTAGCCGTGCCGGTTTTATCTCTGGCGAAATCCCAATTGCGGAGCGGCGCAAACTCGAGGTTAACATCGATCCAAAATCGGATAGGTTATCTTTGCTTGAGGTTTTTGCCCCATGGGACGGAAACGACATCTTAAACTTGCCAGTTCTGCTTAAAGCTAAAGGTAAATGTACCACCGATCATATCTCCCAAGCTGGACCATGGCTCAAATATCGCGGTCATCTGGCTAATATATCTAACAACATGTTTATTGGGGCGATTAACGCTTACACCGGTGAAACGGGTAAGGGTCTTAATGTTTTGACCGGAGAAAGAGGAGTTGCCTTTCCAGAGATCGCTAAATATTACAAGGCAGAAGGGGTAGAGTGGGTTGTGATTGGCGATGAAAATTATGGCGAAGGTTCTTCGCGCGAACACGCGGCGATGTCGCCCCGTTATTTAGGTTGCCGCGCGGTAATCGTCAAAAGTTTTGCCAGAATCCATGAAACTAATCTGATTAAGCAGGGAATTTTGCCTCTTCGCTTTCAGGAGCCTGCCACTTACGATAAAATAGGAGAGGAAGATCGTTTAAGTATAATTGGTTTAAAAGAGTTGGCGCCGAATTCCCGATTAACTCTAAAAATATCCACTCCAGAGGGAACAGTCGCCGAATATGGTCTTGAACACCGCTTGACTGCCGAACAAATTGAATGGTTTAAGGCTGGCTCGGCGCTTAATACTTTGCGCCCTAAGTAATTCAATCATCCCTCATCCCTCTTTTACCGGGATTTGCGCGGGAGCAACGTTTTTTCAAAAATCGACATTAACCCGTCGATTTTACTTGACCTGCTCTTTAAATATTGCTAAAAGGAAATTTGATGGTGTTTTTCCTTTGTAGTTAAATGGATCATTTGTTTGGATCCGAATTGAGGTTGTGTAATGCCGCCAAGCGCAGTTGATCGGCAAGTTGTTAATCAAGCCGCGGCTCAAGGCGCTGTTCAAACAGAAGTTAGCGGCGTTAAAAGAATAATCTCTATCATCTCCGCTTGCGCCTTGCCTAGCCTGTGTGCGATAGGACTTGCGGCCGGAGATCCTCCGGCGTCTCCAGATCAGTCTAATAACCAAAATTCCAGACCAAACCCGCTTGTTAAAAAAAATGATATCCTGCAACCTCGGCAAAATTTAGGGTTTGTTCGTCTGCCGAATAAGTCTTCGCCGCAAAGCGATCCGATAGTTTGTTATCTTGACGCTACTTATCCTAAACCACAACCAATCACTCTTGATGGATTAAAGACTTTGCCAGAGACAACCATAAAATTAAAAGAACTTAAAAAACTGATTGAATCTAATGATATCTCTCTAGAAACAATGTTGATAATTTGCCAAATTTTTGGTCGCGGTTGCTATGTTTGTCCCGATCAAATTAAGAATTTCCCTAAAGAGACATTGGAGAATTTTGACACGGCCGTAATGGAGGTTCTTGATCAAATTTGCGAAAAAGTATCAGCCGCCAGAAGAGATCCGAAGGCTAATCGACTCACCATAGAGATGTGCGCCAATCTTCAAGGTTACGCGAGGAATTTGTTATCCGGGTACTCGGTTTATTATAAACATTATCCAGAATCGTTTGAACGCGCTTTGAATGTTTATTTTAAACATAATAATGACTTTTTGATCTATTTTAACAAGCCACGTTGGGGAGAACAATTTGCCATGGTCGCCGCTCCGAATCTTGTTGGTTACAATGCTTTGCGTGGCACTGGAGGTGGATTTATAGTTGCCCTCAAAGAGAAATTAACTTATATCTTGGCGAGACAAGATTGTTTTTACTTAGAAGAAGATTTTGTTGAACTTAATTGTGTAGTTGATGCTTTGCTGGCTTACGGTTTTGCTCATGATGAAAGTGGCAAAATAACAAAAACCAATCCTCGTCAAGCTGATCAATTTCTTGATGATGCTTTTGATTTAATAATCAACAAGTTTGCTAACGCTTTCGTTGAGAAAAAACTCTCTGGTGAAGCTCGCAGTCAGATCTGCAAGCTAATCGCCAAAATTTATTTAAGTAGAGAAGAACTAAAAAACATTAATGAACTTGAACAAGCTCTTTCGATAGACCCTTTAGAGATGTTGACCGATCGAGATGGACGCAAGAAAAAAATCGCTGAAACGTCTCCGCTTGGCGCTAAGATAATAGCCGCTCATCGCTTTCTTTTGGTAGAGGCACGTGATTTTTACTCGTTTAATAAGGAGTTTGACAGCCAAATTAAAAATCGTAATTTAAATTTACACGAAAAAGCCCTGCGCTTTCACAGAGTCCTTCTTTTCCACTTAATGATAGCCCGAGAATTCGCACGCTCTGAAAGAGGTATTGGCGTGGCTCTCCGGCAAGCCTATGTTTTTGATCAGGAGGTTTGTAAACCAAATTTCCGGCGAGATAAAATATTTGATCCACGCAATTTAGGCGAGTTAGTCGCGGCCCGACTCTCTTTTCAAATGGAGACTACCGCAGAGGAATTGGACACAGTTCGGCAGTACAAAAAACTTATATTTACCGGTTATACTTTGAGCGAAGAGAAAGGTAAAGATGTGGTAAAGCATAAGCTAAAAGGTTTTTTTGAAGAATACCTCCAGAGATTATCAAATGAATACAACGTTAAAGTCACAACTCGCTTGATCGATCCCAATAAATCACCAAAGGAAAAGTGGCTTAATTCAATGGAAGGTCGGGCGCGAGAAGAGTTCGTGAATGCTTTTATTGATCTTTACGAAACTCGAATCTATATGAAATTTTTCAATCCCCGACTAGGCATTTCTGAGCTTACGCAAGTTGTTGTTAAAGACCCTTCGGAAGCCTTACGCATACTCGGATTTTCATCTGATGAGATTAATAAAGGTCGGGAAAGACGGGAAAGCCGTCAAAGCATCAACAACATGATCACCCGATATTTAACTACCTTAGAAAATACTTTTTTAAAGTAATCAATAAAAACAAAGAGCGGCTTCAGCTCTCATCCCTTTCTATTCTCAACAGCAAAACAGCGTTTGATAGAAATTGATTTTTAGAATAATCAATAATACTTTATTGACACTTCAAGAGCCTTTGACTTATAAAGGACCTACGCTTTCTTCTTGTCAAAATTTCTTTATATGATTTTTCTTTAAATTTTTTATGAAACAATCTCTATTGTTAACTCTTCTTTCAATCTGCTTTGCTTTGCTGTTATGCAATAAACTTATAGCTGCTCCCGCTACTCTTCCTATAAATGAAATTTCAGCTGGTGGAGCTAGCTGGACATATTTATATAGTAACTCTAGTGATGGCTTTAGGTTAGCTGATGCCAGCTTTATGGGTCTTAACGATGCCTATGATGGTATGTTTAGCTTTACGATTAACGGAACCCTTTTTGATGTCGGTGGTTCAGTAGATTCCTCTGATTTTGTAACTGATTACACAACCGCTGGTAAAAAATTTACAAGTGATCAAATTGATATTGGCAGTGATTTGATGGCGCAACAGCAATATCTTTTTTTCACTAACCCAGTAAACGGTCTTCCAACCGTACGCAGCCTTCTTAAAATCACAAATAATGGGGTGGCAGACCAAAATGTTCAGGTAATAACAGGTGGAAATCTTGGTTCCGATGGTGACACAACTACCGTGGCTACAAGTAGCGGCGATCTAACAATAGATAATAACGATTTTTGGGTTATAACTGCCGATAATGCGGTAGCCCCCCTCTACGATCCTCCAGTAACAATGGTTTTTGGCAGTTCTAGCTTTGTTGGTAATCCCGCCTATACCTCTTTGAATTATTCAGGTGATGGCCTGAATGTTCAATATGATTTTACTGTTCCCGCAGGTCAAACTCGTTATGTCATAATTTTTGGTCAGCTTAGTAGCAGTTTAAGCGATTCAACAAATGGCGTCGAAATCTTTAGCAACATTGATAAATTATTCCTTTCCGCTATGGCCTTTAATGACCTGAATGAACAACAACTAGGCCAAATAGTTAACTGGCCATCTCTTGACTCATCACCGCGTAAAGCAATCGGAGATTTTATCTGGTTTGATACTAATGGCAACGGCGTTCAAGATGTTGGAGAACCGGGTCTAAACGGTATTAAGGTGGATATATATAGCAATGCCGGTTTACTGCTCGCAAGCCGCACGACAAACTCCTCAGGTAACTACCAATTCAGTTACCTTGCTTCCGGCTCTTACTATCTGCAAGTCTCTTCTGCTTCCGGCGTGCCATTTTTAGTAAGCCCCAAAGGACAGGGTGGCGATGCCGCTAAAGATAGCGATATTAATAGCGACTTTAAAACCGATGTTTTTACTTTTGATGGTTTGAACGATAATTTGACGATAGATGGCGGTCTTACTACAACACCACCAATCGACTATAATGACGAGCTTCGAAAATTGATCTCGAATAATCACTACAGAGTGCTCGCTTTGTTAAGATCCTCTTCCGCTAAGCAAAAGACAGCGCTACGCAACGCTAGCAATAATATGTTGCAGTATATCCGCAACAATGTAGGTAAATTTAATCTGATCCAAGGCGCTAATATATTAAAGTTAGGGCAATCTGCCAGAATAGCCATCCGCACATTGTTGGCACAATTCTCTAATCCGCAAAAGGCTCGGGCGATAAAAGCGCTAAGAGCGCTCAGGAGATCTCTTAATTAAAATAATTAAAGAGACTCTCCCTTAAAAAAGCCTCTTAGGCTCTCTGCCAATAAACTCTATTGGCAGAGAGCCTTTTTTCAAAGATAACAAACCACTAAAGCCAATTTTTCTGTTTTTCCTAATATTGAACCAATAGAACATTCCAAAAACTTATTATTTTAAGCAAACCCTTAAAAAACCCACCCAATCACTTTTAAACCTCTCTGCTATCTGTTATAAATACTCCGTCGTGGAATTAGATTGTTGCCTTAACACAACCATCAACCACAAACTCCCTCTTTTGTCATCCGCTGCTCTTTATGAACGTTCCTAACCTACTAAAAGAGATCTACAACTTAAGCCAAATCGATTCCCAAATAGCCAGAATCAGAAACGAACGCCTCCAATTCGAACAAAAAGCCAAAAATATCGCGGACGCCTTGGCAAAACTTCAAACCGAGTTCAATAGCCAAACAACTATCCTTAAAGAAAAAAAATTCACCTATCAAAAAGAAGAACACCGTATTCGAGACGAAGACGCCAAACTAATCGCCAGACGAAAAGCCACCTCAACCTTGGGCAATTACAAACTACAAGAAGCCGCCAATAAAGAGATCGAACACGCCGCCCGCCAACTAAAACTCCAAGAAGAACAACTTATTAAATCTCTTTTGCAAATTGATGAACTCGAAAAACAAACTGCCGCTACCGAAACTAAACTCATCGCACTCAAAACCCAAAACAACCAAATCGCCTCCGAACAACAAGACACCTTAACCAACCTCAACCAACGCGAACAACAATGCCTCGCCAAAAGAAACCAACTTGCTTCAAATATTGACCAAAAACTTCTCCAAATCTACGAACGAGTCCGAGAAAAGATCGATTTCAATCCAGTCGTTAGCCTAAACAATAATGCCTGCACCATCTGCTTTATGAAAATATCCCCCCAAAATATGATGCTTATAACAAAGGGCGACCAGTTGGTAAAATGCAGCGGTTGTGGTAGAATATTAATTAGCGCTGAACTGGCTACCGCTCTCGTCAATAACGAGCTAACTATAGCAAATAAGCCGGTAGCATAGAGGAGCTAAGTGGGCGATCGCTGGTGGTAAAACTATGCCTTGTTTCTTATATCAAGGTTATTAAAGAAAACCACGAGAGGAAAGTCGGGACTCCATAAAGGCAGGCTGGCTGCTAACAGCAGCAATGGGCGACCATCTGGAAAGTGCCACAGAGAAGAAGGTTGCTAAAATTCTCTCCGCAAGGAGCGAAAAAAGCAAAAAGTGAAAAAGTGAGGTAAGAGCTCACTAGTTTGACGGAGACGCCAAACTTGGTAAACCCCAGCCGGAGCAAGACAACGGAAGAAAGTTAAAAGCTAGCCTTGGCTAAATCTTTCTGCCAAAAACGTCGCTCGACCTAAACCGTAAGGCTTAGGCTAGATGAATGATCGCCGCTCAAAACTTACTTGAAAAAATAACCCTTTATCAAGTAACCAAGAGCAACAGAATCCCGCTTACAAACTTAACTCCTCTATGCTACCTACTTTTCTTTTTAGAAAAAAAGAAAAGTAGGCAAAAGAAAAACCAATATCCCTCACAACCGATATCTACATACCAACTAAAAAACTAATAACACTCAACCCCTCTCTAGAGCCCGCTTTCTTTCTTTTTAGAAAAAAAGCAAAGTAAGCAAAAGAAAAACCAATATCCCTCACAGCCGATATCTACATACCAACTAAAAAACTAATAACACTCAACCCCTCTCTAGAGCCCGCTTTCTTTCTTTTTAGAAAAAAAGCAAAGTAAGCAAAAGAAAAACCAATATCCCTCACAGCGCTAATCCACATACCAACCAACACTAATAACACTCGCCCCGCCACTCTCGAAAAAGATTTCCTAGTGTATTTAACTATAATCAAATATAATTAACCTTAAATCACTTGTTCTCATAAACTATGCCCGACAATAAAAATACCCAAACAAGAAAAAAACTCTTCAAAACATTCTCAGACTTTAAGATTAAAGAACTCTACACCCCAAACGATATCCTCGACTCGCCAACAAAACCGGGAGAATACCCATACACCCGCGGCATCCACCCACAAATGTACCGCTCAAAACTCTGGACCATGCGCCAATACGCCGGTTTCGGCTCCGCCGAAGAAACTAACAAACGTTTTCATGATCTTCTAAAAAACGGAGGCACAGGAATTAGCGTCGCCTTCGATCTCCCCACCCAAATGGGCAAAGATAGCGACCACCCAAACGCCCGCGGCGAAGTCGGCAAAGTCGGCGTCGCCATCAGCACCACCGAAGATATGGAAATCCTGCTAAAAGATCTCCCACTCGATAAAATCTCAATCTCAATGACCATCAACTCAACCGCCGCCATCCTGCTAGCCTTCCTCCTAATCGTCGCTGAAAAAAATAATATCAAATGCTCTAACCTGCGCGGCACCATCCAAAACGACCTCCTCAAAGAATACATAGCCCGCGGAACCTACATCTACCCCCCAACAGCCGCCCTCAGAATCACCACCGATATTTTTAAATTTTGCTCACAAAACATGCCCCTCTGGAACACAATAAGCATCTCCGGCTACCATATCAGAGAAGCCGGCAGTAACGCCGTCCAAGAACTTGCCTTCACCTTCGCTAACGCCATCACCTATGTCGGAGCCGCCCTCAAAGCAGGCCTGAAAATTGACGACTTCGCTCCACGCTTAGCTTTTTTCTTTAACTGCCACATCGACTTTTTTGAAGAGATCGCCAAATTCAGAGCCGCCCGCAAAATCTGGGCTAAAATTATGCGCGAACGTTTCAAAGCGCGCAAAAAAGAATCCGAAATCCTCCGCTTCCATACCCAAACCGCCGGCAGTTCGCTGACAGCTCAACAACCATTAAACAACATAACCAGAACAACCTGCGAAGCCTTAGCCGCCATCCTAGGAGGCACCCAGTCCTTGCACACTAACGCCTACGACGAAGCCTTAGGACTCCCAACCAGCGAAAGCGCAGAAAACGCCCTCCGCATCCAACAAATCATAGCCTACGAAACAGGCATCGCCGACTACATAGATCCTTTGGCTGGTTCTTATGTTATAGAAAGTTTAACAACCGAAATAGAACAAGCAGTTTTTAAAAAAATTGAAGAGATAGATAATATCGGTGGAATGTTCAAAGCAATTGAATTAGAAATACCACAAAAAGAGATCGAAAAAGAAGCTTACCAATACCAAAAAGAGATTGAAGAAGGAAGTAGAATTCAGGTTGGAGTTAATCAATTCAAAAATCAACAGCAACTTGAAACCCAAATTATGACTATCGATCCCGCCATCGAAAACGCTCAAATTAAACGGCTAGCAGAATATAAACAGAAACGAGATTTGCATAAAACAAACTCTGCTCTTGACTCCCTGTGCGACGCCGCTAGCCTCAAAAAAAACGGAAACTTGGTCGATCAAATAATCTTGGCCGCCAAAAATCAAGCAACTTTAGGGGAGATTTCCGATGTCTTGCGATCTGTATTTGGAGAATACGATTAAAAAACCGCCCAGCGCGCCAAAAATCAAAATTTCGATTTTACTTGATTTTTAACCTTTTGTATTTTAATCTGATAGTTTGTTACCTTTACACTCTAAAGTCAAATATCATTTTCAAAAAAGAAAGATTTTGATCTTTTGAGGTCTTTTTTGGAGTCGTAGTTCAGTTGGTTAGAACGCCCGCCTGTCACGCGGGAGGTCGCGGGTTCAAGTCCCGTCGGCTCCGCCATAGTAGGTCTTTTAACGCATTCAGGTTGGCGCTAGTGTCTCTCTAGCGCTTCAAACAACATCTTTCATTTTTTAAGTTTGCCATCAAAAAAACTTTTTGGTGGCAGATTATTCATAATTCAATCGATGGCGCTAAATCTTTCTTAAGATTTCATTTGTGGTAAAATATCGTCGGGTGCCCAATGAGACCTCAAATAAATCAACCACGAATTGAATTTAATCAAGAAATAGGAGCCTATGTTAGAGGTAAGCGCACATACCCAGTTGTTGGTTTGGGAGACCCCGTATGCATATATGATATTTATATAGAACGATACGACTTCCATGAAGCAATGGGACGCTCAACTCCTTTTGAAATTACCAGCACAACAATATTTAAAAATGAAGAGATTGAAAAAAATCTGGCAACATGGCACAACTGGAAGGATGGATTGAAAGCTAACGCAGGGCAATACGTTCTTGGTCAAAAAAAAGTCGGTGCGTTTAAAATTGAGACAACAACAGGTTTGATACCAGTATTTGTCATTAATAAAGGAGCTTTCCAACACTTAATACCTCAAAGATCTTACACATCAGATATGTATGCTTCAGCCGCGATGATTCTTTTTGATTATTGCAGTAAAAACAATATTACCAGTTTAGATTATCAAGATTTGGCAAATCAAATCAGCGGAAAAAACATCTTATTATTTGAGAAATTCAAAGAATGTTATTTAGACAAATTGCTGGCAAACACTCAATGTCAAGCTCATTTTTTGCGCCTTAGCAATGATAATGAATTGAAAGATAACCTGATAAAAATTTTATGTGAATATGGTTCTGCTATTTTGCAAATATATAGCAATGAATTGGGTAATCGCTTTGTGGCAATTTCTTATCAAGAAGATGAAGGGCAATTTCTTGTCAGAGATCCTTTTCATGGCTGGGCAATACAAGTAACTTATAAAAACCTTTCGCGTTACCTTGCTTTGGGAGCGCAAATTATCTATCTTGACGAAGCTGACAAACAAAAACAACCTTCCCCCGAAAGTTCGCTCAAACTGCCAAACTGGAGAAGTTTTTTTCGATTTTTTTGCTCGTAAAAAATAAAATTTTTTTTTGCCGAGCAGGTTTCCTCTTTGGGCTTCAAATTAAAACTTGATTGCTTGCCGCAAGCTCGCCTTATAAAAGCGGTTTTGCCAACTATCTCAGATGTGCTAATCTTACGCTTATTCAAGAGCAAAATTAATTTTTTAATAATGACTAACAGAGATTCTCAAAAGTTAAGCGCCGGTGGGTTGTTGGTCGCTTTAGGCATCATTTTCGGCGATATTGGCACGTCGCCGCTCTATGTCTTTCGTGCTGTGTTGTCAAATACCACCTACGCAGAATCAATGGTTTTTGGAGTTCTCTCCTGCATCTTTTGGACCCTAACTTTCATTACAACCATTAAATATGTTCTTTTAATTTTGCGAGCAGATAATAATGGCGAAGGAGGTATATTTTCTCTTTTTGCGCTGGTCAGAAAAGAAGCTAAATGGTTCGTTATTCCGGCAGTTATTGGCGGTAGCGCCCTCTTTGCTGATGGAATTATAACACCCCCAATATCAGTTTCTTCAGCCGTCGAAGGATTAAGGCTGATTAGCCCCGATATTAAAACCATACCGATCGTTATATTGATCTTAATCTGTCTTTTCTATTTTCAACACTTTGGAACAAGAATTGTCGGACGCTCCTTTGGTCCAGTAATGCTCGTCTGGTTCAGCATGCTTGCTTTGCTTGGGTTCTCTCAAATTACCGCCAATCCCCAAGTACTTAAAGCTTTGAACCCATACTATGCTTTTCAGTTTCTATTCGATTTTCCCGGAGGACTATGGTTGCTCGGATCGATATTTCTCTGTACAACGGGAGCTGAAGCCCTTTATTCGGATCTTGGACATTGCGGCAGAGCTAATATCCAAATTTCTTGGTGCTTCGTAAAAACCGCTCTGGTTTTAAATTACTTTGGACAAGGAGCTTGGTTACTCTCTAACTCAGCACGCGATCTCTCAAATAGTAACCCATTTTTTGAGCTGATGCCTTATTGGTTTCTGCCAATAGGAATTATGGTCGCAACCGTTGCTACAATCATAGCCAGTCAAGCGGTTATCAGCGGTTCCTTCACTATTGCCGCAGAAGCAATGCGCTTGTCGCTATTGCCAAAAACGCGCGTTTTGTATCCAACCGATCTGAAAGGACAGATCTATGTGCCATTCGTCAATTTATTGCTACTTATAGGCTGTGTCTCAGTAGTCCTAATATTTAAGGAATCCGCCAACATGGAAGCCGCCTACGGATTGGCGATATCAATCACTATGTTGATGGCGACTTTGTTGTTCGCCGCTTATTTAAAAACCAAAAACACTCCACGATTTTTAGTATTCAGCTTTTTGGTGATTTATCTGGTTATTGAACTAACCTTTTTAACCGCTAATTTAGCTAAATTTATCGAAGGCGGCTGGTTGACTTTGGTAATTGGAATTTTGGTGGCCGCTATAATGTTTATTTGGAGCAAAGGAACACAAACAAAACTCTCTTTTGTTGAGTATGATAGGCTTTCTTTTCATCTTGCAGCGATCGAAGCTCTTGGTTCTGATGAGCAGGTGCCAAAATATGCCACCCATCTTGCCTATATGACAGGATCTCCATTGCCAACCCTCATCGAGAAGAAGATCATTTATTCCCTTCTTTACTCAAATCCAAAACGAGCTGATGTTTATTGGTTTGTCCATGTGAACGTTTTAAACGTTCCGCACGCTTCGGAATATGAAGTTACAACTCTTGTCCCTCAGAAGATTTTTAGAGTTGATTTTAAACTTGGTTTTAGGGTTGAACCAAAGGTTAATCTATTGTTTAAAAGAGTGCTAGATGACTTAGCCGAAAATAAAGAAGTTGATCCGTTCAGCCGTTATAAATCTTTAAAAGAAGCAAAAATTTTAGGCGATATACGGTTTGTTGTTATACATAGAGAACTTTCGTACGAAAGTAACCTAAGCGCATTTCAAAAACTTGTTATGAGCGGATACTTTATGCTCAAAAGAATTAGCTTTAGCGAGGAGAAAAGTTTCGGCTTAGATACCTGTTTAGTGACGAAGGAAACAGTCCCCCTTGTTCTATATCCAATTACGAATGTTTCTTTGACTAGGTCTAACGCGAATTAAATTACTCCAACTTGGGCGCGTTCGTGCGCAACATGCCGTTTGGCAAATTTGATAACGGTTAAAAAATTTCAACAGCATTTTTGCCTAAAAATTCATCTTCCGAAAAAAGTTTTTTTAGAGAGATTTTAGGTTGTTTTTTTAAAAAACTATAAGGTAAGATCTTAAGAAAGAGAATCTAAATCTTAATTTGCACGCGTCGTTCGCCGAACGCCATTAAGTTTTAGACAAATTATCAGTAACGTTAAAAAAACTTTTAACTAATCTGCTATGACTCTAGGAGGACCGCACATATCTCCCGATGACAGGTTTAAACCCAAGTTGCCAAATTCACAACTCGCTGAAAGAATGCAAGAGATTATCGAAGGGATAGAACAAGAAAGATCGCTAAGAATAATTCTCAGGAATAAGACTTTTTATAGTTCTCCAGAACGCCCTCAAGTTAAACTACTGCTTGATCAAGTTCGTAAAAATATCTGCAACTTGCTTGAAAACACAAAAGCCGCGGGACTGCTTCCGGAGCTGTTGGTGATGCAAAACGACAAAGGATACAATCTAAGTATGTTTTTTTTGGCTAATGCCTCTCCGCAGCTTAATGATTTTTTGCTAAATGCTGTTAAAAACGCAACGTCTTTTAATGATGAATTGTTTCAAAATATTCTTCAAGCGCAAATAGTTTGCAAAAAAGATAAGCTTCGGGGCTATAACGCGGTTATGCTTGCTTTATTAAAGAAAGATGACGAATTTGCCAAATTTTTGCTTTTTGATTTTCCAAACAAAGTCAACGCCCATGATCCCTCCTTCTTACAAAAAGTTGTAACATCGTGCAATCATGACGGCGAAACTCTGTTTGTTATAAAGAGCCGTTTAAGTGTTGGTTGCAATTCTTTTTGGAAGGGTTTAATAGAACTCGCTCTAGAGAAGGGATGCTTAATTGAGGCGCTCAAGCCCCAATCAGCCCAAAATTCTCGAAATAAAAAAAACTTTAACAACAACGTCTTTGCAATAGCTTTGGAAAAGAATAACTTCAATCTCGTCGACGCTTTGTTAAACGCTCTCGCCAAAGAAGTCGCCTCGTCGCCAAACAAAGAAGAGATTGCAAATATTTTTACCGTGCAAGATGAAGTAGGTCAAACGCTTTTTATGAAAGCTTTAACTTTAAGAACTGGAACCATATCAAATACATCAAATATCGAAAAAATAACACCTTTCGAAAAACTTTTAACCTTCGCCAAAGACAACAACTTCTTTCAAAAAATTCTTGAACTCACAGACATTCAAGGAAAGAATCTCTTTATGTATTGTTTATCCTTGGAGGAAGAGAAATTTGCTAACCTTATACTCGATTTTGCGATTGAAAGCAAATGTGAACTATCCAAAATTTTAACGTCGGCGACTTTGAATAGGCAATACACTCCACTTATGCTGGCGATCTTTAATATTAATTTGAAACAACCTACCAGTGACGACCCTTGGGCGCTGTTAGCCGTTCGTTTGCTGGATCTTGCGCAACAAAAAGGATTTTTGCGCGAAGTTGTCACCGCAGTTGCTGCAAACAAATATACTCCGGTTGTGTTTGCCATCGAAAGGGGGCTTAATGAATTCGCAAAAATTTTATTACTTCGTTCTCAACAAAACGGTTGCCTAGAAGCAAGCCTTGGTCCATTATGGGACGAATTGAAAAAGAACGATGTCGCCTTGACAAGCTTAAGTATTGAGTCTCAGCAAGATTGGCCCGAACAAATTTGCGCCGCAATCGCCAGACACCTGAAAGAGCTAAAAAATACTCAGCGCGTAACCAAGAAAAATCTTTAAACCAAAAGTTAGCTCTTCTTTCAGTTTTTCAGCGGAAAAAAGCTAACAAACTGATTAATTGCCTTGCTAAAGCGTAGCGCTTCAAGATTTAAGCAAAAGAAGGCAAGGGAATTCTTTTTTCAAAACTCCAAACAAAGTTCTGCCGGTTTTATTAACCAAAATCGCCGAAAAGAGAATTATTGAGACGATATAAAAAATCTCTTAAGACTTTTATAAAAAGCAAAATGCGCAGTCGGCGCGCGTTGGCTTTTTTGGCCGTCTTTTTTTGCCCCAACTTCTTGATGAAAGTTAACTCGCGTAAAATAGAGATTCTCATACAACCTTTCCGTTCGCCTGAAATTGTGTAGCTCAAGACATATTTTGATAAGGGGTGCGCAGGAGCACTATATGGGGGAGAGAGCTAAGTCATTTGCGCGGTATATACGGAGATAAGTTTCAGTCGTTTTTAAATATAACCTAATTTTCGTTTAAACCGTTCTTGAAAAGAAATTATAAATCATTACAAGCGAGCAAAGGATAGGGGAATCAGTTTTTCCCTTTGGCTTGCTTGTTTAATAGGTTTCGCTTTCAAGTGGCAGAGGATAAATTTTAGTTTGGCTGAAGTTTTTGTTTCTCTTTGCCGCGATAAAAGCCTGTATTGGAAATTTTTCAGTCAGAAATATTTTGTCTTGAGGCTAACCAACCAAACTTTTTGCCATCTTCTGGTCTCTTGGGACAACGACCAAACAAACAAATTGAGGGCATCCCAGCCATCTTCTGCAAAAGCCAAGAGTTATTTTAATTTGAAACCGGCGCCATTCACACGAAAAAAAGGTTTACGCCCCGCCTCCTCAACTGCTAGTGTCGCCGTCGCGCTACGCCCTTTCCCCTAGCCGGCAGCCTTATTTCCTAAAAAAAGTCGGAATATCGTAATCTCCATCACTTTTCTTAAAGATTGACACCTGACTCTTAGAGACAGTGGTGGTTTTTTTTCCGCTCTCGGCTGTTTTATCTGGAGCAGGTTGACTTGCGGCTCCAGCTTGCTGTCCGTGCGACAAATTGCCGTGCGCCGCAGTAGAATTATTATCTCGAGTTGGTTGCTGAGACATTGGCTGAGCGGAGTAGGTTGTTGATCCTATCGTCCAAGTTGATGGCTTCGCGCCATTACCGTTTTTTACCCCATTAGTTCCGATTTCGCCTTGGAAACCAATCCCGGTAGTTTTGTATTGATAAATGCCACCGCTGTTCGCGGCTAAAGCTTGAGAAGCACTGCTCTCAAAACCAGTGGCTATTACAGTGACTCTTAATAAGTCTTTTAACTGATTATCTATAACCATTCCCCAAATAATATTAGCATCAACATCGGCCGCTGAATGAATATGTTCCGCCGCCTCATTGACCTCTTGTAATGTTACATCTGGCGAAGCGGTTATGTTAATCAACACGCCTCTAGCGCCATTTATAGATATATCTTCAAGCAATGGGCTGGAGATAGCTTTTTCAGCCGCTTCCATCGCGCGATTTTCCCCGCTTGCTTCACCTGAGCCCATCATTGCTAAGCCCATCTGCGACATAACCGTTCGCACGTCGGCAAAATCAACATTAATCAAACCTTCGTACGTAATGAGATCGCTAATACCCTTAACCGCTTGCAGTAAAACGTCATCAGCTTTTTTGAAAGCTTCGACAAGCGAGGTGTTTCTGCCGGCTATTGTCACTAAACGTTGGTTTGGAATAGTGATTAAAGTGTCAACTCTCTTTTTAAGTTCATCAATGCCACGCTCGGCGTTCGCCATGCGCTTGCGTCCCTCGAAAAGAAAAGGCTTAGTAACAACCCCAACCGTTAATGCCCCGAGCTCTTTGGCTATCTCTGCCACGACCGATGATCCTAAACTTCCTGAGCCACCACCTTGACCGCAGGTGATAAAAACCATGTCAGCTCCCTCAAGCGACTTGCGAATTTCTTCAACACTCTCTTTAGCAGCTGCGTAACCAACATCTGGATCGGCGCCGGCGCCTAAACCACGAGTTACCTCGGCTCCAAGTTGAATTTTATTTTTAGCTTGGCAAGAGGCTAAAGCTTGCGCGTCCGTATTGGCGCCTATAAAATCAACTCCTTGCAGTCCGCTTTTGATCATGTTGTTGACGGCGTTTAAACCAGCGCCACCAATGCCAAAAACTTTAATATTTGCTTTGCCTACAGATATCTTTTTTTCACCCATAATTGATTAACCTCTAAAAAAATCTCCCTGAACTTTATCTTAATTTATTTTGTTTACCTGATTTTACTTACCCGCGCGCTTCAAAAAAACACCGCGGATAATTTAGATCGCCAACTCCCAACCATAAGATTATTAAATTTTTAGATCAAAATTCAACTAATTTACGAACAAAAATCAGAAATTAGTTGAACCTGCTTCCACAAAATATAATTCTTATGAAGTTTAATCTGCTTAAAGTAACGCGAAGTTGTTTTGAAGTAAAGAAAAATCGGCAATAAATCTAAAAATAATTTTGCCTTAAAAGAGATTAAAATAAAGATGGTCCCCTTAGCTTTACCCAAACACTTGGAATCTTTGCTGTGCATAAACTAAGATATGGTTTCCCTTTTGCTCAATCTGTTCTCGGGCGACTACCCTAAAAGCGGTAATTATTTAGAAAACTTATAGATATAATTTGGCTGAAATAAAAAATAGGAGGAGAAAGGGGCGTCGCGGATTAACTCTAGTCGAGTCCGCTAACCCGTTTTAAAAGAGACCCTAAATACCCTTTTATCCCTATAGTAGAGCGTTTGCTACACGTTAAGCTGTGCACTAATAAGCCAGAAGCAACGGCAAATTGCGCGTTGTCAATAAATTGGGTTAATCCAGAGATACTTTGGGGTAAACCCCGCCTAACAGGAGCTTTAAAAAATCGTTCCGCAAATTCAACTATTCCATTTAAATTCGCCCCACCCCCAACTAGAACGACCCCATATATAGAGTCTTTAGGAAGAGACATTGCGTTAACTTGCTCTATAACTGCCCGAAAATGCTCCTCAAGTCTTGGTGCAATCAAATCACTAATTATCGCCCGCGAAACAACCTTCCCATCTCTCCCGTCGTTCATAACTATCTCAAACCGTTCGCGGCTAGTAAAAGGATCAGTATCTAAACCAAAACGACATTTTAACTCTTCTGCCGTCTGTATCGTGATTCTAAGTCCAGCCGCTAAATCAGCAGTAATTTGCCCATGACCTATCGGCAAAACGGCTGAATGAGCTATGGACCCACCCCGAAAAACCCCCAACTCAGTTACACCACCGCCAAAATCAATTAAAAGAACCCCTAAATCTGCCTCGTCTTTTGTCAGAACGGCTTTCGCGGCGGCTAACGGCGAAAAAACAATATCATCAACCATTAAACCACACCGATTCAAACATTTAACGATATTTTGAGAGCAAGCCAATGCCCCGGTAATAATATGCACTCTTGTTTCAAGCCGCACCCCAGCTATGCCAATCGGTTCTTTGACTCCCTCTTGCCCATCAACAATGTATTCTCGCGGAAGTAGGTGTAAAATCTCACGATCGGCTGGAATAACGACAGCTCTGGCTCCTTCCATCACACGCTCAAGATCGGCAGGCGTTACTTCCCGGTTGCGAATCGCGGCAACCCCATAACTAGCGAAACTCTCGATGTGTGCCCCCGAAATGTTAACGCAAGCTGATTGGGCTTCGTGCCCCGCCATCTGCTCTGCTTGAGCCACCGCCTGACGAACTCCAGATATAGCATCATCCATGTTGACAATCATTCCACGGCGAATACCAATAGAGGGTATTTGGCTGACTCCGAGCACCACGATCTCGTTTGATTCGGGATCTTTTTCTCCAATCAGAGTAGTTATGTAAGCGGAACCTAGATCAAGCGCAACTACAGTTTTGTTTTTTTTCTTAAACTTCATATACATCTTTAAGCTCCCCTAAAAAACTAAGAGCTTTTTGCTATGAGCCGCTCCTCAGTATCAACAAATTTGACTATTCCAAGCTTATCGAAGGCTAGATCAATTTCTCTGATCTTTGCAAGATCAGATTGAACTTGAGAGAGAATAATTTTTAACCTCTCTCCTTGTTTACTAAAGTTTTGATAGCTTGGCTGAGCTCCTGAAAAATTGACAATGTAGGAATTGCCCGGGAAAGCAAGTTGATATTGATCTTCGTCTCCCACCAGAACGCGAGATGGTTCAGGTAATCCTTGCTCACGTAAAACAGAGAGGAGTTTTAAGGCTACTGAGAGATTTTTTTCAAATAATCCCGGCGATCCCTTGAAAGCTCCTTCGATAACGGTTAATTCAGTTTGATTGATCTGATTTTCTTTCAATGGACCGATGATTTCCCCTTGTGAATCTAAAGCCCATGAACCTTTTTCTGAAAGCGCGACATAACGCGGTTCGCGCTCTTTGATTTCAATCATAAAACATACCGGCTCGAATGGGCGGGAGCAAGTTGATAAACTAGCGGAAGCAATCCAGTTGTTTTTTCTAAGTTCTTTTATTACATGACGGCGGTTCATAAACCACCAAAGATTGCTATGATCATGTGGTAAGCTTGCTATCAGCTCTTTTTCGGTTAATCTTTGCAAACCGCTAAATTGCAAGCGACGTTCAAAAAGTTGGCTTTCAATAAAATAATAAGATTTTCCACGCCACTCGCGAAATCGATTTAAGACAAACGAGAGATTTTCAACGCATAAAAAAAATGGAGCCACCGACAATCCAACTAGCAGGATTAAAAGAATTGATCTAATGAAAGTTTTTTTCATCTAGTCCCAATAAAAAACCTCTAGCTCAAGATCTATATTAAAACGCTCCCGTACTCGTGAGCGACCCTCTTCTATTAGTGACAGGACATCAACGGCTTTGGCAAGACGTTCTTTGTTGACAATCCAATTTGCGTGCATTTCGGAAACTTCAGCCCCTCCGCGTTTCATCCCTTTCATTCCAGTTTGATCTAAAAGAACGCCTGCGGGTGGTGGCGTTGGAGGGTTTCTAAAACATGATCCACTTGAAGGATATTGCACTGGCTGAGTCGCGCGGCGTTTGGCGTTGTTTTCTTCAAGTAGCTTCAAAGAACGTTCCCGATCGCCAACCGCCAAACGAATCTCGGCTCCGATAATGATCCACTCTTTTGGAATCCCGCTCGAGCGGTATTTAAAATTAAAATCGCTACTTTTTGCTGATATAATTTCTCCTTCGTCGTTGATTAGATCAATCTTTTCAATCACATTAACAAGTTCTCCGCCATAGGCTCCAGCATTCATAAAAACCGCTCCGCCGATTGAAGCTGGTATTCCGCCGGCAAATTCTATGCCAGCATAACCCTGATTACTCACATTTCTTGCAAATTGCATCAGCGAGTAAGCGGCGCCAACCTTAAATGAGCCGGTGTCATCTGAATTTTGTTGAAAAAATTTAAAATCACCCCCTAATTTAATAAGTGGAATTTCTTTTGGAGTGTCAGAGAAAAAAATATTACTACCCCGTCCAATTACTCGATAAAGTAATCCCTCTTTTTTTAAAAGTTTAATTAGTTTTGATAATTGATCGACCGTATTTACTTCGACAAAGAGAGGTATCTTTCCACCGATTCCAATAACAGTTAGATCGGAACCGAATACTTCTTCCTTTGGTTGTAGATCAATCGAGTTTGTTAATCTTTTAAATACTTCTAACATGCGGTAATATTATAATATCGTGAGTCATAAAAAGAGTATAAGTGGTTATCTGTTTTTTGCCGATAGATTATATATAGTATAAAATAGTGAATAATCATATTTAGTTCAAATTTATATTTTTTAAATATCAGTTCTTGTTGTTAGTATTCAGATGAGTCTCTCAATTATAAAACGCCCATCTATTTTACATTTTGAATTAGCTCGGTTAGGAGGTGTTCTTTATAAAGCGCATATTACTCTCCCTCTCTTTTTGGGCTGGTTGTTGATTGAACAATCAAGCGCCGCCATTATTGGTCAGAGGTATTTTAATCTAATTCTATTTATTGGATTTAGCCTCGCTCTTTTACTGCACGAGCTTGGTCATATGTTGGCGGCAAATCTCCTTGGAATTAAATTGCGAGAGGTCATTATCTACCCTTTCGGTGGGGTCGCTCGACTTAAAGAACAACTTTCGCCTGCAAAAGAGATGTTTTATACCGCAGCTGGTCCATTGGCTAATCTAGTTTGCGGAATCCTTTTTGCTAATTTTGAAAATGTCAGAGATTTCTCAGCGAAGCTTGCGCCGCAAAACATAGAATCTTCGCTGGTTGAGATTATTGCTAGCGCAGATCGATTGACTCTGTTTCAAATGACGTTTCTTTCGAGTAACTTATTGTTGTTATTTGTCAACTTGATTCCCGCTACTCCATTTGACGGAGCTTCTTTGAGCCGTTCCGGGCTGAAGTTGCTTAGGATACCAGCGGCAGTTTCTATTACCACCACTCTTGGACATATTAGCATTGCCGCTCTTTTTATTTTGGCGGCACGCTTTGTTGATCCAATTTTAATAGGCCTTTTAATCTTTGTTTTAATTCAAGGAGCACGTGACGCCTTGTTTGGCAAGGAATTAAACTCCGCAAATGGCATATTTATTGCCGAAGCAATGATCCCAGCCAATCGTTTGGTTATCCTCAATCCCGGACTAACCTTAAAACAAGCGGCAAAAATAATGGCGCGATCTCCATATAACGTTTTCCCAGTTCTCTCTGGCAACACTCTTTTAGGTATAGTTGATAGTCGTTCCATTACAGAGCGCTCTGCTTTAGCCGCTGGAGATGAATACTTGCGAAGCTATGTTGACACCGATTTTAGAAAACTATCGCCCGATGATAGTTTGACCGATTTTCTTGAAACTAGTAGAGATTCAGGCTCTAATATTGCTTTGGTTGTCGATAAAGAAGGATCTTTGCTTGGACTCGTTGAGCACTCTCAAGCCGCTGATTACGCTTTGCTAACTCAACTTTATAAGGAGGTCGAAAAAAACAATGCGCAAGAAGAGGATCAAAATAACCTCGATGATCTCTTTTAGTTATGCTAAGGGCTTTAATCTCCTTTATCCGCTTATTGCCACTAAGTTTTGTTTCTAATTGTGGTTGGTGTTGTGGTTGGTTGATAGGCCAACTGCCATTATCTGAAGTTAAAGTCTGTCGTCAACAGCTAACGCTTGTTGGTTTGCCAGCCAGATTGACACCCAGAGTTTTTGCGCATTTTGGAAGAATCATTTGCGAGAGTTTATTTATTAACCGAATTTTGTCGGATAAAAAATTTAACCTTAAATTAGATGGCATCGATAATCTTGAAAACTTTTTAAAAGAAGCGCGCGGCTCTCTTTTTTTAACCGCCCATTTTGGAAATTGGGAACTGCTCGCGGCTTTTGCCGCGCGATCCGGCTTTAAGCTGACAACCATCGCTAGAAGATTACGCAAGCCTAATTTTCAAAAAATAATCGAAGATCTTCGTTTGGGTAGCGGGATAGATATTATTTGGCGAGATAAATCTTTTTCGTTTACCCAAAAATTTGATCAAGCTTTGGCTGTTGGAGGATTTGCGGGACTAATCGATCAAGATACTAATGTGCGCGGGGTGTTTTTGCCGTTTTTTGAAGTTGCCGCTAATACTCCAAGCACCTTGGTTAATCTTGCCTTACAAAGAAAAATTAAAATATATGCCGCTTTCTTGGCGCGCAAAAGCCTCCATGATTATCGGTTGGTAATTCGCGAATTGTCAAAAAATTCTTCCGACATCAAGCAAATTTTACTTGATTACAATAAAATGCTCGAAGATTTGATCAGGGAATACCCCGAACAATGGTGTTGGTTCCATAAAAGGTGGCGTACCAGACCAAATGGCGAAAAATTATCTACTCGCAATTATCTCGATAAGATAAAGCGAAGCGCTCTAAATCTCGCCGCGGCGCTATCTTTTTTTGCGATAATCGCTATTTTTCCCTTAGGATGTAGTGGTAATCCGAACAATCTTAAATTAGCCGAAGAATACGCCGCCAAGAAAGAATGGTCAAAAGCTATTCGACACTATTATGCTCATATTAACGATCGCAACTTGGTTAAAAACCGACCTGATTGGGAAAACCCATACTTTTACCTGATCGCTATTGGCGATATCCACCTAGAAGAAAAAAAATATAAATTAGCTTTAGATCGCTATCTTGAAGCTGAAGCGAAAGGGATTCCGCAAACTTTGGTGACCGATCGAATACGCCTAATAGCCGCTAAACTAAAAGACGATGGAGCTTTAAAAGACGCCTTCGAGCATCTAAAAAAATTTAAAGATCGCGATTCTCTGATTTTTGACGGATTGCTCGACAGTCTCGCCAAACAAATCACCCAAACCGAAGAACAAGAAAAACAAAACCAAAAATAAATAATATAATCAAAAAATGACAGCAAATAGATTTAAAACCGCTATCTTCGATCTCGATGGAACCCTAACCGACTCATTTCCGGCCATTTCAGAGAGTTATAAATTAGCTTTTCTCGAAAATGGCTTGCCTAAACCACCAACCGATCTTTTGCGAAACTTAAACGGCATACCACTGTCAGAACAAACTCCAATCATCTTGCAAACATTAGATCTCGACATTAAACTAGCGCCGCAAATAGTTAAAACTTACATTAAAATCTATCCAGAGATTTCAACCAAACTTACACAAGCATACGATCAAATTCATCAAACGCTTCATGAACTAAAATCGCTCTCAATTACTTTAGCAATTGTTACTGGTAAACGCCGGGCCGGCGCCATGCTTGACCTGCAAATCGCCGGCTTGAATGGTTTTTTTCAAACAATCGTCGTCTTAGAAGATGTTAAACAGCCAAAACCAAACGCCGAGCCGATTAACCTAGCCATAGAAAGATTGACTAGCAACACCAATAAGGCTATCAATCAAAATGAAGTCATTATGATCGGCGACGCTGATTTAGATATTTTGGCTGCAAAGGCGGCCGGCATCAGCTCCTGCGCCGCTCTCTGGGGAACAACCAATCAAAAAAAACTTCTCCAGGCTAATCCAACCTATAAAGCCACTACTCCGCTTGAATTATTGAAAATAATCTAAACTAGCTGATGGAGAAAAAGCTAAATCAGAAACCGTAATCCCTTGACTCGCCTTTAAACCACCCAATAAAGCGATCATCGCTCCATTGTCTCCACAATATTTTTTCTCCGGAAAAATAACTTCAATTGATCTAAATTCTTTTTTGACAGATTCAACCATCTTGTCCCTTAGATAATTGTTGGCGGATACCCCACCAACAACCAATAGTTGCCCGAAACTACCCGAAGCCAAATGCTTAAGAGTTTTAGCAATTAACGGCTCGCAAATAGCCCTCTCAACCGCAAAACAAAATTCCGCTTTAAGTCTCTCGTTAACTAAAATTTCGGGCTGATCACGAGTGAGTTTTATGGCGGCAGTCTTTAAACCGGAAAAACTAAAACCATCCTTGCCAACCATCACCTTTGGCAAAAGATAACGGCTAGTTCTAGCGCCCTCAGCCAATGCCGCTAGCTGACAGCCTCCCGGATACTCAAACCCTACAAGCGAAGCGATTTTATCAAAAGCCTCTCCAGCGGCATCATCACGAGTGCGCTCTAACAATTGATACTCACCAAAAGCTGAAACTTTGACTAATTCCGTGTGCCCACCGGAAACAATCAACGATAGAAACGGCGTTCGTAATGTCGCGCCGGACAATAAAGGTGACCAAATATGCCCCTCAATGTGATTGACCGCCACTAACCGCTTTCCACTCGCCGCCGCCAAACCTTTCGCGAAATTAACCCCAACCAATAGAGCCCCAAGTAGCCCGGGTCCTGCTGTAACCGCGATTAAATCAATATCTTTTAAAGTAAGCCCAGAACCCCTTAAAACTTCCTCATACAAAATCGGCAAATTCTTCAAATGCTCCCGCGAAGCAAGCTCCGGCACAACCCCGCCATAATTACGATGTAAACTTGCCTGCGAACTTAATTTTTCAATTAGTAAACTAGCACGAGAACCAATAATCTCCATAAAACCGCCACCAGCCGCGCTAACCGCAACATCCTCGCCAACGCGACAAACTGCCACCCCAGTCTCGTCACAACTTGATTCAATCCCCAATACTAGCATAAGGTATTTGTCCTAAATAATTTTATTGGCTTCAGCTCTATATGCCCACTCAAGAACAGAAAATAAACCTTATCGCTCGCACTGAAGCCGGACTAAAAGATGCCGCCCTTGACGAACTAAAAACAAAAAATATTATATCAAATGCCTCTCGCATTACCTTCTTGAAACAAAAAAATT
Source organism: uncultured Pseudomonadota bacterium (assembly GCA_937864035.1). Classification (GTDB taxonomy): domain Bacteria; phylum Bdellovibrionota_C; class UBA2361; order UBA2361; family CALMIO01; genus CALMIO01. Next base: position 238,086 of record CALMIO010000003.1, on the reverse strand, counting down.
TCGACCTCCTTTTTATACAAAACTGCAACAAACCAATCCTATCCAAAACACCACTGTATACAATTGATCAAATTTTAATCCCCATTATTTACGGTAGATTCAAAATCTCAAAAAATCAACTCAATCAACTGACCGATTATCTTAAAAAACAAACAGGCGCTTGGCGACTCGTCACCACCGCCGATGGCGCCCACTTCAACCGTAAACTAATGGCCCAATGGTTAACTCGACAACTTAAAGAACGCAAGGTTTTTCTAGAAAACCAAGCAAACTCTAAACAACTACATTCAAAAATAAAATCCCCCGCCAATCACCAAGATAAAATATCCGAACTATGGTTTTTCTTGATCGATGAAAATTTTTATGTTGCCTCCCAACTCTTCCGCTCAGACACGCTCCCTCACCGCCAACAACGAATCGCCGAAAGACAAGGCTCCCTCCAACCAACTATCGCCGCCGCCATCTACTACCTCACTAAAACTAAAATCACTGCCCCCACCATATTAGATCCATGCTGTGGAACAGGGACACTCCTCAGCGAAACACTAGCGCAATCCCCATTAGCTAAAGTAATCGGAATCGATATCGATCCACAAGCAACTAAAGCCGCCATCCAAAATTTGCAAAACTTCAAACAACAAACCCTAATACTCCGCGCCAATAGCTCAAAAATTCCCCTCAATTCCAATATAGTAGATCTCGTCATTAGTAATTTCCCATTCGGAAAACAATTCGGCGCCCCCGAAACAAATCCAGAACTATACTTTAATATCCTTAATGAATGCGCTCGAGTAACAAAAAATAACAGTCAACTCGTTATCCTAACCTCCGACGAAAACGCCATCACCTCAAGCGTTAACCAACTAAACCTCTCAATCAAAAAGAAAATAAAAGTTAAAACCCAAGGCCTCTGGTCCTTACTTTTCTTTTTGGAAAAAAAGAAAAGTAAGCAAAAGAAAAACCAATATCCCTCACACAACCATAATCTACATACTAATCTAACAACTAATAACACTTAAACCCTTCCTCCACGAAACCAAAGTAAGCAAAAGAAAGCATCTTCCCGCGCTGTGGGCAATCAGATAGTGAAATGAAACAAGAGAATCATAGCCTTTGGCATGCTCAAATGCCGAATGGGAAATGGAAATGAAATGAAATAAATCAGGGGTGAACGCCCGATCAGGGCGAGAGGGGGCAGAGCCCCCTGGGCTCAAATGCCGAATGGGAAATAATGCCGAATGCGAAATATAGCGGGGGTGGGATTTGAACCCACGGCCTCCGGGTTATGAGCCCGACGAGCTACCAGGCTGCTCTACCCCGCGATAATAATCAGATAGAAGGCGAAACGTTCACAGCAAAAGATTAGGATATGTTATTTTATGTTAAAAATCAAGTAAAATCGGAGAGTAATTTTCTTTTTTTCATTATGATTGTTTTATGAGAGATATTTTGAAGCAGCTTGGGATCAAAGAGCTCAACAATGGCGCTTGGGGATTAGCAGAATACGGAGTAAAACCAAATAATGACACCAAATCAATTGAAATTATCACCTCATTTTCTCCAATAGATAACCAACCACTGGCAAAGGTAACATGTGCCAATGAAGTTGATTATCAAAAAGTAGTCAGCGATGCCCACGGCGAATTTGTAAAATGGCGTATTTTGCCAGCTCCAAAACGGGGAGAAATCGTTCGAGAGATTGCCGATGCGGTACGCGCCAAAAAACGGGAATTAGGAAGATTGATTAGTCTTGAAGTTGGTAAAATCCTGTCTGAAGGAGAAGGAGAAGTTCAAGAAGTCATAGATATAGCCGACTTTGCTGTCGGACTAAGCCGTCAATTGTACGGACTTCAAATGCACTCCGAAAGACCAAACCATAGAATGCTTGAGCAATGGCACCCTCTCGGCGTAGTTGGAGTCATAACCGCTTTTAACTTTCCGATGGCAGTTTGGGCTTGGAACGCGATGATCGCCGCAGTCTGCGGCGATACCATCGTATGGAAACCATCAGAATTAGCCCCTTTGTCGGCGATCGCCATAAATAATATCGCTCGCGAAGTTGCTCAGCGCAAAGGATTCTCGGGAGTTTTCTCTCTGCTAATTGGCAAAGCCGACTTAGGGGCGCGGATGGCGGCCGATCGCAACTTTGATCTGATCTCAGCAACTGGTTCAACTCGTATGGGCAAAGCAGTTGGCACAATTGTTGCCGAACGCTTTGGCAAAAGCCTGTTAGAGCTAGGAGGGAATAATGCGATTATTGTTACTCAGTCTGCTAATTTAGAGCTTGCTGCGCGCGCGATATTATTCTCGGCGGCAGGCACAGCCGGTCAACGTTGCACGACAGCAAGGCGTTTGATAGTTAATGCTAAAATTAGCAAAGAACTACTGAGAAAATTAATCGACTATTATAATAAAATAAAAATCGGCGATCCTCTTGAAGAAGGTGTTTTAATGGGACCGCTAATCAATCAAACAGCAGTTGAGGCCTACTTGAAAGCAGTCACAAGAGCTTTGGCGGATGGTGGAGAACTGCTCTGCGGAGGCTCTAAAGAGAGCGGACTAAGATCAGATCTTTATGTGAAGCCAACTATTATAAAAATGCCGAAAATGACAGAGGTGGTCAAAGAAGAAACTTTTGCGCCAATTCTTTATGTTTTAGAATATGAAACACTGGAGGAAGCAATTGAGATACATAACGGAGTTACGCAAGGATTAAGCTCGGCTATTTTTACCGATGATTTGCGCGAAGCTGGTATATTCATCTCGGTGGCTGGTAGTGATTGCGGAATTGCTAATGTTAATATTGGAACTTCCGGAGCCGAGATAGGAGGCGCGTTTGGAGGTGAAAAAGAAACTGGTGGTGGTAGAGAAGCGGGATCTGACGCTTGGAAAAGCTATATGCGCCGCCAAACCTGCACGATCAATTTTGGTCGTGAATTGCCTTTAGCCCAAGGCGTTAAATTTGATATTTAAGGGATGCAAATTAGAGTTTCAATCCCCCTCTTTACGCCAGACGATAGAAGTTTTATAAGGTACAAAATGGCTTTTTTGTAAGTCATATAGCGATTCTTAAAAACCACCGTTTTGAGTCGATTTTTAAGAACCACTATAAAGCTTGATAGTTTACGCTAGTTTTTCAAAATTTATGACAGGTATTTTTAATAATTATCGGCAGTTGATTATATTGCTTGCTTTTCTAACTATTGCCGCTTGTAAGCGCACCACTCAGCCTTATGGAGGTTTAGAAGATCAAAAGGAAAAGACTTTAAGCTCCGGAGTCCAGATCGATTCGGCAGTTCAATTCAATCCAATCAGCGAGTAGAATTTGAAGTTGTTTTAGGAAAATTGTCAATTTTAAATAAGAGATTGTTATGTATCAAAGTGAAATCTTTAAAGCTTGCGACGAGCTGGTTCATGAGCAGATAGTTTTTTTTAATTATCCAGAGTTAAAATTGCGAGCGATCATCGCCATTCATAATCGCAACTTAGGTCCAGCTCTGGGCGGAGTTAGAATTAGAAATTATAGTAACGAAAGTGAAGCGTTAATGGATGTGCTCAGGCTTTCCGAAGCCATGACATGGAAAAGCGCCCTTGCTGGACTAAATCTTGGCGGTGGTAAGGCATGTATTATTGGTGATCGACGCGCGCTAACTGATCATAAAGCTTTTTTTGCTAAGTTTGGAGAGTGTGTTGAAAGTTTGTCCGGCAGATATATTACTGCGGAGGATATCGGTGTTGGCACCGAAGAGGTTAAATTTATAGCGGAAAAAACTAAATATGTTACTGGCGTGCCGGGCGCTCGAGGCGAGGGGGGAGATCCATCTCCCTATACGGCCCTTGGAGTTTTTCTGGGTCTCAAGGTGGCCGCCGAAATTGTTTTTGGCAGTGAGGATCTCTCTAAACGCACCATCGCGATCCAAGGCATTGGCAATGTTGGTATGAACCTTTTAAAACATCTGGCGGAGAGCGGAGCTCGAATTATAGTTAGCGATCCAAATAGCGATCTGCTCGAAAAAGCGCGTGCCGAATTTAAAGTAGATGTTGTTGGTTTAGATGAGATTTATGATCAGCCAATGGATATTTTCGCGCCTTGCGCTGTTGGTCAAACCGTTAACCCAAAAACACTAGCCCGCTTAAGGTGCAAATTGATTGCTGGGGGGGCTAATAACCAGCTAAGCGATTCAACAGTCATTCCAATTTTGAAAGAGAAAAAGGTGGTTTATCTTCCTGATTTCGCTCTTAACGCTGGCGGCGTGATATCGGTGGCTTCCGAGCTTAATTCTGGAGGCTGGAATAAAGAGTGGGTTCTAAACAAGGTGGCTCAAATTCCAAAAGTAATTGGAGAAATTGTTTCAGAATCGATGAAGACAGGAGAGTTTTCAGAGACAATCGCTCTGCGCCGAGCTCGCCAGCGAGTCGAGCAAAAAATAAGGGCTTAGAGCTTGAATGTTACCCTAGAGGATAATGCCTTTTTTGAATTAGTATCTGATTATACTCCATGCGGAGATCAGCCGCGCGCGATAGAAGAGATTTCGAGAAATCTTCAAGCCGGAGCTCCTTTTCAAACGTTGCTTGGAGTAACTGGTTCGGGCAAAACCTTTGCTATTGCCAATGTTATTGCTCGCTATCGCAAGCCAACTTTAGTGATAGCGCCTAATAAAACTTTAGCCGCGCAATTATATTCAGAATTTAAAGAGTTTTTTCCGCGCAATAAAGTTAGATATTTTATTAGTTATTATGATTATTACCAGCCAGAGGCTTATTTGCCGGCCAGCGATATTTATATAGAAAAGGAATCTCAAATCAATGAAGAAATTGATCAGATGCGCCATAGCGCCACCACCGCTCTGCTTGAGGGACGTGATGTTATTGTGGTTGCAAGCGTAAGCTGTATTTACGGACTTGGAGCGCCGGAAGATTATTTGGCGATGCGATTTTTCGTAAAACGAGGGGAGACTTTCGAGGGCGGGCGCGACGCTTTTTTGAAACGGTTGGCGCTACTGCAATACGTTCGTTCTCAGATAGAGTTTGAAAGAGGGCATTTTCGAGCACAAGGGGAAGTTGTCGATGTTTTTCCCGCCGATCGGCAAGAAAATGCGTTGCGGTTCATTTTTTTTGAAGATCAGATAGAAGAGATTAAAGAAATTGACGCTTTAACTGGCAGTACGATTATTGGCAAAGATTCCGCCTCAATTTATCCCGCTAGTCATTTCGTTGTTGGTCGCGATAGGATCGATAAGGCGATAAAAGAGATTCGTCTTGAGCTAAAACAGCGTCTGCTTGAATTGCGCTCTAATAATAAATTGTTGGAAGCTGATCGGCTCGAAAGGCGGACTTTGTACGATCTCGAACTTTTGCGGGAAGTAGGTTTTTGCCCCGGAATTGAAAATTATAGTCGGCATATCTCCGGCAGGCGCGCCGGCGAGCCACCAGCAACTTTGATTGATTATTTTAAAGAGGATTTTTTGCTCGTCATAGATGAGAGCCATATTACCGTTCCTCAACTTGGCGCAATGTATCGAGGGGATCTTTCAAGGAAAACCACTCTTGTTGATTATGGTTTTCGCCTGCCATCAGCCGTTGATAATAGACCTTTAAATCAAGATGAATTTTGGAGCCGTGTTCGGCAAACGATCTTTGTTTCGGCGACACCAGCTGAATTTGAAATTGAAAAAAGCAAAGGATTGATTGTGGAGATGATCAATAGGCCGACTGGCCTTGTCGATCCTCCAGTCGTAATTAAACCGGCAACTGGACAGGTTGCTGACTTATATCAGGAGGCGACTAAAACGATCGCCAAAGGTCAGAGAGTTTTGGTAACATGTCTAACTAAAAAAAGCGCCGAAGATTTAGCTGATTTTTTTCGTCAAAAAGGATTGCGTTCTCGTTACTTGCATTCGGAAATCGAAGCTTTGGAAAGAGTCGAACTGCTTAGAGGTTTAAGAAAAGGGGATTTTGATCTTTTAATAGGGATCAATCTTCTGCGCGAAGGCTTAGATCTGGTTGAAGTTGCTTTGGTTGCCATTCTTGATGCTGACAAGGAGGGCTTCTTGCGCTCAGCTCGTTCGCTGATTCAAACGATGGGTCGGGCGGCGAGAAATATCGAAGGCAGGGTTATCTTATATGCGGATCAGATAACAGAATCAATTCAAAAAGCAATTGCCGAGAGCGAACGTCGACGAGGAATTCAAATTGAGTATAATAGATTAAATCAAATTACGCCTCGTTCTGCCGTCAGTCCGATCCGTTCGCCGTTGTCGGCTGATTCGTTGGTTGACACGGCTGATCGGCTGCAAGAAAAATTTGAAGGGGTTAATTTACCAACAGATCCTAAGTTGCTTGCTAAATTGATACAAACATTGAAAAAAGAGATGTTTAACGCTTCCGCCAAACGTGAATTTGAGAAGGCAGCCGAGTTGCGGGATCGAATTAAGCTTATTAATGATCTTTTAATAAAAGCTTAAATATCTTGTATGTCTAAAAATATAGAAACGCTAAAAGCGATCGCTCGTTTACTGCCTCGTCAACCGGGAGTTTATATTTTTAGGGATAAAGTTGGCGAGGCTTTGTACGTTGGTAAGGCTAAAGATCTTAAGGCGCGCGTTAGGCAGTATTTTAATCAGACTGATCAACGAGCACAAATTGATCTGTTGTTAACGAAGGCCGCATGCCTTGAACATATTTTAGCGCCCGGCGAGTACGAGGCAATTTTAATTGAGCGCGATCTGATCGGTAAATTAAAACCTCGTTATAATATTAAACTTCGCGATGACAAAGAATTTTTTCGGATTAGACTTGATTCGGACGCGGAGTGGCCGCGCCTTGAGCTTGTTCGCAAGCCTCGCTTTGGAGACTTGGCTGAATATTTCGGGCCCTATTCTAATGGAGCCGAAATTAGAAGATTGTTTGACGTGATTCGTCGCACCGTTCCTTTGCGCAGTTGCAGCGACACCATTTTGTACAATCGGCAGCGCCCTTGTCTTGAGTATGAAATGGGTTATTGCGCCGCTCCCTGCTGTTTATCGGTAAATCGTGCCGAGTACGGAAGGTGGGTTAATTTAGCGAGAGATATTTTAAAAGGCAAAGTATCAGCTGTTGTCGCCGAATTGGAAAAGGAGATGGAGAGAGCCGCCGCCGCGACGCGTTTTGAGGAGGCCGCTGTTTTGCGTGACCGAATTGAAGCTTTGCGCGGTTATGATCAAGCTGGCGCGAAAGTGATCGCTGAAGACTCCAGCCAAGATGTTTTTGGTTGGAAAAGAGAGGGATCGCTAGCCGCTCTTTATCAGATTAAAGCTAGAGGAGGCAGATTTGTTGAAAGTCGTGCTTTTTATTTTGACGATCTTGGAGTTTCGGATGAAGCCGCCTTGGAAGGAGCGTTGCAAGAAACTTATTTCAATGAGCAGGAGCTCCCGAACGAAATCTTACTTCCTTTTAATTTACAAAATGTGAATTTTCTTAAAATTTATTTTGCTAAACATTGCCAGCAAATAAATCCACAAATCATTGCGCCAAAAAGAGGATTAAAATTTCGATTATTAAAACTCGCCCAATTAAACGCCGAGAGAGCCTTTGAAACCCATTTTAAATCTAGCGAACGTTTCGTTGAGGTGGCAAAGAAGATGGCAGTAAGCTTTCAATTAGCCCAAATGCCGCGCCGCGTTGAGTGCATTGATATCTCTCATCTGCAAGGATTGGAAACGGTGGGCGCCGCCGTGGTTTTTTTTGACGGAGAGCCTTTGACTAGTCTTTATAGAAAGTATAAAATTAGCGCAGATGGTAGCGCTGATGATTTTGCCGGAATTTACGAGGTTGTTTCTCGCAGGTTGGCGTCAGCGAAAAAATCTGGAGACTTAAGCGATCTGATCGTTATTGATGGCGGAGCAGGGCAACTTCGTAGCGCTTTAAAAGCACGCGATGAATTGGGGTTAAAAATTGACATCATCGCTCTCGCAAAAGCTAGGGTAATTCCAAGTAAATCGTCAAAATCGATTGACTCTAAGCCGGAAAGAGTTTTTCTTGAAGGGAGTGATAAATCGGTGTCGCTAGATCCAAGTTCTAAGATAACGCATTTCTTATCTCGACTTAGGGACGAAGCACATCGTTTTGTTCTCTCTTTTCATCGCTTTCGCCGAAATAAGCGCAATCGCTTTTAATTGTTGATTGAAGTTTTAAAATATGAGCAGGGTGGCATCAGTTCAAGAAGTTTCTCATTTAAGATTGCCGAATGTGGCGCTAGAAAAACGCTATGTGCTATCTAAGGTGAAGCTTGCGCCTCTACATCAAATATTTTGCGCCCAACATGAACAGAGGCTATATGATTTTTTCGGCACTGACACTGGTCAAGGAAAAGTTGTTTATGTGCAAAATTTACAAACGAATGGCGGTAAAAGCTATTTTTATGAAGATCTACCGCTTGCTCTTGGAAAAACAACCTTTACTTTAATACCCCTTGGGCAGAATAAGCCAAATTTTTTCAAAATATCATATCCTACCGCTGATTCGCCTAATTCGCCTGAAATTACTATCTTTACCCCGGAAGATGGCATGAGTGAGACACATCCAAATTATAGATTTGTTAACGGTAAAATTTTATCTTTTCGCTGGAGATTTGAAATTTACCGAGATCATCAACAAGATCCATTTTCTCATTTGCGTGTGGATTACATTTGGGATTGGAGTAAATTATATTTAAAATTTAAGTTATCCGAAGATAATTGGACCCTTGCTCCTCTGGTTAGAGGATTAAAGGAGCTACTACTAGCTAGCTACGCTGAGGAAACTAAAGAAACTTTATCGTCTTTTATCCGATCCGTGGATAAAACGCGCAAATCTGAGAGTTGCCGGTAATTTTTTGCTGAATTTTTGCCCACCTTTGATCTCCAAAGCTAAAATGCCACCACTCGCGAGGAAGTCGCGCGAACTCAAATTTGCTCATTAAAGCGAGTAGAAATTTTCGCCAATTGTCATAAATTTGGTCATAAGAGCCGCCGTCCTTAGCGTACGTCAATGGGAAAGAAGTTGGCGGGGGATCGTCAACCGCTCCTCCGAAATCAATCTCCACTCCTGCTGGCGAAACGATTGTCAAATCAACTGCCGCGCCAGTTGAATGTGGCGGCGGCGTCAGAGGGTTGTCGCTTGGAATGGCGAACATTTGACGCGGGTCGCCAAAATACTTCTTGTATTCAGCTTCTGTTGGATTTGTTGGGTCGCCTTGGAAAACACCTTGATCCTTGTCTTCGCTCATTAAGCGACGAGCTTCGCGGCGCGCCAAAAAAGTTGCGACTTCCAAAGGTCTATAGCAGTCGAAAATTTTTAACTTGGCTTCGGGCCAAAGTTCATTTAAAAGTTTGGCGGCTTTAGTTAGATTTTCTTTCACTGTTGATCTAAGGCTGAAAGGAGAAACACCTTTAGGATAAGGCGCGCTTTCTATCGATAAATACGGATGCGGACTAAATCGCTCGAACGTGTTGGTATCTAGTTCTACTAATTGATCGGTAGAATATTTTTCAGACATTACGAGCGGAACAGAGTTCCATTCGTTAACCATTTTGTCTTTAAGCTTTAAAAGCTCTCTTTCTATACTTTCTACTTGACTTACCCGATCTAAAGATTGATTTAAAAATTGACCCAAAGATGGCGGCAGTTCAATTTTGAGTAGCTTTAAATTTTTCGAATTATTATTTATAATATCGCCTATCTAGAACTATTTAAATTATGGAAAACTCGGAAATTGTCAAAGAAAAAATCAGATCGCTTGTCTCATTGATATCAACGCCAGCTGGTCATTTAAATGGGGGTTCAAAAGTAGTTTTTCCTCCTGAACTTTTAATTTCAAAGATTGTTAATCATATCACAGCTGAGCAGTTGGAGCAACTTTCAAATGATATTTTGCGCGAAATCTATCTTGCCTTTGATGAGCTTTTAAGAGCTTATGTTAGCCGAAAACGGACAGAGAATTTTGTCTTAAAAAAGATTCAAATAGCGGGCAAGTTTTACATTGGTTTAACGATTGCTGATCGCGCCTTTATAGTTACCACTATCTTGGAGTATGTTACTCGGGCTGGCGGTAAAATTCGCTCCCTTTGGCACCCTGTTTTTGATATTAACGAGCAGAAGCTTTCGATTAGTTTAACTCAAATAGATGATTTAGATGAACCCGCGGCAGATCGTCTTATTGATGATTTAAGAACCGGACTGAATGAGTTAATCAATGTTACCGACGACTTTGAAGAAGTTAAAAAAATTATCAGCTGTCTTGCCGACGACTTAAACGGACAATCTTTAGGAAATGATCCAGTAATAAATGCCGAAGAAGTTAAAGACTTTCTAAATTGGTTGCTTGACGGAAATTTTGTACTGCTGGGTGCTCATGTTTCGCGAGGCGATTACGGTTTGTTCAAGGGCGTTCTGGCTAAAGGGTTGCTCAAGGAGATCAAAGAAGTTCGCAAACGTTCCGGCAATCCAGAGTTTTTCTTTCAACAAACAAACCTTGAGAGTCCTGTGCACCGCTTCGAGAAAATATCGGCGATTGTTGTTGCTGACGGATCTTCGGAAATTAAAATTTTCTGCGGAATTTTTACCTCGCAAGCTTTTTCTCAGGAGGTGGCCACTGTTCCAATCCTACGAGCCCGTTTAAAAGACGTTTTTCAGAAAGTCGGCGTTATGCCAAATTCTCATGACGCTCGTTCAATAAGCGATCGTTTAAATGCGATTCCGCTAAACGAATCTTTGCAAATTAATTCTGAGTCTCTGCTCGAGCTGGCAAAAGACGCTTTGATCGTCCACGACTATAATAGTTTGCATTTCTCTTTTCGCGCTGATCGAGGGCTTTCAAAAGTTTTCGCCTTAGTAACGGTTCCGCGTTTTCGTTTTACCAATGAAACGATGAGTAAGCTTCAAAGCAGGCTTGAAGAGATATTTGAAGTTGATTCCGACCAATCAAGTTGCGCAGTTGATATTGGCAACCAACCGGTAGTTCGTTGTTTTTTTAACCTTCCTACGACAGCAATCGGCAGAAAAAAATACCAACGGCTTGATATTGAGCGAGATCTTGAAATGATCTCCAAATCTTGGAGCGAGCTAGTTCTTGAAAAAGCTTCTGCCAGAGGTTTATCGGCGAAAGTTCAGGATTTAATTGATCAACTTCCTTCTGATTACTGTTCTTTGACCGCTCCCGATCACGCGGTCGAAGATCTGCAAATATTGTCTGACATTAAGCCCGAAGAGTCTCTCAAAGTCGCTTTTTTTGATTTAACAGAAAACGAAATTGCCAGTGAGCTGTCGAAACAACTAGGGTCAGAAGCAGTTACTAAAAAAACATTTTGTTTAAAGATTTATTCAAAAGAGAAAAATTTGCGGTTGTCGGATGTTTTCCCCCTATTGACCAATTGCGGTTTTAGGGTCGAGAGCCAACAGAGTTGGCAAGTTCAACTTGAAGGATCTGTTCATATCAGCCGCTATCTTTTAAGCATGTCTGGTGTTTCAAAAGCAAGCGAGTTGAATTTAATCTTGCGCGAGCCGTTGCGGGTGATTATAGCTGGCGACGCTCGAGATGATGTTTTAAATAAACTGCTTCTATCTGCTGGTCTAAGCTTGGCTGATGTTGAGTTGCTTAGAGCTTATTGCGCTTTTACTTGGCAAGTAAGTTCATTCGCAACTTTTCGTACCTTATTAGATGCTTTCGCTGAAAACCCTAAGGTTGCGAAGTTATTTATTAAAGCTTTTTATCTCCGTTTTGATCCTAGTTTAAAACTCTCTTTAGAAGAGCGTTTGCCGCAAGCTCAACTTATATATTCTGAATATTCTGATGCTTTGAGTTCGATTACCGATATTAACACCGATCGAATTTTGCGTGCTTATTTAACGTTACTCTCTTCAACGGTTAGAACTTCGTTTTTCGCGACCAATCGTTTTGTGGCTTTAAAATTCTTTTCAGAAGAATGTCCTTTGCTTCCAAATCCCCGCCCAAAATTCGAGATCTTTGTGGTAACCAAATTCGGCGAAGGGGTGCATTTAAGATCCGATCGGGTTTCGCGAGGAGGTATTCGCTGGAGCGATCGTTACCAAGATTATCGCTCAGAGATTCTCGGTTTAATGAAAACGCAAAGGATTAAAAACGCCGTCATAGTTCCAAGCGGCGCGAAAGGAGGATTTGTTATTCGGCAAACTTTTTTAAACGATCCGGCTCGAGTTAGTCAAGTTGCTGAAGAAGCTTACGCTGAATACATTAGAGCTCTTCTGAGTATTGCCGACAATAAATTAAATAATAAGGTTGTTCATCCGGCTAATTGCGTTGTTTATGATGGTTTTGATCCTTATTTTGTGGTTGCCGCCGACAAAGGAACCGCCACCTTTAGCGATATCGCCAATAAAATCGCGATTGAGGAATATAACTTCTGGCTGGGCGACGCTTTCGCTTCCGGAGGTTCGAACGGGTACGATCATAAAAAATATGGAATAACCGCAAGGGGTGTTTGGGAGTGCGTTAAGCGGCATTTTAACGATCTTGGAATCGATTATATTAATAATTCTTTTACTGCCGTTGGAATTGGAGATATGTCCGGAGATGTTTTTGGTAATGGCATGTTGCTGAGCAAAAAAATGCACCTAGTAGCGGCATTTAATCATAAGCATATTTTTATTGATCCTAACCCTGATTTGGAAGCCGCTTACGGCGAACGTCAGCGGCTGTTTAGGTTGCCAAAATCGCAATGGAGCGATTATGACCCGAAATTAATCTCTAAAGGAGGCGGAGTATATGATCGTTTTGCTAAGCAAATTAAACTTTCATCCGAGGTCAGAAAAGTTCTTGGTGTGCAATCAGATGCTTCTGATGTTGTCAATGGCGAAGAGCTGATTCGTCTAATTTTAATGGCGCCAGTTGATCTGATTTGGAACGGCGGGATTGGAACTTACTTTAAAGCTTCCAGCGAGACTCATCCACAAGTCGCAGATTCTACTAATGATCGCGTTAGGGTTGACGGAGCCGAATTGCGCGCTAAAGTTGTTGGCGAGGGAGGTAATCTTGGGTTTACCCAGCGTGCCCGCGTCGAGTTCGCCCGAAAAGGGGGCAAAATTAACACTGATGCTATTGACAATTCTGGCGGAGTGGATCTTTCCGATCATGAAGTTAATTTAAAACTTCTTTTCGCCGATTTGCAAAGCACTGGTTTGTTGTCTGGCGATGAAAGGAATAAGTTGCTCAAAAGTATTGATCTAGAAGTTTGTGATAAAGTTTTAGAGCACAATTGGAGTCAAGCGCTAGTTCTTGCTCAGGTTGCCAAGTTTTCAAAAAAATCTTTGAATCATTTTCAAGCTTTGATTGATAAACTTGCGGAGCTAAAGATTATAAATCCACGGCTTGAAGGATTGCCAAATAACTCTGAATTTGAGGAGAGAGCCTTGAAGGGAGAGGGGTTATTTGTGCCGGAACTGGCAATTTGTTTGGCTGGTGTTAAAATGTGGATTAAAGACAATCTGCTGGAATCTAAGATTTTTGAAATGCCAATTTCTAATGAGTTGCTGTTAGATTATTTTCCTAGATCAATAGTTGAGCGTTTTAAAGATAAATTGCTTCAACATCCATTGGCCAAGAATATTATAGCTTCACAATTTGCTAATCAGATCGGCGAAATTCTTGGGATTACATTTTTAAACAGAATTACAACTTCTCAAGTTGTTTCTCCTGAGACCGCCCTACAGGCGGCATTGATCGCTCAAAACATAATAGATTTTAATGGAGCCAGAAAGGCCCTTAGGATACTTGATACTCCCAACTCGGCAAAAGATTTTATTGATTCTGCTCGGTTGCTGACGGTTGGCCTGCGAGATTCAACGGTTTGGCTGGTTAGTGAATTAAGATCTGGCATTGATCCGGTTGAACTAGTCAATCTGCATAAAAGTAATATTCATAAATTGATATCGATTTTGCCGAAAATTTTAGTGGTTAATGATAGAAATCGTCTGCAAGATAAAATAAGCAAATTACAGACATTTGGTTTAGATCAACAATTGATAGTAACTATGCAGGCGCTTTCATTGATTGAAATCTTGTATGAAATATCTTGGGCGGCACTGCGATTGAAAGGTGATTTACAGATTATAGGGAGTCGTTATTTGAATTTATTGGAGTTTTTAGATGTTGCCGATCTTTTGCGAGGCGCTTCAAGCGTTCAAACTCGTTCTAAAGCTGAACATGAGTTGCTAACCGATAGTTTGCGTCAGATACGAAGAAGCGTCAATCTCTTTATGTTGAGAGGTTGGAATAATCTGTTCGATAACAACGCCTTTGAGCGCAATAGTTTTGCCTTAAATATTCAGCGTCAAGCGAGGGAATTAAGGCAGAATCCATCGGCTGATGTGGCGGCGTTAGCATTATTCAGCGCTAATCTGCGGCGAGTAGCGGAGAGTTATTAAATGCCCAAAAAGCGAGCTGTAGATTGATATGATTGCTGGCATAAACAAGATCAATCAAAAAAATCGTCAGAAATTAACACGCCAAATATTAAATAAAATTAACGCGCTTGATGTTAGCCGTTTCCTGCTTTCTGATTCTTTTGATGCTTTTGAATTAAATAAGTTTTTTTCTACTGATCTATTTTCTCTGATTGATTTTTCCCTTTCTAATGGCCAAGGAGAAAAAAATATCTTTTTATCTAACGACGAGCTTGTTCCGGAAACTTACGAATTGATCGGGAATTTTGAAAAGATATTTTTAGCCGATGAAAGAGAGCGCAATGGTGTTTTTTATACTCCAAGCTGGCTTGGTCGGCGGATGGCTAAAACAGCCTTAGAGCATTTTGGCGGCAATCCTCTAAATAAAATGAACGCTGTTTGTGATCTAGCAGTTGGTTCGGGGGTATTTTTAGTCGCTTTGTTGGACGAATTATATGCCCTTAATTATCAACCAGATCAAATAAGAGATTATTTAGAGGGCTCACTGGAGGCTTTTGACATTAATCCTCTGGCGATTTCAGCCGCTAAATTTTTTATCAATCTTCGTCTATTTGAGCTTGGCGCCAGTCGAGCGGCGGATTTAAAGATCTTTTTGAAGGACACGCTAATAGGCGAACTTGAAAAAAAATACGATTTAATAATTGGCAATCCGCCTTTTGGCATTAGCCGTCAGGGAAAGATTGGCAAAGATCAAATAATTTTTCTTCAAAATCGCTGGCAGGGTATTTTAGGAGGCAAAATTGACAAAGCTTCCGTTTTTCTTGCTAAGGCTTTTTTCGCGATCAAAGAAGATGGTCTTGTGTCTTTTGTGATGCCGAATTCATGGTGCGGTATTCCGTCGGCTGAAAATTTGCGCAAACTCCTTATGCAAGAAAACGCCATCGCCGAAATTGAAACTTTCGCTTTTGCTGTTTTTCCCAAGGCTCAAATTGAAGTTGTCACTGTGGTTTTAAAAAGAAAATCCCCCTTTTTGAAAATAAGATCTCTAGCTGACAAAACTAATTTAACCTGCGAAGAAAACCATTTATCGTTTGAGTCCTTGCAGAATTATTTTAATTGGCAAATTCCTTTAGGATTTTCGGATTTGTCGTATAATTTTTTCAAAGAGATAAAACAAAACAGCTTTACTTTGGCAAGCTCCGACTCTCCGTTTGTCGCTTATGTTGGCCCGCAAATTTACATGAATGGCAAAGGAGAGCCTCCACAAACCGCCGAAGTTGTTTTGGAAAAACCTTTTCATTCGAAGATCAATAACGGTTCTGATAGTATGCGATATTTAAGTGGCAGAGATCTTAAGCCTTTCACTGTTTCTTGGAGAGGTCTTTATCTTCGTTATGGTTGTTGGGTTGCGGAGTTTGTCGACAGAGCAGTTTTTGCCAAGCCGCGGGTTTTAATTCGTGAAATTCTTGGAGCTGATTCGCAGAGATTTTTCGCCGCCTATACTGATCAAGAATATATTTATAACCGTTCAATATTGCATGTTTTGCTTAAAAGAGATGATTTGGATTGTAAAATGTTGATTGCTTTGAGCGGCATTTTAAATTCAAGAGTTGGTTCGGAAATAATATCCTTGATCGGCAAAAAAGCTTGCCGCAAACTTTTTCCGAAGGTGATTTTAGCCGACATCAATTGTTTTCCTTTGCCGACCTCTTTTTTTTCTGGCTACCAGCGTATTGCTGATAAAGTCCTTGAAATTCAAACGCAAGGGCGCTCTGAAAAATTATATTTTGAACTTGATCTGCTTGTTCGGAAGATTTACTCTGGAGAAAGCCCAAATAGCTTAGATGGTCAATCACTATCACTGCCTCAAAGGAGCTTAGAAAGTCCCCCTATATTTTAAGTAATTTAATGTATAAAAGAGTCAAAACCGTCAATCTGTTGATTGCACTGCTTGTTCCGACGCTTGTCTTGTTGCTTTTGGAAGCGGTTTGTCGTGTTTTGCGGCTTGATCAAAACTCGCTTGAAACTGCGAAAGTGGTTGTAGATCTTCCTCGCTGGATGCAGGAGGATCTAAATTTGATCGAGAGATCTCATCAAAATCGGATGTCGAACGAAGAGCGGGAGTGGCTATCAATCTTTGAATCTGGAGATGGTTTTCGCGCCAGATTGATTCCGGAAGTCGAACGCCGAGTCATCAATACTTTTAGCTTGTTGCCGACCGATTATAAAAAACCTTATTTGGTAGTCGCTAATAAGCTTGGGTTTCGTGGTCCCGATCTTAAGAACGTAAAGGAGCCGGGGATGTATCGCGTTTTGGTTTTTGGCGATTCTAGTAGTTATGGCTGGGGAGTTGATTTTGAGGATAGTTATTCTTTTGTTTTAACGGAAAAACTGAAAGAAGCTTTTGCGGGGCGCAAAATCGAGCTTGGTAACTTTGCGATTCCGGGCGATTCGTCCGAATATGGACGGTTGATTTTTGATAAATTTGCCCCAATTTATAAGCCAGATTTAGTTGTTATCTCTTTTGGCGCCAATGACGCTAAGCCTTCTTATGTTGCTCATGTTGCTCAAGTTGATCGTTTTCGTCGCGCTAAAGCGGTTCGCAAAGCGTTGTCTTATCTCGAATATTCGGCTCTTTTTAGATCGTTGAAAATCGCTTTTGAAAAAGCTCCGCAAATTGCTATGGAGCGAAATCACCCGCCACGACAGCCGGCCGTCTCAAAAAGCCGTTACGCTTACAACATTCAAGCGATGATTAAAGATAGCAGGAGATACGGAGCTGAAAAGGTTTTAGTGCTCTCGCTTTGCTCGCCCGGTCATTACTCTCGCGCCGCTAAAAACACCGCCACAAGCGAAGGAGCTCTTTATTTTAATGGGCAAAGTTATCTGGAAAGTGTCGTTGACAAATTAAGTGCGGGACTTTTGGAAAAAGCTGAGGTTGATAGATTGCGATCGGAAAACAAGCGCATGATTGAAAGCAACAAAAAATTGTTGGTTACTTCTGATTTATGTCATCCAAATAAGATAGGGCATAAACTTATTGCTGAAGAATTGTTAAAGTTAATAACCGAAAACAATCAGGCCCCTTAAAAGTTTTTGCTTTCTTTGCGAAAGATTGTTTGGGCTCTGGATAAAAATTTTAAAGCGTTATATAAAACATTTTACAATTAGCCAGAAATATTCTTCAATAAATTATAATCTAAGAAAAATTTAATGAGCGCTTTAGTTTTGGATGGGAAAAAGTTATCCGCTATGTTGCTGGATAATTTTCGCTTGGAGATTCAGCGATATTTAGCCAAAGGTTTAAGAGCGCCGACCTTATGCATGATTCTTGTTGGTGATCATCTGCCATCGAAAATTTATCTGGCAAGAAAGCAAAAGGCCGCTAGATATTGCGGAATAATTCCATTTTACGAGCAACTTCCGGCAAGTATTACTCAACCGGAACTTTCTTCTTTTTTAAAGGAGATTCAACAAAAAGAGAATCTTGACGGGTTTATTTTACAGCTGCCTTTGCCAGCTCACTTAAATTCGCGGCAAACGCTTGATCAGCTTTTGCCGGAAAAAGACATTGATGGCTTATCGATTGTCAATCAGGGTAAATTAGCGATAGGTGCGCCTGATATTTTGCCGTGCACGCCGGCAGGTGTTTTAAAGCTGATTGATCTTGCTTACGGATTGCTAAGAGGGGAGAAAAATTATTTAGACATTAAAGAAAACGATCTGAGCGGCAAAAGCGCGGTTGTGATAGGTCGTTCAACTTTGGTTGGCAAGCCGACCGCCCAATTATTGCTTGCCAGAAACGCTACCGTAACCATCGCTCATTCCCACACCGCCGATCTGGGAAAGGTTTTAATAGATAGCGATATTATAGTTGCCGCCGCTGGATCTCCCCGGTTGATTGGCGCTAACTTTATTAAAGCGGGTGCGATTGCGATTGATGTTGGTATTAATAAATTATCAAATGGTGAAATAGTCGGCGATGTAGATTATGCAAGTGTATTGCATAATGCCGCCGCTGTTTCACCGGTGCCCGGCGGGGTTGGTCCAATGACGGTGGCGATGTTAATTGCTAACACGCTCAAATTGTATAAAAGAAAATTTTCCTTGTGAACGACATTCTTAAAAAGACTCCCTTAACAGAGCTTCATAAACTTGCCGGAGCTAAAATGGTTAGTTTTGCCGGTTTTGAAATGCCGATTCGATATGACTCGCAAATTAAAGAGCATTTAGCCGTGCGATCGACCGCAGGTATTTTTGACGTCAGCCATATGGGCGAAATCGAGATTTCCGGCAAGGGCGCGTTTGAGAACTTGCAATATTTAACCACGAACGATGTCGCTCGCTTGTCTCCGGGAGATGCCCAATATACTGCCGTTTTGAATATCGATGGCGGTTTTATGGATGATCTGATTTTGTATCGTTTGGATTCTGATCGTTTTTTAGCTTGTGTCAATGCCGCCAACACGCAAAAGATCTTCTCTTGGTTTAAAAACAATATCGCTGGCGAAGCTAAGGTTAAAGATCGATCAGCTGAATTTGGATTGATCGCTTTGCAAGGCCCTAGTTCGGTTGACTGCTTGAAACGTTTGGATGCCGATCTGTTTTGCGATCTCCCCGGCAAATTTCGCCATAAGCAGGTTTTGTTTGAAGGCGCGAGTCTGCTATTGGCGCGCACTGGCTACACTGGAGAAGATGGTTTTGAGATATTCGTGCCGGCAGAAGCGACCCCATCAATTTGGAATGCTTTGCTTGAGCGGGGCGCGACTGCTTGCGGCTTGGCGGCGCGCGACACACTTAGGTTGGAAGCGGCTTTGCCTCTTTATGGCAATGAACTGGGTGAAGAGATAACCCCTTTTGAAGCCGGACTGAGTTGGATAGTTAAACTCAAAAAGGGGGATTTTATCGGTCGGAAAGCTTTGATCGATCGTTTTGGCGTTAGTCCCTCAAAATTTGTTGGTCGCCAATTGGTCGGACTTAAAATAACAGGAGACGGAATAGCGCGGCCGCAGGCGAAAGTGTGCTCTACCGATGACAAAGAGGTTGGTTTCGTCACTAGCGGCACTAAAACGCCCTCACTTGATTATCCGATAGCGCTTGCATTATTAAAAAAAGAAACTAAACTTGGAGAGTTGTTAATGGTTGAACAACGAGGAGAAAAGTTTAGCGCGGAAGTTGTACAGCTTCCTTTTTATAAGAGAATTTTCCTTTAACCTTTAGCTTAGAAGATGAAAATTAAAGACGATCTCAAATATACTAAAGATCATGAATGGTGTCGTTTGTTAGATGGTATTGTGGTAGTTGGAATAACCGATTTTGCCCAGAGCGAGTTAGGGGAAATTGTTCACGTAAAATTGCCGCCGCTTGGCAAAAACGTGCAGGCTGGCTCGAGTTTTTGCGTTGTTGATTCAACCAAAGCCGCTTCCGATATTTACGCGCCGATTAGCGGCGTTGTTACCGAAGTTAATAGCTATCTATTAGATCATCCAGAAACAATCAATCAAGATCCTTATGGCGATGGTTGGATAGCAAAGATCAAGGTCGCAGACCCTGCTGAATTAAATAGTTTGCTTGATTTTGAAGCGTATAAAAAATTGCTAGGAGTCTAATGAAGCAAAAACTCTCTTTTATCGATCGTCATATTGGCAGTAATCAGGCGGAGCGTCAAATGATGCTTGGAGAGCTAAAATTAGAGAATCTTGAGGAGTTAATAAAAAAAACTATACCTCAGGAGATTTTAACCGATTGCAGATCGTCATCTAGCCCCTTTCAGGGGGACCATTGGCGGTCGCTTAATGAGCGCCAAGCTATTAGCCTTCTTCAAACAAAACTTTTGACCAACAAAATTTTTCGCTCACTGATTGGAATGGGCTATTACGAAACTGAGATGCCTGCCGTTATTCGCAGGGCAATCTTTGAAAATCCTTCTTGGTACACAGCTTATACTCCATATCAAGCCGAGATCTCTCAAGGGCGTTTGGAAGCTTTGCTCAATTTTCAAACTATGATTATTGATCTAACTGCTATGGAGATTGCCAACGCTTCTTTGCTTGACGAAGGAACTGCCGCGGCAGAAGCCTTGTCGATGGCGTTGGCGATTAGGCGTGAAGAGCAAGCTGATCAGAAAAAAGGGGAAAAACCTCTTTTTCTAATTGATGCCGCTGTGCACCCTCAGACTTTGGCGGTTATCAAAACTAGAGCCGAGGGTCTTTCGGCAAAAATTCAAATTTTTGATAGGCATAATGGTTTTCCCGATCATTTGCGAGCAGTTGCCGCGCTCTTTCAGTATCCTGACACTTATGGCGATCTAAAAGAGATAGAATCCTCTATTGAGAGAGCAAGAAAAAACGGAGCCTTGACAATAGTTGCCACCGATCTTTTAGCTTTAACCTTGCTTAAGCCTCCCGGCGAATTTGGAGCTGATATCGTTGTTGGGAGTAGCCAACGTTTCGGTATTCCACTTGGATACGGAGGTCCGCATGCCGCGTTTTTTGCAACTCGAGAGCGGTATAAAAGGTTATTGCCCGGTCGAATTGTTGGTATTTCAAAAGATTCAACCGGAACGCCGGCATTGAGATTGGCGTTGCAGACAAGAGAGCAACATATTCGTCGCGAAAAAGCGACTAGCAATATATGCACCTCTCAAGTTTTATTGGCTGTCATTGCTAGTATGTATGGTGTGTATCATGGTTCAGACGGCCTATCACAAATTGCTCGTTCTGTTATTGGTAACGCTAAGTTGGCGGCCGCAATTTTCCGCACTGCTGGCTTGAATCTTTATAGCGATCAATTTTTTGACACGATAACCGTAATTAATCTTAAGCTCGAACAGGTCTCAAAAATTATTGCCGATTTGCAAGCCGAGGCTATCAATATTCGCCAAGTTTCCGATAATTCGATATCAATCGCTTTTGATGAGCTTAGTAGTTTTGATGAAACTTCTGGAGTATGTTCGATTATTTTGCGATCTTTAGGGTTGAAAGAGCCTTGTTCAACAAACATTGCCGAGCGAGAGAATTTTAGCTTAGCGGATAATTTTCGCCGTACTTCTGAATTTCTAAAGGCTGCTGTTTTTAATAGTTATCATTCTGAGCATCAACTGCTCCGCTACATAAAACATTTGGAGAGGAAAGATTACTCTCTGGCTGACGGCATGATACCGCTTGGTTCTTGTACGATGAAATTAAATTCAGCTGTCCAGATGTATCCCCTTTCTTGGCCAGAGGTTAATAGACTTCATCCGTACGCTCCGCCAGATCAAGCTCCGGGCTATGCTTGGTTAATAGCTGATTTGGAGAGAATGTTGCTTGACCTTACGGGTTTTGCCAAAATTTCTTTTCAACCAAATTCCGGGGCTCAAGGCGAATTTGCCGGCTTGATGGCAGTTAAAAGATATTTTCAAGATAGAGCAGAAGCTTCTCGCAATATATGTTTAATTCCGCGATCAGCTCATGGTACAAATCCGGCTAGCGCTATTTTGGCTGGTTTTGAAACTGTGACAATTGCTTCTGCCGCTAATGGCGATTTAAATGTTGATGATTTGAAAAATAAACTTCAAGAGTATGATGGGCGGGTTGCTTGCGCCATGATTACTTATCCTTCAACCCATGGTATTTTTGAAGAGAGGATTAGCGAGATCGTTAGATTGATTCATGATCATGGAGCTTTGGTTTACATGGATGGCGCTAACTTTAACGCTTTGGCAGGTTATTCTAGACCAGCGGATTTTGGAATTGATCTTTGTCATTTGAATTTGCATAAAACGTTTTGCGTGCCTCATGGTGGCGGAGGTCCGGGTGTGGGTCCGCTGGCTGTTTCTGGAAAGCTCGCTTCTTACCTGCCCCCAGTTCTTAACGATAAAGATTTAAGAAGCGAGCTTTTGGAAAAGTTGCCCTTTGGGGTTGTTAGCGCGGCGCCTTTTGGCAGCGCCTCTCTTTTGGTTATTTCGTGGATTTATTTGAAATTGCTCGGAATTGATGGTTTAAAGCTTGCTACCGCCAACGCCTTGCTTAACGCCAACTATGTTGCTCGCAAATTGGCGCCATATTTTCAGATTTTATTTAAAGGTCGCTTTGATCTAGTCGCTCACGAGTGCGTTGTTGATCTGAGAAAATTCAAAGAATGCGGAGTGGAGGCGGAAGACGTTGCCAAAAGATTGATTGATTACGGTTTTCATGCGCCAACTGTTTCTTGGCCGACGGCGGGCAGTTTGATGATTGAGCCGACGGAAAGTGAGTCGAAAGCGGAATTGGATCGCTTTATTGAAGCGATGATTCATATTCGGCAGGAGATCTCTCAGGTAGAAAATGGGACTTGGCCTAAAGATTTAAATCCCTTAAAACTTGCTCCGCACACGATCAGTCAAGTAGCCAGCGATTCTTGGGATCTACCATATAACCGTCAACAAGCTGTTTTTCCGGTTGAAGCTCTAAAACATGGCAAATTTTGGCCGGCGGTTTCAAGAGTTGATGGCGCTTACGGTGATCGACATCTTGTCTGCTCTTGTAATTACGATAGTTAGCTTGTTTTTTTTATTAATTCCGAACGTTGATCGCGTTCTTTGACTACCAGCAGTAGAGCCCAAACGCTTAGTCCGCCGAAGATATGCCATAAAAAATGAGTGCCCATTGGCAAGATTTTTTCCGAATCTAACGATCTGAATATTATGGCGATTAAAAACAAAAAAGTTGCCGCCACGACTTGTAATATGTTTTTTCTTCCAAGGCGCGATGCTACGATTATTGATGGCAGAAGAATTATTACTGCTAACGAGCCGTATCCCAAAACTGCTTTGATTAACATCGGTACTTCTAATAAAGCATGAACGAAGCGCGCGATAAATAATGGTGCGATCGCTATTAAAAAAGCCATCAGCTTGGAAGAGATAATTGTGCGCCATAGATCGTAAGCCGCCAACGCTGATAATAAAAAGATCGGAGTAAAGTCTAGGATTAGCCAAATATTTGCTGAACGAGTCGCATG
This sequence comes from uncultured Pseudomonadota bacterium, assembly GCA_937864035.1. Classification (GTDB taxonomy): domain Bacteria; phylum Bdellovibrionota_C; class UBA2361; order UBA2361; family CALMIO01; genus CALMIO01. Next base: position 214,710 of record CALMIO010000003.1, on the reverse strand, counting down.
AAAAATTGTGCCCCCAATAAAACCAACAAAAAACAGAGGTATGCTAATCGTTAATAAGGGATGTTTTTTAAAGTTAAATTTTGTTTCTTTGATTAGCCAGATAATAATCAATAAAAAGATTAAGTTGCTGATTGCGTTAAAAGGCTCAACTGGAAAGCGGGATAGGTTTGTTTCGGCGTATATTGGACCAAAATCAGCTGGCTTTAGTCGCTCTATAATATCAGTCATAACCTTATTAAAGTTCAACTTGAAGAAGAGTACTAAAATATGAGATAATAAGACACTCCTTGAGTTAAAGGTTGTTTATTAAATAAAGTATGTTTGGGCTAAGTCCATTTGAAATTGCGATTGTTGCTCTATTGATTGTGTTGCTGTTTGGGGCGCGGCGTTTGCCAGAGCTTGGAACTGGAATTGGACAAGCCATTAGTAATTTTAAAAAGTCCTATAAAGATGGACAAGCGATTGACATAACTAGCTCAAATAAAAATGCAGAGACCGATTCCGAGAAAATCAATAGCAATCAAAGCGAGCAGAAACGTGACAGCTCTAAATAAGAGTGCTCCAATCAAAAATTAAGTCATATTTTTTTGTAAATAGTTATTTTTGTTATGTTAAACTACCAATTAAAATTCTTAGACTTGCGGTTAGATAGAGTCTTTTATTTGTTTATTTTGAATTTTGTTGTTGGGATTGCCACGGATATTGCTATCGCTGAGCGTTCTCAAACTGGAGAGGGTATATCGGTTGCTGTTCCGCTTGAAGAGCGTTCCGCTATTGGTGGTAGTCAGCTTGGAGAGTTGAATCAAAAACCAACTCCTCTAGCTCGCCTTAGATCGGGCTCGCTTTCTACCTCAGCGCAAGGGTATAGAGGATCAAGCGCCGTGCCATTGCCGTCTGGAGGAACAAACAGGGATTTTCAAGTTGGAGAAAATCCTTTGAGCGGTTCTTGTTCTTTGGTTGGTAATAACATTTTGGTGGCTATTTTTAATAATTCTCCTCAGTCTTATTCTGCGAGTTTTACTCTCAAACAACTGCGAGGTGTTGGTTCCTCGGTTTTGCGTACTGATAGCTTTACGGTTTCATTGCCCGGAGGTAGTTCAGAAAAAAGGCAATTTACGAGAGCAAATGGAGCTGATGGATGCGATTTGAGCGTTGCGAGCGGGAGATTAGTTAAATAGGACGTTAGGCTGATTCTTGACGTCAAATTTAATAAATTTTTAGAAATATTATTATATCAATGAAACACATTATTGCCGTGATTTCTGGCAAAGGAGGAGTTGGTAAATCGACGGTGGCGGTTAATTTGGCGGTTGCTTTCGCTCAGCAAGGAGCTAGAGTTGCTTTAATTGATAGTGATTTTTACGGGCCGAGTGTGCCAATTCTAATGGGGGGAGGCGAGGTAAAGGTTGATCATGAAGAAAAGTTGATCCCCCCGCTTAAATATGGAGTTAAATATAGCTCAATTGGCTTTTTTTTGCCAAACAAGGATGCCGCAGTCATTTGGCGAGGACCGATGTTTAATAAAGCTTTAACACAGATGTTTAAAGATCACTCTTGGGGAGAAATTGATTATTGCATCGTTGATATGCCTCCCGGAACCGGAGACGCGCAAATTTCTTTGAGCCAGCTTGTGCAAGTTTCGGGAGCAGTTGTTGTAACTACTCCACAGGAAGTCGCTTTGGCTGATGTGCGCAAAGCGATTGACATGCTTAAAAGGGTAAACATTCCTTTACTCGGAATCGTTGAAAATTACTCGTATTTGATCGAGTCAAACGGTGCAAAAAGATATATATTTGGCAGGGGTGGCGGAGCGGCGCTTGCTACTGCTTGCGGAGTGCCGCTACTGGCGGAGATTCCTATTTTTGAGGAGATTCGTGAGAGCGGGGATTTAGGAGAGCCGATCGTTTTAAAGGAGGATTCGATTGCCGCCAAAGAGTTTTATAACATCTCCTTGAAGTTGTCAGAAATTCTTGGTAAAAGTGGTGTGTTGGTTAGCTCGGTTGAGGTAGTAAATTAACTTTTATTAGTTCTTATGTTTTATTTTTTAATAGGGATTCACTTCGCGTTGTGTTTTATGCTGGTGATCCTTGTTTTGATGCAACAAGGAAAGGGCGCGGAAGTTGGAGTTGCTTTTGGTGGGGGTAGTAATACGTTATTTGGAGCTGGTGGTGCCGCCGAAATAATTATCAAAATGACTACCGGAGCGGCAGTTGCTTTTATGGTAACCTCGATTCTTTTAGTGCGTCACTATAACAGCGGATCTAAGTTGCTTAATGTCGGACAAAGCTCTAATGATAACAATTTGCAAGGCTCTGTTTTTGAGCGAGTCCCAGATGCTCCATCTAATTCATCTTCTGCCGCTATTGTAGATGATTTGCAAAGTAACGATCAAAATGGAGTTAGTGCTGTGATTGATCCGCCAACTGGCAATGGCAACCAGCAGGCTGAAACTCAAGCCGTTGAAAAATAATGAAAAGAAGTTTTTTAGTTTCTTTGCCCAGGTGGTGGAATGGTAGACACGCTGGTTTGAGGGGCCAGTGGGGCAACCCGTGGAGGTTCAACTCCTCTCCTGGGCAGTTTTTTCTAGGAAATACCTTCTTGCTAATCTGTTTGTGTGATTAAATCTTATGTCAATAATTAATCATCCCTTAGATTTTGAGCGAGAGCTAGTTACTCTCGAATCTCAACTTGAGAAGTTGAAAGTTGATATAGCCAGCGGTACTACAACTAAAAAAGATGATTATGTCAAATTAGAAAACCGTGTTTCTAAATTAAAGAGGGACATCTATAGTAAGCTAACTCCTTATCAACGAGTCCAACTTTCTCGCCATTTTGATCGTCCATTCACTCTAGACTACGTTAAATATATGATCGCTGATTTTGTTGAACTTCATGGCGATCGACATTTTCGCGATGATCCCGCAATAGTTGGCGGCTTGGGATGGCTTGGCCAATATCGAGTTATGATTATTGGTCATCAACGAGGTAGAACAACCAGTGAGCGGCTGTATAGGAACTTTGGAATGCCTCAGCCCGAAGGTTATCGTAAAGCTCTGCGTTTAATGTATCTTGCCGAGAAATTCAAGCTCCCAATAATTACATTGATTGATACTCAGGGCGCTTATCCGGGAATAGAAGCTGAAGAGCGTGGACAAGCCGAAGCAATTGCTCGTAACTTGCTAGATTTGGCTGAATTAACGGTGCCGACTATTAGTTGCGTAATCGGCGAAGGGGGTAGTGGAGGAGCTTTGGCTTTAGGTTTGACCGATCGAATTTTGATGATGGAAAATAGCTGTTACTCGGTTATCACTCCCGAAGGGTGTGCCTCGATTTTATGGCATCATGATCGCGGCGAAGCGCCGCAAAATCAAGCCGCGTTAGCCGCTGAAATTTTACAATTAACAGCGGCTGATTTAAAACGTCTTGGGGTTATTGATGAGATAGTCACGGAGCCGTTAGGCGGCGCTCATCGTAACCATAAAGAAGCGGCAGAGCATTTAAAGATTGCTTTGGAGAGAAATCTTGAAGAATTAAAAAGGTTTTCAGTGCTTGAACTTGTGCAGGCTCGTTATGTTAAGTATCGCGCTTTCGGACCAGTTCGCGTTGGAGATGATTGATATTAAATAAAAAGATGAAAATTTACTAAGAGAAATTCCATGGGAAAAGATGGTATTGAAATGACAGGAGTGATTAAGGATTGTTATCCTAACGCTCAGTTTAAAGTTGTTTGCGATAACGGACATGAAGTTACCGCTTATTTAGCTGGGAAAATGAGGCGTTTTTTTATTAGAGTTTTGCCGGGGGACAAAGTGATAGTCGAAGTTTCGCCATACGATCTTAAAAGAGGGAGAATAGTTCGGCGGGTTAGCGAAATTGTTCCAACTATTCCTCCTGACAATGGCGATCAGAAAAGTTAGTAGCTTTATATTTCGAAGGTTGAGCGATTAGGCTAAAGCATTCTCAATGGGTCGTTATGTTTGATATGTTTAAAAACACTACCAGCGACCTAAAGCCTTTACCTGAAATTATTCAAACGAAACGTTTACTACTCAGACAATACAAACTCGAAGATGTTGACGATATACTAGCTTACGCCAATAATCCCGATTGGTCACGATTTCTTCCGGTTCCTTGTCCCTACGAGAGACAGCACGCTATTGATTTTATTAACGCCAAACTAGCTCTAGATCCTTTAAAAAATTCATCTTTTGCGATTGTCTTTGAAAATAAAGTTGCGGGTGGGTTGGATGTGAGATTTGATTTTAACGATTGTCGGGCTGAATTAGGTTATAGTATTAATCCGTCAATATGGGGCAGGGGTCTGGTTACGGAAGCGGCCCAGAAAGTAATTGATTTAAGCTTTTATATTTATCCTGAAATTAGCCGATTTACAGCGACCGCCGCCGCGGAAAATGTATCTTCACTGCGAGTAATGGAAAAACTTGGGATGATTAAAGAAGGTTATTTACGCCAACACCAAAAAGTTCGCGGTAAGTTTTTAGATATTGTCTGCTGTGGTATTTTGCGCGAAGAGTGGGAAGCTGGCAGAGAAAAACGAATTGCGTAAAAATTTTTAGATTTTGATTGTTTTACCAATTCGTTTTACATTTGAGTTAGTCTTGCCTTTTTAAGGGGACATTTAGTTTCCATAATTGCTAGGCTATGTAAATTATTTATTCGTTTCGCTTGACAGGTCTGCCACTAATTTGGCTAAGAATTCAAATTTATATATGCCCGTTTTATGACCATCACCCCATAAAACTCCTATCGCATAATTGCCAACTTGCCAGATCTTTTCAATTCTTAAGCGCTCTTGATCTGTGTGCTTGATGATTTTTAGGGTTCTTCTTTTTGTTTGTTCGCTTTCAGCGGTTTCGTCTTGAGAGCTCTGTTTCTCTCTGCACTCAGCACAAGGGCAGACTGTTCGTAGAAGTTTTGCGGGTAAAATAAAACTTTGTTTATTGATAAAAGTAACCTCTAGCGCAGAGTAGGAGACTCTTTTGATAGCGATTATGGTTTCCATAGATTTTTCAAAAAACAAAGTATTTTTAGATAGTTAAATTTCAAAAAAAACTGCTTTTCTGTCGATAAAGATAATAAAATCAATTTATTGAGAAAAGACATCTAAAGTAGGGTAAATTTTGATAAACTCTTCTGTAATAACAACGTTATGAATCGCACATATTATGATGGTAAATACGCCGATTTATATCCTAAGCAGGTTGGTATTCTACCAGATCGAGTTGAAATTTCATCCGAAGATGGAGCTCATTTAGTTTTTGAGCAGGATGTTTTTGAAACCTCGGATGAATTAATCCCTAGTGAGAAACTCTCTTCTTTGCAAATTCGCAACACCGTTTTGTTTATTTTATTACTTTCTTTGCCGGTAGTTTTTTTATTGATCGCTATTTTAAGTGGTATTTTTTCTGGAGATCAAACGACTAATTTTGAAAAATATGCCGTTACTTCTGTTGGTTTGGCGGAGCGTGCTCAGAAAAAGTTAAGCGCTGGTCGCGCTCTGCCCGAATTGGCAAACGGAGAACTTTTAGCGTTGGCTGCGGCTGGCGAAGTTTCCGATCTAATGTTTCTTGATTTATTGGAGGAATTAAAATCTAGAGATGCCATAGAATTATCTCGCAGTTTAGTTCTAGCTTTCCAACGCTCTTCAGAAGGGGTTAAACTGAAAGCTCTTGCGATAGTGGCTGAACTTGGGGATCGCCGCTTTGTTCCGGCGGTTACGTTACTGCTTGATTCATCAAGTATGATGGTTCGCAAGCAAGCGGCGCGCACTTTGGGAAGTTTGAAAGATAAAAGGGCGCTTGGTTACTTGCAAGAAGCTTATTCTCGAGCGGATAATAAATCATTAAAAGATGAGATTGATAGAGCTTTCGAGCAAATTAGTGGCAAAAAAATCTCTTAGTCATCCAGTGTTTTTCGTCAAGACAAAAGAATTCTTTCTTTATTCAGCTCTCTTTTTTCTCTTTGGTTGCTCTGAATTATTTGGTCGTTCAATACAGGTGGTTGAGGCTAAGCGAGTAACAAGCTATGCCAATTATCGAGTTACGAAACCCGGAGAAACTTTGGCTTTAATTGCGGAAAAGACTCTGGGGAGCACTTCTCGTTGGACGGCAATTTTAGATGCTAATCCGGGATTAGATCCAAAGAGATTAAAAGTTGGAACGGTCATTAGAATTCCTGTCGGCGGGCGGAGCGGGCGCACTACTGGCGGCGGCATTACTTCTAGCGTTTCTGCTAACGCCTCTGCTTACGGCGCGGCGACGAAACAAGGTAATAATTATACCTCTCCATTTGAGGATGTAATTGATGGAGAGGGCTCCAATGAACCTGTTTGGTTAAACGATCCGGGCATACTACCAGAAAATAAGCCGCATTTTGACGGTTTGCATAAACCAACAATGGAAAAAAATCTTTTAATTCCAGAAAATATCAACCACCCTAATAATTTTCCAGAACGTGCTGTTCAGCCGACACGCTCACTGCCATCGCCAAGTGTTAGTAAGCCAAAAAAAGATCTCTCTAATTCCGAAGAAGAGCGTTTAAATAAAGAATATATAGAGATGATGAAAAAGCTTGAATAACCTTCAAACTTTTTTATTGCAAGATCAATTGCAGAGAATCCTTGAGCTACGATTGAACCTCTTGTGAGGTTGTTTCGAGCGCTTTGCGTAGCTCTTCTCTTTTGATCTTTAGCTCTTCTTTTTTCTCTTGTATCTGCTGTTTATTGGCTCCCAGTAAGAATTTTACAAAATCAGCCTTATCTTTAAGAATTTCAATTTCTGCTACAATCTGATCGCGACGAGTTGAAATTTCTAATAAAACTTCACGAGCTTTCTCTATCGAACTTATAATTAGCCGTTGAATTTGATCGGTCAACTCTTTCGAGGCTTCCTCCCGTTTCGCTATGGCAACTTTTACTTGTTGCGCTAATACAGGATCGTTTGAACGCGCCCTTAACTCCTCTGATAATTTAAGATATTCCCAAGAAGCTGTTTCAAAGATCTCTTTTCGTTTTTTGATATTATCTGAAAACATAGCCAATTCTGCGGCCATATTTGTAATTTCAGTGTTTTTCGCTCTCTTACTGCGACCAAGCCAAACTGAAAGTTCGCGACTAATCGTGTCGCTTTGTTTGGATAGTTTGTCAAGTTCTAAAGTTAAATATTCGCGCTTTCTGCTCTCTTCCGCCAAAATTTCACCTAATTTGCCTGTTAAAGGCTCATCAAGCATGGCAAAACGCCCCTCGATTTCCTGCAACCACCTTGCCAGAGAAGCTTTTTTAGCTACCTCTTCGAGTTCTAACAACTTTCTCTCTTGTAACCGATCCTCATTCGTTAAAGAGGGTGGTTCTTGGATTGCCTTTATTTGTTGATAGTCAGAATCACTTAGGCGAGATTCGATATTTGAAATTGAAAAGTCTTTAATAAAGATCCAAGTTAAAAAGATAGCTATAGTTGCTGCTATTAAAATCAATCCAAAATACTTTTTGGATAATATTAACCTTAAAAAATAAGATCGAGTTCTATTTGGACTTAAAGCTTCCGCATAATGACCAAAAAACCCCTTGTTTTCCGAAATTTTTTTGCTTTTGGAAGTTGCACCTTGGTTTCGTCGCTCAACTTCAACTATTAGAGCTGTAATGTTGTCGACACCGCCCCGCGCGTTGGCCAAATCAATCATCGCTTTCAGCGCTTCTTTTTTTGAAAACCTAGAGATTAAATCAACTATCTCTAATTCGGTTAACATATTGTATAACCCGTCCGTGCAGAGAAGAAAAATGTCTCCCGGCTTAACCCTCTCCATGTCAATCATTTCAATTTCTACCTCACGAGACGGCCCAAGACAGCGAGTTAACATGTGCGCTCCCGGATGTTTTTCTGCCTCCTCTTTCGAAATTGAACCGCTTGCAATTAGTTCGTTAACTAAAGTGTGATCTTGGGTTAACTGCTTTAGCTCTTGTTTATCAGTAATCGTGTAACAACGAGAGTCGCCGATGTTAAAAATTAAATTTCGATCTTTGCAAAAAAGTAGTCCAACGATGGTTGTTCCTAGCCCCTCAATTTCAGGGTTACTCGTTCCAAGCTCGTAAACTTTAGTGTTAGCGGCTTGAACCGCGGCTTGAACGTCATCTGGCGTAGGATGTATCGTTGCTGAAAGAATATTTAAAATAGTGTCGATCGCGCTCTTTGAAGCCAGTGCCCCTCCTTTAACCCCTCCCATGCCATCAGCCACCAGATAAAGATTGAGTCCATCCATTTGAATGGCGCCAAAACAATCCTGATTCTCTTCACGTCGCTTTCCGATGTCACTAGCGCCTTCAAAAGTAAATTTTAAAGATTCTCCAACATGGGTAACCTGAATCTCAGATTCTTTCATTGCTAATTAATTATAAGGATTTGAAGCTGAATCTATAATATTTAGATAAATTTAGAATTTTAAGGGATTCTAAATATATAAATATATAGATCCCACTTTTAGCATTATAAAAACCTATTTTATTTAATCCTTCTAATAAAGGGAGTTCCTTTAATGTAAGGCTCCCTAACTAACTGCCTTAAAAGAGCGTCGGCAAGCTTTTCGGAATCCTCAGGCCCAACTAAAACTCTATAAAACTGATCTCCGCCGGAACTAGCCTTATCTACACGCGATTTAAATCCAGCTTGATAAAGTTTGCTAGCAATCTTCTCGGCTTCAACCTTGCTGCTTGGCGCGGCAACCTGAACATACCAACCACTACTCGCCGAGCTCTCTGCTTGAGTAGGTGTGATAGTAGGAATCATGATCTCCTCCACAGAGGGCGTTAGTGTGGGAGTTGCTAATTGAAATAATGTTGGTGTTGCCGCCACAACAGCAACCGTCGCGGTGGCCGTAGCGGTAATTATTTGTACGATTTCGCTCTGCGCTATCACTGTTGGAGTTTGCTCTTTAAGATTTTCAAAACCAATTTCTATCGTTGCAATTGGCCCAATCTCTGGCATGTCAATATCAGGATTTTTTTTCAAATCCTCCGGCAAAACGTTTGCCGCTAAAGGTTGTTTTAATTTTTCAAAAACCGCTTGCTGTGCCTCTAAATCAAAATCCTTAATTTCTTTTTCGTTCATAATAATCGGCAAGCGAGGTAACTTTGCTAGAGATTCTTCCCGCGCTCGATCAAAGCCAATAGATTGCCCAGTTATAAAACCTAAAAAATAAGAGATTGTTAATAGTAAACAGATAAAAATTAAAACAGAAATTGTTTGCCAACGATTTAAACTAAGCTCCCATATCGCTTTGATCTCCCTCATATTGCCAATATCTCCTCTAAGTAATTTCGCATAACAATAGTCGCATCCGTCTGATTCGGATTACTAATTAAATCATCAATCTTTTTTTTATAACTTTTTGATAATCCAAGCTGATCAAACTGATCTTTTAACTCACCAGTATTAACCCAAAAAAGTTTGGTAGCTACTAAAAAAAGCCGCTCTCGCTCTTCCGCTGTTAATAATGGTTGATCTCTAAATATAACCCTCATAGCCTCAATAAACTTTCCCAAAACCTTCGGTTTATTCGGGCAAAGAGCAAACCAGATTTTATATTGATCAAAAAGCCTAGGAAAAGAAGCGAGTTCTCGCTCGCTAAAAATCTTTTTGATTTCGGCAAATTTTCTAAACTCTGAAATTGTTTCAAAAACATTGAGCTCTATAGCCTCTAACAATAATCGTTCAGTAATCTTTTCAAAAGTTAAATTGAAACGCACCATATATCTAAATCCCCTCAGAATACGCGTAGGATCATCAATAAAACTTTTCGGATGTAATATTCTAAGTATTTTGTCTCTAAGATCATTAATGCCCCAATACGGATCAATTGTAACTAGCTTGTCAGCCTTCAAATTGCCAGATTGAAGAGCTTGATAAAGACTTTCAATTTCTATGGCGATAGCATTTATAGAAAAATCACGTCTCCTAAGATCTTCAGCTATATCTTCAGCCAAAGAAACCTTTGGCAGACTCCCCGGCAATGGATAAATTTCAGATCGCGCGCTGGCAAAATCAATATTTTTAAAACCCCCAATCAAACTAGGTTCGACGATTTTAGCGGTTAAAAATTTGGGAAAGAATTTTGTTACTCCATTAGTTTTGCTGACGACCCTCTCCACCAATTTGTTTATGCTGGCAGTGGTCACAAAATCTATATCACTTAAGTCTCTCTCGCCACGAAGTAAATCTCTAGCGGCTCCACCAACTACATATATTTTTTGCGATAATCCCAGCTTCGCGCCCTCAGCAATTACAATCTCTAATAATTTGATTAGATTTTGAAACATGGGCTCTGCTTTTAACGAATAATTAATAGCAACTAATAGAAACTCGCATTAAAACATATTATAATATTACCTCTTAAGTACGCTATGAACCAAAAAATAAAACAGAAGCAATCGCCCCAAATACCCCGATCATCCTAAGTGAGAAAAATTATAGCAATTCTATTTATTAGCACTTTCGTCCAAGGCTGCTCCATTCTAGACCCCGAAGCCTCACCAACCAGCGCCGCACTCGCCGGAGGTTTGGGAGGAGCAGTCATCGGCGGCGGTATTGGCGGCGTCGTCGGAAGCATTATCTCAAACGGAGATATCGTTCGCTCCGCCTTGCTCGGAGCCGCAATCGGCGCCCCGCTAGGAGTCGTTGCTGCCCGCGAAACGCACTCTAATCAGGTAACTGGATTACAATCAGAAAACTTACAGAAAATGAAATCAAATCAAATGCTGATCAATTCCCAAGAACGCGATATCGAAGATCTGCGCGCCCTGCTCGAAGCCGATCGACCTGTCAGCCAAATTGATGCTCAACCCACAAAAAATCCATATACAGGCGCTACCCTCGGAAATCCTATCCGCTAAACCTCGCGCGCCCGAAAAAAACAAGCTCTAGAAAAATTTCGCCTCTTTCATTAAAGTAAACTATAAAAATACCAATCTATGCGCTCATTACAGCTCATCATCTTAATATTTCTAACAGGCTGCTCACTCTTTTATAAAGGGCCACGTACTTGGCAACGCGACGATCTCGAAGGAGCCTTTATTGAAAAAAGTTCAAAAGACGGAATATATAAAATCTCCTGCAATAACCTACAACAAAATCAAAATATAGATGAATGCTACATTACCGCGATATCTACCTGCGGCCTGCCAAATAATCACTCAAAAAAATTAAACTTAAGAGAAATTCTCGTCGGTTTAAAAAAAATAGAACTCATACAGTACACCAAAGAAAATTATCAAGATTATGACTTTGGTATTATGACAGCTCACGCCTTTCTCGATGATGTGCCAATAAATCTTAAAGCATTCAGCATTCTCAAAGGTAATTGCCGACACGATTTAATCGCTTGGCATAACCCACAACCTACCAATACGGAAAATAAGAACATCTCAAAAAATCAATATAATGTTTTTACGGAACATTCTGAATTTAACCTTGAAATTGCCCAAATTCTCCTTCATATCGCCAATAAACAATCGTGAAAAGCCAAATCTCAACCCACGCCGAAACCTTACGTAACCTTCTCAGCTACCTAATCGAAAGCCTCGGCTCCTATTACCAACTCACCCAAGAAGCTGTTTTAGATATTTTCTACGGCCGAATCAAAATACGCGAAGTCACTAAACAAATAGTCATCATAGGCGTCAACTCCTTGCCAATCGTTATCTTAACCGCAATTTTTACCGGAATGGTGCTCGCTCTGCAAACTGCCTACGGCTTGCAAAGATTTGGCGCCAAAAACTACGTCGGCAATATAGTCGGCTTGGCAATGACACGTGAACTCGGTCCGGTGCTCTCCGCTATCATGCTCGCCGGCAGAGTCGGCGCCGGCATCGCCGCCGAAATCAGCTCCATGGTCGTTAGCGAACAAATAGACGCAATGCGAACACTCGGCGCCTCACCCTCAGCAAAACTAATAGCCCCAAGAATCCTCGCCGCAACAATAGTTATGCCACTCCTAATAATCGTTGCTGATGTTATCGGAGTCGCTGGCGGCTTACTAGTAGCAGTCCTCGAACTCCAAGTAACAAGCTTCACCTTCTACCGCTCCCTAATCTATACCCTCGTGATTCGCGACATAATAGACGGACTTATCAAAGGCTCAATCTTCGGCTTCCTACTCGTTTCAATCGCCTGCTTCAAAGGCATGAACACAGATAAAGGCACCGTCGGCGTCGGCAACGCAACTACCTCCGCTGTCGTAACCAGCACCATCGTCATATTCATAGCTAACTTCTTTATTACCAAACTCCTCATCCTAATCAACTTCAACTAATGCACATAACCCAACACCCCAAGCCAATCATTGTCGTCAATAACCTCTCCACTAGCTTTGGACAAACAATCGTCCATAAATCAATCTCCTTCGAAATTTATCAGGGAGAAATAGTCACCATCCTCGGACCAAGCGGTACAGGCAAAACCGTTCTCCTAAAAACCTTAATTGGCTTAATTCACCCAAAAAGCGGCGAAATCAATGTTCTAGGAATAAATCCAGCTAAAGCCACCCCTGAAACACTACTCGCTCTGCGAAAAAAAGTAGGAATGCTCTTCCAAGGCGCCGCCCTCTTCGACTCCTTAACAGTCTTCGAAAATATAGTTTACGGTCTGCGCGAACAGGGCGAAACAAACGAAAATACCCTACAAAAAATTGCTGGCGAAAAATTAAAATGGGTCGGCCTAGAAGAATTCCAAAATAAATATCCAGCTAACCTCTCAGGCGGACAAAAAAAACGAGTAGGCCTAGCGCGAGCTCTCGCAACCTCACCACAAATAATCCTCTTCGATGAACCAACAACCGGCCTCGACCCGACTACCGTCAGACTCATCGATAACCTCATACTCCGACTCAAAAATGAACTCAACATAACCTCAATAGTTGTCACCCACGATATCCAAAGCGCTACCAGAATCTCCGATCGCTGGCTACTCCTCAATAACGGAACTATCACCGCAAACGGTCCAGTCCCACAACTCATAAACTCTAACACCGAAATCCAAAACTTTATCAACGGAACCTACTTTTCTTTTTAGAAAAAAAGAAAAGTAGGCAAAAGAAAAATCAATATCCCTCACAACCGACATCTACATACCAACCAAAAAACTAATAACACTAACTCCCACCCTCTAGAGAGTGATATCTTTCTTTTTAGAAAAAAAAGAAAAGTAGGCAAAAGAAAAACCAATGTCCCTCACAACCGACATCTACATACCAACCAAAAAAACTAATAACACTAACTCCCACCCTCTAGAGAGTGATATCTTTCTTTACTAAACTCACCCTAGGTCATCAAAATTCCTGACATTGCTAACTATTAACGTAAACCCGCGGCACCCGAGTGTTAATGCAAGCTAAAACCTCATGAGGAGAACAACCTATCACATTAACTAAATCATTAACCGTTATCTTTTCGCCCCCTTGCTCTCCCATAATCACAACCTCGTCACCATTATAAGCAGTTCCATCCGGCCCAATATCAACCATCAACTGATCCATGCAAATTTTTCCAATAATCGGATGCTTAACACCCCGAATAATAACATGACCCCTGTTAGATAACTCCCACGGCAAACCATCGCCATAACCTATCGGCACAGTCACAACCCGAGTGTCATAAGGAGCAACCCAAGTGTGCCCATAACTCACTCCGGCACCCTTCTTGACAACCTTAAAATAAACTACCCGCGATTTGATCGACATCGCTCGAATAAGATTAATTGGCGGCTTGCTATGAGAATTTGGAGTAACGCCATAAAGAGCTATGCCAACTCGCGCTAAATCAAGATGATTGTCACGACTGGCAAAAATACCCGCACTGTTAGCAATGTGACGTAATGGCCTAATCGAAGCCCCATCAAAAAATTTGCAAACATCAAGAAATCTGCTAAGCTGCAACCTAGTCGTTTCTTGATCAGATCTGTCAGCGCAAGCAAAATGCGAATAAATTCCAACAATCTCAACGTGTTTAGATTTTAAAGCGGTTTCAAGAAACTCTCCGCAACTGTAATAATGAGTGCCGGTGCGCTCCATGCCAGTGTCAATTTCAAGATGTATTCTCGCTTTCTTCAAAAGCGTTCGAGCGCACTCCTCAACCGCTTGCAATTTTGAAATCGAAGCAACAGAAGGCTCAAGATTATAATCTAAAAACAATTTAATCTGAGAATTTAATAAGCCACCAAGTACAATAATCGGCGCCCTAATCCCAGCACGACGCAAAATTACCCCCTCTTCAATCAAGGCTACCGCTAGATACTCAGCCCCAGCCTCCTCTAAAGCTTTTGCTACCGGCACTAACCCATGACCATAAGCATTAGATTTAATTACACAGGCTAGTTTTGTTTTCCCAAGATAATCCCGAATAATCCGAAAATTACTACGAATAGCAGCTAAATTGAGCTCTATTCTCGTTGGTCGCAAAAATTCATCCGGTATCAACTGGTAACTCATTAATTCAACAAGAAAGCTTCAACCTCTTCAATTGTTTTAGGAATGTTCGAACTTAGAATCTCAGCTCCTTTGGCGCCAACCAAAATATTATCTTCAATTCGAACGCCACCAGCCAACACTAACCCAATCGGCTTGGAAAAATACAAGCCGGGTTCAATCGTTATAACCATATCCTTCTGGAGGATAAAATCAAGATTGCCCCTCATCTGACCAACATCATGCACATCAATACCTAAAAGATGCCCTATGCCATGAGGGAAAAAAGGCTTAAAAGCCTCGCTTTTTATTAAATAAGCAAGCCGACCTTTGATAACCCTTAATTCAAGCAAAGTTTCAGTCAAAACTTCAACCGCCGCCAAGTAAATTGTTCTAATCTTTACGCCCGCCCTAATCTTTTTAATTGCCTCCATCTGCGCGCGTAAAACCCCTAAGTAAAGAAGACGCTGCCATTTTTCAAATCTCTTTGCGGCCGGAAAAGTTCGACTTATATCGCTAGCATAACCATTAAGCTCGCATCCACAATCGATCAAAACAAAATCATTTCTCTTAATTAACTGTGCGCTGGTGCGATGATGAAGAGTTGCCGCCGATCCACCACTCGCAACAATCGTGGCGAAAGCCGGTACGCCGTTATGTAAAGCAAAAAAGAAATCTAAGATAGCCCTAATCTGAAATTCAGATATGCCAACCGCTATTTCACGAGCCGCTTCGCGAATCGCTTGGTTCGTAAGCTTAATAGAAGTTTTAATCGCTTCTACCTCATGAGCGTCTTTAATCATCCGTAAAGGACTAATCACCAAAGAAGCCGATATCAACTTTCTTGGATAACCTAAAAGACGCTCCGCCTCAAAAGCTCGCATCTCACTAAGACGACGCATTATCCTGAAAGAAAGAGTCGATTGATCGCTTTGAAAATAAAAAGTTGAATAACCTCGAATCGCCGCAAAGATCTCGGTTTCAAGCTTATTTGTTTCTATCAATTCGGCGCCAATAAGCGAAGCGATTTTTTTGCCGTCATGTAAACGACCCTCCCAAACGCGATTTTCTGCATCTTGTTTTTCGCAGAATAAAAGAGGCCTCTTGTAATCACTGCGGAGTAATAAATGAACACCTCGCGAATTGCCACATAAAGTAAAATAGAAAAAATCAGAGTTTTGTCTAAACGGATATAATTGATCATGCGATCTGAATGGCGCTTCGGCAGCGCTAATTAACAAACTTGCACACTCGCTATTTTTATTAAGAGAATCAATCAGTTTTTTAATCCTGTTTTTTGCTATTTTCTCCATTTCCTTGATTATTTTAAGTTGGATCAATATTCTCGCTTATCTCGATTATTTAAGACAGGGGGATTTCTATCAATTGCCTGGAAATCTCCTTAGCTCTATATATTTATAAGCTCTTTGTCTCATAATTATGAGTCGTAAAAAGAAAGATAATCCGGAAAAAGATTGTAGGCTGCAAGCTCATGAAGAGCGATCCGCGACCGATCATTTAGACGCCGCCTTGAATCATTTGAATAATGATTTTCGATTTGATCTGCTCTCTCAGGAGCTTAATCACTCCGAAGATAACGAGCCTAAAAAACAATTGCCAAATGATCAGAATTCTCGTGCAACACCAACAGCCGAAGAGAAAAATGTTATTTCAGATGGAGCATCGTTAGGCATAGTGAATAAACAATATAGTTCTGATTTTAAAGTTGATCAGCCCGGTTTTCAATATGTTGGAGATCCAAATCAACTATCAGAAAAATTAGCGGCGGTTGGTTATCAATGCCTCCATTTTTTCGCAGTTCAAATATCACTTGTTTTAAATACCCCCTCAACTAGAATTAGAGCGCTATTGCTTGAAGGTCCTTCTGGTTGCGGCAAAAGCTTTATGGCGAAATCTCTGGCTAAAATTTCAGGCGCTGAACTTCTCTGTCTTAGCTGTTATAAGGGAATGATTACCCAAAACTTAATTGAAGCTCCATCTACATTGGCACTTGCTAACGCAATGGCAGGCAAGGCTGACTCAGATGCTAATTCTCTAATGAATCTTGGTATTATCTCCAGAGCCTTTTTAAAATCACAAACTCAACCTGTTATCTTATTGATCGATGAGCTTGATAAACCCGATGGCTCAATAGATACCTTCTTTTTAGGTCCGATCCAAGATGCCCGCATCTGGCTTGAATCACGATCGCCAATCGATGCTAATCCCGATAATTTATTGATAATTTTTACCAAAAACTATAACCGCACCATTGATGAGGCTCTCTTAAGACGCGTTCATCCAATTAAAATGACCTATCTTGATTCGACCTTAGAGCGTAAAATTTTATCGCCGCACTGCCACCCGCAAATCGTGGCTAATCTTGTGCATATTGCCGATAGAATGCGTAATAGTGGAGGGTCCTATACGTTTGAACGTCCGCCGGCGCCTGAGGAACTCTTGGCGGCCGGCCTCTATCTCGAGCATATCTTGCGGTGGAATTTAGCCGAATTTTCTTTTGTTGGTAGATCGCTTTGGGCAATGCTCGCTAAGTCCGAACACGATCGTGCCGTTCTAGAACACATGCTCCGTCATCATCCTGATTTTATAGATCCATTAATCACCGATCCGAAGGCTGCTCCACTGCATATTATTTATGCTAAACTTGGTAGATTGCTTTTGGATGGAATTATCGATGATCCAGAAAAGGCAAAACGTGAGCGAGCTTGGCGCGAGCTTGAATATCAATAGCTGTTGCCTTGTAGATCAGTTATAATGCTTAATTCAAAGTTCAAGGGAGCTTTTATCACTCCTGATCTATGAGTCAATATCGATTTTTTATTTGATTGTGGACGAAGCTAAGGCGCTATTATTTTTTTTTGAAAAGAATCCACAGTTCTTGGCAAAACATAAACAGGTTTTGTTTATTAGAGGGCGTGATGGAATATTTGCTCGCCATCTTAAGGAGAGCTCTCAGCTTGCCATTTACCAAACTCATAAGCCATTTTATGATCAATTGTCCGCGGGTGGCTTTAGCTGTTTGGAAGAATTAAAGGGTGAATATGATATAGCGATCCTGATTTGCGGTAAGAATAAACAGGAAAATCTTTATAATACCGCGCGCGCCTTCAGGTATTTAAAACCAAATGGAACTTTCATTGGTGTCATATCTAATGAACATGGTTCTGGTAGTTACCTTAAACACCTAAACACTCTTTCGCCAACTGTTCAGTCAGTTATTAAACATAAATCGCGTGTTTGTCAAATTAGCAAAGATAGCCATTTAAATTTTGAGATTTTGCGACAATCGGAAAGTATGGCTGATCAGATGCGGGTAGCTGAAATTGGTTTAATTACTACTCCCGGAGTTTTTTCAGCGGTCAAAGTTGATCGCGGCTCTAAATTTCTTGCCGATAATTTGCCAGCAGATCTTAGTGGTTCTGGCGCTGATCTTGGTGCTGGTTACGGCTATTTGGGTTGGAGATTGTTAAACAGCACGCGACAAATACAAGCGCTAGCCAGTTACGATGCTGAATTGGAAGCAATCAGAGTATCTAAAAAAAATTTAGAAAAATTTCAAAATAACGTTAAGCTTGAATTTTTTTGGAGCGATGTTACCAACGGACTTGGCAAAAGCAATCTTGATTTTGTTGTTTTAAATCCTCCGTTTCATCAGGAGCGTAGGGTGGCGCGTTATCTTGGAGAGCGTTTTATTTGCGCCGGCGCTGAAGCTTTAAGAAAAGGGGGGCGGCTTTATTTGGTAGCGAACCAATTTTTGCCATATGAAAAGATACTGGTTAATTATTTTCAAAGCGTGAAACAGATAGATCGTGCTAATGGCTTTAAGGTTTTAGTTGGCGTTCGTTAAGTTGGTGGTTTCCTTTTATAGCCGCGGCTAAACCAGAGAAAGAATCTTTGGTGATATTAGCGAGTGGCTTTAAATCTAAAATAACTTCCGAGGTAATCCGCAAACAAAAGGTTTTTGCCTTAGATAATAGCGCCTTAAGTGAGTTGTTTGTAAGATAATTAATAACAGTTTGTAATTCGTTAACAATTATTGGTTGATTATTTGCAAACTTCTTTGCTTGGGGAATTTTGAATTTGGCATCATAGCTTGCTCGCTTTTCGGGATTGCCGAGGATTTCGTAGGCGGTTGTGATAATATTAAACTGATCTTCTAATTTTTTAATTTTTACTGCGGAGGTTTTGAAGCTTGATATCAGATCTGGATGATATTGACGCGCAAGCTTGCGATAAGCTTTGCGTATATCCTCTTTGCTTGCAGATCTTTTAATACCTAGAGCTTGATAATAATCTAGCTGAAGTTCAGATTTCATAAGAAAAAGGCTTCAGGATAATATTAATGGTTTTTGATTAGCTATGATTTTAAAACGATCCAATCTATACAAGATATATTTTATTATACTTATAGCGCAAGTCATAGTTTCCGGAGGTTGTTCCCTGTTTTATAAGCCGCCAGAATTATTCTTAGGGGAAAATGGAGAGGAGCTGACCTTAGAAAGTTTTGCGCGTGGAATTCGCGGCGAGGTGTTATATCCATTATCATCAACAGCTAAAATTAACTCTCCTTTTGGCAAGCGCTGGGCGAATTTTCATGAAGGGATCGATTTAAAGGCGGATCTTGGAGCTCCAATTTTATCTAGCATATCAGGTAAGGTTGTTTTTAGTGGAGTTTATGGAAGTTATGGAAAGATGCTTGTGATCCGTCGAGGCAATTTACTTACGGTTTATGCACACTGTAGTAAATTGTTGGTAATAAAGGGCGCTTTCGTGCGACGAGGCGAAAAAATAGCTGAGGTTGGTAAAACTGGACGAGCCTCTGGTTATCATCTTCACTTTGAAATTCGATTGCTAAACAAATCAGGGCGTTTTGTTGCGGTTGATCCCGAGCTATTTTTGCCCTCCTAATGATTTTTATGCTAAATTGATAAAGGAGCCAGAAAATACTAATTCTTAAAGAATGTTTGCTTTTTGCTAGGAACTATTTTAGATATTTTCTCTGATTGCTTTTTTGTCCTCGTAGCTCAGCAGGATAGAGCACAAGTTTCCTAAACTTGGGGTCGCAGGTTCGAATCCTGCCGAGGACGAAGTTTTTTTGGTTGATGTTTAATAAGCTGCCGTTCGAGATCTTTTATCCGCGCTTGTCTGCTTATTAAAACTTTGGACTAACTTATTGCTAGCTCAATTGTAATCTTAATATCTTAAAGCTTATGAAAATATCTTTATTTTTTATGATAAGTTGTTTTTTGATTTTTTGCGGCATCCCAGATCAGGTTGAATTTCTAAATGCCGATAGTGGCGATCAGATGAAAGAATGCGCGAAAGTGGTGATTGGAGAAACTACTGCTACTGCCGATAATTTTGCGAATATGATGAATCGCGAGAGATCTTTGCGCCGTCAGTTTGGTGAAATCTTTGGACGCGCTCGCCAACAAGGTTTGGAACAGCTAAAAGCAGGGAATTATCCAAGCTCATGTGGTAGTATCTGCTCAAATGGCGTTACATTTTCGGTGCTTGCTTCATCTATTCCCAATTCTTTTGCCGCAAACTCTAGTGATGCCGAATATTGCAATCAAAAGGAAGCTGAGACAAAAAACGCGCCATATAAATATTTAGGGAAACAATTTGCGTCTCTTGATGACTTTTCTTCTTGGGTAAAAGATTTTTCAAGTGGTTCTGGGAATGAAGGAAAAGATCTCTATAAAAAATGTGATCGCAAATGTAGTCCGCAATATCATTATAGCTCTCCTTATCAGGCAAAGACTCCGGAAATTATTCAGATTGATGCGACTGTCTTTTGTGGACCAGAAAGAGACAAGGATGAGAATTTGTACAAACTAAAAGCCGAGCTTCTTTGGCGCTGTTTGTAAAACAATTAAAGCTGTTAAAATTAGACTCTTGCCTTACCGTTTTGATGCTATATTTTTTACAAGGCGAGTTCTTTGCTTGTTCTTTGTTTTCTGATAAAATTCAGAGATGACGCTTTTAGCTTGATATGTAACTGTATTTATGTAATCATATTTTTTAGGTGTCCCGTGAATAAATCAGATCTGATCAGAGAGCTTGCTCAAAATTTAAACCTTCAACCTTATGAAGCCGAAACTGCGGTTGAATCTATTTTTAACGCCATGGAGGAAACTTTGATTAATGGTGGCAGAATTGAGCTGAGAGGTTTGGGATCAATCTCCGTAAAGCAAAGTAAACCTCGGGCTGGGCAGGACCCGCGAAATCGCAAAGAGATTTTGGTGCCAGCCAAGAGGCGGCCATTCTTTAAGGTTGGAAAAGAGTTAAAGGAAAGAATAGATCGTTAGCAATAATATAGTAATCAAACAGGCAAGTAGTTGGCAGTTGATAAATATTGTTTTCCTCTCTTGATCTTAGGGTTTTTGATTTATGAACCAAAATTTTCCATCTGCTCCATGTCGCCTTAAGGTTATTCAACCTCTTGCTTCTCGCTACCAGGAACTTTCAAACAACAATACTCGCCCGCTTTCTTGGGACGAACGCTTTGCAGGAGAGGAGATGGTTTTATGTTCATATTTAAATGATGATCGTCAGTTTCAAGTTAAACTATATTCAGATCCACAGCAATCTACCCCGCAACCCGGCTGGATTATTTTCTTGATTGCTGGCGATCAAGAAAATGGTTTTTATTGGACTCTTTATGGATTAACCATTGCAGACACTAATCAATCAGCGGCATTATTCAATGTTTAAGCGGTCTCTTTTGCTAATATTAATAGGAGCATTTTTTGCTCTTTTCCCTCTAAAAACACTTCTTATTGCCGAACCTCATATCGCCATTATGAAAATTGATGGGATGATTTTGCCGGGCAGTAGTGAATTTTTAAAAGAGAGTTTGTTACAAGCTGAGAACGAGGGCGCCGAGCTTTTAGTTGTTGAAATTGACACTCCCGGAGGTCTTTTGCAATCAACCCAAGAGATGGTTCAGCTAATTCTTAACGCTCCTCTGCCGGTTGTTGTCTACGTTTCTCCGAGCGGCGCGATGGCCGCATCAGCCGGAGTATTTATTGTTATGTCAGCTCATATAGCGGCGATGGCTCCCGGCACGAGTATGGGCGCCGCCCATCCGGTATTAAGTGATGGTAAAAATGTTGAGGGCGATATGCGCGCTAAGGCTGAAAATATTACTGTGGCGATGGTAAAATCTCTCTCTGAAAAACGAGGCAGGAATGCTGCTTGGGCCGAAAGCGCTGTTAAGCAAAGCTCTTCAGTTACCGAAAAAGAAGCTTTGGCTGAAAATGTTATTGATGTGATTGCGGGGAGTCTTGATGAATTGCTCGATAAAATTAGCAAGCGTCAATTTAGCTCGCGAGGGGAAAAAGTAATTTTAAAAGATCTTGATTATCGCTCTTTGGTTCGCCGCGAGTATCAAATATCTTTTCGATTGCAAATGTTAAATGTTTTATCGAACCCCAGCGTGGTAGCTCTTTTATGGCTTGGAGGTACAACTGGTTTGTCTTTGCTGTTGTATAATCCCGGACTGATCTTGCCCGGCGTAGTAGGAGCTATTTGTTTAATCTTAGCGTTACAAGCCAGTCAAATTATTCCGATTAACACCGGGGCGTTGTTGCTTCTTGCCTTAGGTGGGTTATTGATAGGAGCTGAGCTTGTTGTTCCAAGTTTTATATTTGGAATTTCAGGGGTCATCGCGACCGTTTTGGGGGCAATTTATATAGTTGATACAACCAGTATGCCGGGCATTAGAGTTGCTCTCAGTTTAGTGTTGCCAACGGCTTTCGTGATTTCAACCTTTTTACTGATTATTGTGATTGGTGTGGCGCGCGCTTTGCGAAAGCCTTTAGCGACGGGGATGGAAAGCATGATAGGTATTGAAGGCAAGGCGCTCGAAGATTTCAGCGAGAAAGGTCGAATTATGGTAAATGGCGAGATCTGGACGGCGCACGCTAAAGGAGTATTTTTAAAAACCGGAGATGTTGTAAAGATTATTAAAATTGGGGAAGATACTATGTTGGAAGTTGAAAGAGTTTAAATTTTGGAGAAACTAGAAATGTTTCAAGGAATATTACCAGCGATTATAGTTGTGGCGATGTTAGTTAAGCTCTCCGTTTATGTCATTAAGGAGTATGAGAGGGGAGTTGTTTTTCGTTTTGGAAGGCTTGCTGGTCTAAAAATTCCCGGTTTACGCTTTATTATTCCTTTTGTTGATCGGCTGGTTGTGATTGATCAGCGCGTGGTAACGATGGATGTTCCAACTCAAGATGTTATAACGCGTGACAATATCAGCATTAAAGTTAACGCGGTAGTTTACTTTAAGGTTATCGATCCGGAAAAGGCGATTATTCAGGTCGAAAATTACCAATATGCGACGAATCAATTGGCGCAAACTTTGCTCCGTAGCGTTTGCGGCGAAGCCGAGTTGGATGAGATTTTGGCGAAGAGAGAGAGTATTAATTTGCGCCTTCAAGAGATTATTGATCAACAGACGGTGCCGTGGGGCATTAAGGTAACTTTAGTAGAGGTAAAGCAGATTGATATTCCGCAGGAGATGCAACGTGCCATGGCTAAACAGGCCGAAGCAGAAAGAGAGCGGCGCGCTAAAATTATTCAAGCTGAAGGTGAGTTTCAGGCTGCTGAAAAGTTATCGGCCGCCGCTAAAATTATGTCAGAAAATTCTGCCACCATGCAACTTCGCTATTTAGAGACCCTTCGTGATATATCAACAGAACAAAGCTCAACGATTATTTTTCCGGTGCCGATTGATATTTTTGAAAATGTTAAAAACGCTCTCGGCAAACGGACAGCCTAAATTTCAAAACAATATTTGATAAGGTGGCTTTCGTATATACCTTGCCTCAGGAGAGGATTGCCAAGCGGCCTGTCGTCCCTTACGATCAAGCAAAGTTATTAATTGTTAACAGGAGAAACGGAGAGATCGGCGAAAGTGTTTTTGCTGATTTGCCCAACTTTTTAAACGCTAGCGACAAGTTGATTTTTAACCGCACTTTTGTTCGCAAGGCTAGATTTTTGATTGTTGACGATCGAGGCAGAGAGATTGAAATTCTTTTATTGCGGCGTCGCGGCGATGGTTCTTGGTTAGGAAGTGGTCGTCCGTTAAAAGCCTTGCTTGCTGGCAGTAGATTACCAATAGCGGAGGGTGTTTTTGTAGAGATTTTACAGAGATCTTCGCCCCGTGAAATTGTGATTCGTTTTCAAGCAGATAATTTGACGGAAGATCAGATTATTGATCGTTTTGGATTGATGCCGATACCTCCGTATATTCGTGGCGGCAAAGCGGATCAGTTTGATGAGAGCGATTATCAGACCCCATTTTCCGCTTTATCTGGCGAATCCTCTTCTGGTTCAAGCGCCGCGCCGACAGCTAGCTTACATTTTACTCCAGCTTTACTAGAAAGCCTTGCTCAAGCAGGAATTAGTTTTGATTATATTACCCTCGATCTTGGCCAATATAGTTTTGTTGAAGCAGAAAATTTTATTAATGCTTCCACAGTTGGCGTGGAGGAATATCTGTTTGATCCGAAACTGCTTTTAAGATTAGAAAAATGGCGAGAAAATACTGGCAAGATAATTGCTGTTGGCACTTCGGTTGTCAGAGCTTTAGAGAGCGGTAGTTTGTTCAAATTGGGTGGATTAGAGGCTACTAATTTTCCAGAGCAAATTGCTTCTCGCCAACCAACAGATCTGTTTATTTCAAAAGGATTTAATTTTAGAATGGTTGATAAATTGATAACCAATTTTCACATGCCCGGTTCGACTCATTTATTATTGGTTGAGGCTTTTTTAGGGGAGGAGCTTTTGGAGAAATCCTATAGATATGCCTTGGAAAACAATTTCCGTTTCTTAAGTTATGGGGACGGAATGTTGATCGTTTAAAATTAAAAAATTATGCGGATTGATTTTCGTATTTTGCATAAAGATCATAAAGCGCGCTTCGGAATAGCACAGCTTGTAAGCGGACGTTCTTTTGAAACTCCTAATTTTATGCCAGTTGGAACCCGCGGCACGGTAAAAGGCATTGATTGCGAGAGGCTTTCTCAGATTGGCGCTCAGATTATTCTTGTTAATACCTATCATTTGATGCTTAGACCGGGAGCTAATTTGGTTTCTGAGTTAGGGGGAATTCATAAGTTTACTGGTTGGTATGGTCCTATTTTAAGTGATAGCGGAGGATTTCAAGTTTTTAGCCTTAAATCAATTCGTAAAATTACTGAAGATGGCGTTGAATTTAGATCTCAAATTGATGGTAAACTTGAATTTTTGTCTCCAGAGCGTTCTATTACCGTTCAAAACACATTGGGAGTTGATATCGCTATGGCTTTTGATGAATGTCCTGCCAGCACGCTTTCCGAAAAAGAGCTTGAAGATTCTCTGGGTTTGACTCTGCGCTGGGCAAAGAGATCTTTGGCCGCGCGACCAGAGTCTTCTCAAATGGCTTTGTTTGGAATTACTCAAGGAGGCTTGGCTCCCAGGCTGCGCGCTCGTTCAGCGGAAGATTTGTCTCAACTGTCTTTTGATGGTTATGGAATTGGTGGTTTGAGTGTTGGAGAAACGTCGGCGCAGATGTACGATACTCTTAGTTATCACGTTGATCAGTTGCCATTTGAAAAAATTCGTTATCTGATGGGCGTTGGTACTCCACGCGATATAGTTGAGGCAGTAAAAAATGGAGTTGATCTTTTTGATTGTGTTATGCCTACTCGAGCTGGTCGTTGTGGGCGGGTTTTTTTAAAAGGCGCTCCTCCATATATTAATATTCGCAATTCAAAATTTGCCAATGACGGTTCGCCGCTTGATCAAGAATGCACTTGTTTAACCTGTAAGCATTATTCGCGTGGTTATTTGCATCACTTGTTTAGGGTCAATGAGATGTTGGGTCCGCAACTTGTTTCATTGCACAACTTGTTTCATTATCTTGATTTAATGAAACAAATTCGTTCGGCAATTCAAAGGGGAATTTTTGATAACCTCTATCGGCAGGTTGTAAGCAGTTGGCAAAGTTTTCTCGGTGGAAACGAGTTTTCACAGCCAAAAGTTGAACCCGGGTAAAGTTCTTATAGTAAGCGAGGCTTGCAAAATTTTCTCTGTTTTCATAAAGTCTCTCTTTGAATTCTATGTTTTATTTGCTCGTTTGAATTGATGCTCGCAGAAATTGTTGAAATGTTTTTTGAGTTATTTTTGTTCACCCAGCAATTTGGCGTTGGAGCTGAATCTGGTATCGGCGAAGGCGTGGTTGATTTGGTTGGGCAGGCGCATGGGGCTCAAAGTAATCTGGCGCAACCCTCTTTTTTTGAGGTATTGGGGAAGATGTCTCCAATGTTTCTGGTTGTTTTTGGAGTATTTTATATAATGACTATTAGGCCTCAACAGGCTAAATTAAGGGCTCAACAGGAGCTTGTCTCATCTCTTAAAAAGGGAGAAACAATCATCACTTCGGCTGGTATTGTTGGAAAGATTTTGGCGATTGAAGATCAATTAGTTTCTTTAGATCTCGGCAATAACGCGCGCTTAAAAATTAAAAAAGAATTTATTGTTGCTCGCCATGATGCTTCTTAATTTTCTTTAGATTCAGACTTAATCAAAATGCTATGAATGATTCCCTCAAACGCAGAGTAATTCTTTTGTCGGTCATTATTGGATTTGCGATTCTCAGTCTTGTCCCTACTGTGATTTTTTATGGCGAGATCGGTTCGAAAGAATTCGCCATGCAGAAATGGTTTACTAAACCGATCTCGTTGGGCCTTGATTTAAAGGGAGGAGCTCATCTTGTGTACGAGGTTGACACTGACGAGGCTATTGTGAGCCGCTTGCAGTCTAATTTGATCGCTATTAAATCATATTTTAAAGAGGAAAAAATCGCTCTCCAACGAAGCAAAGTTAATGAGCAGGGTCAGATTGAGTTGGTATTGTTTTCGGAAAAGTCACAAGCTACCGCTGAACAGTTGCTAGAAACTCGTTTTAAAGAGTTGATATTTATAGAGCGCAGAAATCAGGATGGTAAAGTTGTTTTATTATATGGATTGCCGACTGGAGCGGCTGAGCGGATTGCGGTAGAAGCGGTTAAGCAGTCTGTGGCGACCTTGCGGACGCGGGTCGATCAATTTGGAGTTGCTGAGCCGATTATTCAACGTGTCGGCGAAAAGAGAATTTTACTGCAGATGCCGGGAGTATCTGATGCCGCTTCGCTAGCCGCCCTTAAGAAAATTATTGGGTCTGTTGCGAAGCTGGAGTTTAAGCTTGTGCCGACAACTGGCGGCGCGGAAAAAAATTCTGGGAGACAGCTTGTTAAGGGGCGTTCTGGTGAGGATCGCTATGTTGAGCAGGAGACATTAATGGGAGGAGACGCGGTAGCTGATGCTAGAGTGTCAATTCATAATGGGCAAATTGAGGTATCTTTAAAACTTAATTCCGAGGGGCGTAGAACTTTTGCTCGCATAACCAGTGAGCATATTGGCAGGCAGTTGGGAATTATTCTTGATGGTGTTTTGTATTCTGCTCCAGTCATAAGAGAACCGATTATAGGTGGAGAAGCTTCAATCTCTGGTGGTTTTGCTATGGATGAAGCTAAGCAATTAGCGGTTATTTTAAGAGCTGGGGCATTGCCAGCGCCGCTTAAAATTATGGAAGAGCGAACTGTTGGTCCTACTCTGGGGAAGGAGTCTATTTATAGAGGAGTAATGGCAACTCTAGTTGGTTCTCTGGCGATTTTTTTATTTATGATTATTTACTATAAAAAATCCGGTGTGATCGCTTGTTTTTCGTTGATTGTTAACATACTGCTTGTAATTGCTGGTTTGTCGTTGTTTGGAGCAACTTTAACATTACCCGGACTAGCTGGTTTAGCATTAACCGTTGGCGTTGCTGTAGATTCGAATGTGATTATTTACGAGCGGATACGAGATGAGTTGCGTCGCGGATTGTCTCGTGATTTAGCTGTGGCGGCAGGATTTGAAAGGGCATTTGCCGCAATTTCTGATGCTAATCTGACCTCTTTTATTGGAGCTTTAATTTTATACTTTTTAGGCACTGGCCCTATCAGAGGTTTTGCCGTTACTCTTTCGATTGGAATTTTGACTACTTTATTTTGTGCTCTCTTCTTTTCTCGATTGTTGTTTGACGCTTTTGAGATAATGACACGTGATCGTAAAACGCTTTCTATTTAAATTTAAATATAAAGTAAAGTTATGTTAGATATAGTGCCTGTAGGAACAAAAATTGATTTTCTTGGATATACCAAGCACGCGGCGATTTTTTCTGGCTTGTTGATTTTGGCTAGCTTGTATATTTTTTTAAACCCTCCTTCTGAACCGTTTGGGCTCGATTTTTTGGGAGGGTACGAATCTGTTGTCAGGTTTGTCGATGATCCCGGAGCCGGCGCAATTCGGGAGCGTTTGGCGGATCAAGGTATTCGCGATTCGATCGTGCAAAGTTTTGAAAGTGGCAGTAAAGAGTATTCGGTCAGAATTTTCGGTGACTTTGGCGATGGTCAGGAGATTAAACACCGACTTATGCAGGCTTTGAAAGTGACTTTTCCTGATAAATTCACTGTTTTAAAAGACGATCTTGTTGGTCCGGTAGTTGGTAATGAATTATTGCATAAAGCTTTTTGGGCGCTACTGCTCTGTTTGATCAGTATGCTCATTTATGTGGCGATTCGTTTTGAATTTGCTTTTGGTTTTGGGGCGGTTGTGGCTCTTTTTCATGATGTCTTAATCTGTTGCGGTTTTTACCTGTTTTTTGGACATAGTTTTACCATGAGTACTATCGCCGCTGCTCTAACAATTATTGGATATTCAATTAATGATACGATAGTTGTTTTTGACAGGGTCAGGGAGGAGCGACACAAAAGAAAAGATGCTTCTCTTTGGGATCTAATCAATGAATGTAATAATTTGACGCTTTCTCGCACGATTATTACTCACCTGTTGACGCTCTTTTCTGCTTTAGCTTTGCTATATATTGGGGGCGGTTCTTTAGCTGATCTAAGTTTCTTTTTGGTGATAGGGATATTGCTTGGCTCCTATTCAACCGTATATGTGGCGGCGCCGCTAGCGCTCTTTTGGGAAAAGGTCAGAGGCCGCCCTATTTAAGTATAATAATCTTTGATTCGTTGCTTAACTTTAATTTAGGTTTAGATTTGTGACGATCTAATGCGTTATTTTGGTTGCCATGTGTCCACGGCGGGCGGACTGCATGCCGCGCTTGAGCATGGTTCGCTCCTGAAAGTAAATACTATTCAAGTTCATCCGGCGCCTCCCCAAAGATGGAACAGTAAGCCTTTTCCTGATAATTTTGCAGATCTCTATTTGAAACATATCAGCGCTTCGCCGATTAAAAAAGTTTTTTTTCACGGAATTTATCTAATCAATCTTGCTAGCGCGGAGGCAAAGAACAGAAAGCTTTCAGAAATTTCTCTTGTTAATTATCTTGATTTAGCTTTTAGAATTAATGCCGAAGGGGTTATTTTTCATGTTGGCAGCGCTAAAAATAACGGCTCTTTAGTTGAAGCCTTTAAAACGGTCGCGGAAGGAATCAATCGGGTGTTGGCTTTGTCAAAAAATGGCTCAAGATTGCTATTGGAGGTCTCGGCTGGTGGTGGAGCAGTTATAGGCTCTAAACTTGAAGAGTTGGGTGCTATATATCAATTGATTGATGACAAGAGTAGAGTGGGTTTCGCTCTTGACACTCAACATCTTTTCGCTAGTGGTTATGATATTGTTAATAGATTGCAAGAGGTTATTGAGCAAGTCGCTGAAATTTTGACAGTTGAAAAAGTCTGGGCAATTCATCTGAACGACAGCGAGACCGACCTCGCCAGCCGAAAAGATCGACACGCCAATTTAGGGAATGGGAAAATCGGTCTAGAAGCCTTAGCCGCTTTTATTAATCATCCTAAGTTAAAAGGGATTCCGATTATGCTTGAGACTCCGGCTTTAAAGTCTTTAGAAACAGCGGTCGGTGAAGTTGACAGGTTGCGTTCGATTATAGCAACTTTTTAAGCTGTTGAAATTTTAGTTGGAATTGCTTGTTTTAAAACGACTAACGGATTTTTCGCTAAATATTGTAGGACAAATCAAGCCCTATCTTACTTAAGAAATTCTCCTATAAAAAATAAGTTGTTAAAAACTTAAGGATAAACGAAAAAGTTCCGCTTTTGCTTATTGGGGGAATACTACAACGTTTGTTGCCAGAAGGTAGGGTTTCGTGTACGGGCTTTCAACCGACCTATTCTAACTCCGCCACAACAGCCATAGCTGGTTGTTTGTCAAAAAACGAATTCTTTGCCTTCTTGGTAACAAACGGTTTTTCTGAACTTTTAATAGGGGGCATAATGAAAACTATTTCATTAGTTTTTGGGGCAATAATTTTTACTTTCTTTAGTTTGGTTTTGATGTTTAGCTTGGTCAGCAAAGCATTCGCCGCTGGTTTAGATGACGGGTGTGAGTTTGGCTTAAAAGCGGTTGTTTTTGTTGATGATAGTAATCGCGCTGAATGTCGACCTCCTGCAAATACCGAACCGACGGTGCCAGATAATGCAATTGACACAAGTGGGTGCGCAATTGATTATGGAGCCGCTCAGGCTAGCGATGGTTCTCTAGTTGAAATTGCCTTTCAAGAGTGCATTTAGCGCTTCTTGATTTTTGAAAAAACTTATTGATTGTTATTAGCCCTGCTCGGGGGGTGTTTTGTATGTTTATAGCAACAGGTTCCCAGAAAGGCTTTACCCTAATTGAGGCAATTGTTTCAATATTTCTAGTGATTATTACTGCTTTTGGTATGGGACAAGCTTTTGTGTCAATGCTTAAGCTTAATCTAGCTTCTGAGGTCAAGAGCGGAGCTATTTTTGCGGCGGCTACTGTGCTTGATAAAATTAGAAAGACAAATTTGGAGAGCTTGCCAGTTAGCGGACTTTATCAGGCTGAGCCGGTGGCAGTTAATGGAAAAGAATATCTAGTCGAGACATTTATCTGCTTAAATCAAGAGCTCTGTTCATCGCCATCGATCAAGCAGATTAGTTTAAACATTTATTATGATGGTTTGAGGGTTCATAATATAGAGACTGTCTATGCACAGCTTAGTTAAAGATCGAATTTTAAAAGATATTTTTATTCAAGTTTATTCAATTCAAACTTGTAAAAAGCGAATAGTGGTTAAAGCTAATAATGGATTTATTATGATTAGCGTTATAATGCTTTCATCTTTGTTTTTGAGTTTGCTGGCAGCCTATTTTGTGGTTACTAGATTAGAAACAGCTTCTTATGGGTATTCAAAGGGAGCAAGTAACGCTTTTTATGCCGCCGAAGCCGGCTTAAACATTCGAGCTGACATTGTTAAGCAGATTTTTGTTGGTTTTAACCGCCCTAGTGGCATGCCCCCTAACATCAGCGCCATGCCTTGCGTTGATGGGAACAATGGAAGCGGGGACTTTACATGTCAAACGCATATTTTTAATAAAAGGCTGGTTCATTCGTATCTGACAGAAAATTCAGATAACCCATTAATTATTACAATTCCGCCTGGAGAAAGATTTCAGCATCTCAGCGCTCAGGAGTATCGTTATGTCGCCCGGGCGCTTGCGAAAAATATTGCAAGCGGCATCAATGAAGCAAAACTTGAATTGCATTTTAAAACTCGTTTGGTGCCGATGTTTCAGTTCGCCGCTTTTTACAATAAAGATCTTGAGATTTTGCCCGGCGCAAATATGACTCTTTCTGGTCCAATTCACACGAATGGGGATTTGTATTTAAATACAAATAGCGGTAGAACTCTTTCAATTGCTGGACAAATCACGGCGAGTCGTAACATATATAGGGGCCGTAAAGATGCAACTTCTCCAAACTGTTCTAGCGCAACAGTTCAAATCAAAGATCCCTTGATTTTTAGATCGTTAATTCCTAACTGCCCAAGCCGAATTATGGTTGGGGCGGCCGAGATAGCTCCTTTTAATGGGATGATTCAATACAATTCTCCTGTTATGACTGTGCCTGATGAGGGAATTTTTGAACCGACTCCGGGGGAGGTATATTGGGATAAGGCTGATCTTCGTTTGGCGCTTAAATTAAATTCAGATGGGACGGTTGCTGGCATTGAGTCGCGGAGGGCAGAAGGAGTCATTTATTCCTCTCAAACAGATGCGCTGAATATGTGTTCTGGTAATATTGCTGGGAAGGCGGTAGGAGTTAGCAGTATTTATAATTTTAGAGAGGAGAAGGTTATATCGTTGTTGGATGTTGATTTGCGAGGTTTGTTAAATTGTCTTTATCAAACAAATTGGTTTGGTACGAGTAAACAATTGAGCGATTCAACAGAAGGCGGTCTAGTTTTTTTTCTAACAGTTGATGGTCCATTATCAAATCATTTTGCTAACCCATATGGGGTTAGAATTAGCAATGCCGCTAATATTCGTTCAAATATTTCCGGTTCACCTAGTCCGGTAGGATTAACTATTGTTTCTGATCAAGCGGTTTATCTCCGAGGGGATTTTAATTCTGTTAATAAAATACCGGCGTCTGTGCTGGCTGATTCTCTCAATATTTTATCAAATTCTTGGAATGACGCGAACAGCGCGCAAGCTTTAAGCCAACGAATTGCTTCTAATACTACAATCAATGCGGCTTTCCTGAGCGGCACCGATCATACCGGAGGAGTAGATGGGGCTTCGGGGCAGGGCGGGGCGTATAATGGTGGTTTAGAAAATTATCTTCGTTTGCATGAAAATTGGAGCTCAAAAGTTCTACTTTATCGAGGTTCATTCGTTAGTCTTTGGAAAGCTAGGCATGTCAATGGGCCCTGGGGTAAGCAATCATACAGCGCTCCAAATCGAGATTGGAATTATGATCTCTCTTTTAATAATGCCGCAAATTTGCCACCACTCTCTCCTCGATTTGTATTTTTAAAACAAGAATTATTTGTAAGAGAGTTTGAGAGTTAATCGCCGTTATTTTTTATGAGAACTGGCAAAATCGCTAAATATCCCCACTATCTTGGTTTTACGCTAATTGAGCTTTTGGTTAGCATTGCAACTGCTTTTGTGTTGCTTGTTTTAGCCGCTTTTAATTTTAAACAACTAGAGAATAAAACTCTTAACACAGCAAACGGCGTAGTTGGTTTTTTAAAAGTCGTTAGAGCGCGTGCCTTGACCAATTCGTTGGCCTATGAAGTCGCTCCAGTTTCTCTTCAGTTGTTGCGAGCTCGCGCTAAAAAAAGTTGTGTCGCAGATCAGTATCTTGATGATTTTTATGATTATGAGTTGCGAGAGGGGGTGATAATTGACAATCCAAATTGGAATACCTGTTATTCTGCGCGCGGAATGGCTTCTCAGGCAGTTAATTTTAAAGTAACTGACGGTAGTAATAGTCGGGTGGTAGAAGTTGTTTTAGGTGGAGCTGTTAGACAGTTTGCCGAATGATTCAAAAAGGAGTTATTGGTTTTACTCTGATTGAGCTAATGGTAGTCAGCTTGCTCGGCTTGCTGATAGTCGGCATAGCTCTTTCTAGCGCTATTTTAAACAAACGTGTTATGGGTCTTGATTTGGCTCGCACTAAGTTGTCGCAAAGTTTACGTGGAGCGCTTGATATTATTGGCACTGATATTCGGATAACAGGAGAGAATCTTTCAAATTTATTTCCAGCAGTTGAGTTGATTGATGGGGCAAATAATACGAGTGATATTTTAATTCTGCGGCGCGCTCTGATTCCGGAAATTTTGCCGGTTTGTAGCGATGTTAATATTGAATCTTCTATAATTTATGTTTCGGAGCCGGGATTTGTCGCGGGATGTAATTTTACTAACAATAATAGCGCTTTTATGAGTTGGCGAGAGTATCGACAGAGTCAAGAGAGTGGCACGGTAAAAGCCTTTATCTATGATCATGCTGCTCGTGTTGGGGAATTTTTTGACTATGTTGATGACGATTTGAATGGATCGCAACATTGGCTGAATATTAGTGGCGGTTTTAGTAGAGATTATCCACAAAATTCTTCTGCTCTTTACCTGATAGAGGAACATGCGTATCGACTAATTGGGGATGGGTTGGAACAAGTTGTTAATGGCGCGGTTGCTATGCCTAATAAAGTTGCTTTCCAAGTGGTTAACTTTCAAGTCTATTTTAAAACCAAAAGAGGAGATCTCTTTTATGCTTTTACTAGCAATCATAGCTGGGGAGACTTATCTGAAATCTTTGTTGAGATATTAGGAGCCGAAAATTTTGCTGGAAGGCAGGTAAGCAAGTCTGTTAGCGGGGTGTTTTTCCCTAGAAATATTCTCTCTTTAAATTAAACAAGCTATTTTTTTTCTAGCTTGTAAGCCTTTGCCCTAGTAAAATAATCATAATTATTGTTAGACTATTTTGTCCTATGATAGTTGATACTCATCTGCATTGTTATCGGAATTTTTCTGGCGAGCTTTTTGCTCGATATTTTCTTAACAATCTTGGCGGCTCCAATAAGATTGCCGGTGTTTTTACGAAAAATTTAGCGGCCTCAATTCAAGACGATCACAATCAAGTAATCGAATTTTTCGCTCAAGATAAAAATTATCAAATTCAATCTTTTAATGGAGGAGTTTTTTGCGCTAATTTTGTTGATAAACGAGAGATTTATTTTTATTTTGGAATGCAACTACAAAGCGCAGAAAAATTGGAAGCATTAGTTTTTACTCCCAATTTTAAAAATCTTCCAACTGGTTTGTCGTTTTTGGAGATGGTTGCGAGAGCTTTAGATCAGGTGCCTTTGTTGGCGTTGCCATGGTCATTTGGTAAGTGGTTTGGCAGTAGGGGCAAATTAATTTTAGAAGCCCTTAATAAACACGGAGTTAATAGGATATTATTTGTCGATCATCCATCGCGATTTGAAATTTTTTTAAGGTGTCCGGTTTTTTCGCTTGCTCAAGAATCTGGGGTGCGAATAATAGCCGGAAGCGATCCACTGCCTTTCTCAGGCGAAGAGAAAAGAGTCGGTAGTTTTGGGAGTAAAATTACATTTAATAAAGTTATATCTGAGAGACAACCGTTTCAAGAACTTCTATCTTTCCCGGACATAACTTTTGAAGTTGTTGGAAAACGTTTAGGTTTGTTTCAAACTTTAAGATCTCAATGTCGTTTGCGGCTTAATTTATCTTAAAAATAAACCGTCTAGTGTTTTTTTAAAGCAGTAGATTTTTAATCGGTAATGTCGTTTTTTGATAGATCTTTTTTTACTTGCTTGATTATCGAAGTAAAATTGTTTTTAATAGATGCTTCAAGAAAAATTTATTGAAAGAATTTATGAAAGCTAGTGATTTAAGAAGAGGAAACATTATTTTACATAACAATACTCCATATTCGGTAATGGATTTTCATCATCATACTCCCGGTAACTTAAGAGCGCTTGTCCAGCTTAAACTCCGTAATTTGTTAACTGGCAATCAGACTGAAATTAAACTTGGCGCTACCGATGACGTTCAACCGGCGGACGTTGTCACTTATCCAGCTGTTTATCTTTATGCGGATCAGGGGGATTATTTTTTTATGAATAATGAAAATTATGAAGAAGTTAAGTTTCCCGCTGATCAGATAGGCGAGAAACGCTATTTTTTGCAGGAGCAGATGGCAGTGCACATTACTTTTTATAATGGACAACCGATCAATGTTGAACTTCCGGGGTCAGTTAAACTAAAAATCGTTGAAACCGATCCTGAGCTCAAAGGAGCCACTATCACCAATACTGGCAAGCCGGCGAAAACAGATACTGGCTTAGCTCTTTCCGTGCCGCAGTTTATTAAACAGGGAGAAACGATTTTAGTTAGCACGACTGATGGTAAGTATTTAGGTCGCGCTGATTAAAGATTTTCTAGCTTGTCTTTAGTGGTAATTTCTGCAAGCATATTAGCTGTTTCGGGCTGACTAAGTAGAGTGTATTATTAATAACTAGATTTTCTATTATTTTGTTTGTGGCGATTAGGCTAGTTTTTTCTCTTTTTCTTCTCTGTTTAACTTCTGCTTGTGCGGCTACTGTATCAAATCAAAATGGCGGTGAGGTTAATGGTTCTCAGCTCGTATCCGATCCGATTGAACCTGTCAATCGCGCTATATTTTGGTTTAATAATAAGGTTGATCTAAATATTATAGAACCAGTTGCTAAGGGGTATAATTATGTTGCGCCGAACCCTATTCAAACAGGGGTTCGTAACTTTTTTGATAATTTAAAATTCCCAAGATATTTTGTTAGTGATCTAGTCAAGCTTGATTTTGGGGGAGCTTTGCGCCAGACAGGACGTTTTTTGATCAATTCTACGGTAGGGTTATTGGGTTTAGTCGATGTCGCGAAACATTTTGAGCTTGAGCGCAATCCGAATGACTTTGGTTTAGCATTTGCTCATCATGGGGCTGGTTCCGGCCCTTATTTAGTCCTACCATTGTTAGGGCCTTCAAATTTGCGCGATGCTATCGGTACTGTTTTCGATCTATTGTTTGATCCGATCTTTTTTATTGGACTTACAAATCAGCCGCTAGAGATCGACAGTTGGCTTTTAACCGGAATTGGCGCTCTTAATACGATTCAAACTCGCGCTGATCTGATTGAGGCGATCAATACTGCTCGTGAAAGCTCGCTTGATTACTATATGTTTATGCAGGGCGCTTATTCTCAATATAGGTCAGGTCTTATCCAAAGGGGGGATCTGCGTGGTCTTAGCCGCGAAGAAGAGTTGGCGCAGTCGCGCGGCTTTTCTTTGAATAGTTTAAATTCTGATAAAGGTCGCGAAGCTAAAAGCCCATTTACCGACGATCAGCCATTTGGGGTTGATTAAATTAGATTTAATTCCTACTTTCCCTTCCCAAATCAATCAAATTTCGCTCTTTAGTAGTAAACTTTTTTAGCCGATCTTCTTTAAGGGGCGTTTTTAACTTTGCGTCTTTTTTAATTACAAGAGGGAGATACGGAATAATTCTTTGGCTATGAATAGGCAACGAGGCTATACAGTGACAGAAATCCTACTAATGTTGGGCTTTTTGTTTATTGTGATAGGCGTTGCGACCCCCGGATTTCAACAGATCAGAAACTCAATTAACCGCTCAAACACTCAACTTTTGCTTTTACAAGATCTTCGTAAAGCGCAAGCTCATACTGTGACTGAAGGTTGTCGCGGAATTGTTAGGATTGCTTCCAATCAAAGGAGTTATTCATTTGGTTGTGATTATATTCCGTATTCAGCCGCAAATCCTCCACTCCCCGATTCAGTTGTTTTTCTCCGTTATCTGCCATCAAGTATAACAATTGCTAGTAGTGGGCCTATTATTTTTAATTCGCGTGGTCAAACGGTTGATGTTAATAATAATCTAACCAATACAACAATTACTCTTTTATTAGATAGTGGTAGCGGAAGCCCGAGTTTATTTGCTACTGGTATTTTGCGGGCGACCGGTTTTTTTAGTTTTTCATAGATTCCTTTAATTTATTAAAAATATTCCTTGCTTTGCTGGTTTCTTTGAGTAAAAAAATTACTCAAAGCTTTAAATTTTCCTTTATGGCGGCCGATATATTGAGACAGGTAAATCTATATTGATCTCAATTATGCTCTGGCAGAATATGGCGGAAAATAAATTTTTTGATAAAACGATTCTCAATGGTCGTTCGGCTAATATTAGAGGTATTTCGCTGATTGAAACAATGGTTGCGATTTTTCTTTTGGCGGTGATGAGTTTGGCGGTCGCTCAAGGTTCAATCGCCGCTCAATATTTCGATAAAAGAATGGAAATTACCAATATTAGAAGAAATTTGGCGATCAGTAAAACTGAGCAACTTGCCGGTGTTCATATAGCATTTTTAGATTCTTCTTATAATAGCAACGAAACAAACATTACTTTACCTGGACATTCAATTAAATTTAGCCGCGTGACAACGGTGGTAGTTAATGCGGATCAAAGCAGGACAATCACGGTTACGGTTAATTGTGATTCTGCTAGGGTGTGTAATCAACCACTAACTTACACGACACGTTTTGCTAAATGGGAGTAAGTTATGACTGCTGATTTTTTTCATAAAAACATAGCTTGCTCATTAAGAAAGCAGTTTGGTCTGACTGTCTTTGAAGCGCTGGTAGCGGTTTCTATATCGGCTACTTTG
This sequence comes from uncultured Pseudomonadota bacterium, assembly GCA_937864035.1. Lineage (GTDB taxonomy): Bacteria > Bdellovibrionota_C > UBA2361 > UBA2361 > CALMIO01 > CALMIO01. Next base: position 177,121 of record CALMIO010000003.1, on the reverse strand, counting down.
TTAGGGGCGTTGATGCAAGAGTTACGGACTTTAGTGCGAACAGCCACTGATAGCCGCATTCGTTTAACCACACAGCTGCAAGCCCAAAGTATCATTGATATGGTTGTTCCTGAATTTAGGATGATCGGCAATGGCGTGCCCTTTAAACAATCTAATTTTCAGATTGACGAAACTACTCTTTCTAATCCGGCTATTGCTGAGCCGATTTTAACTTCTGTTAGTAATGCTACCAGAATTAGTTTTAGAATTAATGAAACTGGTGATACTTATATTGTGACATCTGATTTTAATCCGGCAACGGGTGATACCGTTAGTTTAACTAATGTTAGTAAAATTGCCCCGGGTAATCATATATTCATTACCAATTCTACGGTTGGTGATGATGATGGTTTTTTTGGAATAGTTGAATCGGTTAATTCAGCTTTTAATCAGGTTACTTTTGTTTCCTCTTCGAAGGTTTTCTCTCCCGGGGGAATTTTTTCAACTGGTAGTTTGTTAGAGGTTGTTCCAATAGTTACTTATAATTCACCTGATAATTGGAGTGGTATAACCAGAGATTCGGGTAACGGATCTATTTTGCTAGTACCAAATAGTAAATTTACTGTTTCTTATCTTAAAAGCGATGGATCGATTATTACGCTTCCTTTGGTAGGAACGGTTGATGATCCTCTTCATAGTTCGTCGCTTTTAAATGTGCGAGCTTTACGATTTGCGGTATCTGTTCGTAGCTCTACGCCGCTTTCTAGTGGAGAATTATATACGTCAACAGTTACTCAGGACGTTGCTATTCGTAATTTTAATTATAATTATTGATTTATTATGAGGTGTTGTATGAAAAGATGTATGATAAAAACAAAAGAAGCCGCCGGATATGTTTTAATATCTGTGCTCTTTTTAACAATGTTGGCGACTATTTTGGTTGTTGGTATGCTGGAAGCTTCAATGAGTAACGCCACCACTGTTTTTGTAAGTAGTAGAAATAATAAACATTTTTACGATGTTGAGAGAACAATTAATACTGTTGTCGCTTGGCTCCAAAGTAATTCAAAAAATATTGTAGGAGCTTTTAACAGCAGTAATTTTAATAGTCAGTTCGATCGCACTGCGCCTACAATTGGTGACAATCAGGGCAGTGGGTTCGCAGTTCCAACCATGATTAAAATGAAAGGGACTAACCATGCGGTACAACTGACTAATAATGCTTTCTTTGGCGAATCATATTTTCCAGTAACGACTAACATTGACACTGGAGTACCTTTTAATGCTGTAGATGCTTTTGAAGTGGAGAACTTTGGTTCTGTTAATGTTCGTATTTTATTGGTTTGGGCAAAAGAAGCTTATCATGATATCGATGCTTATCAGCCATTATTTCGGGTTGATGCTGTCACTGGCACTGATCCTGAAAAAGGAGTTCACGGTGTCAACTTTATTGGCTCTGAATTAAGCACTAGCAATAGTAACGTGGGTTTTTTTGGTAACACCGTATTTTCGACCAATTCAGGGAATAATACCTGTTATTCCTATATATATACTTGGAATGCGTCATTAAATTCATATCTTAGAGGTTCAGCTACATCTTTGTGTAGAATTTATTCTAATGGTGCTCTTACCTTAGGAGGCAAGGTTTTTGGTGATGTTGCTACTAACTTGTCCGGAGGATTGTCATTTGTTAGGCAGGGGGCGGTTTCTGGAAACGCTTTGGTGGGTCCCGGCTCTCATGGTTATTCTTTACCAATTCTTCAACAATTTTCCGAAACTTGTCCGGGCGCGGAGTCAAGCTATCCTGACATTACGGTTAATTCAAACATGACTCTCGCTCCGGGTTGTTATAGAAACGTTCATATTAATTCAAATAGAACATTAACGATCGCAACCCCAAACATTCCTTATAATATTAAAAACTTGACTTTTCAGAATAATAGTAACGCGAGGATGGCGTTTCAAGTTGTTGCTCCGGGAAATAAATACATATTAAACGTCCATAATTTTAACGGTGGACAGTTTAATGGTAACAACACATTGGCGACTAACCTAGATCCTTGCGCCTTGGAGTTTAATATTACCAATCCGGCAGCTCATACTTTGACTCTAAACGGAACTGCCGTTATTAATGGTGTCATTACTACAAGCGCGGCGGCAACCGTAAGCGTATTAGGTAATTTTAATTTTTATGGAGCGATTCGCAGTGGTAATGTCGCGATAACTGGTAATGCCACAATTGGCGATGCCAAATGTGGAGGTGGGCCAACTCTGAATGGTATTAACTTTTCGTTAACAAAAGCCAGCCAGAGATATAGATAAATTAACTTAAATTGATTTATTCTGCGACGCTTTGATTTTTTGAGCTTTGTTATAGCCAGAGCGTTTTAAATTTTTCTGATTGATTGGTCTCTAAGGGAGATTTATTATTGATCTTCCTTATGCAAAATTGGTCTTGGATAAACCCATATATTACTAAAATTAATCGCTTTTCTGGTAAAGTTGTTTTGGAGGCAACTCCCTCAGGGCTTATTCAGTCCGATAGAGAACGTTTAAAGCAGCTAATCAATAAGTTTAGCGAAGTTTTTCTTGAGATTGGCTCGGGTTCGGGAGGCCATCTTTTAGCCCGAGCGAAGGCGCGACCGGAAGCCCTTTTTGTCGGCATCGAGCTTCGTTACAAGCGGCTTTGCCGAACCGCTGAAAAAGCCGAGAAAGAGCAAATTGAAAATATTTTACTTATCAAACAAGATGCTCGCTTTGTGGATCTTATTTTTAAGCCCCGCTCACTTGCTGGAATTTATGTTTATTTTCCGGATCCATGGTCAGAAAAAAGACGTTGGCTTAAACACCGTCTGCTGAACGAAAGTTATTGCTCAAAGCTCTTTGAGTTGCTCAAGGATGGCGGCTTTATTTCTTTTAAAACAGACGATCATAATTATTATGAATATGTCAAGAGAAATTTTTTGAATTTAACTTCAAAAGTGATCGATCTATCAAACAGTGATTCAAACTCTTATATAAACGATTTAAAAAATGGTTTTTATAGTGAATTCGAACGGCTGTTTATCTCAAAGGGGATAAAAATTTACAAACTTCTTGTAAATAAATAGTAACACAAAAAGTTAAGAAAGGAGTATAATAATAGAAGTAAGAACGATTGCCCTTTGTGAAACTATTTGAAGCTTAACCGCATCATAATTATAGACCATTAAAATCTTTTGAAAGGCATGTTATATGGATAATTATACTACTCCGAGAACCAAAAGTCGCGCTTCTAACAAACTGGAAGTAACAATGGGAGATTTGATTGAAGTCGTTAGTCAGATAGCTTTGCGCGCTGGCAAAACTGAAGAAGAGGGGTACTTGCTCGCTTCTTTGGCTTTGAGTGATATGCTTTCGCGGCCCATGCAAAAAAGAGGGCGGAAAAAGATCTTAAAATAATCGAAATTTATCTTCGACTATCTTTTTTGTTTGAATAATTTTTTTTACGGCTATTTTTGCGCTTAAATCGCGCGAAGAATTTTTAAGGATTACGCACGACGACTCTCCACACCCGTCAAATTCAAATTCAATCTGATTGCCAATATATACTACTCCTTGAATGGGGGCAAATTGGCTGGTTGCCTTTTGTTGAAATTTAATCCAGTAGCGTTCTTTGCGATTGTTTACTATAAGATAATTTTTGCTAGCTATATTTTGCTCTTGATTTATTAGATAATATTGATTATGGCTATTGTTAAGAATCGGCATTGGCGGCCAACCTTCAAGATAAAACCTGAGCCAGTTTAAATCGAAAGGAATTCCTAAAATTTTTTTTAGCAGAGTGTTTAGTGAAAGATTTTTTAATTCTTTAGCCGACCCAAACAATTCGCGATATGCCCCGTTTTTACCGTCATAAACACCGATCGCAAGCGCTCGCGCCATTTCGCGAGGGAAGATCTCGATTCGTACTTTTTCGTTATTTGATATTAAAAGAGCTATCCTAATTTTGTTTAACGTTTCTCCAAGATGCACATCTACATCGATCAAAGCTTGCAGATCTTCGGTTGCTTTTGGATTGTCAATTAGCTGTTTTTGATTCAACAGTTCGATAAATGTTTGAAAAGAGATCTGATCTCCCAAAATTGGCGCTTTAAAAGAGTGGCAAGAGGTTGTCGATAAAAATAGTAAAATAGTTATTGAAAGGAATAATTTAGTCATATAAAAAGCTCTGTTCGCCGCATTTGGTTTTAAAGTTTTTATTGCTCAACAAAACTTTTAAGGTAATTGCGGCTTTCTATGTCTTCAGTTGGTGACAAAACTTCTTTGTCGACCGGACGACTTAAAGCAATGCGAGCAATCTCCTTGGCTTCGCTCTCTTTTTTTAACGCCTTAAGAGAGATTACTAGGTGGTAGCTAATTGTTGGGTTATAATCTGTCATTAGAGCGGCGCGCCGTAGCTGTTGAACCGCTTTTTCGAGCTCTCCGCGTTGGTAATATATCCAACCTAGAGTATCGATAAAATAACCATTGTTGCCATCGATTGTGATGGCGTGATTGATCAATTCGTAAGCTCTGTTAAGGTCTCGATTTTCTACTGCTAGGTGGTAGGCGATAAAATTTGCGGCATTGGTATTGTTTGGATCTTTTTTTATTAGATCTTCCATAATGGCAATAGCCCGATCTTTTTCTGGAGTTTTATATAATAAAGCCGCGTAGTGAAAAAGATAATTCGGATTGTTTTTTATGGGCTTGCTAATATTTTCGAGCATTTTTGCCGCTTCAGTGTATTTACCTTGGGCTTCTAAATTTTCGGCTAACGCGAAAATAGTTTCGTTGTTATCGGGATATTGTTTTAAAGACTTTCTTAACCAAGTTTCGGCTTGTTTGATTTTGTTATTTTGATGGAGAAGAAATGCTGCAAACAAAGCCGCTTTTGCCGCCAATGGATCGTTTGAGTTTATTTTTGAAAGCTCCCAAAGAGCGTCTTGTTTGCGCCCGATGCCAGCCAGAATCGAAGCAAGATAGTAGCGCCCTTCGTTATGATTGGGATCGCTTGCTAAAAGAAACATAAGATGTTGTTTTGCTTTGATTGGTTCGCCTAAGCTTAGTTGTTTAAGAGCTATTCTTAATCTTATATCTGATAAAAACTTTTGATTGGTAATTATAGGTTTAGCTGAGGCGAGAATTATCTCTTGCAGTATTTGTTGATACTCAGTGTTTGACAAACCAAGCATCGCTAGCTTTAAGCTAGCTCCCCTGAGCATTGTTTGGTCCATTTTTTTTACCGCCACTCTTAGAAGCTGAGTCTGATAAAGTGGATCTCCGGGATCACCTTTGGCGGCTAACTGATAATCCGCCAAGCCGCCTTCTATGTCTCCTGAGAGCTCTTTGCTAAGTCCGGCAATATATAGCATCAATGGTTCTTGTCGAATTTCACTATCAAATTCATCTATAGTGATAGCAGTTTGATTATTTTTGTTTAGAAATAACCTCAAAGCCATTTTTAGAACAGCCGCATTTAAATCTTTTCGGTTTTGCGCTAAAATTGCTTCGCTAATCTTGAGAGCTTCTTCATGCCTGTTGAGAGCGATTAGCAAGCCAACTTTTTGTTCTAAAAGGGTTAAGTCGTTAGCTGAGCGTGATAATGATTCTTCTAGGGCGTCAAGGGCGGCTTTGGTTTTTCCTCTTTTTAATTGAATATCTACTAGGGTTGGATTGATTTCATCAAGTTGCTCCCGATCCTCAAGTAATTTTTTGGCCTTGATTAAGCTTTTGGCGGCCTTAACACTTTTTTCTTGTTCGTAAAAGAGCTGTCCGCTTAAGAATGCCCACATTGCTTCCGAATCTTTTTTATTTGCTAGAAGTGTTTGATCGGTTTGATTTATTCCTTTTGAGTGGCAAGCCGTTAGCAGTAAACAGACGGCAATTGAAACTTTTGCTATTGCTTGTGGCGGCAGTTTGATTTTTGTTGATAATTTTTTCATATTTATTTATAATAACAGGATCGCTCGTATCTTGATACTAGCCTTTGGTTGTGTCATGGTTACCTCTTCTCTTTTTCTTGGTTTTATTATCGATTTCACGGCCCCATCGTCTAGTGGTCTAGGACGCTAGCCTCTCACGCTGGAAACCCGGGTTCGAACCCCGGTGGGGTCGCCACTTTTTTGTTTATTTTACTCATTTCAAATTTAAGCGGCGAGAGAACTTTTGAAGCAAGAATTTGCTGAGGGTAACTTTAAAATTGTCGGAGCGTTTGAATCAACTTTTTCCTTTGCCTGACTACAAAGCGCGTTAAGAGTTTCTTGACTTAGTTGTTTTGTTTGAATGTCTGGTCTGAGCTCCGCGAAAGCTTTGATTAATTGTTTAACTGACTGAAATCTATCTCCCGCAATTGGGCAAACGGCGTGGGCGATTAAACCGGCAAACCCTTCGGGTAATTCCCGCGCATTCTTAATCATATCTAAAACCCCTCTTTTTTGATCCTCGATTTCAGAGCGGCAGCTGCCCCTAAAGAGCTGTTCGCCCTTGAGTATTTCATAAATAATAGCCCCTAGCGCGAATATGTCAACATTTTTGGCATAATGGGCTCGGCTAGTTGAGCAAGATATTTCGAGTGGAGCGTAAGGTAAGGTTGCGCTAATGGGGGCTTGTAAAAAGGTGTCTAAGTGATCTTCTAAAATTTTTTGAGAGAGATTGCTTGAATCTATAAAACATGAACCAAAATCTATTACGCTAATATCTCCATTTGGCTTGACAATTATGTTGCTTGGTTTCAGATCGCGGTGATATAAACCTAGCTCGTTCAATGTCTGTACCGCTTCGCATATCTTGCTCGCTAAAAGCAACCGATCGTCTAGATTGTTCGTAGTTGCTTTTATTTTGTTAAGTGTGATTTCTAAAGTTACTCCAGTTACGGACTCCATTATTAAAATTGGAGGGTCTGTTGGCAAAATTTCTTCCGTATCTAAGGATGGATACGGTATGCCAAATTGACGGTGCAAAGGAAAGGGAAAAGGTTTCGTGTTTGGAGAATTACCTTTAAACGCCCAAGCTCCGCTTAGATATTCAAGCGCCGCGCCTTCGGCAATGATTGATAATAGTTGTAGTTTGTATAATTCGCCAGAAAGAGATCTGATTGTTTTAACGACGATCTCGGGATCTTGTTGGCCGTAAAATAAAACTAAAGATGAGTTTGTGTCTTGTTTGGCAATAATTTTTAATTCAGGATTATTTTTTTTTATTAAACTTTCAATTGTTGTGATGATCTCTTTTTGGGAAAGGACTTGATTCTTATCGACCGGCGGCGGAAGCGCCCTTAGTATTGTGCTTTCTGGATTAAACCTGCCTACAACCTCAAGAGACATTTTGATCTTTGAAAAGGATCATAAACTTTCTTTTCGTTTAATAATTATAACAAGCATCAAGCGGTTACTCAACTTATTTATTGTTAATTGTTTACAATTTTGATTAATCTAAAATCTTGCTCTTTAATTTTATTTGCGAAGATCTCATTAATTCTATTTACAAATTCGTTTATTAATCCTTTAAATTGGCTGTTTGTGTGATCGTTGTGAAGGTAGTTTGGTAAAATTGCAAGGGTAATGTTTGTATAATCTTTTCTTTTAGCTCTTTCCAAAGCGTTTTCGACCTCTTGATATAGCTTGAAAAGATCCAAGTAAGCTTGCTCAAGGGTTATTTGAAGGTTGATTTGCAGAGGGGTTCTTTGCGGGTCATTTAGAGCTATTGTATTCTCTTCCGCCTGCGAAAAAGAAGCTAATCGAACTAGGGAATCATCCTCTTTGGGCAATCTAAACACAAGCATTGATAGATTGTCGTCAGTAACTTTGTGATCTTTGTTATGTTGCTGGGTATTTTCTAGAGCGCACCTTTGGGCTTGGTAAAATTCTTTTGAGATTTCTTCTGGGGAGGCGTTAACACTAAGGATAGCTTCTGTGACATTAGGGTAATTTTGGTGGAGAAAATTAATTCCATCGCTGTGCATTAGGATTAGATCTTCAGCCTCAGCTTTTATTGTAAGGGGTAACTTTAATTGGCCTTTTTCAGTAGCGCGATCCCAGCGGATCAATTGATTAAAGCTTTCATCAGGATAAAAAAAGACAAAATCCATAATTGAAGATGGATTATGCTCTGTTAATGGCTTCTTTTGATAATAAATGTGAGGAATTGTTTCTATAAAATCAAACAGATCTATTAGGAATTCTCTTTGCTTTGTTTGATTTTCCCGGAAACATTCTAACAGATAATTGGTTATTTTTTTGGAAAACTCCAAAAGAATAGTTTGATCTATGAAAGCTAGAATATCAGGTTTATTAATAAATTTTAACCTTCCATTTCGATTAAAAATTCTTATCGATGAATCTCCGTGCGAGAGAACTTCAATTGTTGACGAACTCTCGTCGTATTTTGTTTCGATTAAGGTCGTGGCGATCGCTCCTATACGGCGTTGTTTTAATTCATCGTTATCATTAAAAAATCCATAGGTTTTTTGTAGTTTATCTAACAAGGATTCCATTAAATATTTTGGTTCGGTTGCTCCTTGAGATTCGAGTATTGTGAGAACCTCCTTAGCATATTCGGCGTATAAGCCGTATACCGCTTCAATAATATCTTTGGGAGATATAGGAAGCGAGTTGAGGAATAGTTCAGGTAAATTTACCCCAAAATCTTCACCAAGAAGCGCGAGGTAACTAGCGTAACTTGCGCCTTTGCCACTTGCACAGCCATCAGCAAGCCTTAAAGTTATCTTAGTTTCGCTTGCGCAAAAAATAGCTACCCCATCATGATTGTATGTAATTTCTGAGTCAGGTTTTGTTGAGGGGAGTGTTAGAGCGGCAAAATTTGCACCACTAATAGCTAACTTTGCAGGAGGCAAATGTTGGAAGTGGGAGGGGGCAAAAACTGAAAAAGAATGCAACACGATAGCTTCTTCGTTTAGCAGGGTTTTTGTATGAAACTCGAGAGCTTTAGGCTCTGGCGAAGGTAAAGGTGAGCTAAGGTTTAGATCGTGAACAGTGTCCGGACTTGGCATGATGTCGGTTTGGTTGTAAAATAATTAAATTTAGCCAAGCATTTTTAAATAGGCGACTTTAAAAGGTTTGAACCTTTTATGAATTTTTCGGTTATTAATTAAGTTATGGTTTTAAATGCTTGCGATGTTGCAACATGATAAGCATTTTTCTTGCCTCTTAAGAAGTTTTCCGATAATAGTTAGCAAAAAGCCTAGGCAAAATAATATGTTTTGCCAATTGCTATGAGCTATTAGTGGGTCAAGTTTTGTGCAAAACCACTCTTTTTAGCTGGCATGTTATGCTTCTAAAGCTTGCAGACCGCTTTAAAGGTGCCGCAACGAATGGTTTGATCTCCACCGCCGCAAGTCCGCGCCGTAGTTCCAAGCGGACAAGCGCCTCGGACATAATTAAATGCCGAGCACAGTCCGCGAGCGGTCGCACAATCGACGCAATACTCTCCCGGATGAGAAACATACGGATAAATAGTAAAATAGGAGGCATTCACGGTAGCTTGCGCGTTAAATGCAGTTAATAGCTTATATTCGCCGCTAGGATTTGATCCAACGTAATGGCTCCAAAGTCTTTCTTGATGTTCAATATCCGTCCATCCTTCCGAACACTTCTTGAGCGTGGAGGACGGGGTTGCCGTTGGCGAAGCTACACTTGGCGGTATTGAAGGAATTGGCGTTGGAGTAGGAGGCAGATCAACAAAACATTTTGAGCAAGTTGTGTTTTCGGCGGCGCTAGCGTTGATTATCCCTCCATTGGGAGCTGAATTGTCACAGCGTGCTGGCAAATACACACCTCGCAATTCGCTACTAGATCTTAATGTGTCTTTAATTTTCTGAACCACCTTTTCTCCTAGTAGTTGCGCTCCACTGCCGATCTCTCTTTGCTGAGAGATCATTAGAGCAGCAAGCCCGGCGGCGTGAGCGGCGGCGATGTGCGACCCCGAAACTTTATTGTAGTTTCCTCCAAGGGTAGTCGTCCAATTTTCGACTCCAGGCGCTCCAACCACGAAAGCAGGTCCGTAGTTTGACCACCAAGGACGGGTGTCGGCGCTGGAAACGGCGCCAGCCGTCAAGAAACGGACAAAATATGCTCCAGCTTTTGCGGGATAGAGTGAATAAACTGGTAGATCCAAAAGAAGACCGCTATTTTGATAATCTTCGCCAGCGGCCGCTACAACCACCGTCGTGCGCTTGGCGTTTGGTGATATGTTGGCGGAGTCAACTTGAGTCTTGCAAGCGGGACCCGAACAATTAACGCCAACAACTATAACATCTGGATTGGTCGAATATGCGTATTCAAAAGCTCTGCGCATTGCCATTGGATCAACTGGATGGGAGTTTGAGGCGGCAACTTTGATTGGAATTATCTCTGTTTTGATTCCCCAAAGCATTCCGGCGATCCCAATGCCATTATTGGAATTGGCGGCTATAATTCCGGCAATTTCCGTTCCTTGTCCTCCACCAGCGATATTATTTGCGGAAAAATCTCCATGGCTGTTGACTGCGGAGCTAACATCACAACCAAGGGTAATATCGTTTATGCAACCATTGCCATCGGTGTCGCGGCCATCAAGCCGCTCGTTTGGATTTGGGACTAATATTTGCTGGAGATCTGGATGATAAATATCAAGCCCGGTGCTAATAATCGCTACTCGGGCGTAGCTTTCCGGTCTTAGACGCGCCCAAACGTTCGGTATGTTTATGTCAGAGTCGTAAAGAGCGCCAGCTGTGCCACTGTTTTTTAAAGCCCATTGTTCTGAAAATAAAGGATCGTTGGGTGTCTTTTCAAGGCGGCAATTGGAGCCGTAAGCTTGGGCGGTTGCAGTTGCCTGAGGAGCGCTTATGGCTCCACTGCCGCCAGGCAGTCCTCCAACTAAACCGCCTCCCGACCCTCCACTAGTAGAGCCTCCCGGAGTAGGAGTTGCTGAAGGAGTTGGAGTTGGAGAGATAATACCGCTTAAGGCGCAGCTGCAATATGAGGGCGAATGTCTCCCTCCGTAAATAACTCCTTTTACCGCACTTAAAAAGTTAAAAATTGTTCCATTTGGATTGCTTGTTGAGATCGCTTGGCAAGGAGAAGGTCTTGTGTAACCGTCAAGTTGTCGGAGCGGAACCGCAGTGTCTCTTGCTAACCGTTTAAGCTCGTAAGGTGTTAACTCTGGGAAAAGGGATAGAATTTGCGCGAGCGCGCCGGCAACTATCGCTGCCGAAAAATTTGGACCATTGCCCGCTCTTGCAGAGACGGCTCCATTGCCTGACATGGTGACAAAATATTGGATTAAAGAACCGGGAGTGGCTATTAGTGACAAGTGTCCAAAAAAGTTCTGTTGAAACTTATCAAGATCACGAGTTGTGGCCGCGACTGTTAACAGATTGTCAACATTATTTGCCAATCTAGCAGGATAGATCTTGTTTTTGTCACCGCGAAATAACAGATCAAGATTACGATCATCTCCGGTTGTTTGGCTCGTAAAACCAGAAGAAACCACAAAAAGTTTATTGGGGTTTGCAGTAATAATCTGTTCGATCTGGGATTGATGAATGACGCTATCTGGTATGTTGCGATTTTCAGCTACTAAAATTATATCGCCAACTTTGGCGGCATATGAGAGCGCTTCCTGCAATCCTCGCGGGCCAAGCGGGAAATCAACCGCTGGATAAAACGGTTCAAGTCCAACCGAGATGATTTTAATTTCTGGATGATATCGGTTGTTTTCGTTAAAACCTCCCATCGACAGCGCGACATCAGCGTAGGTTCCCGCTAAGCCAAAAGGACTATTGTGGTTAATAAGTCCCCTTGCTTCTCCGGTAAGGCCATTAAAAATCGCCCCGCGGTGATCATCAATGATGCCGTTGCCATCGTCGTCAAGATTATTGGCTGGCTCGTTATGGTTGACCCAATAATTTCCAGGGTGTCCTGTTCTGCCCAAAAACTCCTGTATTGAAGTGTCAATGGTGTCGGCGATAATTGCCAACTTGACGGAGCCGCGCCTGCGACCAGCTTGGTATTCAAGCCTTTTAAGCAATGTCCAAGCTTGATATGCGTTGGTGGCTTGAAGATACCAACGGGCTTTTAAAAGAGGATTTTCCTCGTCGGTTGGATCAGGGTTATTTTGGAGGCATCTTAAATTATGAACGTAATGATCAAGGTTGGCGTTTTCTTTTAAATATGGTGGTATTGGGGTTGGAGATGGTGTTGGCGTTGAATAAGTGGTCGCCGTTGGATAGGGAGTTATAGAGGGTGTTGGTGATAAAATAGGCGGCGGTAATGATCCTCCGCCTCCGCTACTACTGCCACCGGTAGAGCCGCCGCCAGATGAGCCGCCACTAGCTGGTGGGGTGTTTGTTGGGGAATTCTCTAAAGAATTATTTGGCACAATATACGGAGTATATTCGTCATAAAAAAGAACTATCTTCCCAGCTGGCAAGCCACTAGCTAGTAAGGATTTTAAATTTGGATCTGAATCATTAAACTTAGGCATAACCGCTATGTCGGCAATCATCTTAGTGGTGTTGCCCGGTATGGGCGCGAACGCTTGACCAAAATCTGAAAAAATACTCGAGAAGGTTCTTTGAAAAGTTGAACTATCAATTTGCAGTTTATAATTTCTTCTCTCTCCAGAGAGCGAAATTAGTCCATATCTGTCGGGTAGAGAAAAGCTGATTTGATATTGCAATGGATATGGATAATATCTTTGAAAAACCGTTGGTGGAATAAAAAAAGCAATCTTTGCTTGGCCGGTTAGAAAAAGTTGCTCTAAGGTGTTTCTGGAGCTCTGATCTGCCGCATATCTTTTTTTAATTAACTCGGTTAAAAGTTCTGTCATAGAGTCTGGACGCGGCGCGAATGATGCGGCGCGATCATCTGGAATAGGAGAATTTAAAAAACAACTATTTTTTGAGGGAGCAAGAGAAATAAACCTTAAAACACGAGGATCTGAGCAGTTGTTTGCTGGTTTAATTAAAGCATAGAAAATATTTGGAGGTGTGGCAAAAGCTTTGGTAAAGGTTACGTTTTGGCTTGGTATTGCTACATTATTCAGAACATAACGAATCCAATTTTCATAGGTAGAAGATGGCGATCGAGCGCTTAGAATAACTCCATTACTTGGGTTATGGTCGTTACTTTGCGCCTCTGCTGGCAAAGAGGTTATATTTAAGATAATAAAAGATAAAGCGATAACGATTTGATATAACCTGGATACCTTTTGAAAGAGGACGTTAGAGCTACTTTTAATCATATACCGGTAATATATGGCTTTGTTATTAAAATTAAGATGCTGTTTGATTTTAAGATTATTCGCTAATTTTTACACCATAAAAATGTTACATACCGGAACGCTTTGCGCCATAACATAAATAATTAGGTATTAAACAGAGATTTAAACAAAAAAGATAATGTCTTCTGCTCAGACAACAGTAATAAATAAAAACTGTTATCTCCAGTTGGAAATGGGGCTGGTTAATCAATTATGCTTATTAGCTCAGCGGTTAGTCCACTTATATACTACTAACAATATAGATGCTTTTGTTGCTAATCGGGAATTTTTCAGTACTGAGATTGTCGAGAGTGTTCGTGCTTTAGAGCGGTTTGGATCTTCTCAAAAGTTTGACCAGAGGACTATTGATCAAAACATAGGTTGGCTAAAACCAGAGGTTGCTCTTGATTGCTTAAAAGATCGAGAGCGGACAGTTGGTTACGCCAAAGCTATTCGGCTGGCGGTCGATAAACTTGTTTGTCAAAAAAGGGAAGGGGAGCTGGTTGAAATTGTTGACGCTGGTAGCGGGCCTCTTCCGATATTTGCCATTTTTGCCGCAATTAGCTCGCCAACTACTAGGGTGAGGGCGCTTGAAATTGATCCGCTATCGGCGCGAATAGCTAAAGAGATTGTCTTAAAATTGGGTTTACAAGATAGAATTACAGTTATCAACTGCGATGCGCAAAAGTACTCTTACCTGTTTGAGACGGGGAAAAAGTTTGATCTTTTAGTCACGGAAACAATGACAAGCGCTCTTGCTGGAGAATCAATGAGGTTTATCTTTGAAAATTTAGCTCCGCAAGTTGTCGAAGGGGGCCTTACCATTCCGCGCGCGGTAACTATTGATCTGCTGCTGAAAAGCGACGCTGATGATAAGAGAGAATTTTTATTGACAAAAGATGCGCCGTTGTATCGTTTGTCTAAGGATTCTTTTTTAGAGCATTCTTGGCGATCGATCATTTTTGACAATATTCCTATTGGTAATTATAAGGTGTATTTGCGGACAACGGTCGATCTGTTTAGCGACGACCAATTTTGCGTGGTTTTATCCCCAAACAAAACCAGCATTACTGGGGATATCAGAATAGGCGCTTTTTTGATTGACAAGGCGACTTTAGGCATTGAGACTTACTATGTTCCAAACTCGGATCCATATTTCGATCCTTTAGCGCATGATTTTTGCCGGGTGGAACTACGCCGCCGATCGTCCCGGGAAAGCGGCTTAACGCTACCGAGCCCGCCGCCGTTTGAATAAAACTGCCGCTGGCGACCATTGTTGAACAACAGCAGTAGGCCGCCTGAAATTGTCAAAGAGCTTTTTAGAGAATTTTTATTTTAAATTTTCTCCACCGCCGGAAAATCGTTTTCTGTTTTAGCAATGTGGTTAAATATGTTGGTGAATAAATTTAGGGTTATTACCTGAGAGATTTCGGCAATTTCCGCCGTGGTTACTCCAGCGGCAAGCAGATTTTTAAAAGTTTCATCTGAAACTTTCCCCCAAGTTTTTGTGGCTTCGACGGTAAACTTTAAAATCTGATTGTTTTTATTGTCAGTCGCTTTGCCTCTTCTTGCCTCCAAAATCTCGGCTTTTGTCAGGCCAACGCTCTCTCCAATTTTTGTGTGAGCTGACAGACAATACTCACAGCCAGTTGCCTCAGCCACCGCCAAAGCGATCATTTCACGCAGTTTTAAGCTGAGCGATGTTTGGGATGCTAGATCGCTTAAAGCAAGATATGTTTTTAAAACAGCCGATGCGTTCGCCATGGCTTGGAAAATGTTTGGCACTCTCCCCATTTTTTTAGCCAATGAATCGTAAATATCCTTTATCTCCCCACTTGCTTGCTCTGGTCTAATAAGGTTGATTCTTTGCATAAATATTACCTTTGTAAAATAAACTTTTTACGACAGATATTTTTAATTATTTCTATACCAAAAAGAAAAAGTCAACCAAAAAGAGAGAACTAAAATCAATTTTAATAGGCTTCTTTTGTTGAGATATATTTATCTCATTAAAACAGAGTTTAATTAAAAATTAGGTAATCAAACCAACGAGTCATAACATATAACGATCTCAACTATTGCCTTTTTGCTTGAACAGTTTTATTGCCCTGCTGGGCTAAAGAAGTTATCTTGTTGCCAGCATTAGGAGTTGTTTTGTTATCTACTAACTGCTTAGTAGTTACTGCTGTGTTGTTTGATTCAAGGGTGTTAACCGAAAATTTGGCATTAGATACTTTTTCGCCAAGAGTGATTTCCTCTCCACTTATAATTCCACAAGTTGATAAGATTAGTTTTCTAATTTCTAGCGCAACTTCCGGATTCTCTTTGAGAAAGGCTTTGGCGGCGTCGCGTCCCTGTCCGATCCTCTCTCCTTTGTAAGCATACCAAGCGCCCGCTTTATCTATGATGCCTTTTTCGACTCCGCTATCGATAATTTCACCGAGTTGGCTAATGCCTTCATTAAAGATAATATCAAACTCGGTTTCTCTAAATGGTGGCGCAACCTTATTTTTTACCACCTTCACCCTTACTCGATTTCCGGTAACTTCTTCGGCCTCTTTGATTGAGCCGATTCTACGAATATCAAGCCTAATTGAGGCGTAAAATTTTAGCGCGTTTCCACCAGCTGTTGTTTCGGGAGACCCAAACATAACTCCGATCTTTTGTCTTATTTGGTTAATAAATAGTATAATTGTGTTAGATTTTGCGGCAACCGAGGTTAATTTTCTTAAGGCCTTACTCATTAAACGAGCCTGCATCCCCGGCTGTTGATCCTCCATCTCGCCATCGATTTCTGCTCGCGGGGTTAAGGCGGCTACCGAATCAATAATCACCAGATCAACTCCGCCAGATTGAATAAGCTCTTCGCAAATTTCCAAAGCTTGTTCGCCGCAATCTGGCTGACTAACAAGAAGTTTAGCAGTATCAACGCCGAGTTTTTTAGCATAACTAATATCGAGAGCGTGTTCAGCGTCAATAAAAACTACAGTCCCCCCCTTTTTTTGTACCTCTGCCGCTAGATGTAAAGCTAAAGTTGTTTTGCCCGAAGATTCTGGCCCGTATATTTCGCAAATTCTACCGCGAGGCACGCCACCAACACCTAAAGCTATATCGAGTCCTAAACTACCGGTCGAAAATGATTCTATTGGAGCATTAACTTTTCCATCCAAGGAGAGAATCGCTCCACTACCGTATTTTTTTTCTAAAAGCGAAATCGCAGAGTTAAGAGCTTTTAATTTTTCGGCATTGTTCTCTATTTTTGTCAGATTGTTTTTGGTCGGATTGTTTTTCCCCTCTTTTATTGCGCCATCTGTATTTGTCATAAACTCTCCTTCAGAAAATTTTTTAATAAAAAATTTTAAATATCTTTAAATTAAAATTGCCTTAATAAACCGATCATCTTTCCGCTAATAGTAACTTTATCCGATATGATAGGCTTAAAATTCGGATTTGCTGGAATAAGCATAATCTTCTTATCTCTTAATCGTTTGAAACGTTTCAATGTTGCTGTTCCGTCATCTAAAATCGCGGCAACTATGTCGCCGTCATCGGCTGTGTCCTGTTTTCTAATAATAACGATATCACCATCGCAAATATGTTCGTCAATCATTGAGTCTCCGCTTACCTCGAGACAAAAAACCTCACCCCGTTTATTGAGCATCTGTGGCGGCAGATCTATCATCTGCGGATTTTCAATTGCTTCTATGGGCATTCCGGCGGCGATAACACCGATAAGCGGTACCGCAGTTGGTCCTAATTGAGGTACGGTAGCCTCCAATAGTTCTATGACGCCATCCTCACCTCGTTTAATAAAACCTTTTGCCTCGAGCCGCTCAAGGTGAAAGTGAGCGGTCGAAAGAGATTTGACTCCAATATGATCAGCTATGTTCTTTAAAGTAGGGGCGTAACCATTGCTCGCGAGAAAATCTCTTAAAAATTGCAAAGTTTGCCTTTGCACCGGAGCAAGTGAACTGGTTTTGTAGGTAGGCAAGTTGTCTTCTGTCATAAGTGATACTGAAATTATCTTTAAAATTTATCTTAATATTTTTAGTTGAAACTAATTTTATTTTTAGCTTGAAAAGAGCGGTTATTTTTAAAAATACCTGCTACTTTTATCAACTAAAACTTTCATAATATATTTATATAGAATTTTTATAGAAAACGCAAGTATAATTTTTATAATTTTTAAAAAATTATATATATTGAAATCAATAGCTTAGTTTATGTTGTGAAAAATTTAACCATTAGAAATGTAATCAAAGCTAAATTAACTAATCATAACATAATTAAATAGGATAAATTTTCATCTTCTTGGGCATTATTTATTTTTGAAGTTAAAATATCGATGTTTGAAAATGGTCCTACAGGTGTAAAACCACAACAACAACCTGCTAACGAACCGCCATCCCTGCCCGCTACAAATGGACCTTCGTTTGGTCCGCTTAGATCTATCGCGAACTTTTGTGATTTCAATAATCGAATCCTTCAACTTATGCCACCATCTTTGGTGACTGCCATGTTGAGACAAGGGTATCTTAATACTCAGTTTAAAGGTGATATCTTTTGTTTTCCTATCGTAGAGCAGTATCAATCGTATTTTGACAAACAACCCTATCAAATGATTGCTGGCGCAATTCGAAATAAAATTTATGAAGCATCTGGAAACATATTATTAACTGCTCAAGAGCAAGAAAAATCAGGAGGAGTATTAAAGCGAATGCTCAGATTTTTCTCCCTGCTACCTCAAGAAGACACATCTTTGCTACTTCAGCAGGCTATCACTAACATTTCTTCTTCGGGTAAATTATTGCATGGTGAGCATGTTAAACCGATTGATTGGGTACCATTGCAACGCGACCAAAACTTATTTCCTCTTAAATTATCTCTTGCTGGTTTTGTTGCTAGCTCCGGCAAAAAAGTTCAAGTGTTTTCCTTGGGAGATTTATTTGTTGGATTGCTTGACAAGGAGAGTCGGTTGCAAAACCTTTCGTCTCAGATGCAATCGGCGCTAGATATAAATTGGAAATTTAATGGGACTGATTGTATCAATATTAATGGGTCTCCAAGATCTTTAAAAAGCGGAATTCGTCTTTATGATTTAAATATTGAAACAAATCAAGGGAGCGTATTGATTATCGCCTCTCCTAGTTTTGAAGATGAGATGACTCTCTCTCTTCCGGGAACGCCGCCAAAAAGAGAATTTAGTGAATTAGCTAGTGTTTTACGAGGTGATAGTGACCCACAAACTGCTTTAGAGCAGTATGCGGCTAGAAGAATACAATCATCTTTGCAAAAAAGATATTATCCACCATTTTTTGCCTTTGCCTATTTAATTTAAGGGGATTTCAGAGAGTTTGTTCTGCCCATTCCTTGAAAAATCCTTCAAAACCCTTGACTGTTTGATCGTTTTCAGATAGAATCTTACGGCTTTCGTATCTTTGCGAATTATCTTGAAGATCGCTTTCAAAGAAGCAATGTTTCGTCCGGCGAAACAACCTCTTTGACGATTCGCCTGTTTTGTAGATATTTAGATAAGAGGCTTAGGCGTTAAGAAATTCGGTCAAAGCTACAATCTGATTGACAATCTGTCAGGATCAATAAAACCCTGTCAGCCGGAGATCTGAGATATTTTAGAAAGCATTGGTTATTATAATTACTTGAGAGATTTTTATTTTCTCTTGGGCTCTCTCACTATATATTTTTTTATTTTTTGTTATTATTTTTTTTGAGGGATTGCGCCATCATCTCTCTCGCGCGGTTTGTTTTGATAATTTAGGTTGTGTAAAACAAATCGCGCGAAATTTTATTTAATTATTTTGTTTGTCGAAACGATGCCAACAATTAATCAGTTAGTGCGCAAGGCTCGCAAACAACCCCGTTATCGAAGCAAATCTCCTGCTTTGGTTGGTTGTCCGCAAAAGCGAGGTGTTTGCACGAGGGTTTACACACAAACTCCGAAAAAGCCGAATTCTGCTATTCGTAAAGTTGCTCGTGTTCGTTTAACGACAGGCATGGAGGTTACTAGCTATATTCCTGGTATTGGCCATAGTTTGCAGGAACACTCGGTTGTTTTAATTAGGGGTGGCAGAGTGAAAGATTTACCTGGGGTTCGCTATCACATGGTAAGAGGTAAGCTCGAGGCGCACGGCGTGCAGGATAGAAAGCAGGGACGTTCAAAGTATGGAGCAAAAAGACCAAAATAATATTATATAACAGGTTTATAAATTATGTCACGAAAAAAGAGAGATTACACCCGAAAAATTCTACCCGATCCTAAATATGGCGATTCAATTATTGGTCGAACCGTTAATATTATAATGAAAAGTGGCAAAAAATCTGTTGCTGAAAAAGCTTTATACGACGCTTTGGAAGTGATTGGTGAAAAAACTGGAGAGCAGCCTCTAGAGCTTTACAATAAAGCTTTAGCTAATTGTAAGCCCCTTGTTGAGGTTCGTTCAAGGCGAGTTGGCGGCGCGACTTATCAAGTTCCGACAGAGGTCAGAGCTTTTCGCGCAGAGTCGTTGGCTATCAGATGGGTTGTGCAGGCGGCTAACGAGCGAGCCGAGCGCGGTTTGGCTGAAAAATTAGCGGCCGAAATACTTGACGCATCTGCTGGGCGCGGCGGGGCAGTAAAAAAGAGGGAAGAAGTTCATCGCATGGCCGAGGCTAACAAGGCTTTTGCTCATTTTAGGTGGTAATTTGTTTATACTTGATAATAATTCAGGGAAAATTTTAGTTTTCAGCGATTAGATATTAAACAGTAAGGGGTAAAAATAAAGGTGGCAAAGGTAGATCTGAAAAAAGTTCGCAATATAGGAATTATGGCGCATATTGATGCTGGGAAAACGACAACTACCGAGCGCGTGCTGTTTTATACCGGCATTAACTATAAAATTGGCGAAGTTCATGATGGCGCCGCAACCATGGACTACATGGAGTTAGAGCAGGAGCGAGGTATTACAATCACCTCGGCGGCGACAACTTGTATGTGGCGCGGCTCGAATGGAGATCAGCCAGAGCATCAGATCAATATTATCGATACTCCCGGGCATGTTGATTTTACGATTGAAGTTGAGCGTAGTTTGCGAGTTCTCGATGGCGCGGTGGCGGTGTTTGATGGTGTTAACGGGGTTGAGCCGCAATCGGAAACCGTCTGGAGGCAGGCGAATAAATTTAAAGTGCCTCGCATCTGTTTTATTAACAAAATGGATCGAATTGGCGCCGATTTTAAGATGTCGGTTAATACTATTAAAGATCGATTAGGGGCCAGAGCGGTTCCTATTCAGATCCCAATTGGAGCTGAAGATCAATTCAAGGGAACGGTTGATTTGGTGACAATGAAAGGAATCGTTTATCTTGATGAAACTAAGGGATCAAAATTCACAGTTATAGATATTCCAGCTGAACTGAAGGAAGAGGCCGCTGTTGCTCGGGAGCAGATGCTGGAGGCGTTAGCCGATTGTGACGAAGTAGTTATGAATAAATTTCTTGCTGGTGAAGAGATCTCTGAAGAGGAGATTAAAAAGGCGATTCGCAAAGGAACAATCGCTATGCAGATTTTTCCTGTAATTTGCGGCAGTGCTTTTAAGAACAAAGGAGTTCAGCCTCTGCTTGACGCAGTAGTTGATTTTCTTCCGTCTCCATTGGATATTCCTCCGGTCAAGGGTGTTTTGCCATCTAGATCAAAAACAGCTGAGCCAATTTTTGAAGAGAGGCTCGCTGACGATAATCAACCTTTTAGCGCGCTTGCCTTTAAAATTATTACCGATCCGTTCGTTGGAGTGTTAACGTTTTTTAGAGTTTACTCTGGAAAAATAACTCCCGGCACCACTGTTTATAATTCAACCAGAGATAAAAAAGAGCGGATTGGTCGAGTATTAAGGATTCACGCTAACAAACGAGAGGACGTTGAATATATTGGCGCGGGTGATATTGGTGCGGCAGTTGGTCTTAAGGAGAGTTATACCGGCGATACCTTATGTGATAGTGAAAAGCCAATTTTGCTTGAGAGTATTCATGCTCCTGAACCTGTCATTAGTATCGCGATCGAACCAAAAACCAAAGCCGATGAGGAGAAAATGGGGCTTTCGTTGATGAAACTTGCCAAAGAGGATCCATCTTTTAGAGTTAAGGGTGATTCGGAATCTGGTCAAACCATTATTTCAGGAATGGGAGAGTTGCATCTTGATATTATTAGACAACGTTTGCTCCGTGAATTTGGAGTTGACACTAACGTTGGCAAGCCACAGGTGGCATATCGAGAGACAATCTTGCAAAAAGCGGAGTTTGAAACTAAGTACGCAAAGCAAACTGGTGGTCGAGGTCAGTATGGGCATGTCTTTTTGCGAGTTGAGCCGCTTGAAGCTGGTAAAGGTTTTGAATTTGTTGATGAGATTAAAGGCGGCGTTATTCCTAAAGAGTATATTCCGGCCGTGCGAGATGGAGTTGAGGAGGCATTGCAAGCTGGTATTTTGGCTGGCTTTCCAGTAATTGACATGCGCGTCACCCTTTATTTTGGCAGTTATCATGAAGTTGATTCAAGTGAGATTGCCTTCAAGATAGCCGGCTCAATGTGTATTAAAGATGCTTGCCGCAAAGCAGGGCTACAGTTGCTTGAGCCTATTATGTCGGTTGAAGTTGTCTGTCCGGATGATTTTATTAGTAACATTGTCGGTGATTTAAACCGTCGTCGCGCAAGGATTATGGGAATGGAAAGTCGCGCTGGCGCACAGGTGGTCAAAGCTGAAGTGCCGCTTTCTGAGATGTTTGGTTATTCGACAGATTTAAGATCAAGCTCGCAGGGGCGTGCTACGTTTACTATGGAGTATCACCACTATGCTCCGGTGCCTCCAGCGATAGCGGAAACAATCGGTAAACGCGCCGCAGCATAGATTTGGATGTGAATTTGAAGTTGTTGTTTTAACGGAGAGTTATGTTGAAATTGTTTTTTTAAATGATTTTAGTGTAGAATTTTTTTGTAAATTTTTACGTTTAAAAGGGGAGATATAATTATGTCTAAAGAGAGTTTTAAAAGAAATAAGCCTCATATCAATGTTGGCACAATTGGGCACGTTGATCATGGCAAAACAACTCTAACGGCGGCGCTAGTCTCTGTGCAGGCGGGTAAAGGTTTGGCGACGATTAAGTCTTATAAAGACATTGCCAAAGGTGGTACTGTGCGCGATGAAACGAAAACAGTGACCATTGCTTCGGCGCACGTTGAATATGAAACCGAATCGCGCCACTATGCTCACGTCGATTGTCCGGGTCACGCAGATTATGTTAAAAACATGATCACTGGCGCGGCTCAGATGGATGGAGCGATTTTGGTCGTCAGCGCTTCTGACGGACCGATGCCGCAAACTCGCGAGCATATTCTATTGGCTCGTCAGGTTGGTGTTCCAAAGATCGTTGTTTTTCTAAATAAAGTTGACACTGTTGATGATCCAGAACTGCTTGATCTGGTTGAGATGGAGATTCGCGATTTGCTTAAACAATATGAATTTCCGGGAGACGAAACACCGATCATTAGAGGTAGCGCGCTCAAGGCTTTACAAGGAGAAAAGAGCGACATTGGAGTTGGTTCGGTTGAGAAACTATTGGCGACAATAGATGAGTACATACCTGTTCCGCAACGCGAAGTTGATAAGCCATTCTTAATGCCGGTTGAAGATGTGTTTTCGATCGAGGGTCGTGGTACCGTGGCTACTGGCAGGATTGAAAGAGGTGTTATTAAAGTTGGCCAAGAGATTGAGATCGTTGGTTTGCGAGACACTACTAAAACTACAATTACTGGTATTGAAATGTTCCGCAAATCTTTAGATGAGGGTCAAGCTGGAGACAATGCTGGTTGTTTGCTTCGTGGTTTAAAGAGAGAAGATGTTGAACGTGGACAGGTTCTAGCCGCGGTCGGCACGATTAAACCACATAAGAAATTTAAAGGCGAAGCTTATATCCTTAAAAAAGAAGAGGGCGGAAGACATAAACCTTTCTTTACTGGATATACACCGCAGTTTTATTTCCGTACCACTGATGTGACTGGAGATATTAAACTGCCGGAAGGCGTCGAGATGGCGATGCCGGGAGATCGTATTTCCATAGAAGTTTCTCTCTATCAACCAATTGCCATGGAAAAGCAGGTTCGCTTTGCTATCCGTGAAGGTGGTAAAACGGTTGGTTCGGGAGTTGTTACGGAGATCTTGGAATAAATAAGGGTTAAGGTAGCCGAACGCTAAAGCGAAAAATACTATCGCTATTTTGTTCGGCTCCTTAAAAAACAAAGCTTAATGTTGCTTTGGTTGAAAAAGAGAACGATAAAATTTGGGGATATATAAAATAAATGTTAGGCGCTCAAACTATTCGGATTCGTTTAAGGGGTTACGATAAAAAGTTGCTTGATAAAGCTGTGGCTGACATAGCACAGTCGGCAAGGCGCACTGGCAGTAGAATTGCGGGTCCGATTATGATTCCAACTCGAATTAAAAAGTATACCGTTAATCGCTCTCCTTTTATTGACAAAAAATCCAGAGAGCAGTTTGAGTTGAGAATTTATAAAAGATTGCTTGATATTTTGGAGCCGACGCAACAAACGATTGACGAACTTGGCAAGCTAGATCTCTCAAGTGGAATCGATATTAGAATTAGTTTGCAATAATAAATTGTCGCGTTTGGTTTAGGGTAAATAATAAAGAGTTTAAAAGTTAGAGAGATAGGCAATGAACAGTAAGAAAAAAAATCCCGAAGGACTTTTAGGCCGCAAATTAGGAATGACTCAGGTATTTGCCAGCGATGGCAGTGCCATACCAGTAACAGCAATCGAGGTTGGCCCTTGTTATGTTTTGCAGTTGAGAACCAAAGAAAAAGATGGTTATTCGGGAGTTCAACTGGGCTTTGTAGCCCGATCTCAGAAAAATCTCTCGAAAGCCGACATTGGGCGTTTTAAAAAGAGCGGGGAGCAAGCATATAGGTTTGTCAAAGAGATTAAATGTGACGTCGATCGATTGGGATGGGGCGCTGTTGGGCAACAGCTAAAGGTTGGTGATCTTTTTGAGAGTGGGGAGTTAGTTGATGTTTCCGGCATTTCGATCGGCAAAGGCTTCGCTGGAGTTGTTAAAAGACACGGTATGAAAGGACAACCGGCCACTAGAGGCACCCATGAATATCGTCGGCATGTAGGATCTATTGGATGCCGTAAATTTCCCGGACGAGTTCATAAAAACAAACGAATGCCCGGTCGTATGGGGAATGTTGCCGTAACCATTCAGAATCTAAGAGTCGTTCAGATTCTCAATGAAGAAAATGTAATTTTGGTCAAAGGAGGAGTGCCGGGTTTTGAAGGTCAATTTGTTGTCGTTAAAAAAGCCGCTAAAGGATATCAGCCTAAGGTTAAAACAAGTGGAGAGAAACAAGCTGCCTAGCTTTTTATTTTATTGGAAATTTAGAGATAGAACTTTCGTTTTGAGTTGAGTAAAGAAGATGAGTGTGGCGAAAAAAAATAGTCGAAAAATTGGTAAAAACCAAACTCCAGGGAAGGTGGTCTGTAACTTACATAAAACTGATGGTGCGGTTGTTGGGACTTATCAGCCGACAACAGATCTTTTTGAAAGCGTTTGGAGTCCGCCTCTTGTCCATCAAGCAGTTGTTTGGCAAAGGAATAATCTCCGTTCGGGTACTCATTCTACTCTTTCTCGTGGAATGATGAAGGGAGGAGGCAGAAAGCCGTGGAAGCAAAAGGGAACGGGCAGGGCAAGAGCTGGTTCCAATGTTTCACCTCTTTGGGTTGGCGGCGCTGTCGCTCATGGGCCGAAGCCTAGAGATTATTCGACAAGGTTCTCTCTTAGTTCAAGAGCGATTGCGACAGCGACTCTTTTAGCGGACAAATTAAAAGCTGGAAGGTGCAAATTGTTAGAAAGTTTTGATGGAATTGAGGGAAAAACTAAATCTGCCCGCGCTTTACTGGAGGCATTAGGTTTGGCGAGAAAGAAAACTTTAGTTATTATTACTAACAAAGAGCGAAATAATGAAATTTTTCTAAGTTTTCGTAATATCACAGGGGTCAAACTGCTTCAGGCTAGCGCTTTAAATCCTCTCGATTTAATTAAGCACCGTTATCTTTTGTTGTCACAAGAAACATTTAAAGAGATAGAAAAGAAGCTTGAGGCGAGAATATAAGCTTTGAGGAATAAAAAAGGATTTTGTAAAATTTAGAGAGATATGCCTAAAAACACTAAATCAGAGAAGCAAGTAGTTAGCGAACTAGGTAGCTTAAGGGGAGCGCTTGAATCCGCTAGAAAATCTCAACGAACGCTTGTAGCTCCGTTTTTTACTGAAAAGGTCAACCTTGTGGCTGGCTCTCCAGAGAAAGGGCAGACGTTGGTATTTAGAGTTGATTTTAGGAGTAGTAAACCAGAAATTCGCCAAGCGGTTGAAAATGCGTTGGGTGTCAAAGTAGCCGAGGTGAGAACTGCTTCTTATAAAGGTAAACCGAAAAGAGTTGGCGCAAAGCAAGGTTACCGAACGCGCTTTAAAAAAGCCTATATCTCTTTAAAGCCCGGCGAAAAGGTTTCTATTGTTGAAGGTGTTTAACGGAGAAGAAAATTAGCTTTTGGAGATTTAAAGATGGCAAATGTAAGATATAACCCATTCACGCCTTCGCGACGCTTTATTGAAACGGCTGATTTTTCGGAGATTACCAAAAGTAAACCTGAAAAATCACTACTTGGCAAAAAGCATAAAACTGGCGGTCGAAATCATTTTGGACGCAATACTAATATTAATATTGGAGGTGGTCACAAGAGGCGTTATCGTATAGTTGATTTTAAAAGAGACAAGCGAGATGTTTTGGCGAGCGTGATTGCGATCGAATACGATCCCAACCGCACGACGCGGCTTGCGCTATTGCGTTACGTAGATGGTGAGCGTCGTTATATTTTGTGTCCCGAAGGGTTGCGAGTTGGAGATCGTTTGCAATCTGGGGAAAACGCTGAGGTTCGAATTGGAAACGCGCTTCCTTTAAAAAACATTCCGGTTGGACAATCTGTGCACAATATTGAGCTAAAGATCGGAAGGGGCGGTCAAATTGTGCGATCCGCTGGTGGCTCGGCGCAAATTGCGGCCAAGGAGGGTGAATACGCTCTGCTCAAACTTCCTTCTGGTGAAATGAGAAAGGTTCTAGTTGGCTGTTACGCTACGATTGGAGTTCTTGGGAATGCCGAGCATATCAATATGGCGATTGGGAAAGCTGGTCGCAGTCGATGGCTTGGAATTCGTCCTCACAACAGGGGTGTTTCTAAAAACCCTGTCGATCACCCTATGGGTGGCGGTCAGGGTAAAACATCTGGTGGTAGGCACCCATGTTCGCGTACCGGTGTTTTAGCTAAGGGCCTTAAAACCAGGACAAATAAGAGAACGAATAAATTTATTTTAAAACGTCGAGCTAAAGGGAAGGCTCGCTAGTTTTGATTTTGTTTGAAAACAATTAGGAATTTTAGCTAAAACTTGATTGTAATTTTAGATTAGTTTACAATACTTTATTTGCCATCAAGTGCGGCTTTTGTGATTGTAAAAGTTATTTTTGTTGTTTGCTTTAGAAATTTTTATAAAAATAGATTTTAAATTATGCCTCGATCTTTAAAGAAAGGTCCTTTTGTTAATGCGAGTTTAATGAAATGGGTTGAGCGAGCTAAATCTGGTCAACATAAGGGAATGATCAAAACTTGGTCTCGGGCATCGATGATTATTCCTGAGATGGTTGGTTTAACTTTTGCTGTGCATAATGGGAAAAAGTTTAACGCGGTTTTCGTGACTGAAAATATGGTGGGACACAAGTTGGGAGAGTTTTCTCCAACAAGAACCTTTCATAGCCATGGTTCGTCAAAGGCTAAGGAAGCAGCGACTCCACCTAAGCCGTAGTGTTTTTATTGAGATTTTTTATGAAAGCAATTCTAAGGCGAGCAAGAATTTCTCCTAGAAAAGCCAAGGGCGCGATGGATCTGATTCGCGGGATGCAAGTTGAATCTGCAATTTCGACCCTCAAATTTACTCAGAGGAAAGGGGCTGCGCTGGCGCTGAAGCTTTTGCAGAGTGCGATTGCGAATGCAAATAATAATGATGGTGTTGATATTGACTACCTTTGGGTTAAAGCTAGTTATGTTGACAATGGTCCAACTTTAAGTCGTTATATGCCGGCGGCTCATGGTCGAGCTACTCCTATTAAAAAACGCACGTCGCATTTGACTATAATTTTAGAGGAGCGAAGATAGTTTTTATGGGTCAAAAGGTTAGTCCACGAGGCTTGAGAATTGGAGTTATTGAAGGGTGGCAGTCTCGCTGGTATGCGGGTAAGCATGATTTTGCGCGGTTCTTAGGAGAAGATCGCAGGTTGCGGGCTTTTTTAAAAGAGAAGTTACATTTAGCAGGCATTGCTAAAATTGATATTGAAAGAGCCGCTGATAAAGTAAAGGTTAATATTTACTCTGCCAAACCCGGATTGGTAATTGGCAAGAAGGGCAAAGATATCGATGATCTTCGGAAAGAGTTGAGATCTTTGATCGGTCGCGATGTCAGCTTAAATATTATTGAAGTTCGCAAACCCGATCTTGACGCGCAATTGGCAGCCGAAAGCATCGCTTCTCAAATTGAGCGTCGTGTTGGATTTCGTAAAGCCATGAAAGATATTGCTTCAAAAGCTTTGCGAGCGGGCGCTGAGGGAGTTAAGGTGGCAGTTTCCGGAAGGCTCAATGGAGCTGATATTGCTCGAGTAGAAAAGTACCGAGAAGGCAGGGTGCCACTGCATACGCTTCGAGCTGATATTGACTATGGTGTCGCGCGAGCCTCAACAACTTATGGAATTATCGGTGTCAAAACATGGATTTTTAAGGGAGAAAAATTTGAGCCGGGCGAAGAGGTGCAATTAGAGGTGATGGCTCTCTAGTTTTGAAGAACTTATTTTTTAATTTACGGAAGATTTTATATGTTAATGCCAAAAAGACCACGTTATCGAAAACAGATGAAGCAGGTTAGGCATCTTCGCGGCGTTGAGACTCGTGGTTGTGATCTGGCATTTGGTGATTATGGTTTAAAGGCAATTGATGCTGGTTGGGTTACTAATAGGCAGATTGAGGCGGCTCGCATGGCAATCACCCGCTTTATTAAACGTGGTGGCAAGGTTTGGATTAGAATATTTCCAGATAAACCTCTAACTAAAAAGCCTGCTGAAACAAGAATGGGTTCTGGTAAGGGCTCTCCAGAGGTTTGGGTTGCAGAAGTCAGATCTGGCAGGATGCTTTATGAGATGACAGGTGTTCCTAAAGCGCAAGCTGAAGAAGCCTTAAAATTAGCGGCCGCCAAGTTGCCACTGCAAACTAAATTTATAACTCGCCGGGAAACGATTATTTAATTAGGTAGAGATGAAGAGAAAAGAGTATATACAACAAATTCGGGCTCATTCAGAGGTTGACTTGCGAAGCGCGGTTGCCAAATCGGCTGAAAATCTTCTCAAGCTCCGAATTAAGAGAGGTCTAGCTCAACTTGATAAAAAAGATTTGCTACGCAAGGAGCGTAAGAATTTGGCGCGCTTGTTGACTATTGCCAACGAGAAAAATTTTTTAAAGGCGGATAGGGTTTCAAACAAGACTGGAGAATAATTGCTCTGATAAAAGTTTTAGAAAGATTTGAATAGAAGAATTTATGACTACAAGCCAAGGCAAAAAACTGCGGAAGATTAAAGATGGGGTAGTTGTCAGCAATAAGATGCCAAAGACTTTGGTTGTCGCGGTAGTAAGACGTCTAAAACATCCAAAATATGGGAAATTTATTAGTCTTACTAAAAAATATCATGCTCATGACGAAACTGGCATGGCAAAACTTGGCGATTTGGTACGGATAGTTGAGAGTCGTCCACTGAGCAGTTTGAAAAGGTGGAGATTAAAAGAGGTTTTGAATTCGGCAAAGCAATAGTAATGGTTAATATTTAGTAAAATTTTTTTTATGATCGCTTTAAAATCTCTACTTGAAATTGCTGACAATTCGGGGGCTAGAAAAGTTGTTTGTGTTAAAGTTTTAGGAGGGACGCGCAGACGTTATGCTAGCGTTGGTGATATTATTGTAGTCGCTGTGAAAGAGGCGATTCCAAATTCAAAGATTACCAAGGGGAGTGTTCATAAAGCCGTTGTGGTGCGTACCGCCAAAGAGATCTTGCGAGATGATGGGTCGTATATTCGTTTTGATGAAAATAGCGCTGTGCTAATAAATCAAGCAAAAGAGCCGGTAGGAACTCGTATTTTCGGACCTGTGGCTCGCGAATTAAGAAAAGGCGGTTTTATGAAGATCGTATCTTTGGCGCCAGAGGTGTTATAGGCAAATTAGAGAATAAAAGATTCAGTCTAAATGAGGTAATTGAATGAAAAGAAAAATCGGTAAAAAAGTAGCTAATAACACCAACCGTAAAGGTTTGTTGCGCAAAGGCGATCCAGTAATGGTTATTGCTGGAGGAAGCTCTAAAAAGCGTGAGCTGAAGGGGAAAAAATCAACCATTACAGCGATTGTTGGCAAGAGAGGAGAGCGAGCTTTGTTGGATGGGCTTAATGTTGGCACTAAACACCTTAAGCAAACAGCTCCGGGCAAACCAAAGGGTAAAACTCCTAAAGAGATTCCGGTGCACATTTCAAATCTTATGTACTTTGCTGACAAGCTAAACGCTCCGGTTAAATTAAAAAGCCAAAGGTTGGCAGATGGTACCCGAGTGCGTGGTTACAAAGATCCAACTAATGGAGAATTTGTGCAGATTAGTGACAAACGTTAGTTGTTGTCTCTTGGAGAGGTAGTTTATATGGAAAGCAGATTGAGTAAAAAATATCAGAGCGAAATAGTCCCAACCCTAATCAAGGAATTTGGTTTTTCTTCCAAAATGCAGGTGCCAAAACTAAAAAAAATAGTTTTAAATTGCGGAGTTGGAGAAACTACTGTTAACGGCAAAGCTATGCAATTTGTCGAGTATGGTTTGGCTGCTATTACTGGCCAAAAGCCATTAGTTACAAAGTCAAAAAAGGCTATTTCAAACTTTAAAATCAGAGAGGGTTTACCTATAGGTTGTATGGTAACCTTGCGAGGACAAAGGATGTATAGTTTTTTAGATCGTCTGATTTCGGTTGCACTACCGCGCGTTAGGGACTTTCGAGGAGTTCCAAAGCGCGGCTTTGATGGACGAGGTAATTATACTATGGGGATTAAGGAGCAGATTGTTTTTCCTGAGGTGGTAATGGAAAGGCTTGATCGTGTGCGTGGCATGGATGTTACATTTGTTACTTCGGCCGATAACGATGAGCAGGCAAGAGCTCTCCTATCTCATTTGGGAATGCCTTTTAGAAAGTAATTAGTTTAAGAGAATAAACATCATGTATAACGATGCTATATCAGATTTAATCACTAGAATTCGAAATGGACAACGTGCCGGACAACGATCGGTAAAAGTTCCTGAGGTCAAGCTTTTTAAAGTCATTCTAGCATTGCTAAAAAAAGAGGGTTTTATAGCTGGTTTTGAGAGTGTTGAATCCCAAACGGCAAAAGCAAAAAACGATCGTAAATTGTCTTCCGACTCCGCCAAGAAGCCTCGCGAATTGCCTTACCGCAAGCGCAAAGCTGGAAAGGTGTTAAATGTTATTTTAAAATATGACCAAAATGGTGAGCCAGTTATTTCTGAGTTAAAAAGAATTAGCAAGCCGGGCTTGCGGCAGTATTTAGGAAACGATCGATTAAAACCTGTTAGGGGCGGCTTGGGATCTGTGATTGTTTCAACTTCCCGTGGGATAATCACCGATCGCGAAGCAAGAAAGCTCAAAGTAGGAGGAGAGCCCCTGTTTTTAATTGCGTAAAAGCTTGCTATGGAAAAAATTTAGAAAATTTTTTTAAACAAAGCATAAGAAATAGTTTTTGAAAAA
This sequence comes from uncultured Pseudomonadota bacterium, assembly GCA_937864035.1. Classification (GTDB taxonomy): domain Bacteria; phylum Bdellovibrionota_C; class UBA2361; order UBA2361; family CALMIO01; genus CALMIO01. The sequence goes on along the minus strand of CALMIO010000003.1, from coordinate 145,925 downwards.
TTAATATGTCGCGCATAGGAAAACTTCCAATAACTATACCAAAAGGCGTTAAAGCTACGCTGGGAGAAGGTGGTTGGATTAATATTGAAGGGCCAAAGGGCAAGCTTAGTTTTAAGCCAGCTAATGGAATAAAGGTTATGATAGAGCCTTCTCAGATCTCTTTTGCGCTTGATCAAAGCATACCTTTCAAAGCACGCGAGAAGAAACAGCTCTTATCTGATTACGGCACGGCGCGTTCTAAGGTTAATAGTATATTGCTTGGTGTTACTAATGGTTTCAGTAGATCTCTTGAAATGACAGGAGTTGGTTATAATGCCAAACTTCAAGGCAATAAGTTGATTATTGATGTTGGTTTCTCTCATGACGTGGAGCTGGCAATACCAGAGGGGATTAAATGTTCTGCTGATAAGACTTCAATTAAAGTTGAAGGCCTTAATAAAGAGTTGGTCGGAGATTTTGCGGCTAAGATTCGTAAAATTGCTCCCCCAGAGCCTTATTTAGGAAAAGGGATCAGATATACTGATCCTGCTGAAAAGGTGCGGCGAAAAGCTGGCAAAACAGGGAAAAAATAACACTTAACTTTTTAGCACAACTGAGAGTTATATATGTTTCTAATTAAAAATACTAAAAAAATATCTAGTCGAATTAGGCGCAAAGTCAGAATTCGCCAACGGCTTTCTCAGGCGAAAGAACACAAGCCTAGGATATCGATCTTTAAAAGCAACATGCATACTTATGCTCAAATAATCGATGATCTATCTGGCCGAACTATAGTTTCTGCCTCCACTTTAGAGAAAGAGGTTGTCGATCAAATCAGCTCACTCAAGGAGGTTGTTGCAAAAGAGAAAAATCAAACTGACAAATCCAAGGTAGCTGAAAGCAAAAAAAGCATGGCGGCCGCTAGAGCTGTTGGGGTGGTTTTGGCAAAGCGTGCTTTGGCTCAAAATGTGCACGAAGTTATTTTTGATCGTAATGGATTTATTTACGCTGGCAGAGTTAAAGCTATAGCTGATGGAGCTCGAGATGGGGGATTGAAATTCTAAAGGTAACTTAAAAAATATTGAATGACTATTATCGAATAATCAAATATGGGGTGGGGAAATAAAAATAAATTTGAAAGGTCTCGGGTTAAAGTTTCGGAAGCTGGTCAATTAACCGATAAAACTGTTTCTGTGCGCCGAGTCGCCAAAGTTGTTAAGGGTGGGCGTCGCTTCGGCTTTAGCGCCTTAGTTGTTACTGGGGATGGGCGAGGTCATTTTGGTTTTGGACTTGGCAAGGCGAGTGAAGCTCCGGATGCTGTTAAAAAAGCCTCGGAAGCGGCTCGTAATGCTCTGATTAAAATTCCGATTTATGGCGCTACGATTCCACATCAAGTAATCGGCAAGTTTGGCCCAACTGAAGTAGTAATGCGCCCAGCGGTTCCGGGAACTGGTGTTATTGCTGGTTCGGTTGTTAGGGCTATTCTCGAAGTTGCTGGAGTTAAAGATATTTGCACAAAGTGTATTGGTTCAAGTAACCCATTTAACGCCCTTTACGCGACCGTTGATGGTTTGTTGAAATTGCGTATGCCGGCTGAGATAGCGGCTGCTAGAGGAGCGCAACTTGAAGAGTTAAATTATAAAACTTTTTAAACCTCCATTTGAGGCTTGTGTTTTTATGAAAAAAGAGAGTGTTAATTCTAAATATGTTGAGGTAAAGCAGGTGCGTAGCGCGATCGGGCGAGATCAAAGGTTTCGTGCAACCTTGTCCAGTATTGGCCTTGGCAAGATAGGGAACAAAGCCAAGCTACCTCTTAACTCTTCAATTCTTGGTGTTCTAAAAAAAATTTCTCATATTGTTGAGGTAAAAGATCTGGTTTAGTAAGTGTTATTTTAAACTTAAGAGGAAAGATTTATGGAGTTGCAATTTTTAAAACCACCTCAGGGTGCGCGCAAGCCAAAACTGAGAGTTGGTCGAGGAGAAGCTTCTGGGCATGGTAAAACATCTGGCCGTGGCGGCAAGGGGCAAACAGCTCGAACCGGCGGTAAAATTGGCCGTGGTTTTGAAGGTGGCCAAACGCCTATTGCTAAGCGAGTGCCAAAACTTGGTTTCGTTTCTCCTCAAAAATCGACAGGTAAAAATAAGTTTGTTGAAGTTAATTTACAAAAGCTAGAAACTATTGATGATGGCACGGTTGTAGATCTAGATAAGTTCCGAGAGCTTGGTTTTGTGGTTGGCGGCAAAAGAAAAGCCGGCATTAAGGTTCTTGGTTGCGGCAAGTTAACTAAAAAGTTGACGATTAAAGCTCACAGCTTTACTACTAGCGCCAAAGCCGCAATCGAAGCGGCTGGGGGTACGGCCGAGATTATAAAATAGCTGTTGTGTCGGTTAATAGTCACAAAGAGCGAGTTGTACTTAAACTTCTTTTTCTTATGACTTCCTAAATTAAATGGTTGCTGAGTACGGAAATATTTTTAAAATACCCGAGCTAAAACGAAAGGTTTTGTTTACGCTTGGTATGTTGATGGTTTACAGGCTTGGGGTTTTCGTAGCTACGCCGGGGATAGATGTTGAACAGCTTCGACGAATGTTTGATACTAGCAGTGGGACATTTTTCGGCCTTTTCAACATGTTTTCTGGCGGCGCGCTAGAAAATTTCTCAATATTTACTCTTGGTATAGCCCCTTACATTAGTGTTTCGATTTTGATCCAACTTTTAACCCCAACCATTCCAGCTCTTGAAGCTCTTCGTAAGGAGGGAGAAGCTGGCAAGAGAATTCTAACTCGTTACACACGTTATGGCACGATTTTACTCGCTCTCTTTCAAAGTTTTTGGATTGCGCGTGGCTTAGAATCACAAGGATTGGCTCTTTATACGGGGTGGCAATTTAGAATTACTACCATGGTCACTTTAACCGCCGGCGCTGCTTTTATTATGTGGCTTGGAGAACAAATCACCGAGCGAGGCATTGGCAATGGTATTAGTATAGTTATATTTTCCGGAATTGTCGCTAGAATGCCGGGCGTGTTGGCTTCAACAATTGGCTTGGCGCGAAGTGGCGAAATCAACCCAGCGGCAGTGCTTTTGATTTTAGCTTTCGCGGTTTGCACAGTGCTTGGAATCGTTTTTGTTGAACGCTCAAGTAGAAAGATCCCAGTTCAATATCCAAAGCGAGTAGTTGGGGGTCGGCTTGCTCCCCAACAAACTCAATATATGCCACTTAAAATTAATATGGCAGGTGTTATTCCGCCAATTTTTGCTTCTGCTTTTTTAACTCTTGTCTCTTCTATATTCTCTTTCAGCGCGACCGAAAGTTGGCGAGAAATTGGAGCCTATTTTCTTCCCGGTTCTTGGGCTTATTTGCTTATCTTTGCCACGCTTATCATAATTTTTAGTTTTTTTTACACAGCTGTTATCTTTAATCCAATCGAAGTCAGCGAGCAGTTAAAAAAGAATGGTGGCTCAATTCCAACCGTCAGGCCCGGCAAAGAAACTGCCGATTATTTTTATGGAGTTCTTAGTCGCTTAACTTTTTGGGGAGCAATATATATTACGCTTGTTTGTTTGGCGCCCCAGGAATTTTACCTGAATGTTGGCGCAACTTATTTCTCTTATGTTTTTGGTGGAACTGCGATCTTAATTGTTGTGGGCGTGACTTTAGATACCGCCTCGCAGATTGAGTCTTTACTAGTTGCCAGAAATTATGAAGATTTTATGAATCAAACCGCGAAAGCTGGAGCCAAATTACCACCCGGCTTTTCTGGTACGGCTAAAGGTCGTTTGGCAAGAAAATGAGAGTTATTTTTATAGGTCCACCATGTTCTGGCAAGGGTACGCAGGCTAAACTCTTGTCACAAAAATTATCTTTACCGCACATTGCTACTGGTGAGATTTTTGCCGGTGCGATTGCCAAGAAAACCCCGCTTGGCCTTCAGATCCAAGAGCTGATCTCTAAAGGGCTTTTGGTCGATAATCAGACAACAAATAAAATTGTTGCCGAAAGATTGAATGACCCCGATTGCCAAGCCGGTTTTATTTTAGATGGTTATCCTCGAAACCTAGATCAGGCTCTTTTTTTGAATAATTTATTATCTGCTAAAGGACTAGGACTTGATAGAGCTATTTATCTAAAAGTGCCGGAGGAAATTTTGCTAATGCGAGTAAAAGAGAGGGCGGCAACTGGCAGGCACTCTGGCAATCAACGCCTTGATGATAATGTTGATATTTTAAAAGAACGAATAGCGATATTTAATAAAGAAACAGCCCCCTTAATTCAATATTTTAAAGATTTTGGCATACTAGTTGAGGTGAATGGGGTAGGCTTAATTGACGAAGTAACACAAAGAATTTTTCTTGCTACAAACCCTTGAGTTTCTTTGTTTTTTCAGTTATTCTAGTAAGCCGGCATATTTTTATTATTTAGCGCTTAACCGATAGCGCATAGCGTTCTTTATTTTACAAAGATCGTTAATTTAATTGAGTCGCTTTGGAGGTTATTGAAGTTATGAAAGTCAAAGCATCGGTCAAACCGATCTGCGCATATTGCAAAACCATTCGCCGTCGTGGGGTGGTGTATGTTATTTGCAAGCGCAGCCCAAAACACAAACAGAGGCAGGGGTAATTTTTAAGAATTTTGTAGGAGTGATATAGATGGCGCGCATAGCAGGTGTTGATCTTCCGAAAAATAAAAAGATCTGGATGGCATTGACAAGTATATATGGCATTGGTCGCACTGCCAGCAAATTAACAGTCAACCGAGCTAATGTCGATCCTGAGGTTCGAGTAAGCCAATTAAGTGAAGATCAAATTAGCGCTATCAGGCAAATTATCGAGCGAGATTTTAAAGTTGAAGGAGATCTAAAGCGGCAAAATACTTTGAACATCAAACGTTTAATGGATTTGGGGACATATCGCGGCTTGAGGCACCGAAAAAGTTTGCCTGTTCGCGGTCAGCGCACCAGAACGAATTCGCGTACTCGTAAGGGACCGCGCAAGGCTCCGGTTGTTGGCAAAAAGATGGCTCCGAAAAAATAACTATGATTACTTTGAAATAGATTAATAATTGAGCTTAGGAGGGGAAAAATTGGCAGAGTCAAAAACAACAGAAAGTAAAACTGATGGCGCAAGTAAAGGGGCTGTCGCGAGTAAGGCCGTTAAGCGTAAAAAAGTCAAAAAAACAGTTCCAGTTGGAATTGCGCATATTCACGCGACCTTTAATAATACCATAGTTTCAATTACCGATCCCGCTGGTGGAGTTGTTAGTTGGGCTAGCGCTGGTTCTGGTGGTTTTAAGGGTTCTCGTAAATCAACCCCATTCGCGGCTCAGGTTGCAGGTGAAACTGCCGCGCGCAAAGCAAAAGAATTAGGTATGAGGCAGATTTCGGTGATTGTTAAGGGTCCAGGTTCTGGTCGGGAGTCTGCGCTCAGGGCATTGGCGCTTTCCGGATTGCAAGTGCTTGTTATAAAGGATCGCACTCCTATCCCGCATAACGGTTGCCGCCCGCGTAAGAGTAGAAGGGTTTAATTTGAATTAGTTTAGTTTGATCTTGATAAAGTTATGGGTAGATATATAGGTCCAGTTTGCAGATTATGCCGTCGCGAGGGAGCTAAGCTTTTTTTAAAAGGTGAAAGATGTTTTGGCAGTAAGTGCGCCTTCGAAAGAAGGCAGGGAACTCCACCCGGCCAACATGGCAGGGGCCGGCAAGCTTTCTCCGTTTATAAGATTCAGCTTCGCGCCAAACAGCAGGTCAAAAGGATTTTTGGTCTTATGGAAGATCAGATTAGAGCTTACTATGAGAAAGCCACAAACGCCGAAGGCGTAACTGGTACTGAACTTTTGGTGGCATTAGAGCGAAGATTAGACAATATGGTTTATCGAATGGGGTTGGCTTCTTCGCGCAAGGAGGCTAGGCAATTGGTTGCTCACGGCCATATTCTTGTGAATAACAAACGGGTAAATATTCCATCCTACGCGGTCGCAGTTGGCGACAAGATTCAGCTTAAAGAAAACAGTAAGAAAAAACCAATTGTGCAACAAGCAATTGCTGCCGCTGAAGCAAGAGTTTTGCCCGAATGGGTTTCGCTTGACAAACATGAGATTAGCGGCACCCTTAAAGCATTGCCAACTAGGGAGCAGTTGCCAGATGGTCTAAACGAGCAAATGATCGTTGATCTTTATTCGAGATAGTTTTTATTTAGTCAGTTTCTGTGTAATTAATTTAGAAAAAAGTAAGATGAAAAAAGTAACCTTAAAAGATCTACATATACCTAAAAAAATTAAAATTGAAGAGGTCGTTGATGGTTCCGAAAAGCAATCATCACTCAGGAATTATGCAAAATTAGTCGCTGAGCCTTTAGAGCGCGGTTTTGGAATGACCGTTGGCAATTCTTTGCGTAGAGTTTTGCTATCCTATTTGAGAGGAGCCGCCATTACCTCGGTTAAGATTGACGGAGTTATGCATGAGTTCTCTTCTATTCCGGGTGTTGTTGAAGACGTGACTGAAATAGTGCTTAACCTTAAAGAGGTTGTGCTCAGGTTAGAGGACAAAGAAGAGGCGACAGTCAGAATAGAAGCCTCTGGTCCTTGCGTGCTCACTGCTGGCATGATCACTGGCGACCCGGCAGTTATTGTTGTCAACCCAGATCTTAAAATTGCCACACTTGATGGGAATGGTGAGTTTAAAATGGAGCTTTGCGTCAAGGCTGGTCGAGGATATGTTCCAGCTGAGCGAAATCGGGTTGAGGGCACACCGCTAGGAACTATTTTTATAGATTCGATATTTTCGCCAATTCGCCGGGTGAATTACGTTGTTTCTAACGCTCGCGTTGGCCAGCGCACTGATTACGACAAGCTAACTATTGAAATTTGGACAGATGGCAGTATTGAACCTTTAGTGGCAGTTGCTCAAGCTGCGCACATTTTACGGGCGCAGTTTGAGCTCTTTATTGGAGAAGATCTAATAGTTGAAGAAGCTCCAAGCGTTGCTGAAGAGCCAAAATCAACGCTAAACGAAAATCTCTTTAAGCGAATTGAAGAGCTTGAGCTTAGTGTGCGCAGTGCTAATTGCCTTGAAAACGCGGACATTAAATATATAGGAGAATTAGTGCAAAGAAGTGAAGCTGATATGCTCCGTACGAAAAATTTTGGGCGTAAATCACTAAATGAAATAAAAGAAATTTTGAGCAACATGGGGCTTGGTTTAGGAATGGCAATTGAGAACTTTCCCAGCCGCACCGAGCTTGAAGCAATGCGTGAGCGCGCTGTTCGTGATCACTAATTAGATTTTTATTAGCAAGTAAGATAACTATGAGACATAGATCAAAACATAGGACTTTGGGGCGTAATATGGCGCATCGAAAATCGATGTTTTGCAACTTAGCAACTTCCCTGATCGTCCATGAGAAGATTAAAACTACCCTCGCTCGCGCCAAAGATTTACGTGGAGTAGTTGAACCATTAGTGACGATAGCTAAAAAAGATAATTTAACTAATCGTAAAACTGCCTATGCGGTTTTAAAAAATCGAACTGCTGTTAGCAAACTTTTTAAAGAAATATCTCCTCGCCATGCTAGCAGACCGGGTGGCTATACTCGAATCACCAGGATCGCGCCTCGCTTGGGAGACAACGCGCAAATGGCCGTGATTGAATTTTTAAAATAACTTTCAATATTAAAAGCTCAATATGAGCCAAGCGCATCAAGAGCAAAAATTAGCTGGTCAACGTTTTTTAGTTTTAGGCGTTGCCAATGAGCGTAGTATCGCTTGGGCAATTGCTGAAAGTTTAGCTAAAGAAGGAGCTGAGCTTTGTTTAACATACGCTAATGAAGCGATTGAAAAAAGAGTTAAGCCATTAGCCGAACAACTTGGCTGTAAAATCGTTCTTAAATGCGACGTTCAATCAGATCAAGAGATTATAGCTTTATTTCGGGATCTAAAAGAGCGTTGGGGAAAATTAAATGGCGTAGTCCACTCCTTGGCTTTTGCCGATAAAGCCGATTTGGATGGCAGGTTTGTCAATACAAGCCGTGCTGGATTTAAATTAGCCTTAGATGTGTCGGCTTATTCGCTGATTGCTTTAGCCAGAGAAACAGAGCCTTTAATGAAAGATGATGGAGGTTCGATTCTGACTTTAACTTATCTTGGATCTGAAAGGGTAGTTAAAAATTACAATGTTATGGGGGTTGCGAAGGCGGCTTTAGAATGTTCTATGCGTTATTTGGCGGCTGAACTTGGCGAGTCGCAAATTAGAATTAATGCTATTTCAGCCGGTCCAATTAAAACTTTAGCGGCTTCAGGTATTCCGCAATTTCGTGAGATGTTAACAGCTTTCGCCGCCAAAGCCCCTTTGCGCCGCAACGTTTCTCAGGAAGAGGTCGCCCAAGTAGCAATGTTTTATCTCTCACCAATGTCAAAGGCGATCACTGGCGAGGTAACATTTGTGGATTGCGGTTATAGTATAGTTGATTAACAATAGTAACAGCGATCTAGAAATCAGCTTCAAAAAGATGTATTACAAGTTAACATTGATCGTCATTTTATCGGCGCTTTGCCTAACCGCCTGTGGTTATAGCTTGCAGGGAGCCGGCACCTCACTGCCGCCGGATGTTAAAAATATTTACATTGAGAGGGTAGAAAATAATACGATTGAGTCTCAACTGACGAGATTTTTAGAGGACTCACTGCGCGATCGCTTTGAACGCTTCGGCACAGTGGTAGTGGTGGATAATTTAGATCAAGCCGATGCTGTTCTTTACACTCGAATTCTTAAATTAGAGCGTCAAATTGACACCGTTCGTTCGGTAAATACGGCCGCCGACAATGAACAGATATCGGTTACTGTTTCTGGAGAGCTCAAAAGGCCAAATGGCTCCTTACTTTGGCGCGAACCAGCTTTTCCGATGCGCGCTCGTTTTGGCACGCAAGCGGTTTCGGTCGTTGGTTCTTCGGCCTCTTTTGCCTCAAGTAATCTTGATTTAGCCGCGCTTGGGGCGCTTAATCAACGTGAGGTAGCACGTAGCCAAGAGCAAGAGGCGTTGCGAGGCATTACCGATTCAGTCGCGCAGTATATATACGATCAGGCGATTGCTAAAGATTTCTAAATATAACAATCTTCTAGTAAAAAATATTTCAAGATAAGCTGATTACTTTTAAAGTTCGTCTCAGCTTAAGATCAAAAGAGGAATTTTGAAGGGTGATATTTGTGATTTTTTATGCAATCTTATTGCATTGCTCTTTTTATTGAATCCCACTTGAAATCTCTAAACTCTATCCAACTTTAAGATAAGCTTTGATTGTTAATGATCCAAAAGCTTCCTTTTTGCCAGCTTGTTTCTAGGGGGAAAATTCCTAATGCGGTTTTAGCTGAGAGCCAAAAATCTTGCTTAAACCACCCAAGCCAACTTTCGAGAATTTTCCAAACATCTTTTTCATTTCCGCGTGTTGTTTGAGAAGTTGATTAACCTCCTGCACCGAAGTTCCCGATCCGGCTGCTATTCTCCGGCGTCGACTGCCGTTAATAACCTCAGCGCGTCTTCGCTCAAGTTTTGTCATTGACAAAATAATAGCTTCTATTCGCTTCATCTGCTCTTCGGCCTGCTGGGGATCAACCTGTTTGGCTAATTTATTGATTCCGGGGATCATCCCCATCAATGAGGAAAAACTCCCCATTTTCTTAATCATTCTAAGTTGCCCTAAAAAATCTTCGAAACTAAACTCTCCTTTTTTAAGGCGCGCTTCTAAGTGAGCCGATTGTCGCAGATTGCTCTCTTGGCCAACTTTTTCGATCAGGGAGAGAACATCACCCATTCCTAAAATACGTCCCGCAAGACGGTCTGGATGAAATAATTCCAAAGCATCACTCTTTTCACCGATTCCAATAAACTTAATCGGTTTTCCAGTAACCGCTTTGAGCGACAGAGCAGCGCCGCCGCGCGCGTCTCCGTCAAGCTTGGTCAAAATCAAACCAGTAAGTTCGATGTGTTTTTGAAATTCCACAGCGACATTGACCGCCTCTTGGCCAGTCATAGCGTCAACCACCAATAAAGTTTCTGTTGGTTTCGCCAAGCTGTATATCGCTCGCAGTTCGTTCATCATCTTTAGATCAACTTGCAATCTTCCAGCCGTGTCTATAATCAGCACATCACAAAAATATTGGCGTGCCCAATTAAGGGCCAATTCCACGATCAATTCAACTTTTTGTTCGGGATTCGTTAAAAAAAAATCAATCTTATTGTTGTTAGCAAGAGTTTGTAATTGCTCAATAGCTGCCGGTCTGTAAATGTCAGCCGAAACTAAAGCGACTTTTTTCTTTAATTCTTTTTGAATAAATACCGCCAATTTTGCCGCTGTGGTGGTCTTTCCAGATCCTTGCAATCCTGCAAGCAAGATTACAGCCGGTTTTTCTCCTTTAAGATCTAACCTCTCTCGGGTGTTGACAGCACCGGACTTGGCGACCGACATCAGCTCCGTTAGCTCTTGGTGGACTAGCTTGATTATCAATTGATCAGGCGAAAGGGAAGAATCAAGTTTTAAAGCGGTTGCCTTCTCAGCAAGCCGTTGGCAAAAATCCTTAACAACTTTATAGTTTACGTCAGCCTCTAGGAGAGAGAGCTTAACAGCTTTTAAAGTTGCCTCGATATCGGCTTGGCTTAAGGAAGGATGGCCTCTCAGCTTAGCAAAGATACCTTCAAACTTTGCGCTTAATCCTTCTAACATAATTTACTTTATTGAATAAAATGAGGTAAACTTATTAGGATGAACACCCATTAACTACAAAAGAAATGAAAGATAATTTAGCCGATCTCTCAGGTCAACTCCAGTTTAATCAGAATACCCAAATTGATCACCAAGAGATTGATCTTAAAAATCTCAAAACCGCTAATGGTAGCTTCGATATACCAGCCATTATGGCGGTTATTCGAGATAGAGTAAAACAATCCTTAACTTCTACGGCACCTTCAAAAAAAATCACTTTTCAACCAAGCCAATTTGATTTTAATGGCAAATCGGCACGTCAGGCTGGGGAATTGGTTGGCTCTGAAGAGTTAAGGCTACTAAATGCGGAATTTGCCCTAGCTAGTGAGTTTGATTTTAGCCGAATAACTTCTCACCGTAAAGGTGTAATAGGAAAAATAATAGTTAAAATTAAACGTTGGCTACTGAGATCAATCTTAGATTTTATCAAAACAACTCATTTTATCCCAAGCAGAGATTTCGCGGCTAACTTAATAAGATTTCTTAACGATACGAGTAAATACATTGATGCTCGTGATGCGGCTAGTTTTTGGGAATTGATCCGCAAAATCGATGTTGACAACACAAAACTTATAGAGAAGATTGAACGGGTAACGGTTGATCAAATGGGTGCGCTTCGTGCCACTGAACAAGACTTGTCTAGTAAGATTTATGGTGATCTTAAACAGCTCAGAGCTGATCTCGACCGCTCGCAAGGGAGATTGGCCGAGATTGATTCTTTGTCATCCACTATTTTGGGGCTTGAAGGAATTCTTGCTAGATTAAGCAAACTCTCTGCTGAGCAAAATCAGAGTTATGCCTCCAAAGGTAGCGCCTTGGCAGATCAAAAAAACTTATCGAACTCAGATCAGCATCTACTAGAAAAGATACAGGCAGATGATCTCTCTTATCTCTTGCTGGAAAACCGCTTTCGCGGCGGAGAGGATGCCATCCGCGAACATGCTAAAGTTTATCTTCAATATTTTGCCGGCGTTTCCGGCAAAATTCTTGACATCGGTTGTGGACGTGGTGAGTTGTTAAGTTTACTTAAAGAAAACGGCATTGAAGCATATGGCATGGAGTTAGATGGCGCCATGCAAAAGATTTGCCTCGATAAAGGCCTTAAAGTTGAACTTGGAGATGGCATAGCGCATTTAGAAACTTTAGCGGACGATTCACTAGCGGGCCTGATTGCAATGCAAGTAGTTGAACATCTTCCTCAACACCAATTGTCGCGCTTAATTAAATTAGCGGCACATAAAGTGCGGCGAGGAGGCAGAGTGATTTTTGAAACGATCAATCCGCGCTCGCTGATAGCTCTCTCTTCAAATTATTTCCGCGATCCAACCCATCTTTCTCCTCTTCATCCGGACACGCTCGCTTACGCCGCGGAACTTTGCGGACTGAAAGTCATTGAAATTCGTTATCTCTCTGAAATTGCTTCTGCTTCAAAACTTCAGCCAATTACACCAGAAGACGCGATGCCCTTTAGAACATTTGCCGCTTTGGAAACCTACAATCAAAACATGGCTAAGCTCAACGAGATTATTTTTGGCCCGCAAGACTACGCAATTATTGCGGAAGCTCCTTAAAATATTATGTCTAAAATTCTAGTAGCTAATGTTAAAGTCCCTTTTACCTATGGCGGTCAGGACGCCTTAGTCGGTACTCTCGTAAAAGAATTAAAAAATCGCTTGCATGAAGTTGACACTGTAGATCTTCCTTTTTCGCCTGAACCTAAAGAGTGTTTACTTACTCAAGCAGCTCTTTGGAGATCGTTGGAGCTTGAAAAGGTTGGCGGTTCGAATGTCGATCTGTTGATAGCAACAAAGTTCCCAAGTTACTATGCTAAACACCCTCGCAAATCGCTCTGGTTGGTGCATCAGTACAGGGCGGCTTACGATCTATATGGAGGCAGATACTCGGATCTTTCCGACGATCCCCGAGACGAACAACTACGAGAGCTTATAGTAAGGGGCGATAACGAGATTTTATCTGAGTTTGCTTACCGTGCCGCCATCTCCAGGAATGTAGCTGATCGTCTCAAGCGATTTAACAATCTTTCGGCTGAAGTTCTCTATCCACCGCTTCCTCAAGGCAGCGCCTATCAAAAAGGTGTGTATAAAGATTATATCTTGTCAGTCGCCCGAATCTGTTCGATCAAAAGAATAGATCTTGCCATCAAAGCAATGCCTATAGTGCATCAGCACATTAAACTAAAAATAGTTGGCGCTCCGGATGAGCCAAACATAATGGATTATTTGAAAAACGAAATCGCTAAGCATCATCTTCAAAATCGAGTTGAATTTCTTGGGAGAGTCGGCAATAAAGAGCTAATTGATCTTTACGCCAACGCTTTAGCGGTTTATTACGCTCCTTTCGACGAAGATTATGGATATGCAACCCTCGAAGCAATGGCATCAGCTAAACCTTTAGTAACAGCGTTAGATAGTGGAGGTGTTCTGGAATTCGTTAAAAATCAAGAAAATGGCTTGGTTGCACAACCAACAACTGACTCTATTGGTAGAGCTATTAACCGCTTAGTAGAAGATCGGGATTTAGCAAAACGCCTTGGAGAATCTGGTTTTAACTTTATTCAAACAAGTCAGATTTTAGAAAAGGGTTGGGATCATATAATTGAGAGATTGCTTTCTCCGTTGGGAAATTACGCTAACTAAAAAGGAAAATATGCTTGGAAACGATGCAATTGTTAAACCAAGAATAGCTTGGTTCTCGCCATCTGGAGAATCGACAGATGAACAGGAGAAGCGCTATTCGCTGTCAAAATATTTTTCCGATAATCTACTGCCTCATTTGCAAGAAGAGTTTGAAATCGACCTGTTTGCAAGTGAAACTGGGCAAATTGTCGTTAGCCGCAATCCAAGCAGTTACCATTTTTTAACCGCTCGCTTGCGACATCTTGAAAAACCTTACGATCTTTTTGTTTATAATTTTGAGGACGAACCTGAATGCGATTTTATAAGAAGCCACATCAATCTTTTGCCGGGAATAGGGATTTTTCACGATTTTATTTTAAAATCAGATGGTCCAGAGCCTATTTTAAATAGCGGTTGGCGAGAATTTCTAAAAATTTTTTTAGATAGCCATGAATGTTGGTTCGATCTAAACAAAGAACATAAAAAAGTTTCAAGACACGCTCTTCGCGAAAGCGCCTTTAACATAGTTTCGCTATTTACCGATCCGCGCATGAAAGTTGAACACGATCACGCGCTGGCAAGCTCGATAGTCGATCGCGTAGATGCTCAGAAGGCGTATCCACGCAGTTATTACATTCCTTGGCCGATAAATTACCGATTAAATCAGCAAATAAAGCTTCCAACAAAAGAGTTACTCTTGGCCTACAACGGGAATTTGGCGCCAGACAATAGAGCTCATGTTTTATTAGAAGCTCTTTGCCAACCAGACTCACCCCCAGTTCGTCTAGTTTGGTTTTTAAATAAAAAAGAAGTTCCTAAAGCGCAAGAATTGCTAGCAGAATTCCCTCTGATTCAAGTTGAATTCAAGTTTGGCTCTTCGCCAGCTGATTGGGAGTTGGTTGTAGCAAATTGCGACATAGCTATCCATCTTTCAATCAACCCGCTAAGACAATTTGGTCCGTATCTGCCGATCTCCTTGGCGGCTGGCAAGCCAACCCTTGTCTCTAATTTCGGTGCAGCACATTTTTGGTCCGAACATCTCTTATTTAAAATATCAACCGGCGCAAGAGAGGTAAGCGAACTCAGTCAAGTGATTAAGTACATAAATGATCACCGCCAAGCTTGTTTTCAGAAGGCAACTAGTTGTGCTGAGAATATTAAAAATTTTTTCGCGGCTGAAAGGGCAGCCGAAGATCTAAAGGCAATTTTACGCAAATTTCTCCCCCGTTCACGAGAAATTTTAAGTCTCTGGCGCGAATTTGAGTTGTCAGCAAGAAAGAATCTCGGACAACGAGTCGCTCAGAGATACGCTAGGGATCCTATTTGGAAGATCCTAAAGGAGAATGCGGAGGTTAAAAAGAGATTTTATTTTACCTCAGTTGATGAGTAAAAATCGAATCGGCAAACTAGGTTTTGTCATACCAAGAGCTGATTTTAAGATAGTTGGTGGGGCGGAACAGCTAACTTTACAGCTCGCTCAAAAACTTGAAGAGCGCAATCCCGGTTCAATTGAAATTTTTACCACCTGTGCACTTGATCACCGCAGTTGGGAAAATCAACTGCCAGCAGGTCAAACTTTTGAAAATGGTCTTATTATAAATCGCTTTCCTGTTGATAATCTGAACCGCGAACTTTGGGCAACATCTGAAATTAAAATGTCAAACGGCGCTACTCTGTCGGTTGACGAACAACTTGATTGGCTTGCAAATGGAGTCATTTCTTCCACTTTGATTTCCAAACTTTTGGCGCGTGGGCCCGAATTCGACTTTTTCATTTTTGCTCCTTACCTTTTCGGCACAACTTTTTTCGGAGTACATGCTTTAAAAGATAAAGCTCTACTGATCCCCTGTCTTCACGACGAACGTTACGCTTATCTAGAGGTAATGGGAACGATGTTCAGAGCCGCGCGCGGAGCCATTTTTAACGCCTCGGCTGAAATTGACTTAGCAAGAAGGCTTTATGGTCCGATCTTAGGCGGTGAAGTTGGATTAGGATTCGAACTTTACGAGACAAAATATTTAGCAAACCTTACTCCATATTTTGAAAAACCTTTCCCCTACGTTATTTACGCCGGCAGAAAAGAAACCGGCAAAAATGTTCATTTGTTAATTGATTATTTTATTGCCGCCAAAGAGCGCGGCTTATTGCCGTCCGATTTAAAATTAGTTCTTGTTGGAGGTGGCTCAATAGACGATTTGGGACGCGCCAGCGCCGTCAAGCGGGACGACATTATTGATCTTGGGTATCTGTCTGAGATTGACAAACAGCGAGCCATAAAACACGCTCTCGTCCTTTGTCAACCTTCGGTTAACGAATCTTTTTCAATCGTACTAATGGAAGCCTGGCGTTTGGCAGTTCCAGTTATTGTAAACGGCAAGTGTCAAGTGACGCGCGATCACGCGGTCGAATCTGGAGGCGGTTTGTATTTTTACAATCTTGATGATTTTGCGGGCGCCGTCAACCAGTTGGCAGAAGATCAAGCATTCGCCAAATTGCTCGCTAAAAACGGCGCTAATTATCTGGTAAAAAAATATTCTTGGGACTCTGTGTTAAGGCGATTTGATGCAGTCTTGGACATAATTAAATCGGAAATAAAAGATGGCAGAAGAAGCGAAAGGTAGGATCAATTTATTAACCGATCAACTGAATCAAGCCTGTTACCAATACTACGTGCTTTCAAAGCCGCAGATTTCCGACGCTGAATACGACAAATTATACCGTGAACTAATAGAGCTTGAAGCTAAATATCCAAATTACAAACGACCGGACTCGCCAACTAACCGGGTAGGCGCTCCCTTGACGGGTGAATTTGCAGCTATCAAGCATCTTGTGCCGATGCTTTCGCTCGACAACGCTATGGATCAATCGGAGATTGAAAAATTTTTTGATTTCACGGTCAACTCGCTTAAAAAACACAGAGTTAATTTTGATCTCCTCAATCTTGAATTTGCGGCCGAAGACAAGCTGGATGGAGTCGCCGTTTCTTTGATTTATAAAAACGGCCTTTTGACACGCGGCTTAACAAGAGGAGACGGTGTGACCGGCGAAGACATCACTGCTAATTTAAAAACAATTAAAACAATACCGCTTAAACTAAAAACAACTCAAAATGGCGACGCCGTACCTAAATTGTTCGAAGTGCGGGGAGAGGTGGTTATTTTTAAGGATGATTTTGCGAAGTTTAACCGGGAAAGGATCGCTAAACAGGAGGAGCCTTTTGCTAACCCAAGAAACTGCGCCAGCGGCAGTTTGCGTCAGCTTGATCCGACTTTGGTGGCGGCTCGTCCTTTGGTATTTTTTGCTCATGGTTTCGGGGCGAACGAAGAGCGAGAACCGTTTTCGACTCACCAAGAAGCGATGTTGAGGATTGCTGAATTCGGCTTTCGCCTGCCAATCACTTTTAGCCTCTGCAAAGGACTTTCGCAGATGCTCGAAAAATACGCTCAAAACCAGAAAAATAGACTTTTACTGCCTTATGAAACAGACGGATTGGTTTTTAAACTAAACAAAATTGAGTGGCAGAAAATTCTCGGCGAAAGAGGGCGTTCGCCGCGCTGGGCGATTGCGGCAAAATTTCCTCCGCTCGAGGAGATTACTACTTTGAAAAAAATAGTCGTTCAAGTCGGCAGAACGGGAGTGTTAACTCCGGTCGCTGAGCTTGAACCAGTTTTGCTTGGAGGTGTGACAGTCGCTAGGGCTACTTTGCATAACGAGGATGAACTGCGAAGAAAAGATCTGATGATAGGGGATCGGGTGGTGGTTCGCAGGCAAGGAGACGTTATCCCTGCCATCGTCGCTGTTGTTAAAGAAGCCCGCGATGGCAGTCAAACTCCCTTCGTCATGCCAACAAATTGTCCAGCTTGCGGCGGCATTGTCGCCAAGAGGCAAGATCAAGTGGCGTACTACTGTTCCAACAAAAAATGTCCATCAAAAATAGTTGGCCGCATCCTTCATTTCGTTTCTAGATCGGCGATGAATATTGATCATATTGGCGTTCAACTGGCGGAAAAGTTGGTAGAGGCAGGTTTAGTTTCCCGTCCGGCAGATTTGTTTTATTTAACTTTTGACACTCTAATCAAATTGCCTAGACTTGGAAAAATATCAGTAGAAAAATTGTTAACCAAAATAAATTTGGCGAAAACTATGCCCCTAGCGAATTTTATTTACGCTCTTGGAATCAAACATATCGGCGAGCAAACGGCCGCGTTGATAGCAAGGCGTTTTGAAACTCTTGAGCGGTTTAAAAATGCAAGCCGCGAGGAATTGCTCGAAATTAAGGGAATTGGCCCTGAAGCCGCCAACGCCGTTATTGACTTCCTTGCGGAGCAAGATGAACGGGCTAATTTGCAAGCTTTACAGGTGGCAGGAGTCCAGCCTATTAGCCTCTCTAGCTTCGATAATTCAACATCAACCGCGCCTGATGTGCTTAAGCTTGCCGGTAAAAAGTTTGTTCTGACTGGTACCTTAAAACAGTTTTCCAGAGAGGAAGCGGCAAATCTTATCAGGCGGCTTGGCGGCGAAGTACTCTCCGCCGTTAGCGGTAAAGTCAATTACTTGGTCGTTGGCGACAAACCGGGATCAAAAGTTCAAAAAGCAAATCAGCTAGGAATCAAAACAATTTCCGAAGATGAGCTGACTGACCTATTGAGTGTTTAACGATTTCGTTCAAAATAAAAACCTTGATTAGCGAAATAAAAATCTTTAATTAACTGGTGATCGGGATTGTGTGCAATAGATACTGCTATTGCTTGACACAAAAAGCAACCTATTTTTAAAAATTCTGGGTTTTCTGATAAAAGCGTCTTGTTACCTATAGTATTAGAATTAAATAAGTCTAATACTTTCTTTTGCGTTTTCGAATCAATAATATTGGGGGAAAATGCGGTTATATATAAAGCCTTTAGCAGATAGTTTAGTATGACAAAAAACTTCTTTTCATCTTCTATTTGTATGTTGGATAATTGTTCTGGTATATGCTGAGAAAATTTTTGAAATTGCTTCTTTAACTTGTCTAAATACCAATTCGGCAAAAAACTATCCAGCCTTCTTAGGGAAGTTTGCTCGCTAAAGTCGTTAATATTTTTTAGCAAACAAAAGAAAAAATTTTGCAAAAAATTATCAAACATGATGTATGTTTTCAGCTGAACGCTACTAAGCTCGCCGGTCCCAAAATTAGAGATCTTTTCATGGATATTTTTAAGCGCATCTTCAAGTTTGGTTCCAACAAGCTTAGCACTTAAGTTAGCAGTAAAAATATCAGCTAGTGTAGAAGGTGTTAAGTTTATTATGTGTTGTAACTGTTCTCTTAGTTTAGAATAGTTAAGTTCTTCAATTTTTTCTGTTGTATTTTCAATAATGCGGCTAATCGTTAATATAATCTTTTCTTCAAATAAATTGAAACAAACAATAGCATCAGGGTTTTTTTTGCCTGCTCTACAACTCTGTTGTAAAGCTATGCATAGGGTTTCAGTTCTGATGATATTGCTGTCACAAAAAATATCAACAAAATTCTTAGGGGGCAGAGAAGAAAAAAGTAAATTTAGGAAAGACTCTTCTAAAAGACATGAAAGTTGCTTTTCAAGTTTTTTCTCGACATACTGATCTAAAATTCCCCGAGCCAAGGTGATATCATCAAGATTTTTATAATCTTCCCACCCGTTTAATAATGAGTTCAAGATACGCGGCACATTTGGGCTATTATCTCTTAATAAAATATTGAGCGCTGTTCGGCGTTCTTCTAAAGACCTCGACCTATCGATTATAATATTTAATGGATCTTGATCTGGCTGTTGCCGATCATGTTGATTATAACTAAAAGCCATTTTTCCCTTTCTTAACTAGTTAGGCCCAATTCTTAAGCCGAAAGCTATGGTTAAAAATGATAGTTTACGGCTCAAATCAAAAATTTTATTAACGCCAATTAAACTTGACTTTTTGCAAAGGATCAGCTAAACTGATCTATTATAAAAAGAAGTACAATTTAGGCATAATTATAGTATTATACCGCATAAATTTGGCTTAACAAAATTTTTTGATAATATTTTTTGACGATGTCTACTGAGGAAGTTTCCGATCAAAATTTAAATGTATCGGCTGAAAATAAGCAAATTAGCAAACAGAAAACTTCAAAAAGAACTAAAATCAGAGAGCAGAAGTCTTATCCTTCTCTAGAAACGGATTCGTTAGAAAGCGAACTGCTTTCTAGCACAGCCTTAAATAAGTTAACTAGAGCTGAAGTTATTTCTAAGTTCCGCGTTAATAAATCTGATGTTGGTTCCTCTGAAGTTCAAATTGCTTTAATTACACAACGTTTGGCTCGCTTAGCTCTCCACTTTAGAAAACACGATAAAGATATTCATTCTCAACGTGGGATGCATGCGATGATCAATCGCCGCAAAAAACTTCTCGCTTATCTGAAGAGCCAAAGTTTAGAACGCTACAATAAGGTACTAGCAAGTTTAGGCTTAAGAAAATAACTGGCGTGCAAGCTAGCGGGTTGCTCTTATATTGGCAAACCCAATGCTTTGGTTCTAAGCTATAAAATTATCCTTAATGAAAATAGCATCAGATATTTACCTAAATTATACCTCTTATTAGTTTTTTATTTTTAGCTCACTAATATTACACTTTATATATGCAAAAATTAGATATTAACTTTCATGGAAGAACCTTTTCTATCGAAACAGGCAGAATCGCCAAACAGGCTGGCGGCGCGGTGCTCGTGCGTTACGCTGATTCGATTGTTTTAGTAACTGCCTGCATGGGAGAAGATAAAGGGGGTGATTTCCTCCCTTTGACAATAGATTATATTGAAAAAACTTACGCCGCTGGAAAAATTCCGGGTGGTTTCTTCAAACGCGAGGGGAAATTAAGCGAAAAAGAGATTTTAACCTCTCGCTTAATTGATCGTCCCTGTCGCCCGTTGTTTCCCGAGGGGTTTGGCAAGGAAGTGCAAGTTTTGGCAACCGTGCTTTCGGCAGATGATGAAAATGATACTGATATTTTATCGATGATTGGGGCTTCGGCCGCCCTAACTCTTTCCGAAATCCCTTTTGAAGGACCGATCGCGGCCGTGCGCGTTAGTAAAGTTAAAGATAAATTTATAATCAATCCAACAAAAGGAGATCGTGAGTCAGCGGAGTTAGATCTAGTCGTTGCTGGAACTCGCGATGCGATTGTCATGGTTGAAGGAGGCGCCGCCGAGGTGGCAGAATCAGTTATTTGCGAAGCTCTGCTATTTGCTCATCGAGAAATGCAATCTTTAATAGATCTCCAAAGCGAACTGCAAAAGAAAAGTGGCAAAGCAAAAGTTGAATTTAAGCGAGAAGAACGTTATCCGGAGATCAAATCTGAAGCCGAAAAATTTCTCCGTCCCGAGCTTGAAAAAGCTTGTCAAGTAGCCGAAAAACTCGCCAGACGCTCAGCTTTAAGTGAGCTGAAAGAGCGACTCAAGCAAAAATTTATCAAAGAAGGTGAGGAAACAACCGAAGAGGTTGCCGCTAAACAAGCATTTCTAGATAAAGTTTTTGACGATCAGATGTATAATGTCGTGCGTGAAAAAGTTTTTAAAACTGACACCCGCATAGATGGTCGCGACTTAACTACTGTTAGACCAATCTCAATCGAGCTTGGCTTTCTGCCACGAACCCATGGATCGGCTCTTTTTACCCGCGGCGAAACCCAAGCAATTGTGGTAACAACATTGGGTACAGAATCGGAAGCGCAAAAGCTCGATCCGCTTTTTGGTGAGACAAGCAAAAGATTTATGTTGCACTATAATTTTCCGCCCTTTTCGGTTGGAGAAACCAAGCCACTTCGCGGTCCGGGACGACGCGAAATTGGACATGGCGCCTTGGCCGAGCGAGCCGTCAAAGCCGTCCTGCCAAATGAAAAGGATTTTCCTTATGTTATAAGAATAGTTTCTGAGGTCACTGAGAGTAATGGTTCAAGCTCAATGGCGACAGTTTGTGGATCTAGTCTGTCGCTTATGGATGCCGGAGTGCCAATTAAAGCTGCCGTCGCCGGAGTAGCCATGGGGCTGATGGTCGATGGAGAGAAAACAGCAATTTTGACCGATATTTTGGGGGATGAAGATCATTTAGGAGATATGGATTTCAAAGTTTGCGGCACTGCCAAAGGAATAACTGCCTTGCAAATGGATATTAAAATTAAAGGGTTAAAAGAATCGATCTTAACTGCCGCTTTAGATCAGGCAAAAAAAGCGAGATTGTTTATTCTTGATCAGATGAACAATGTTATTCAATCTGCTCGGGCCGATGTTAGTCAATACGCGCCTCGCATCACAACTATCAAAGTCAAACCTGATCAGGTAAGAGATGTCATAGGTTCTGGCGGGAAAACAATTCGTTGGATTACTGAAACATACGGCGTCAAAGTCGATGTCAGTGATGACGGTAACATAAATATTGCTGGTAGTGATCAAGCGCAAGTTAAAGCCGCCATTAACTATATTGAAAGCATCACTCAAGAGCCCGAAGTCGGCAAAATTTACGAGGGTATCGTCAAAAAAATAGTCGAGTTTGGCGCCTTTGTCGAGATTCTTCCCGGGATTGAAGGACTGCTTCACATCTCCGAATTAGCAGAGGGACGAGTCAAACGGGTTCAAGACGTGCTTTCGGAAGCTGACAGGGTTTTTGTTAAAGTGCTCGAGATAGAACCAACCGGCAAGTTAAGATTGTCAAGACGAGCCGCTTTAACAGAATTATCCTCAAAAACAGGGTAGATAGAATCGTAAAAATTCGCCACAATGAAGGAGCAATTGCTTTTTTTTCTGACTCCAGCTGCTAAGCAAGCTGGAATAATTTTTACAACCCCGCGTAGCGGCGATGCCGGCTTTGATCTACGCGCCTTAGAAGAGGCTATTTGCGAGGTTAATCAGAGTTTATTGATTCCAACCGGACTAAAATTAAAAATCCCCAATGGCTGGGTTGGTGTCGTAAAGGATCGTAGCAGTATGGCATTGCGTGGAATTTACACACACGGAGGCGTCATTGATTCTTCTTATCGCGGCGAAATTAAAGTAGTTATTTCAAATCGCTCAAACGAGCCTTATCAGATCAAAAGTGGGGATAAAATCGCGCAACTATTGGTTGTGCCGTATTGCGACAATTGCTTGGAAGTTTCAGATGAAAACGAATTAGGATTAACCGATCGCGGCGCTGATGGTTTTGGCTCTACTGGACGATAGGTAATTTGAGACAAATATTTTAAAAACCTTATACCTTTAGCTAAAACCCACTAACTCAAACCTATCATCTTGCCATTGACAGCTATTCTAGGCTTAATATAGATATAAAATATCAATAATAAGATCCTTAGATAGCATAAAAGTACAATTTACAAATAAGCTTATTTAGGGAACGGCTCCAATGTAATGTATATATGTATATTATATATCCTTTGCTTATATATGAGCTGTAAAAATTTTCTCAAAATATAGACGATGAAATTTATTCAAAAAACCTCTCCCATTCTACTAGCAACTGCTTTTTGGGGGGCAATTTTATACATCCTTTTTGAATCTGGCATCATGTAATAGATGATATCGACAAAATTTTTTTGTCGATTAAAACTATTAACGCCAAACTTTGTCGGCTGGACGTATAATCCCATTAAAATCCCCATAATATCGCCAGTCATGCCTCAATCTAATCATACTTTAATTATTAAAATCTTATTGCCGTTTTTCGGAATATTACTTGGTTTTTTACTACTCGAAACGGCTTTTCGCTTTAGACACTACTATGTTCGTAACATAGGTTTTTTTGATCGCCTTCAATTTTTAGGAGCTGGTCGCGACTCCCTACTTGGATGGAAAGGAAAAGAATACGGTTTAAATTTAAATGCTAAGAAAAATATAATCGTTGTAGGAGATTCCTTTACCGAAGGAATGGGACTAGAGACCGAATATCTCTACCCAACAATTCTGGCAAAAAAACTTAGCCTTAACATGCTAGCTTACGGAGGGCAGGGTTACGGCACTTTGCAACAACTGCTTGTTCTTGAAAAGCTGGTTCAAAAACATCCGGCTGACGTTGTGATTTTACAACTTTGTAGTAATGATTTCATCAACAATTCCTTTGAACTTGAGAAACTCAGCTATTGGCAAAACTCCGCCCAATATCGCCCATACCTTGAGGGAGACGAAATAGTTTATCGAAACGCCGGTTGGTTGCCAGAATGGTTTTTGTTGATAAGTAAGTTTTCAAGAACAATTCATTTTATTGCCGTAAGAACTCCTCGGCTACTTTCAGTAATGCGCGGCAATAGCTCAGTTGAGCTCGTTATCGCAGAGCAGGGGGTTCGCTTCGCGCCTTTTGCAAATTCCTTGCTAGTGACCAAAAAACTAATTGATAAGATTAAAACAACCGCCGCCCCAGCACGCTTAATCCTTTTTATGGCAGATCTCTCCTTTTCCCATGAATTCACGCTATTTAAAAAAATCGCTTCCGATCTGGGAGTGACATTTGTTACTGATGTAAGTTACGATTTAGAAAAAGCTCGTCAAAAGGGGGAAAAAGTGACAATAGATGATAATGTTCACTGGTCTAAAGCTGGACATCTGCTGGCGGCTAACGCCTTAAGCCCTTATATTGATAAATTAGTAAAATGAAAGATAATTCTAAAACAAACCATACTGAGTTAGAAACTCAAATCACTCTTTTTCGCGACACTTACGCGCGCGCGGAAGAAGAGCTTGCTAAAGTTATAGTTGGACAACGGGATGTTTTGCGGTTAGTGCTAAGCGGGATTTTTGCTGGCGGCAATATCCTGCTCGAAGGCGTGCCCGGCCTTGGCAAAACTTTGTTGGTTAAGTCTATTGCTAAGGTTTTTGATCTCTCTTTCAAGAGAATTCAATTTACTCCCGATCTAATGCCATCGGACGTGACCGGCACGCAGATTATTTCTGAAGATGAAAATGGCCGCAAAGAATTCGTCTTTAAAGCAGGTCCGATATTCGCGAATATAGTTCTTGCGGACGAAATTAACCGAGCAACTCCTAAAACCCAAGCGGCGCTGCTCGAAGCAATGGAAGAGAAACAAGTAACTGTTTTAGGTCAAACATACGAGCTTGCAAAACCATTTTTCGTATTAGCCACGCAAAATCCAGTCGAGCTTGAAGGAACCTATCCATTGCCAGAGGCTCAATTAGATCGTTTTATAGCAAAAGTGCATGTTTCAGCCCCGTCAGCGGCTGAACTCAAAGAGATCTTACAAAGAACTACTGGAAATATCACCGCCGAGATCCGCCCCATATTCAAAAGTGGTCAAGCGGCTGAAGCCATAAAGTCTCTAAGGCATTTAGTCAGAGCGGTTTTCGTGGCAGAGCCTTGGCAAGACGTTTTAATTCGCATCATCAATGCCCTTACTCCCGGCAACCAATTTGCTACTGCTAAAACCAGTAAATATCTCAGATACGGTCCCGGACCAAGGGGTGCTCAAGCTATAATGCTGCTTGCGAAGGTGCAAGCATTGCTTGAAGGACGAATTAATCTTGCCTTTGATGACATTAAAAGTATTCTAACGCCCGCATTGCGACACCGTTTGGTTATGAACTTTCAAGCGGAAGCGGACGGCATAACCGCTGATCAAATTATTGAAGAGGTTAAAAGCGCCAAATAAAACATGTTGAATTCGCACTTAACCGCTGAATACTTAAGACGGCTTGAAAGCGTTCAACTAACTACCAAGCGGCGTATTTTGGGTCAACGCGAAGGCGGCCATAGATCATTAAAAAGAGGTCATGGTTTGGAATTTGCCGATTATCGGAAATATCAACCGGGAGACAACTTACGGCATATTGATTGGAATCTTTTTGGACGAAGCGACAGGTTGTACATCAAAGAATACACCGAAGAACACGAGCTAACGGTTCTCATTCTACTTGACGGCAGTGGTTCCATGCGAATTGAGGCTAACCAAACTCCCAAATGGAACTATGCTCGTGATTTAGCTCTTTCACTTTCTTATATAACGTTGGCACAGGGAGATCTTCTCCGTTTTAGCGTACCAAACCACTTTCACTCTCCAAAAATCAGCTCTCTAGGAAAATTCAATTATTTATTGAACTCCCTCAATCAAATTGAAAATAAGTCTTTAAATAATGATTATCAACTGGACGCTTACTGCGCTAGCGCGAATCGCGCGATAGCTGAGATTCGTTTTCCGGGAATCGCTTTTTATATCTCTGATTTCTTAATGCCGACATCTGACGTTCTCAATACGATTTCAAAATTAGCCGCTAAAAACTTAGAGATTGTTGCTATACAAATTCTTGGAGAACTAGACATACGCCCACTACCTCCAAGCTTATTAAGCGCGAAAGCCGTCGATTCCGAAAATAACGAAGAATTTGAAATCTCGTTAGATGATCTTGGTTTAGAGGAGTACACCGAGATTTTAGCGAAACACTTAAAAGCAACCGCTCAAATATTTAATCGTTTTAATGTAAAACACATACTTTTAAAACCTCCTTTCCCAGATCTGCTAGCGGTGGTGGCTGGCTCATTAAAAGAAAGTGGTATTATAACCGTTTAAAAATGGTAGCATTCGCAACTCCAATTTTTTTAACCCTATTGCTCCCAGTTTCTGCAATCTTAATCTATCTACACATGCGTTTCGCGAATCGTAAGCGAATTGTCGTTGGAACTCTTTTTATCCTAAAACAAATTAAACATAGAGCATTAAGTAGAGCTAAGCTAGCTTTTCCATGGCGTTTGCTGTTTGATTTATTATTATGCGCTCTATTAATTTTATCTTTGGCGGAGATCCATCTTAGAAAGCATGGCGAACAAGTTGCTGTCATTCTTGATAATTCCTTAAGCATGTCTGCCATTTTAAACGATGGTAGCGGCAAAACTCGCTTTGATTTAGCAAAAGAACAAATAGCAACTCTCGCCCGGGTTGCAACCGATAGATTCTCTTTATGGCTAACAAACAATCAAAATTTAGCCGATGGCTTAACCTCTGAAAATATACAACGTGCTTTAGGAAAACTACAGCCTTCGCAGGAAAGAGATGACTTAAACTTGACTCTGCAACAAGTCCTAGAAAACAAAGAGATCAAACGCGTCATCATCTTTTCAGATCGTCTGATTACTAATGAATATAGTTTGTTTGAAACTTCAAATCCAATTATTGAACTACGCCAACTGCCAAACGCGCCGATTGCAAATATCGCGCTTCAATCGGCGCGCTTTATAGAGGAAAAAACGCTAGAAATTAAAGCAATTGGATTTTTGCGCTCGCCAATTTATGCCAAAATATCGGCTCAGACAGAAGATGGCCAAGAAATCGCGAATAAAGAGGTGTATTTAAACGATGGTCAATTGACAAGCATTAACTTGCCAATTGACAAACAATTAGTATTTAAAAATTTAGCAGTTAACATAGCTCCCCTTAAATCTCATCCCGCTGAATTAATTAACGCGATTACTTTAGATGACTCTTTACTGGTAACCAGAGATTCGAACCCTAACAATGAGCAGATATTTTTTGTCTCGTCTCAAACAACCACAAGTCTTGGTCTCGATAAGTTTAATTTTTTGATTACTTCAAAAGATCGGCTTGGGGATAATCTAAAAAATTCAAAGCCTTCGTTAGCTATATTTTACAAAAACGCTCCTACCGATTCTTATCGAGGGCGAGCGCTTTTAATTTTGCCGACTGATACTCGCTATTTTAAAAAAATTTCTGAAGCTGAAAATGCAAAAGTAACCTATATAGCAGAAACAACTAGGCCGCTTTTTTATCTGAAACCGACTGATTTTAAATTTCAAAAACTAGCGCAATACCAATTGAATGTTTTTGGAGAAGCTCTGTTACGCACTAATAAAGCCCCGGCTTTGAGTCTTTTAAAAACTGAAAATGCTGAATTTTTATTATACGGCTTTGATCTGTTCCCCTTTAATGGCCGCCAAGATCCAATATCAAGCATTCTTTTCTTAAACGGGCTTAATTGGTTACGCGAAGCCGCCGAATTTGCCACTCCTTTAACTCAAAAATATTTTCTGGAGGAAGAATCTGACACCTTAAATCCAAAACCGATCTCACTGCAGTTTACTCAACACGATCAGACAAAAGCGAAAGAGGAAATTCCATCTTCACTAATACATAAATTAACTTTTCTCTTTTTGGGATTGATTTTTCTTGATCTGCTCTGGTTGCTTTTTAATAATTTTCACCATAAGGTCAGATGAATTTTTTTGAGAAGATTACGTTTGTCAATCTTCCAATGGCTCAGATTACGGCCATGTTATTCTCTTTGATTGTAGTTTGTTGGCTTATCTTAATCTTTTTGCGATTTTTCAATAAAACCAGTGGGGGCGCCTTGTCAGCTCTATTAGGACGACTTCTAATAGCCGCTTGCGCCCTATTAGTTCTGGCAAAACCAGAAATTACAAAGCCGAAACTTGAACAGGGAGAAATTACTTTATTAGTTGATTATTCTGAAAGCTTCTCGCCAACCGAAAGAAATAACTTGATCTCGCAAGTAATCGAAGTGGGTTTTCGTAAAATTAAAGTTATTCCCTTTGCCACCGAAGCAGATAAGCCATACTTTGAACCACTAAAAGAGCCTAACTTAACGGCTATTAAGCCAAACAAAACCAATCTTGAAAAAGCGCTAGCCTATGCCCTGCAAAACGCTAGTGGAGATCTTTTGCTAATTAGTGATGGCTTACAAAACACAGGAGATCTTAATCGTTTGCTTCATAAAATTAAAAACGGTAATTTAAAAATTCATCCGTTAATAGCTGAACAAAGTTTAAACCAACGAGGGCGAGTTAAGATTTCTTCTCTAACCGTTCCTCAATTTTCCGAACGCAATTCAAAAATCGATCTTTCGCTAGTTATTAATAACTCCACTAATTCGGCCCAAAGCGGCACTCTAATCATTTCGCAAAATGGCGGTGTTATTTCAGAAGAAAAAATAACTTTGAGCGCAAAAAGCGACTCCGTTGTCAGCAAGCCGTCTGGCTTAATTTCGGATTCAGAACAGGAGGGATTTGAGGTTGTTTTTCGCCCAGATAATCAATCAATTTCTCCTTCAATCAACAAAGCTTATTCTTCAAAAATACGCCGTCAGAAAATATTGCTATTAAGAGACGAACCTGAGGAAAGCAAATATCTTGAGCAAGTTTTAAAAGAATCTGCTTTTGAACTCGACGTTAAACGCCCTTCAGAAACGCCTGCTAATTTGAGCGATTATAAATTATTGGTAATCAATAATCTGCCATACAATTTATTGCCGCAAGGTTTTGCTTTAAAAATACGAGACTTTGTCAAGCAAGGAGGTAAATTATACTTTATCGGTGGCAATAGAAGTTATGGAGCGGGCGGCTATATTAATACCAATTTCGAAGATCTCTTACCAGTAAAATTACTGCCTCCCAAAGCTAAAGAAAAACGAAGCAACGTAGCAGTGGCGCTAGTAATTGACAAATCTCGCAGTATGAGCGAAGGGAATAGGCTTGATTTTGCGAAAGAAGCCGCTTCAAGCGTCGTTAACCTCTTAAAAGACAACGATTATCTTGGAGTGATTGGTTTTGACTCAACTCCATTTATCATCATTAAACTAGCGCAGGTCGCTTCTGTTAGGGAAAACGCTTCGGATCGCATCGCCCGTCTTTTCCCAGCTGGCAGAACATACTTGTTTCCGGCCTTAGATGAAGCGCGCCGAGCATTGGAACGCGCTCCAGCAGGCAGAAAGCATATTTTGATATTAACCGATGGCCAATTACCCGATGCTGGTCCAATTTATTCAGAATTAGTAAAACATTTAAAATCAAAAGGAGTAACTACCTCGACCGTTTTGGTTGGCGGTGGTGGCGATGATCAGTTCTTGAAAGATCTCGCTGAAATTGGAGGAGGGCAACACTATTTCGCCCGCGATCCTGCAAATTTGCCAAGAATCTTTATCAGCGATGTTAAAGTGATCTCGAACGAAAAAGCGACAACAGACGATCTGACCGCCGAAGTGAGAAACGGCGCCTCCGCTAACCTACCTTTCAACCGTTATCCGAATTTAAACGGTTTTGTCGAAACCGCTTTTCGCAAAGAAGCTAAAAATGAACTAATTTTGCGGCATAAGACAAGTGGGACCGACTATCCACTGCTTGCGAGTTGGCAGATTGGAGAAGGAGGCGTAACCGCTTTTACCTCCGATCTAAGCGGACGTTGGAGCGGTGATTGGATCGAGTGGCGAGAATTTAGAGCTTTCCTACGGGCTTTATTCGGAGAAACCATCAACAGCGATTCGCGTAATATAGATGACAATAATAATTTTTTGTTTGCTCATAATTTAAGCGGCGATCGCCTTTTGCTTGACCTAACTACTTTTCAAGAAAGTAACCTAGAAAATGCCATGTTACTACTGCCTAATGGCGGTAAACAAAAAATTGACTTTAAAAGATCTGCGCCAATAGGAAAATTTTCGGCTGAAACGGTTGCGGCTGAAGCTGGCAAATATGAACTCACAATACAAACTGCCGGGAGTAAACCTGAAAAAATATCTTTTTACCTGCCACCTGAAAATTTTCTAGAAGATCCAAACGAACCAATCAATTTAGAGCTCCTTGAAAAGATTGCGGCTTTCAGTGGAGGTAAAATCAATCCAAATCTCGAGTTGCTAGCTCACTCAAATCAAGTTGAAAGTTTAGAGAGAAGATCTCTTGAAAAATTTATTTTAGGATTAACCTTGATAACTTATCTGCTTCAGGTTATTTTCTCTAAATATCCTGTTTCTCTCTTAAAAAGAAAAAGTTTTACTTTAAATTAACAATCGCTAATGTCTATCAAAAATCCATGGCAAACATTATCAAGTAAGGTAATTTATCAGAACCGCTGGATTAAACTACGTGAAGATCAGGTTATACAACCAAAAGGCGCTCCGGGTATTTATTCGGTTTTAGAAATTCCTCCCGCGGTCGCGATTGTCGCCTTAGACGAAAGTTGGAAAGTTTGTTTAGTCGGCCAATGGCGGTACACCCAAAATAAGTTTTCTTGGGAGATCCCCGGAGGCTCGTCGGAAAAAACTATAGGATCTATCTTAGAAAACGCCAAACGCGAATTACTGGAAGAAACCGGTATTAGCGCTGAGATTTGGGAACCTCTTGGCACAATTGACAACAGCAATGGAGCAACAAACGATACTGCCCATCTTTTTCTGGCTCGTAGTTTAAAAGTTGGCAAACCAGCTTTTGAAGAGACCGAGGATATCCAAATTAAATGGATTCATTTTGACGAGGCTATTGATTTAGTCTTTAAAGATCAGATTAGTGAATCTTGTTCGGTCGCGTGTTTATTGAAAGCCAAGATCTTTTTAGATAGCAAAAGACGATCCTAAAAATCCCGAAAAAAGCTGTTATTTTTTGATGTTTGTGTTAACTTAGCCTTATGCCAAACAGAGAGCAGATCATTGACATTCTTAAAACAATCGAAGACCCAGACCTACTGCTTGACATCTGGTTTTTAGGGTTAATTTACGAGATTGAGATCGACGAGCAAAACAATGTAGTAGAAATTACTATGACCTTTACCTCTCCAAGTTGTCCGGCTGGGCCAAGCTTAGTTAGCGAAATTAAAGAGAAGGTAGGAGCATTGTCCGGTGTCAAATCAGTCAACGTCAAGATTACCTTTGATCCTCCTTGGCAAGCAAATGATGAACTCAAAGGGTTGCTAGGAATATTATGAACCGAATTTTTAGAGAAGATCAGCTAATCATGCGTGATACTGTGCGTGATTTTTGTCAAAGTAATTTCTCTTACGGCGATCTTCTAAAAAATCCGCCGCACAAACCAAAAGAAACTCAAGAATCGCATTGGAGCAAAATTCAAGAACTTGAATTAGAAAGATTTTTCGCCGGAGATGGGGAGGGGCAAATTTGCGAACTTGCTCTGATCTCGTTTGAACATGGTTACCAGCTGCTGCCGGAACATTTCAGTAACGTTTTGTTGGCAAAATTATCAGTTGAAAGATTGTTAAATTTAGCAGGTGACTCTGATTATCAAGGCAGAGGGGTATTTATCGAAGCTGACTTTATAAAAACCGCTCTCGATCAAACAACAACTGTTTTTGAATCGGACTTAGTAGCCGCCGCGCCAAATTTAAAGTGGTTGATAGCTTTGGCGGCAAAAGAGGTTTTTTTAATCACTCTCGACAACATAGAAACCAAACCAATTGAAACAGTTGATATAACTCTGCCATTTTATAAATTAAAGGCTGCTTGTTGGGGCTGTAGGGTGATTGATCAAAAAACGGCTTCTCAATTGCGAGCTCTTTTTTACCTAATTAAGGCGGCTGAAATCGCTGGCTGTCTGGCTAAAGGAGTCGAACTTTCAGTTGAGTACGCCAAAACTCGAGAGCAGTTCGGTTCGGCAATTGGAAGCTTTCAGGCTGTTAGCCAAAAACTAGCGGATATTTATCTTATTTCTGAAAGTTTGCGGGCGTTAGTTGATTTTGCCGCTTGGAGCGCTGATAACGATCCCCCACAGCTAGAACTAGCGGCTTATAGCGCCTTAATTTACGCCCAAGAAAACGCCCGCTCTGTCATTGAAAAAGGGATACAACTTCATGGTGGCATAGGTTTTACTTGGGAACATCCATTACATTTATACTTAAGAAGAATAATCTCTCTTTCAGCCCAACACCGATTGACGGAGGAACAGCGAGCGGCTTGGAGTTCTTCTGTTGGAAGTTTTATTTCTTTAAAATCGCCTTAAATTTATGCAACATTCTTTCCTTATTCAGTTGGCGGCGGGTTCTCTTGTAACAGGGTTTTTAGGTTATCTGATTGCTATTATACGAGCTCGCGGTTTACGTTTCGATCTCGAAAGAGAACTTGCGACCATTACTGAGAAGAGTAAAAACCTAGAAGAGCGCGCTACACAGCTTGAAACTCTTAATCAACAACTTAATTTAAAAAATGAAAATTTAATAAAAGAGAGCGCCGCCCTTGGAGCTCAACTGGAGGAAGAGCGCCTACAAGCTTCGAAACGATTTGAAGAATTTAACGGCTTAAAAGAGCATTTTTTAAATGCCTTTAAAGCTCTTAGCTCGGAATCATTATCTAAAAACTCAGAAGAGTTTTTTAAACAAGCGGAGAGTTTTTTCTCTCAGTTTCGAGAACTATCAAAAGAAGATCTTGAAAAAAAAGAGCATCAAATTCTCTCCTTAATTAAGCCAGTCGGCGAAGCGTTACTAAAATTTGAATCAAAAATCACAGAAGTGGAAAAAGAGCGTGTAAGCGCCCAGAGCGCTTTGCGAGAACAAATCGCTGTTTTAGGTTCTCTGCAAGAACAAATGCGACTTGAAACTAGACAACTTGCCGGCGTTCTTAAATCGCCAACCGCTCGCGGCCAATGGGGTGAAATGCAACTGCGTAACATAATCCAACTTGCGGGCATGATTGAACACTGTGATTTTGTCGAACAAGAATCGCTAGTGAACGAGGCAAGCGAGAGGTTGCGTCCGGATATAATTGTTAATATGCCTACAGGAAAAAAAGTCGTGATCGATGCCAAAGTTCCCCTGAACGCGTATCTGGAAGCGCTTTCTGCTGATAGCGCAGAAAAACAAAAACTTAAACTATCAGAACACGCCAAGCGTTTTAAAGAACACCTTTATAAACTCAGCGATAAAGACTACGCATCTCAATTAGGAGATACTTTCGATTTTGTCATTATGTTTATTCCGGGCGAACCAATTTATTCATCAGCTTTGGAATTTGAACCGAATTTAATTCATATTGGAGCAACCAATAAAGTTCTTTGCGCGACGCCGACATCGCTGATTGGGCTGTTGCGGGCAATTGCTTACGGTTGGAAACAAGAAAAGTTAACTGCTAATGCTAAACTGGTAGCGACCTACGGCAAAGAGCTCTTGGGACGGCTAACAAAGTTTTCAGAACATATTAGTAAAGTTGGAAGAAATCTTGATCAAGCCGTTGGCGCTTTTAATGAAGCGGTTGGTTCTTTTGAAAATCGGGTATTATCATCCGCTCGCAAATTCAATGATCTCGGCGTTTCCAGCGAAAATGAACTGCCAGAAATCATGCTTATTGAACGCCAAACAAGAGCCAGCAATAATGGAAGTTAAACTTGCCAAGTTCTCAAAAGCCCAATATGCCGGATCAAGCAGTTAAAAAAATATTTACTTCACCAGAAAAAAATATTTACGAAGCGGCGGCGGAGGTAATGTTGGAAGATCAAGCAAACGGAGTTGATCTTTCGAAACTTCTGCTCATTTTGCCAACTAGCAGATCAATAAGAAGGCTCAAAGAGTATTTACTCGAAAATCACCTTCAAAAAAACAATAAACGTTGCGCCTTATCTCCGCGGTTTATAACTATCGGCCAGTTAATTGACGTTTGTTTGCCAGATTATAATTGGCTTAGCGAGCATGAACAAATAAAAATCTGGGAAGATATTCTAACAAGCAGCCGCCAACAACTCGCGCAAACTTTTGAGATCGGAGAAGAGTATTTAAGTGAAGAGTTTTGGAGATCTTTTGCCGAAAGCCTTAACAACTTGCAAGCTGAAACTGCCGCCGCCGGTTTTTATTTCCGCGACATCGCCAATGCGATCAAAGGTAATTGGAGAGAGGAAAGATGGAGCGCCTTGGCGAAGCTAGAGGAGAGCTATTTGGCGAAATTATCCGACCTAACAGAGCAGAATCGCTATGTTAAAATGCTGGAACTTGTTAGAACTGGCGGCAAAATTAAACTTCTTTTCTCTAAAATATATCTTGTCGGATTAGTTGATTTAAGCGACTGCCATAAAGAGATTTTAAATAAAACCGAAGCTCAAAAAACAATTCTTATCTCAGCCCCCGCAGAATGGTCGGAGGCGTTCGATCAATCAGGAGCTCTAAATTACCATTCGCCGCAAATC
This sequence comes from uncultured Pseudomonadota bacterium, assembly GCA_937864035.1. Taxonomy (GTDB): domain Bacteria; phylum Bdellovibrionota_C; class UBA2361; order UBA2361; family CALMIO01; genus CALMIO01. The sequence goes on along the minus strand of CALMIO010000003.1, from coordinate 111,647 downwards.
GAAGAAATTTTAAAAGTCGAGATCAAAGAGGATTTAATTTTAAAATTTGAAGATGTCTCTTCGCAGAACCGTTTTTTAGCTGAATACTTAAATCATTCTCTAAACAAACAATCTCCGCCACTCTTAATAGATTTAAATCCGGAAAATCATCGAGAACTATTTTTACGGCTTGCGCTAAACGAAATGCCGGCACGCGCCGCCGGAGGGTCAAGAGCTTTTATTGGACATTACGGAGCTTTTGTGAAAGGACTCCTTGGGCTAAGTGAAAAGTTTGAAGATTTTTCAAAATTTATATCACACCCTTGGATGCTGTATTATTTGGAGAAAAAATTAAACCAACCTCAAGAAACAATACTGCGTAACCTAAACAAATTTCGAAAACAACGAGTCGCTGATAGGGTAAATTTTGACGATGAAGATTCGCAACTAGCCGGCATTATAAATCTTATCAAAGAAATTATTTTTTATATCAAAGATAATAACTCTCAAAAATCAATTGCCGAATGGAGTCTCAGGCTATTAGGAATTATTAATAACTACGCTCCAGCGAGCGAATCTGAAGTACTACCACAACATCCTCTAACCAAATACCTTTTAAACTTAAGCACTCAACAATTACAAATAAAGAGTGTGGAATATTGTCAGATCATCAACCGAGAACTTTATTTGATGCAAGAATCAGAATCAGAACAAGATGGCGCAGTGGAAATTGCCGGATTGCTCGAAACTCAACTCAACGACACCCCAGCTGTTTTTTTACTCAACTTCTGCGAAGAGTATGTTCCCGCCACAAAGCGCGCAGATCCATTTTTATCCGACACGCTAAGGGCTAAACTCGGTCTAAGTTGCAACAGACGGCTTTACCTGCGCGATCGCTATCTAGTAACATCACTCGTTTTAAGTAAAAGAGTGCAAAAAATATTGATTCCAGCTCGCGGAATCGAAGGAGAGCCTCTTTCTCCCGCAATTTTCATATACGACCAAACTGATCAAAATTTACCTCTGAAAGTCGCCGCCTATGGCAAACTTCCAACCATTCAAAGAGAAAAAGCAACAAAAAAAAGCATCAAATGCAACAAATCTTTGCTTAGCTTGCCTAAAACAATAAAAATTTGGGATAAAAATTCTTTGCCTATAACCGCTTTGACCGATTATTTGCAATGTCCGTATAGGTTTTATTTAAAACATTTATTAAACATCAAACCTTATGAAACTTTCACGGACGAATTGGATCCAGCCCAAGTTGGGGAGATTCTACACGCTATCCTTAAAGGGTTCGGCGAATCAAATATAGCTCACGAACAACGAGCCGAGATTATCAATCACTTTTTAGTTGAAAGTTGCAATAAACTTTTTGAGGAACGTTACTCAAAGATCTCTAAATCGGCCCTCCGGATTCAGAAGCTTCAATTTTACGAGATTTTTAAAATGTTTGCTCAGTGGCAAGCTATTAGAATCGCTGACGGCTGGCAAATTGCCGCGGTTGAACATGAAATTGAGTTAAATATAAAACTTCCTAATAATCGCGAAATTTTGTTAAGTGGTCGCATAGATAGAATTGATTTAAATCAAGCAACTAAAGAGATCTCGATTATTGACTATAAAAGTTCGCAAACCGCCGCTAGCGCCAGAGCAACTCATAAAAAAAGAGATGGTTGGGTTAATTTACAGCTACCATTGTATGAGATTGCGGCTCAAAAGCTATATCCTAACATGGCAACTTCATCGGGTAATCTGCGTTTAAAAAACGAGCAGATTGAAACCGCGCTCTCTCTCTGTAAATGGAGTGTTGAAGAATTGGAATCGGCTTTAGAAGAAGCAAAGCGCGTCGCCCAGCTTATTTATGCCAATGTTTTCTGGCCGCCAAATCAATCTCTTTCACATTTCAGTCAATATTCTTGGATAAATTCAAGTAACATCGATGGATATTCAAACTAACTCAGATTTTGAACCAGCTCTAATTATCCGTTCAAGCGCCGGATCAGGGAAAACATTTGATCTGGCCACTCGTTATATACAACTACTACTAAGTGGCCACTTGCCGGAGCAGATTCTAGCCACTACTTTTACCCGCAAAGCCGCCGCCGAAATCTCCGAAAGAATTATTCAGCTGCTTGCAAGTTGGAGTATTAATCCGGAAAGTTGTCAAAATGTTCTCGGTTATCAGCCGCCAAAAGAACATATAGAGGGAGCCTTGCGAAGATTTTTACGCTCAAGACAATCCGCCCAAATTCTTACCTTTGATAGCTTTTTCTTAAAAATTACCGATCTATTAGCTTTTGATTTTGGACTACCGCTATCAGTAACTATTCTCGATAACGCCGAAAGCGAACGCTCCCGCAAAGAAACTCTGGAAGAAATTTTTAGTAGTTTTAAAGAGGAGAAATTATACCAACTTATTCAGATGCTCTCTCCCAATAACATCTCGACACGAGCCTTTAGCAGAGCAGAAAAGGGGATTATTGAGATGCTAGAGCAATTTTTAAGAGCAAGCAAAGATAGTTTTAAAGCTGGAGAGGGGTTATTGCGCCAATTGCTCTCTGTTCCATCTAAAATTGATTTTAACAAATTATCAACCTTACAAGCTCCAACTTCTAAAGAGGGTAAACCTCTTAAGCGCTGGAGCGATACTTTCACGAAGGATTACGATCTACTCCTGCAAAATAAGCACGCCGCCTTTCTAAAGGGGGGCATAGCCGCAAAGTTACTGCAAAATGAAGTTAGCTATTGCGGACGCGAAATACCTTTAAACATTCGAGATCTATACCTTGAACTAATTGATTACGCTGCCGCTAAACTATTAAATGATCTGATCCAACGAAACGCCTCTTTGGATTTTTTTCTGGCGGAATACGCTAAACGCAGGATCGAAACCAAAAAGCAGAGCCCAAAATTTACCTTTAGCGAGCTGAAAGATTTTTTGGCTGCACGCGCGATAACCGACAGGTTGTCGGTTCTTTATTTTAACTTAGATTCAAAAATTAATCATCTTTTATTCGACGAATTTCAAGATACCTCCTTGGCGGAATGGCGCTTATTAGAACCATTAGTCAGCGAGGTTTTGGCTAAAGCGGATCATCAAAAGAGTTTTTTCTGCGTCGGCGATGCCAAGCAAGCAATCTACGGATGGCGCGGAGGGGTGGCGCAAATTTTTGATCATTTAGAGAAAGTCTATCCGCAGATCAAAGTAATCTCAAAAAACGTTACTTACAGGTGCGCTCCGCAAATATTAAATCTATTAAACATAACTTTTACTAATTTAGAAAATTGCGCCCAACTAGCAAACTACGAAAAAACTTTGCGGTTTTGGAGAGATAATTTCTCTACTCACGTTTCGCACGCCACTCAAATTGATGGATATGTTGAGCTAAATTTATTTTATCCGCTAAAACCTGATAAAGAAAAACATGATCAATCAGAAGAGACTGAAAATCAAGAAGATTTAGGAATAGAAGAAGCAGATCAATATCTTGAAGCCGCAAAAAAAGTCAGATCTCTAATTTTTGCGGGCTTTACAGGCACAATAGCCATACTTACCAGAAAAAATGATGGCATTGAAAAAGCTTGCCAAGCTCTCGATGAGGTTAGTTTAGGCGGCCTGTACTCAGATGAAAGCAGGGGAGGCCTAGCTCGCTCACAAGTTATCGATCTCATTTTACGCGGGTTATCTTTAGGGTTCGTGCCCGAAGATAACGAAACTCTTTTTATGCTGGAAATTTCTCCGCTTAAAGAGTGGTTTGGTGAAAGTGGCGTTTCTTCAAAAAAAATGCGAATTGAAATCGCAAAACACGGATACGCCTCCGTTGCGGCTAAGCTAGCTTTAATATTAGCTAAAAATCTCACCGAAAACGAAAAATTAAGAGTTGAAAAGTTTGTTTCATTAGCCGCTCGATCTGAATCGTTAGGCGAATCACTGAGCGAGTTCGTTGATAAAATTAGAGGTTTTAGAGGCGATCTCGGAGGAAACGCTCAAATTCGGGTTATGACCATTCACCAATCAAAAGGCTTAGAATTTGATTGTGTTTTTCTGCTCGAATTAGATGAATTACTAATCAAAGAAACTTTAGCGCCCCTTGAGCTAAGGGATGACGCGCTGGCGCCGGCAAAACTTATCATCCCTTACCCAATAAAACCTTTACGTGCTCGCTATCCGGCGCTTGAAGCTCTCTGGAAACACAACAAAGAAAATGACTTATTAGGGGGGCTCTGCCTACTGTACGTCGCCATAACAAGAGCCAAAAAAATGCTTTTTTGCTATTTAGGAGAAAAAAACTCAACTCCCAAATTATCCACGGCTGATATAATATTGGCTACTCTCGAAGTTTTCAAAAAGTCCAACAATCAAGATCTTAGTGGTTGGCAGAAAGTCTTTAGTTTAGGCGCATATAACATAAATACCGCCAAACCAGCCAAATTAGAATCAGTAGCATTAAATTTTGAGAAATCTCTGAATGTACAAAACAATAACAACCATTCTTCAACGCCCACGCGCCGAAGTCATCGCAAGCCCATTTTTAACACATCTTTGACTGATTTGATAAACGCCAACGAAAATAACAATCTAGAATTACAGAGATTTTTTTCAGCTTTTTGCCGCTCGCAGGAGTGGTTTGGTGAAGAACTAACGTCAGTTGGCGCTTTACGCGACTCTCTTAAAACCTACAGCGAAAAAATAAAGTGTCAAAATTTTTCTGATGATATTTTACTGAAAATAGCTGAGCAAGTTTTTGCCGCCAAACAAACAACCCTCTTTTTATCACAAGAGACAAAAGAGAAAAAATTAAAGCGATCGCTATCTATCATTGGTATAAATCAAAAGAGTTTAGTTGAGATTTATTTTGAAAGGGTAATTATTCAGGATCAAATCGAGGGGTTTGGACTGCTGTCTTACAATTTATTTATTGATTATTCTCCTCCGCCAAATTTAGAGGAATTTGAGGAGATAGCGGCGGAATTTTTCGAAACCACAAAATTCAAAATTTTTGCCGGACTCAAATAAATCAAATTGAAAAATCAGGTGCGCAACTTCAAAAAATAAGTATTTCTCTTTTTTAATCTGTTTCAATCTATTTTACTTCTCCATAAGCATTATCATTTCAACTAAAGTTGTCTGTCTTTTAGCGGCGTTAGTTCGGCGAGCCGATAGAGCCAAAGCTCGTTTCGAACCAACCACTATCAGAAGCTTTTTGGCCCGAGTGACTCCCGTGTAAATAAGTTGTCTTTCAAGCAAGGTATAATGGGATTCATCTAAAACTAGGACAACGCAGGGGATTTCGGAACCTTGTGAACGGTGTACCGTTACGGCATAGGCCAAAGAAAGCTGGTTAATATCTTTTGCCTCATAACGAATCAATCTACCATCCCAAAGCTCAACTGTTAAAGCTCTTTGCTCACGGCTAAGCTCGACAACTTCTCCCAGATCTCCATTAAAAACCCCATACTCATCAATATTATAATTGTTAGTTCTCTGGCAGACGCGATCTCCTAGGCGAAAAACATTTCCAGTTTCGCCAATCGCAAGCTCGAAATCATCTCCTTTTGCGGGATTTAAGCGAGCTTGCAATCTTTTGTTAAGCTCAACAGTTCCCACAATACCCCGATTACCGGGTGTTAATACAGTTATCTCTCGCGGCTTAAAGTTAAATTTTTTCGGTATTTGATCGGCTACTAATTTTTCAATTAGCTCAGCGGCGTCAACCGCTTCGGAGCGCGGCAAAAAATAAGCGTCACTTTTTGTTTCTCCATCTGGTTGTGGAATATAAGGAATCTCGCCAGCGTTTATTGAGTGCGCAACTGAATTAATTCTTGATTCTTCTGATCTGCGAAAAAGTTTTTTTAGAGAAACTACTTTGATTTTTCCGGTCGCAATCAAATCAGCGAATACTCTGCCCGGACCGACGGAAGGCAGTTGATCTTTATCGCCAACCAAAACAAGCAAACAATCGCGCGCAGTAGCAGCGAACAAGTCGCGCGCCAGCATAAGATCAATCATCGACGACTCGTCAACTATAATGCAGTCAGCCTCCAAGGGATTGCTGATATTATGAATAAAAGAACCCCTAAAAGGATCATAGCGCAATAAGCGGTGAATGGTTGAAGCGCTTTGTTCACAAACTTGACTCATGCGTTGAGCGGCTCTTCCAGTAGGAGCCGCCAACAACAACTTCTTATCAGCTCGTTTGAAAAGTTCACAAATTGCTCGGATGATCGTTGTTTTACCACAACCGGGACCTCCAGTAATAATCAAAAGATTTTCTGCGGCGGCAGTTTGGACTGCCTCAATCTGCTCCTGAGAAAAAGAAATTTTAAGTTCTCGAGCCGCTATCTTAATTGATTGATCAATAACAGCATTCGAAATTTTATTTTCTTTGAGATGATTAACTTTAACTTCTATCAGTTCAGCTAGGGATTTTTCCGCTCTGTATATCTGCGGCAAATAATAACGAGCTTGATCGATAACAATAGCGCCTTCTTTTCCCAAAACAGCCAGCAGTTCTTCTAGGCACGATGAATCGCTTTCTAATCTTAAAATATTTTGGGCTTTTCGCAGTAACTGATCTTTGCCTAAAAAACAATGACCATCATCGAGCGCTTGTTCAAGCGCGTAACAAATACCCGCCTTTAAACGAACCGGAGCGTCCAAAGAAATGCCAACGCCGCGCGCAATTTCATCAGCAATTTGAAACCCTATACCGCTAATATGGCGGGCCAAAAGATAAGGATCTTTACTGACTATTTCAATCGTCTGATTGCCAAATCGTTTAATAATCTTATCAGCCAATAGCAATGAAATTCCCTTTTCACTCAGAAACTGAAATATGGTTTGGCGTTGTTGATCGGCGTTTAACGATTCGCTCAATGCTTTGGCGCGGGCTTTACCAACTCCGGGTATGGCGGCTATTTTAGCTGGTTCTAATCTAGCTATTTCAACGCTTCGTGCGCCAAATTTGGCGACGATTTTTTCAGCTGTCGCCGGCCCAATACCCTTTATAAAACCACTTCCTAAAAATTTGATGACACCTTCTGTTGAACTTGGCGCAACTTCTGTAATGCTAACTGCCTCAAGCTGAAGTCCAAATTTAGGATGATGCTTCTGTTTGCCATTAGCATAAATCTGAGCGCCGATCTTCGGACTAGCCCAATTACCAACAACTGTTGTGATAGCTTCTGTTGGTTCAGCCGCCACTTGTAAAACCACGTAACCATTCTGTGGGTTATGAAAAGTAATTCTACTGACCGATCCCTTAACTATAATGTTCTCTTTGATATCGCTTTTCATCTTGATCGTTTAGAATTCTAAGATCTCCTCTAATTTTACCAGAGTAGATTTCGATTTTACTTGATTTTTTTAAAAGATATTGTTATTATTATTTAATAAGGTTTTTTCTTGGTTTTTTTTTCAGAGTAGTCTAAATCTTACATATCTTATAAATTTAGATCTATTCTAGGTTTTTTAAAAGTTTTTCTTTGGCTCAAAATAATCCTAATGCAGTCAGCCAATCTGCTCCCCCAATCATAGAGGGCAAAACCCTTGTTCCGCAAAAAGGTTTGTTATTTGCAAAAATCAACAAAATTTTTGCGATTACCCTAATTTTACTTGGAGTAATTTCAACTTATCCTCTAGTAAGCGCTCGCCGCACGCTAGACAAGGAGCGAGCGATTGAGTGGAGTAAAAGTATCCCTGCTGGTTGGAGCGCCGAAATGCGCTTTGTCATTAAACGAGGCGATGATTTTTTGAAGCGTTACGGTTTTCCTTTTGAGCGTAAAATATTTGAATGGTTCAGTGGTCAAATACTAAACTTCGCCTACCAACAAAACGCGACCGCTGTTGGTCTCAATTCGATTGATCGGGGATTATTATGGTTGTTGATCGCTGAAATGCGCATTTTTCCGATCTTGTTAATAGCCTTAAGATTTATCTTAATTATTTTATTGACATCATGGTTCGCCGGTTTTTATAGGCTTAAGACTTATCAAGGATCAGATCCATTAGGACTACTCTCAAACGGAAGGTTATTTTTTTCTGGCTTAACAGGAGGCATTAATGCCAAAGGAGAAGCGCTAATAGAAGTTTCAGCGCTTGTTTCTCTTCAAACTTCCAGTAAAGCTGAATACGAGCGCTCGGCTATTTCTAGAATACTTAAAGCGACAAATGCCGAAAATCAAAGTAATATTACAATAGCTAGAAATATTTTGGCGTATAAAAATTATCCGGCTTATATCGCTCCAGAGATTGAACGCAGTTTATTAGAGGAGTTTATTGAGCCACATAATTTGGAGACGAATAGTGAAATCATTCTTACCGCTGGATTGACTGCTTGGCGTAAAATACTAGATCGCCAAGTTCCCTTATCTCAAACGGATTTACCGATTCAAGCTGGTCAAGCAGAAAGAACAACTTCTATCGTATCAGCAAATTTATTAGAAGAGAGAATGAGTTGTTCAAAATTCGCTCAAATACTTGAAGACGCTTTATGTAATTCCTTAACTCGAAAGCTACGCGAAGCCATGCAAGAGATTTCGGCTCAGGAGATCGCCACTTTATTATTGGCTCATGCCGGTGGAAAAATTTTGTCATTTAATAAAATCGGAGCAAATTGGAGCAAGTCAAGCTTTCCAGAGCTTTCAGCTCGAGCGCTTTTAAATTCTGTTCAAAGCTTGCAAACAGATTACGATTCTGAAACCCGTAATCGCTTACGGCGCGCTTTAATCTATTCATCGCGGCACAGTATTTTTGCTCCCAACAAACTCCCTCGCGTCATCGATGAAAAAACTTTGGCGCTAAGGCAGTGGGGAGAAATTATCTTGGCGCAACCATACAATTTAAGAAAAACTCTCAATGAAGCCGAACTTTTCGCCTACAGCCGCGAGGCTGAGCATGTTTGGTTTGAAACTTTCGCTACCGGAATTATAGGGAATAATCAACAAATTTTTGCGTCAAGCTACGCAACTAATAATGGACTATTGCTTCTACCACTTGAAATTGTGGCCGCTCTAGCCCGCAAAGCAATGACTCAGAGACAATTTACCAACATCCAGCGACTTGTCAATGAAGTTTATAAAGAACACCGTTTATTGAGCATGCAACTTGCGGATCCATCTGAATCTCCATTAGCAAGCGAAAAGAGAATTTTTCGCCCTTTTGATGAGGAGGAGATTAACAATCTACAATCAACGCACAAATTATCAAAAGAGTTGATTGAGTTTTGGTCTGCCTTTAGAGTTGTCTTAAATTCACGCGGTTGGCTTGCAAGCAGAGTAGGGGAGAGCGCCTCCTCCGAAAGCGGATTACACAAAATAGAGATTAAGTTAGCTGGTACTGGCAATAAAGTCAGCGCTGCTGGCATGGTTGCATTGCGCACCGCCTACCTTGATGAAAAATTTGGAACCAACTGGCTAACAAAATTCATGCTAATCGACTCAATTACTCAGATTGAGCAAAACAAGCAAGCTAACAACAGCCAAATTTCTCACCCTGAAATTAATAATATTAAATCGCCGATTGCATTAAAAATAGTTAAAAAAGGGGATTCAAACGATGGCCCGTAAATATCAAAGCGCCGATTCCGAATTAAATAAAATTGAACAAACGAAAAAATTAACGAACCTAGGCATTTCGGGATCATTAGCGGCGATTTTGTTCGGAGCAACCCCTTTGAGCGCCTTAGCCGCACCCGAATTTTTCGCCATACTCACTCTTTTACCAAGCGTTTTTTTAGCAAGCGCCTGTTTCCGTTATGGCAAAACAGCCGCTCTAGAGAGGGAGCGTGCGGCTGAAAGCGCGCGGCGCAAAGGTAGAATGGTTGTTGGCATGCCTCCTCAGCGCGACGCTTTCGCAAAAGCTTTAGATGATGCTAGATCTCGCGGGAAAAAAATAATCGACAAATATCTAGTTGGTTTTGGAGTGGAAAGCGGCGAGCCTCTTTTTGTGGATGACGATGAAATTTGCGGCCACGGATGTGTGTTTGCAAAAACCGGCGTTGGTAAAACTCTCTGGCTTGAATCGTTAATTTTTCAACAGATGGCGCGGGGTAGGGCAAGCGGTCTAACTTTTATTGATGCCAAGCGCGATTCAGGAACATTGGCTCACATAATACTAATGGCTTTAATAACGGGACGAATTGAAGATTTAATAGTAATTGATCCTTTTGATCCAATTCATTCATACAATTTTTTATTAACCAGTCAAAGAGCCGATGTCAAGGCGCGCAAAGTTCTTCGTGCCGGGTTGCCGCCCACCTCTGATCAAAGCACAGCGAAACATTACGATCGGCTTGCCGCCGATTCCGTTTACAGAATAGTGCGCGCTTTTGAGAGTTTCGGCTTGGCTTGGTCAATGCGCGACGTGGCGGCCGCTCTCGGCGCCTTCAATTTGGCGTATCCTCAGTTGAAATCGATGCTCAATAAGATCGGAGCACGTCAAGCTTTGGTTGAACTGGGTCATTTGGCGGCAAGTTATCGCACTCCAAAAGGGAGTTTAGATACCGCCAGAATCACCGACAACTTGCGCGGCATTGCCTCTGAACTCCACGCAATTTCCGGTTCGGCCATGGGAGAAATTTTCTGCGCCAACCACACCGATCTAACTTTGACCGACGCAATTTTAAGAGGCAAAATAATTTATTTTATGCTACCACGCCTTGAAGAAGCTGAATCTGCCGCCCGCATGGTCAAAGTTTTTCGGGAAGATTTGGAGGTTTCAATCGGAGAAATAACATCTTCTCGCATGCATACTTTGGAAGATCCTCACTTAGTTGTGATTGATGAAGGCGCTTCGACTTTCGGTCCAACTTGGGCAAATCTATTTGAACTCGCTCGCAAGGGGCGATTTGCCTTAATTTTTGGCGCCCAATCAACCGGTGGTTTGATGGATCAATCGATAGGACTGAGTCAAGCTTTCTATGAAAGAGTCATGGCAAATGTTAATTTAAAAGTCATGATGCGATTAGGGGATAACCGTACGGCTTACGAAATGCAAGAGTGGATCGGCAAGATTACCTCTTTTAAAAGAACTATTGGTAGTGGGGTTTCTACTGGTGTCAGCGCTTCCAGCTTTGGAGGATCTCGCACTTCCGATTCTCAATCTCAAAGTTTAAATCTTTCTGAAACTGAAGCTGATTTAGTTAGCTCTGAAGAGTTAAAACATGAAATGTCATCAGAGAAAGGGCTAGCTTGGTTTGATCTTGGCGATGGCAGAATTGTCAAGGGCAGGGCGCTCTGGTTTAACGCTGAATTGCCAGAAAATTGGGATGGCCGCGAGCATCTAATAGAATTAGATCAGATTATTAATGATCAAGTAGGTTTAGCAGATTGGGTTGATGAGCAGATTTTGCGACAAGAGCAGAATGAAAATGTTAATGAACAGATCGAAACAGATTCTTTAAAAGGTGTTGTAGATGATTCAACCGTAACGATTGCTAGTCAGCAACAAACTAATACGGAAAGCGCTTTAGAAAAAACAGACGCTGAGTCAGACAAACCTTTTCGCCTGCGTGCCTTACCAATGCGCGGACGCTTTGCTAGGAGCGTTAAAAAATATAAAGCAACTGGGCCAATCAAAGATAGTTCTGATGAAATGGAGTAAAAATAATAATAATAAATAATAGGTATATAATTTAATTTATGCAAAATGGTGGAAGGAAAATTTAACTTTATTTTAGATAAAGGTTTTGCCAAGCTAGAACTAGTGCCCGAAGCAAGCGGTTTGCGCTTGCTTTGCAAAACTAACAGTTCGCTCTCGGCTAATAGCGAGCAATCTGAGGCAAGTTCGATTGACTTTGATATACGGTTGCCAATTGAAGCCATCGGTTCGCTTTGGGCGACGGCGCGTGCTTTTTTATATGGAGTTGAAGCGCTAGATGAAAATATTATACTAGAGGATGAGGATGGTTCCGATCTTTTGATTAAACTCTATCGAGATCGGCCAAAAGGAAAAGACGGCAAGTTAACCGGAGAGGAGTTATGTTGGCTCCGAATAGTTGCTGGACGCTCAGAAGATGACAGGAGGCGTTTTAAGCTTGGGATGCGCGATCTGATTATGATCGATCTAGCTTGCAACGCGGTTCTTTTACTTTCAAGATAAAGCAAAATCATCGTCGATAAATGGAACGCCGATTTTGTCCCTTGCTTATTAGCAAGATCTCTTCAATACTTTATATAAAATATATTTACAACATATTTTATTTTTAAAGTTAGCAATGCCAAAAAAATATCTATTTATTTCTATTGCTATTATTGGAGTTTTAATTTCTATGCTTCCGGCTGGTTTTGCTACTGAGAGATTAGCCGAAGGAATAACTTGCAGAGCGAAAAAACTTTATAACGCTGGCGGACGTTTAGTCACGGCAGAGGCTGTCAATTTTCATTTGCGGCGCGCTCAAGCTAATGTGACTACGGTATTGCGTACGGAAAAACGGAAAGCAAAACCGAGCCAACAGAGAATTCGAACGCTCACAGCTCGTCTAAATTTGATTCGTGGAGCTATTCCATTAGTACCGCGTTGCGCCCGTGGACAACTTGAAGCAGTCAGGGCTTTTTTTAGAAGGGTTAATGGATCTTTTGCTGGCAGTTATCAAGGGGTAGCCTTCAACCAGTTGTTATCAGGAGAGATGATAGTTGTTATATCACGTTCCGGACAAAAAATAAGAATCGAGTTGGGATTTACTGGCGATCTGTTAAATTTTGTTCCTACTGGTCAGGTTGTGTTTGATTTTGACATTAGAGAAGTTAATGGTTTGCCAAAAATTTTTCCATTAAACAACATCAAAGCAACTGGCACCGCGCTTGGGGATTTGGATGTTTCGATTACCTCGGATAAAGTTATTTCGATTAGGGGGCGGAATCTGAGTAACAACCTTTTGCCTACTGGAGCTGAGGTAACTTTTGATGGACAGTTTTCTGATGACGGCAGAACCTTTATTGGGAACTTTGCCGCATTAGTGCTTGGCAGTGCTCCTGTGATAAATGGGAATTTTGCTCTTTTTAAGGGGTAAGATTAGGGAGATTTTAAATATCTAGCTAAGTAGTTGAAATAACTAAAGATAAATAAAAAATTGACATATAAGAATACTTATCGGTCAATTTTGCTATTTTGAGCCTTGATAATTTGCAAAATAGTGTTTAAAGCTATATTTTATCAGATCTGGCTACGTTTAAACCAAATATATATAAGGCCCTATAGCTCAGTTGGTTAGAGCAGCCGGCTCATAACCGGTTGGTCACTGGTTCAAGTCCAGTTGGGGCCATAGCATAGTTTTAGCTTGTCTGGATAGAAAGGAAAAATTAAAGCCCCAATTAATTTATTTTCTCTTTTAAAAGATCCTCGAACGCGCGACAGTCTTGTAAATATTGCTCCAATTCTTTGTTGTACCTTGTGGCGTAGCCTCTCCTCATCGCCAGCAACTCTTGATGCGTTCCTTGTTCGACCAACTTTCCGTTTTCGAAATAAAAAATTTGGTCGGCTTCTCTAAAATTAACATAATCGTGAGTTATTAAAACCAACGTTCGATTGTTATCTTTGGCGAATTTCAACAAATTTGCGAAAAATGCCTTTTTATGCCTGATTCCCAGACGCGCGGTTGGTTCATCTAGAACCAGCACGGGAGCGTCCTTTATGATTGACCTAGCAAGCGCTATCCTTTGCGCTTCTCCTCCGGAAAAATCGCGAGAATTTGAAAATTCGGCGCCGATTGTTTTGTCAGCGTCTTTCAAATGATCACCTAAAAAATCAATGCAGGCCGTTTCGCAAGCTTTTTCAAAAGACACATCGGTTTCTCCCTTTCTGATGGCTAGTTTGACCGCGTCTCGAACAGAATAAGAGGCAAAATGAAGATAATCTTGAGGAAGATACCCTACTATCGCCCGAACATCATCAGGGTGAACGTCGTATATCGGATAATTATCTATTAAAATTGTGCCGACTGTTAGTTTATTTTCAAGAGTTAATAATCTAATTAGCGAGGTTTTACCAGCGCCGCTATCACCGCAAATCCCGTAAAATTGGCCCGGCTTAAACGTAATATTTATGCCGCTTAAAATTTCTTTTCCACTATCAGAATGATAACTGACACCCTGAAAAGTAATCATTGGAGTGACACGTCGATCAAGCTGGTGGTATGTTTTATTAACATCAAGATCTGGCTCGCCAATTTTGCCGATCGCTAAGGCCTGCGACGCGTATGTATAATCTTTCTGCTGTTGCCCTATTATACTTGAAACGGCGCTTAAACTATCTTTAAAAGATCCTGCCATTAAAATAACAGTTATAAATTGTCCCGAATCTTGAAGAACACCTCCAAAAAAATCAGCCATTAGACGGATAAACAACCCCGCGGTTAAGCCTAGCGCCAATAAATTGATATAAGTCGAGTTTATTGCGTCATGTTTTGCGTCATTCAACTGAGGTTTTGTTACTTCTCGATATCTCTGCTCTACGCTATCGATAGCTTCTTTAGATTTAAGAAGGTGTTTAAATTCTCTAATGCCCTCTTTAAACTTCACATAAAATTGATCATACCAATACCTTCTTCGCGGCTCGGCCACCTTTTTTTCAGTGTTTTCAAAACGTTTCGCCGATCTGTATTCATTAAATAACGCTAATACTCCTAACAACACCATACCCATCGTAAACTGGGGAGGCGCTTTGTCAGCTATTAAAAATGTGGCGAAACCAGCCCCAACAAGGCTAGAAACGATCGTCATATTTCGATACATAAAGTTCATGGAACGCGAAAAATTTTCTCTTACGTTATTTAAAATATCGTTAAATCCCGAAGAGCTGATCGTAAATTGAGATCGTGAATGAATATCTTTTAATAGATTATTTTCTAGCGATCTTGTTCCCTCAACCTGCAATTTCATCTCTAAATAGGAATGAAAAATACCTAGAAAATTTCGCAAGTAAAAACAACTAATGGCTCCGAAGCCAGCAATAGCAACAGACTCAAGGGATTTAGTTTGATTCAGGGAGGTAGTTAGTTGGCCAATCAAGAACCAAGGAGCGACTTGCAAAATTCCAGAAGAAATTGAACTCAACGCATAAACAGTTGTTAAAGCGGGATTTCCGTTAAAAACTCTTCGAAAAATGTCAATCGAAGTTTTCAGATAACTTGGCTGAACTTTTGTCAATTCTGAAAACATCGTCTTTTCCTTTACTGAACACTCCTCTTCTACAGAGTTCTTGGGGCGGCTAGAAAAAAGTTCGCTTAAGGGAGTTATTAAAAATTTGATGATGGCACCGGCGATAGTTGATTTTTTTTGTTCTTCCGCTTCCGCCTGTTGATCAACTTTGGGTAACGAAGGCAAAGAGAGACTGGACGGAGCGTATCGCTTCACTTCCGCTTGGGCTGGTGGTGGCAATCTCTGTTGCTCTGCTGCTTGTGCTTCTGGTGGCTGGTTAGTGGATAAAGGCATACTTCAAAAAATCTTTGCAAATAATCAGGTTTTTGATTATAGCGCTTCGCCAAGTTTTCGCTAAATCTGTGATAGTCGAGGGGAATTTAAAATTTTATCATAAAATAGAAGCTAGTCAAATTTAGTGGTTCAGAGACTTAAAAAGTTTCCGTAAGCAACACCAAAAGCCAATGTGCCTCTCTCCAACAAATTTTTAAAAATAAAGTTAAAAACTCGCGGCTTGACGACGCAAGAAAACAAAACGCCCCCGCTCCTAGGCTCCCTACCCTTTTTGGCCTCTTCAGCTGCCGCCAAAATGAGAAAACAATGGATCTGACAAAAAAAATTTTCACAACCTCAAAATTTGCTTAAGCTTGAAATTTATATAAAATTAAGTGTACATATAAAATTTTGCGATTTTTTTATCTTGCTTAAATTAAACTTTGTAAATAATTAGCTCACATGCGGCAAGGACTAGATCAAACCTCAAACAAGACCAAAACCAATACTACAGACTGCCGCCTTCCTCCCCGGCCAGAGGCAAACTATCGTATTAGGTTATATGATAACACTGGTTGTTGTCGGGAAGAAATTATAAAGACCATCAAAAAACTAAACAAAGAGATTCAATCAGCCGGCGGCGCTGGAGGATACGGCACTGATTCGGTAACTGGCAAAGCCTGCTCGCTGTTAAGAAATTTGACCCATCAAGACGCTAAAATCGCTTTTGTCGCCACGGGGACAAACGGAAATCATATTGTCTGTCGCTGCGCGAAACAAGGCAAAGGCATTCAAGACAGGGTCAAAATTATAGTTCCTCCAAATTCTCATCTTTTTAAAATGGAGAAAGACGCGCCAGCTGAACTTATAGGGATAGACTTCTTAAAAGTCCAAGCAAGAAACGGCAAAATAGATATAAGCCAATTAAATAGGCTCACTCAAGAAGATTTAAAAGATGTCTCTATGTTGCACATCGCTCAGCCAACTGAATATGGAACAGTTTACACCACCAAAGAGATGAAACAGATATCAGAATTTTGCAAAAAAAACGACCTCTTGTTTGGGGTTGATGGAGCAAGGTTGCCTTACGCCGCTTTTCAACTTAAGCGCGATCTCAGAGAAATTACAACTGACGTAGGCGTAGATATTTTTACTTTGGGAATAAGCAAAATCGGAGGCGACAACGGCTGCGCCGTAATATTACTGACAGAAAAAACATGGGCTAACGGAGAAAAATTGGATCAAAATGCCTTATACAAGTACGCAAGCCAACACGCGGGAACAAGGAGCAAAACATGGTTATTATCTGGACAATTTCAAACTCTCTTTGAAAACAACCACTGGCAAGAGATCGTCAGAAAGCCGATCAAACACGCCAGAAAATTCGCCGCGGAACTTGTAGAAAACGGCATTAAAATTCTATACCCTGTTCAAACGAACGGGGTTTTTGTCGAACTTGAACGAAGCTTGCAAGAAAAATTAAGAAAAGATTACGGGATCGACTTTTGCAGTTGGCCCTTCAACGAGGGCAAAACTAATATCGCGCGGTTTATGTTTCCGCATAACGCAACAAAAGAAATGAGGCAAGAAACAACAAGAGCAATAATTAAAATAGTCACATCAGAAAAAAAACGGATAGGAGCTTATGGCATTTTTTAAAATAACCCAGCTGTAGAGGTTCGTTCAAATTAAGCGGAGGTTAATAAAGCTATTTATTTTTACCAGTCCTAAATTTTCCAGTACTTAAAACTTCGCCATTGATGATAACTTTAAAGATATCTCGAAATTTAATATTAGGGATTCCAACATGAATCCCACTTTCCATAAGACTAGTATCACAAATGCCTTTTTGATGCTTTAAATTGCGCTTGCCATTTTTAGGCTTATTTCGAATATCAATCGCGAATTTCGCTTCTAGTAAATTATTAAGGCCGTTTTTCTCGGAATTAAATCCATCAAACGCCAACTGACATTCAGCAAACTGTTTGCCTAATCTATAGAAAATTACTTTGGGCTCTACCGAGGAAATATTTGAAACATTTTCGATCCCTAAATAAGAATTCGGAACAATAAAAGAAAAATGGCCTTTTAATGAATCTTGCAATAAATAACCGCGATTTTGCTCGGTTTTGCGAATAAATTTAGCTTTCTTAATTGCCGCCACTTGCGAATCCAAGCTACCTAAAGCCTGAATTATATTATTTCTGTTGTTGCTATTATTTGCTTTTTGACCGGTAGCGGATAAAGAATCCACTCGAATCATGGAAAGCAACAATAAGGAGCTGAGAATAATCGTCTTGCAAGATTTCATGTATGCTTCTTATAACATAATAAAGCTCGGAATTTTCTAAGGCGAGCTAAATAGTTTTTAAGAATTTATTAAAAAAAAATAATTCAAAGAAAAACTTTAGATCTTTCTACGTTATAACCGATAAGCTAAAATGGGGCAACTTGTATTTTAAATTTTTAAGTTCCCTTTGAACTCATCTATTCCCCAATTTCCCCTTCAATTAGTTTGGACAGCTCTCGCTTTATTGATCTCCGCGCTATTAACGCCAGCAGAATCTTTAGCGCAGTCAGCTTGTAGCTCGGCAGGTTACACAATCACAAGAGTTTCAAGCCCGATTATTTATATTGACACCGGCATAACGCCTCCCCTAACCGGATATTACTCTGGATATAAAATTGACAACGCAAGTGGAGGTAACGTCACCGATCTCTGGGTTAAAGCAACTAATTTCACTGTTTCTGGTAAAATCTCACTACCGACCACGGAAAATGGCGAAAGGCATTCAGGTCCTTTAAATAACGGTGCCACCAAATACGCATACTTTTATTTTCAGGCTTCCGCGGCAACCACTTCGACGGAAAGCCATGATATAGTTCTTTACGCTGGCAAGCCGGGTGTGGGAACAGCTATCTGTAAAACCTCTTTTAGCGCTACAGCCGAAGAAACTATAAAGGCAAACGCAAACAAAGTAACGGCGGCCTTTGCAAATCCAGACCCTCCAGAAGCATCCGGCCAAGCAACCCTAACTGTTACTGGCGAAACCGGTACCATGGTCGGTGGTCAATTCCACGCCAATCCAGCCGCATTAGCCGACGCAGCGCCACTAGCAAACAGATGGCGAGCAGACGCGTTTGAGTTAACAGGTGTAAAAATTGAGATGACCGGCGGTAATACTTTAACATCAAATCATTTTTTGAGCCTGACTGGCTTAAATCGAGCCAACACCTCATATACCGTTACTTACTATTTTAGGGTAGTTGGAGTCACTTCTACCAATACAACCGTTTGGCCCGTCAACTACATATCAAGTGGTGGCAATATAAAACACACTAACACCGCAGATTACGCGACAGATTTGCAACCTATTTCGCCGGTTAGCAATTTTATTAGAATAACTTCAAAATCAGCCCTCCATCTTCTTTTCTCGCCGGCGGCACGACAACTTACACTGTAACCTTTCAAAATACCGGTACGGTTGATAGTCAACTTGATCAAATTCGCGACAGTTTGCCATCTATTCCGGCGAACGCAACTTATGTTCCTAATTCCTCCGCCTTTAATGGCTCGCCAATTGCAAACCCCTTTATTACCGGGCAGATTTTAGATTGGTATGGACTATTTACTATACCTGCTGGGGGGACGCGAACCTTAACATACGATGTCGTAATTCCTAGCGATATCGGCTCCTACGTCAACAGTGTATACGCGCTGTTAGGCTCAACTCAGATCGACACAACATTAGACACAACCAACAATTCACCAGCAACCTCAACCGTGCTAGTTGGACCACCAACCCCTACCCCAACGAGTACGCCAACGGACACTCCAACAGCCACGCCAACCAATACAGCTACATTTACCCCAACAAGTACTCCTACTGATACTCCAACAGCTACGCCGACAAATACACCGACATTTACTCCGACTAACACCCCAACCGATACTCCAACAGCTACTCCGACTAATGCTCCTACAAACACACCGACTGATACTCCTACCGCCACGCCAACCGAAACTTCAACAAATACGCCAACATCAACACCGACTAACACTCCTACAAACACACCGACCGCCACGCCAACAGAAACTTCAACTGGAACACCGACTACTACACCAAGCGCTACTCCTACAAACACCCCAACTAATGGGCCAACTAATACTCCAACTGCAACGCCTTCACCTTCTCCAACACCGCTTTTGGATTTAGATTCAGATGACGATGGAATACCCGACTCAATTGAAGGAACTGGGGATCGGGATGGTGATGGCATACCAAATTATCTGGATAGAGATTCAGATAACGACGGCATTCCTGATATCGTAGAAGCCGGTGGCACAGATATCAATAACGATGGAATCGCCGACGATCTGACCGATACTAATGGCAATGGTTTAGCTGATATTTACGACCCAAGCGCTGGGGGAGTGTCGCTAAGCGTTCCCGATACTGACGGAGATGGATTGCCTGATTTCCTTGATATTGATGCTGACGGTGATGGGATTGTTGACAATATCGAAGGCCAGAGTGAAACACAAACTTATATTCCACCTTCTGGAGTTGATTCGAATGGAAACGGCATTGATGATGCCTATGACAGCTCCTTTGGCGGCAATTTGCTTGTTCCTGCGGACACGGATGGAGATGGCATTCCTGACTACAAAGATCTTGACTCTGATAACGACAATATTCCCGATTTAACGGAAGGATCAGACCAAAACTTTGATGGGCGTCCGGACATTCTTCCAACAGGAATCGATTCTGACAATGACGGTCTAGATGATGCTTTTGACAATTACGACAGATATGTTGTGCCAGCGGCAAATTGGGGAGCTAATGCTATCGGATCAAGAGCGCCTTTGCAAAACACAGATGGCGATGCCTTCCGAGATTGGAGAGATACTGATGATGACAACGATGGAATTCCAACTATTAATGAAGATAAAAACGGAAACGGCAATTTTGACGACGACGATGATGATGGCGATGGCATTCCAAATTATCTTGATTTTGGAGGAGATTCGCTATGCACCCCAAGATCAAATCAAGTGTATCAACTTAATATAGATGGCGGAGCTCACACATTAAACACCCTTGTTAAAGACGCAACTAAAATTGCTCATAGATTTGCCCCTAGGAAACTCTGTCTAAAGTTACCTAGCAATCAGCAAAAAAAGTATCTAACTCGAGCAAACGCCCTATATAACGACGTTTGGAACAAAACCTGGTTAAACGTATCCAGCAATCAATGGATGTGTCTCGCCGGTGGAGAATTTGATTGTGTTTCATATGATATCTCACCGCAGAAGAATGCCATTTTGTCTGACGCACAAGGCATTGAAAAGATAATCAAACGAATCCTAGCAAAATGCAGTCGCAAGGTTAACTCATCTAATCGTGTCAAAAGGGCCGCTAAAAGCGCCGTAAGAGCCGTAGAAACAAATTTAAGTCAAATTACTTCGCCGCAATTAATTTGTCAGTGATTATATAGCGGGATAAACCCTCTCCAAACCGCAATAATCAGCCGCGCTTCGGGCAGAAACAGTTTTTACAACACGTCCGCGATCAATCAAAGCCGAACCCGGCAACTGAAAAGGATCGCCTTCAACACCTCCCAAACCATACTTGAACAAGCCACCTCGAACAATCCCGCTCCAAAGCTCCCGAGCCCCAAAAAGTTGCCAAAAACCACCTCGTTTAATTTCAAACGCGCGGTAAACAATCTGATCCGGATCTGACAAAACCAACAGATCCGACAAACCATATTCAGTTAATAGGGCACGAATTGAATCGACCGAACTTAAGCCAACAACAACTATTTTAAGAGGTGCGTCACCGCTAAAATTTTTTAACTCCCTCGCCAATCGATCAAGGGTTTCGCGGCAAAAGGTGCAACCAACATGGCGAATCATTATCAGCACCAAAGGGGTAGTCTCGGAAAGTTCGGCCAAAGAAAGCTGACTGCCATCGGGCTTTAAAGACAAGGCGTCCTTAATAAAACTCTCCTGCCATGCTTTTTGATCGCTTGCATAAAACCTATAAACTCGATAAAGCAAAACCGCAAAACCAACTGTTAAAAACAGAGCGATTAGCATAAAAACCAAACCACTAACAAGTGATATCCGCCCCATCCTGATAAAATGAAAAGTAACAAAAAAATCAAGACCGTTGTAAATCAAACCTAAAATTAACACCGGCCATGTTTGGCGAACGGCAAACGAAGCGAGCAAAACCACGAAAGCAACCGCAAACAGCGGTGTGCCCGCGACCTGCAAAAGCAAAGCCGCCTGCTGAGGATCGGCAGGCTTAATTCCAGCAGCAAAAAACCAGCTCTCAGGTAAAAGAAAAGCTGTCGCGCCCAAAAGAAAATAATAAACCGCAACGACTCGCAAAAACTTTACACTCCAATCAGGTAAATTAGCCATAGAAGCTCTTTTTAAAGATAGTCATTTAATATACAATTTTACGACTGAAACGGTTAAATAAACAACTCTTTCCTTGGATAATTTATGCAATCACCCTTGTGCGATTCAACCATCTGGATTACCGGAGCCAGCACTGGCATAGGAAAAGCTTTAGCGTTAGAACTCGCCAAGCGGGGTTCGATCTTGATCTTATCAGCTCGCACACTCTCAACTCTAACTGAAGTCGCGAATCAAATAAATCAAAACGGCGGTAAAGCTATAGCTTTACCTGTTGATGTTTTGCAATTGGAAAAATTAAAAGAAGTGGTTGCTGTCGCCGAACGCCAGCTTTCTCGCCCAATTGACATCCACATCGCCTGTGCCGGCAACCACATCAAAACAGTTCCGGAAAAGTTTGATAGCAGTGAATATCTCGAGTTAATGAACACCAATTACGGCGGAATGCTAAGAAGCTTCGAAGCAGTTTTGCCAAGCATGCTTAGGCGGAAGAAAGGATATTTGGTCGGAATAGCCAGCATGGTTGGATACCGAGGTATGCCTTCGGCGGCCGCTTACGGCGCCAGCAAAGCGGCAATGATAAATTTTTTAGAAAGCATCAGGTTTCACCTGAAAAATCACAACATCAAAGTAACTATCGTTAATCCCGGATTCGTCAAAACTCCTCTTACAGACAAAAATGAGTTCAAAATGCCGTTTCTAACAACGGCAGAACGCTCAGCAAAAATCATAGCTGATGGATTAGAGCGCGGTAAAAAAGAGATCAGCTATCCTGTTCCATTCAATTGGTTTATTAAATTACTGCGCGTTCTGCCATATGCGCTTTATGAAAAAATTGTGGGGATAATGTGGCAAAAAATGAACCGCGCAAAATAGCTGTTGTTGGCGGCGGCATCTCCGGAATCGCTGCCGCCCAACTACTGTCAGAAAGACATCACGTTACGCTTTTTGAAAAAAATCACACATTGGGAGGGCACACTAACACTCGAACTGTCAGTGATCCTAAATTTGGAGAGATCGCGATTGACACTGGTTTCATAGTTTGCAACCCCAAAAATTATCCTAACTTTTACAAACTGCTGGACAGCTGGAACGTGGCTCTACGCAATTCGGAAATGTCTTTTGGTTTTTACTGCGAAAATTCTTCTCTTCAATATCTTGGCCCATCTTTAAGTTATTTATTACGAGAACCAAAAAACCTCGCCAATCAGCAATTTCTCCGAATGCTATTTGAAAGAACCAAATTCAACCGAAAAATTCTTCGAGAACTACGTCAAGAAACCTTGGAAAACATCCCACTTAAACAATATCTCGAGCGCTTAAAAATCTCCGATTTTTTCGTCGATCATTACCTTGCTCCCCTCATTGCTTCCATCTGGTCGGCGCCGGACACAAACGCCGAACAGTTTCCAACGTTAACCTTCGCAACTTTCTTTAATAACCATGGGATGCTCGATATCAATCCAAAACTTCAATGGCAAACTATTGTTGGCGGCAGTCATAATTACATTAAAGCTTTCAGAAAAAATTTTGTTGGTCAAATACGAGAAAACGCGCCTATTACAGGCATTAACAGATCAAAAGATAAGGTAAGCTTACGCTTTAAAGATGGACTGATTGAAACCTTCGACAAAGTTTTTTTAGCAACGCACGCTGACGAGGCTCTTAAAATTTTAGAGGACAGTGACAACGAAGAGAGAGATCTTCTTAGTAAATGGCGATACAGTAAAAATCACGCCGTTTTGCACAGTGATTCCAACGTTATGCCCTCGAAACGAAAACTTTGGGCATCTTGGAATTATAGGCGTAAACTAGGACAAAATAAAAACGCGCCGGTAACTATTACTTATTTTATGAACCTCTTGCAAGGCTTACGAGCTTCGGAGAACTATTTCGTAACACTCAATAGCTTAGAAAACATAGATGAAAAAAAAATCATTTACGAAACAACCTACGAACATCCAGTTTACACTCCGGACTCTGTGGTCGCTCAAGAAAAACTTTTAAAAAGAAACGGGTTCCGCCACACCTATTATTGCGGAGCTCATTTGCGTTACGGATTTCACGAAGACGGAGCTTGGTCAGCCGTTCAAGCTGTTAACTCCTTAAAGGAAGTTGTTTAAACAAGTTTAAACAAAATGAGCAACTCTTATATTTATTGGGGTTCAGTTTGGCACGCCAGAAAAGATGTCAATTCTCATAAATTTCGATATCCCTACTTTATGTTCTGCTTGAATCTTAGGGAAATCCCCAAAAAATTTTCAACCCTTTTTTGTCTGTTCGGTTTTGACAGATTCGGCATTTACTCAATTAAAAGCAGAGATTATTTAAATCTCGGGGAAAATCACATCACCGAAAAAATTGAAAATTTTATCAAACAACTCGAAATCGATCAGCCCATTAAATCAGTTCAGATGTTAACCATGCCAAAATTGTTAGGCTACGCCTTTAATCCGGTTAATTTTTATATCCTCGAATCAATCGACAAAAAAATCTTAGGTATGATTATTGAAGTAAACAACACCTTCGGAGAACGCCATATTTACACAGTTAAAACAAAATCTCCCGTGTGTCCTCCGGTAGAATTTGATTTCGATAAAAACTTTTTTGTGTCGCCATTTTATAATGTTGCAGGGCGTTATCTTGTAACTCTTAAAAGATTTGATGATCTGCTTGATTTACGGGTGGATCTTCTGGAGCAAAACATTATAAACTTTTCAGCAGCAATTATGGGCGAAAGGAAGCCGTTAACAAATTTGACTATACTCAAAACGGTAATAAAATTCCCTTTGACCAGTGTTTTAACGATGTTTCGCATTCATTACCAAGCTCTATTGCTACGTTATCGCCACGGCATCCGACCGGTTGAAAAACCGCCCCCTTCTCATCTGGACACAATTTGTGTTAAATATAACTTTTTTCATCGGGCTAGGCTATGGATATTAACTAAGTGGCGATCAAAATAAGCAAGCTTTATAGTTAATGAGTAATATAAAATCGTAATCATGGCGTATCGTTGTAACTCAACTAATCAAGATCTGTTATTTGCATATAAAGATAACCACCCTACAAATAAAGCTAGCCAAAACAACTCTCAAGCCTTAGATATTAAGAGTGCAGAAATAGCAAAAACTCGAGGTTTATACGGTTTGGGGGAAGCTTACATGGCAGGCGAATGGGAGAGTCAAAATCTTGACAACATCATTAGATCAATCGCTCTGCAAGGTTATTGCAAAAAAATATCCCTGCGCCGTCTTTTTAAACTGCTCACAACTTTATTTATCAATCATCAAAAGGGACAAAAAGCTTTTGAAGTTGCCGAGCGCCACTACGATCTAAGCAATCGGCTTTTCACGGCCATGCTAGATTCAAGTATGAGTTATACCTGTGGATATTGGCGGGAAGCGAAAAATTTAGAAGAAGCTCAAACCGCAAAACTCCGTTTAATATGCGAAAAATTAAAGCTTGCACCCGGCATGAGAGTTCTTGACATCGGTTGCGGCTGGGGAAATTTCGCCCACTACGCCTCTACTCACTATGGCGTCGAAGTTGTTGGATTAACGGTGTCTAATCAGCAAGCCGAAATCGCCAAAGCGCGCTGTGCCAAATTGCCCGTAGAGATTAGATTGCAAGATTACCAAAAATTCAAAGAACGGATTCAATTCGACAGAGTTGTTTCAATAGAGATGATCGAAGCTGTCGGTAAAAAAAACCTGCCAAAATTTTACGAAACTATTAAAAATTCCTTAAAAGATTCCGGTATCTTTCTGCTGCAAGTAATCACCGGAGAGATGTTTTCGCGAACCTCAAATCCAGCTCTTGATGATTACTTAGTTTGGTTGATTAAATACATTTTCCCAAATGGGTATCTTCCGAGCTCCCGCGAGCTTTTCATGCCGGAAAAATACGGTTTAAAAATCGAAAATATTCATAATTTAGGATCTGACTATATAAAAACTTTAACTGCTTGGCAGGAAAATTTTGAAAACAACTGGTTCTCTTTAAAACAAGAATTTTCAGATTCTTTCAAAAGAATGTGGTTATATTACTTAGCTGGATGCAGAGTGATGTTCGAGCTAAGCTTTGTTCAAATATATCAAATTGCCTACAGCAAACAGCCTATTAAAATCTAAGCAGACTATCGCCAAACTTAATAATATAGTATAATAGAGAACCTTAAACGACTTCTAATATTAGCCGGTTTCAATTTAAGTTAACTGAGCCAATAAGTATTTAAATCTTAAAACGGAATGCCTCGCATATTCGGCACAATTTCTTACGAAAAACTTGAAAACGGAACCAGTTTAGTTGCGCTCTGGAATGGCGCCGACTCTAAGCCAATTATCACTCAAAATTTTATAGATAATCTCTCAGAAGTTTGCCAAGAAATTAAAAACGATCCTCCGTTATTAGGAGTAATTTTTGTTTCTGCCGATCCAAATAATTTTATTTTTGGAGCAGACATTAACATCATTGCGTCAATCACCAACAAAGAACAAGGAGAGGCGCTTTCAAGAGAGGGACAAATAATTTTTAACAAAATTAGCTCTTTACCAGTTCCAACCGCCGCGATTATCAACGGCGCCTGCATCGGCGGTGGCTGTGAGATGGTTCTTGCTTGCGATTATCGAATCATGATCGATTCTACAAATGGATTGATTGGTCTGCCAGAAACTAAACTTGGCATTATTCCGGGCTTTGGCGGCACTCAGAGGTTACCTCGCATCATCGGTTTAATCAAAGCTTTAAATATAATTCTTAACGGTAAAAATCTTCGACCTAAAGAGGCTCTGAAAATTGGACTGATTGATAAATTGGTTAACAATCAAAAAGAAGGTTTAAAACTTGCCGAAGAAATTTTGCGCGTTAAACCAAAAACAAACGCTCAAAAACAACATCTAACAAATTTACCCCTGATCAGAGATATAATTATCTCTTCAGCTCGTAAAAAAGTCCGAAACCTTCCCTATCCTGCTCTGAATATGGCAATTAACGCGGTTGCCTACGGCCTTGCTCAAGGCCTCTCGAATGGCCTAAAAAAAGAAGCCGAGCTTTTAGGTGAAAGCATTATCACTCCAGAAAGATCCGCCCTAACCCATCTTTATTTTGCTGGCGAGCGCAGTAAAGCCTTTGGCAAAAAAGCTAAAAATGAAATTGATAAATTAACGCCTATTGCCGTGATAGGAGGAGGTGTTATGGGCTCTGGAATTGCAACTGCCCTATTAAAGAGCGGCTTCAAGGTAGTACTAGTCGAAAAATTTGAAAGCCCCCGCAAGCTAGCCCACCAAAGAATAGTCGAAAATATCTGGAATTCTAGCTCTTTGAGTACAATTGAAAAAAAATCAATAATAGATAATTTATGTTTCACCTCATCCTTATCAAACTATCTAGAAGGCGAGCAATCGACTCCGCCAAGCATTGTCATTGAAGCAATCTTTGAAGATTTTGCTTTAAAAGCGGCAACTCTGGCTGAATTAAGCCAATTACTGCGGAGTGACGCTATTATTGCCTCGAACACATCTTCTCTAAGCATATCGGCGCTTGCCGAGCAATGCCAATTTCCAGAAAGAGTCATTGGTATGCATTTTTTTAATCCGGTCCACAAAATGCCTCTGATTGAAGTCGTCTCTGCAACACAGAGCGCCGATCGCGCGATCGCGATAGTAACAGCTTTGACAATTGCTATTGGTAAAACTCCAATTGTTGTTAATGATTCGCCCGGATTTCTTGTCAATCGCATCCTTGCTCCATATCTAGCTGAAGCTAGCGCCTTATTAGCAGAAGGATATTCAATTGAAGCAATCGACGGAGCGGCGCGTTGGTTTGGTATGCCAATGGGTCCCTTTAGATTACTTGACGAAGTTGGTCTTGATATAGCCGCTAGTGTTTCGGAAATTCTTAAAAGCGCCTATGGAGATAGGATGAAAGCAACTCCATTCGCTAAAACCTTGGCAAGTTATAATTTTAAGGGGAAAAAAACTGGTCTCGGATTTTATGATCATAGTGGCAAGCAAGCAAAAGTCCGGTGGGATATTAAAGATGTGCTTGCCCTAACTAACTACGGCGCGGCTCACGCCTCAAAAGAAACATTAGCCGAAAGACTGATTTTACCAATGATCAACGAAGCTTTAATCGCCCTTCATGATGGAGTAGCCGGCCATCCATCGAATGAAGCGGCGACGCAAATTGATTTAGCCTCCGTTATGGGATTCGGCTTTCCGCCATTTAGAGGAGGCATTATTTACTTTGCTAACAGCTTGGGCCTTGATAATGTCCATGACAATTTAAAGCGGCTTCAAAGTTCTACTAACGGCTCTGCTCGCTTTATTCCTAGCAGATATTTTGAAGCGGCGGCTCAAATTTAAAAAATATGGCAAAAACACCCTCTCCTTTATTTATATTTTCACTATTTAAACTATGTCAGAGCAAAACCAAGAAGATCTCGTAAGCGAACTAGAGCTTAATCAATATATAGCCGCAAGAGTCAAAAAATTAGAGACTATCCAAGCGGCTGGAATCAATCCATACCCATCTGGTCCTTTTCTTAAGGAAGCTATTGCCGATGTCATTGGACGACCACTAGGAGAGCAAGCTAAGATTGCAGGAAGAATCATGCGCGAACGAGTCATGGGAAGCATAGCTTTTTTTGAGCTTAAAGACGAAAGCGGCCAAATGCAGGTAGTGCTCTCCAAAAAAGATCTCGCTGAAAGCTTGCCCGGAGTTGATTTCGATTTTTGGACGGCAAATTTGGATCTCGGAGATATTATTGGGGTCAGTGGAGAGCGTTTTGACACTAAAACTGGCGAACGTTCAGTTAAGATCAAGGAATTGATTCTCCTTTCAAAATCCCTCCGACCGCTTCCGGATAAATTCAAAGGTCTTCGCGATGAAGAAACAAAACTTCGCAAACGGTATCTTGATATTCTCTATAACGCCGAGACGCGAGATCTAATTTATCAAAAAGATAAATTTTGGAATTCAACTAGGCAGTTTTTAAAAAATCATGGCTTTATTGAAGTTTATACGCCTGTGCTTGAAATTACCACTGGTGGTGGTGATGCACGACCATTTAAAACTCACCATAACGCGCTTGATATGGAAGTTTACCTGCGCATTTCAAACGGCGAGCTCTGGCAAAAACGGCTGATGGTTGCCGGTCTTGAAAAAACTTTTGAAATCGGCAGGCAATTTCGCAACGAGGGAATGAGTGCGGAACATTTGCAAGAGTACGATCAGATGGAATTTTATTGGGCGTACGCCAACTACGAGCTTGGTATGAATTTAGTGCGAGACCTTTTTCGTCATGTCGCCCGCGAAACTTTCGGCACTGAAACTTTCGTGA
The DNA here is from genome assembly GCA_937864035.1 of uncultured Pseudomonadota bacterium. Lineage (GTDB taxonomy): Bacteria > Bdellovibrionota_C > UBA2361 > UBA2361 > CALMIO01 > CALMIO01. The sequence continues at coordinate 82,485 of CALMIO010000003.1, read as the reverse complement.
TGAATCGCCACGGCGCCCGTTTTGAAATCAATCTTGCAAAACCTTGGGAACGTTATGATTTTAACGAGACTATTTCAAATTTAACAGGAATCAACGCCGCTACCGCAAAATTAGAAGATCTTGTTAGAAAACTCGATTCTCTAAAGGCTCACTATGACCCCAAAGGGATTAACCGCGCCAGAGCTCTGGATGCCTTATGGAAATGGTGTCGGGTAAAAATCGCTGGTCCGGGGTTTTTGATCAACGAACCGTTAGAATTGTCACCGTTGGCAAAAAGGAAAGCAGGGGTACCGGGAATCGTTGAGCGTTTTCATGTAATAATTGCTGGTAGTGAGCTTGGCAACGGTTATAGCGAGCTTAACGATCCGATCGATCAACGGGCTCGTTTTGATGAGCAACAAAGATTGCGAGACGCTGGTGACGAAGAGGCGCAGATGAGCGATCTTGATTTTGTCGAAGCGCTCGAGTATGGAATGCCTCCAACTTGCGGCTTTGGCATGAGCGAGCGGGTGTTTGCTTACATGACCGATCGCACCGTCAGAGAATGCCAAACTTTTCCTTTAATGCGTCCTATTTAGGTTAATTTATTGCGCAGACAATTTGGCTCTCCAATTGTCTGCTAGGTTAGGCAGTGATGCTTGTTGCGCTCTTTCGTTGCCACCCAAAAACATCTCATAAGTAGCTAAAATTTTTTCTTCTAAAGTTAAGGGGTCTCGAGCTTTTTCTTTAATTTTACTGCTTAATGCCTGAAAAAGTTGTTTGCCTTGTTCCTGATTAAAAGGCACATCGCCAATCAATGCGTTGATTTTAAAAATAATTTTCTGATCTTGTTCGCTGCGCGCAATAACAAATTTAAACCCTTGAGCGATTTCAGGAGTAGTCATTGTTATTTCCACTCTCAAATTAGATAGAGAGTGCTTATCAGCCAAACTGCCCATTGTATTAAAAAAACTCATATTAAAAACACCCGAAGAGCGCTCAATGAGACGAACTGCTTTATTATATTCTTGTTCTGTGGCAGTGCGTGGCGCCATAGGAACTACAAATTGAACATTAAAAGATAATAATCTCTCGTTAGCAGCAACAAGCATTTTCAAACTCCTAAAAATAAATAAACAAATTTACTGATTACAATTGCGCTAAATTAATCTGTAAGTTTTCAGTATATAGCATTTTTTTTCTTAATCAAGTAACAGAAGATGTTCACTGATTTTTTTTATAAAACCAAGCAACTAGCCCCCCAAACACCGCCAAAACGTAAGATTTAGCCCGTAAAATCAAAGCAATCCCAAGCGCCTGAGCCGGAGTTGCGCCCACCGCCGTTAAATAGTAAAAAAAAGCCCCCTCCTGAACTCCCAAGCCTTGTGGGGTTACCGGCAATGCTCCTATCAATAAAATCATCGGCAAGACAACGTATAAATCAAACCAATAAACTGAATCCCAACCAACAGCCCAAGCGCAAACAAGAGTGTTTAAAACCGTCAAGCTGTGAAAAACCAGAGATATTAAAAAAGCCTTCAACAAAAGAACTCGCTTAGCAGAGGCTAGCAAAATCAAGTCTTGAATTCTGCTAAGATGCCTAGCGGCAATCTTGCCGTACGGTAAAAAACGTTCGCTAAAAAAGATCGTCCCGGGCAATAATGCAACAACGGTGCTAACCGCTACCAACAAAGCGATCGCCACAACCGACAGTTTAACGCCGCCTGTCGATTTGCCGTCGCTCCAAACGAAAAGCAAAGCCAAAAATAGCATCGCCAACAAACCGGTGTAACGTTCCAAAATGGTGGCGCTAAGAGCTTGGTGCTGGCCGAGTTTTTTGCCAACAAGGTAGCTACGGGTCAAATCTCCTCCCAAATAAGACGGCGCAAAAATGTTAACGAAATATCCCATTAGATAAAGAGCAAATAAACGCCAAAATGAAGGACGCTCACCAAATTCGGCCAAAAACAAACCCCATTTATAAGAGCTGACTCCTATCAAAAGAGCTGACAAAAGAAGCAAAAGCAAAATATCAAGCGCTCTTAAATTCGCTAGCGCCGCCAAAGTGTCACGCGGGCTGGCAAGCCATAAAACAAAAAACAAAATAAAAAGAGCCACGCCGTTTTTAATGACCTTTTTCATCTCTTATTATTTTGCTCCGTACAATTCAAGTTCGGCTATCGACCAGTCATAAACGGGCTCGCCGGCCGTAAGCTTCAATACAATCTCCTTGACATCTTTAAGCGGTTTAAAAATTAAAAGCTCCCTGTCATCACGTAAAAGATCTCGCGCCTTCTCATACTCGGCGGCAGAAAAGACAATCTTGCGCTCGCCGTTCTGGAAAACGGCTTCTATCTCCATGCCTCTCGGATAATCTGCCGAAAAAGATCCAAGTCTGTATCTAATCGCTGATAGATTGCGATGTAATAAAAAAATTATCTTATACCACATTCCTTCCGCTTGATTAGCGCCACTGCCCCAACGAGTAAAAAGCGCTCGATCTATCGCTTCAGCGGCTTTCTCAAAATTATGAGAAGCCTTCACCGTGAAAAGCTCTGGCGAGATCTGAAGCAATTGCCGCAGCTCGGTGCCATCGGCGCGGCGCAAATCGTAAAAAATCGCGTAATTATTTACCCAAGCCTCACTAAACCTCCAACCCAAAGCCGTCAACGCTTCGCGAATGGCGCCAGCTTGCGAAGAGACAGCTAAAATCGGCAGAGCTGAGCGAGTGATTCCTTCGGCATTCTCCTGATAATTTAAAATACGAGCCTCGTAAGGAGCTCCAAACAAAGCGAACTTTACCTCCTCTCTAGTTTCAAAAGCTATCCGGTAGCCAAGCCAATAATTAGTTCTTAAATAAGAGATCTTTTTCTCTTTAAGCCAATTTATAAGCTCGCTATGATCCAGTTCGGCACGTACTCCGGCTGCAACAAATGGTTCGCCTGACAAATATCTACCACCCAAATAAGAAGAGCTAAGATTAAAAAAAATAACTAACAACAAAGCTAAATTAGCAAGCATCCTGCTCGAACGTTCAGCGGCAATAGAAAGCGCCACTCCGGTAAGCAGGTATAACGGCAAATAAACCGGAAGTAAATAGCGAGGCGACTGAGACAACCAACCAAATTTACTGACGGCAAAAATTGCCAAAGCAACAACAAACACCATACCCAATAATTCAACTTTGGCGGACACAGGTGGATGGAAAAAACTAGTCAGACAGATCTGACGCCAGCGAAAAACAATAATTATTAAAAACAGTAAAATTAGAGCAAAATAAGCCAAGTAAAAAGCGCCCTCAAAAATTTCGTTTTCGCTCCACTGTCTAAATGCTCCCAAAATAATCGGCAAAGCTTGCACCTTCAAAACCGCTAGGTGGCGCAAAATTGTTTCAGAGTGTGAAATCGATCCAAAAAATGTAAAAGATTCAAAGTTATTATATAAATTATATCTCCAAAAAGGATAAGAGCCGATAAAAAAGAAAGGAGTAGCTAACAAAAAAGACTTAAGTCCGGAGAAAAAATTAGCGAGCAAACGCCCTTTAAAATCGGCGAATAATGTAAAATATATAATCGGTAGACCAAAAAAAATTATCTGATTATTAGTCCACCAACCCAAACCTAAAATGGCATAGCTAATAGCTAAATCAATAAATTTTCGACTATCAAGCCAGCGAAAGAAAAAAAAGAGAGCCAGCCCGCCCAAAAAAATGATCTCGCTAAAACCACCTCGCGCCTTAGCACTCCACTCAACAAGCATCTGAGGAGGAACAGCAATCAATGCCGCCGCGAAAATACCCGCTCTCTTTGAGTACGCCTTAATTCCTAATAAATAAATCAAAGGGATCAGGAGCACCGAAAATATCAATGGAGTTGTTTTAAGAGTAACACTCGAAATTCCAAAAAGTTTAAACAAGATCGCGGCAACCAGCGCCTCAAAAGAACCCATGTAAGGCTGACCATAATAAAAAACCGGTATCTTGCTCGTTTCGTTGATGTGCTTAGCCATTAAACCAACGATCGCTTCGTCTGAATCAATCGAAAAATTGGTTGCCACCAGCGGATCTAAACGCAACACGATGGCAACTAAAACCAATGTTAAAATAAGAAAAAAATCCCTCATCTCCTTCCTTCAGCTAAAGCTTTACGATATCCAGCAAGCGTCAGTTCCCCCGTCCGCTCCCAAGTGTACTGTTTCGCTTGCCGCCAACCTAGCTCCGCATAACGGTTCCTTAAGTCCTTTTTCCCCATAAAAGCTAACATAGCGTTCGCCATCTCCAAGGCGTCGGTTGGCTCAACCATTAGCGCCGCTGTGCCAAGAATCTCGGGCAAACAAGAAGCCCGGGCAGCAATCGTTGGCACGCCGCAAGCCATCGCCTCTAAAGGAGGCATTCCAAATCCTTCATACAACGAAGGAAACACAAACGCGACCGAGCATTTTAAAAATTTTGGGAGCTCTTCATCCGCGATAAAACCCGTTTTAACGACAAAATTTTCCAAGCCCTGCTCATAAATAACTTTTGTTAACGCTGGATAACTCTGATGATTTTCTGAAATATTGCCAATCAACAACAACTTTGGTTTGCGAACATCCGAGTTAAGTTGATCATGCAGTATTTTCAACGCTTTTATCAAAGTAACTAAATTCTTTCTTAAATCAATTCCACCCATGTAAGTAAAATAAGGAATATCTGTTTCAAGTCCCAACTTCGAGTAAACGGCACTCCGCTCCTCAAGCGATAATTCCCGCTGACCCCACTCCAAAAAACATTTCTCCACTCCAAGCGGGGTAACGGTAATTTTTTCTGGTGGCACTCCAAATTCCCTTTCCAAGTCATGGGCGGTGTGAGCAGAGATTGCCAGATAATGAGCGGCTCCTAAAATAGCCTTTTTTTCAAGCCATCTAGCAAAATTATATTTCCACTCAACTTGCTCGGTTTTATAAAGATCTTTCAGAATAAATAAAATCAAATCAAGAATTGTAATTATGTATTTACCGCAAGCTAGCGCCGGCGGATCCATGTGAGCGGGAAAATGGTATAAAGTTGGCCGTAGTTTTTTAAGCTTATATGGATAAAAAAGTTGCCGCCCAATCGTTTCTCTCCCTCTGGGCAAAAGATCGATTGCCTTTTTAATTTTGCTACCCGCAAAAACAACATTATAATCAAAATACTCAATCTGAAACTCGTTCTGGATATCGACGTGATATTTTTCAAAATAATTTTTTAAATTTTTCACGTACCTGCCGATCCCGCGCGTTGAGTGTTCCCTATAGCCTGATATCAACGCGCTGGTGTCAAAAGCAATTTTGGCAGGTTGAATCATCGGGCTTCCTTTTTAACGGCGAGCTCTTAGTCGCTGGGTGATATTTCCAAAAGCTTTGCTAAACTCTCTTTAAAACGAGGGTAATTTAACTCAGCCGCCCTTGCCTTGCCAGCTACGATAATTTGATCGCGCAGTCGTCCGGGCCTGACTATATCAGCCGTCAATTCCGCCAATTCGGCTAAATGTTTTTCGCTAAACAAAACGCCGCCATTAGCAACCGTTTGCGGTACCGCCGTCGCCGCAAAAGCGATTGTCGGCAAACCAAAATACATCGCTTCCATTAGCGGCATGCAATATCCTTCATGTTCGCTCATGCACAAATAAGCGTCGCAATTTTCATACATTGCCCGCAATTCACAATCGGCTAACGAACCGGTAAAGGTTACAGCTTCTCCGAGGTGCAACTCGTTGACCAAGCGCTTTAGTTCAAAAGAATAAATCTCAGTATCGGTATCTATCCCAACCAACCATAATCTTGAATCTCTCTCAAGATGATAATGAAAAAAATAAAAAAGCTTTATAACATCCTCAAGCTTTTTATTCGGAGCAAGACGACCGATGGAAAGCAGATTATATTTAGCGCTCTTTTTAACAATTCGAGCAAGCCCCTTATTAGCCGGTTCGCACCAACGCTCTGGATCAAAAGGAATTTCCAGCAAAACACCCTTAAAATTTAGTTTTTCAACCTCGCGGCAATTATATTCTGAATCGGCAATGATCAGATCGGAGGTCGAGCAAATTTCCGGAAACTCGCGGAGGCCTTGCTCGATATCTCTTTTTACCCGATTATTTATCCCATCAAACCAGTGAGGTGGCGTAATATTATGATGTATCAACAAGCGGCGCGCCCGCGAAAGTTCAAAATACACTCTATTTAAAGGAGATCCAAGAGAATAGTGTAAAATCACGGTGCCTTGAAAATCAGCTGGCAACTGGCGGTAATCGAGAGCCATTTTTTTTCTTTGTGGATGGATATTGATCGCGTAAATAGCAGAGCCACAACCTAACTCTTTGATGGCGCGATCAATTGCCAAAACCTCCGAACTAATTGCATCGCCATAACTTAAGGTGTGCACTAATTGGGCAAATTCCCGTTTATACATCTAAAAAACCAAAAATATTATAAAGATTCAGCGAAACCTTCTCGCAAACGTTCAAACACCAATAAACCAATCAATAAAAACAATAGCGAAAGTGCGCTCATCGCGGCCCAGCTTGATAAAGGCACCACCGCCGAATCATACAACAAAGCGTGATAGCTAGAAATAAAAATCGTAAATGGGTTTATTTTAAGCAACCCTCTAAAGCGCTCTGGAACGGTTTGCGCCGAATAAATAATCGGCGTTAAAAAAAATAAAAACATTGTCATATGTCCAACCAAATGTTGAGTGTCTCTAAAAGAGACATTGAGCGACGCGGTCAATAAAACTAATCCGTATAAAAATAGCAGTTGAAGAAAAATTAGAACTGGCAAAAAAAGAATTTGCCAACTTGCACCTATTGTAAAGAATAGAAAAAGCAAGAGAATTGGCAGGGAGAGTAAAAAATTAGTGAGATTTGTCAGCAAAACAGAGGCTGGTAAAAGCTGAGCCGGAAAGAGAGCTTTTGTCACAAAATGAGAGTTGCCGACTATTGCGCTAGCGCCCTCGGCTAAGGCGGCAACGCTCCACTGCCACGGCAGTAATCCACACAGTAAAAAAACAGTGTAATTAGGGATCTCGCCAAATCTCATATAATATCTAAAAACAATCGTGTAAATTGTTATTTGTAAAAGCGGATTTAGAAGAGTCCAAATAAATCCTAAAATTGAACCACGATAACGGCTTTTAAGATGCCTGCCAACCAGCGCTATTAGTAAAGAGCGAAATCGCCAGAGTTTAGCAAGATGTTCCCAAGAATCAACAAAAGATCTTTTTAAGATATTCATAATTGCCCAACCTCCCATGTTAAAATCGGAGCACAAACTCCAATGCGAGGCTTCTCTGAACGAACGGCAAAATGCAAAACAGCCGAATGATAATCATATGGATATCCATCGGAGCGATGAACGGCAACATCAAGCAGATAACTTCCCTCCAGCAGAGAAAAATCCTTTAATTCGATAGTAATGACACCATCATTTTTAATAATAATTGTTTGGCCCTCTATCAAAGTGTTTGTGCCAAATACCATTAGGCCATCATTGCGGCGAATTGCTATCCCAAAATGATAATCATCAACAATCTCGTTTTGCTTATAAATAATCTTAATTATCATAACATCGCCGCCATGAAACAAAGCACGTTGTTGGCCAGCCTGATCCAAAAGTTCAACCGCCCGTATTTCAAGCTCACGACTTCCCCACCTCTTAAACTCAGCTAGGCTGATGGCGCCTCCAGAAACACCAAACGCATTAGCAAAATCAGAATTAAAGGAGTCGCTTAATTCATTTTGCTCGACAAAAGCGACCGATTTTTCTTGATCATCTAATAGGTTTGTATTATAATGATCTGTTTGCCTGTTTTTCTCTGAAAGCTGTTGCTCTTCTCCCTTTTCCAAAAAACCTCGATAAGCGTCAATAACCCTCCTTGGATCACCGCGATCTTTAATCTCTCCATGATCAAGCCAAATAACCTCATCGCACCAGCGCAGAGCCGCCTCTAAATCGTGAGTAACTAACAATAAAGTTTTGCCAGCGGCTTTCAACGCCGCTACTCGCTCTTTACATTTACGAACAAAAGCCTCGTCCCCAACCGACAACACCTCATCAATAATCAAAATATCCGGATCTGTATGCACAGCTAAACTAAAACCAAGTCGCATAAACATACCGGAAGAATAACAACGAATTGGTTCGTCAATTGCTTCTTCAAGTTCGGCAAAAGCTATAATTTCCTCCAAACGCTCCTCAATCTGAAGGCGGCTCAAGCCATGCATTAAACCACCCAAGATAACATTTTCACGCCCGGTAAAATCAGGATGAAAACCAGCTCCAAGCTCAATTAGCGCCGCCACCCGCCCATGAACATTAATCCGACCGCTATCTGGCCTATATATTCCAGTAATCAACTTTAAAAGCGTTGATTTGCCAGAACCATTTCTGCCAATGACCCCAACAGAGGCGCCTCTTGGCACTCTCATAGTAATGTTCTGTACAGCAACACGTTTAACAGATCGATCGTCAAAGAGAGTTTTCCAAGGGTTTAAAAAAAAAGATTTCAAGGTCGTATAAGAGCGCTTGTTAGCAAAATTAAGTCGCTTAAAACTTTTGGAAATCTCAATCAGTTCTATTGTGTAATGAACCTTTTTTACCACCGTTTATTAAATTTTTTTTATAAAACTACTCCAAGCTAATGCGATTTTATTGGAATTTTTTAAGAATATAGAGTACAATAAATTACTTAATAAATCGAGATATCCTATATTTAAAGAGTATGCGCCATTTAATATCTATTTTTCACCGCGGAACTCTACAAAAACTACCTCTAACTTCTTTGGCGTTTTGTATTTTTACTTTAAGTGTCATTAGTTGCAAAAAGGATTCAACTTCAGCTTCAGATAATTCTAATTTAACTAGCTCTAACGGCAAAGATATTCTTGAGCAAGCTTACGAATTCGCAACCGATGGCAGTACAAAGCTATCACAACTAACTAACGAACAACTCTCTAAGCTCTTTGTCTGGGAATACAAAGTGGTAATGCCAAAAGCTCAAAACGAGTTAGGATTACAAAAATCATTGTCTGCCCTTGGGCAAGAGCGTTGGGAGTGTTTTCCGTTTTATGCGCCAACAATTACGGATTTAACTTTAATTTGCAAGCGGAGGCCACAAACATTTCTCCGTTATGTTCCTGCATTTTTCGGAGCATTTTCTCTTTTCAACTGATGACCAAAAAAAAATTGGATTGGCTAACTGATCGACTAACCACGCGACTCAGCTTTAAAATCGCCAATTGTTTAAAAATAATTTTGCTTTTCAGCCTTACCGCTTGCGCGACCAGAAATTTCAAATATCAACCCGGACAAATACCAACACAACACTATTTATCAGCGACCGACGAACAATATGGGCAAACAGTATTTAGCGAGCTTGGCAATCAATATCAACTAAGCCGAAACGATGATATGATTAACCGCGTGCGCGATATAACTGATCGTTTAACAAAAGCGGCAATGGTTAATCAAAATCCATGGCAGGTGCATCTTTTTGAAGATGATCGAATTAAAAACGCCTCTGCCACTAGGGGCAATTACATATTTATTTGGAGCGGCATGGTCAAAGCGGCAATATCAGATAGCGAACTAGCGGCTATTTTGGCGCATGAAATCGCCCACGTTTTAGCTGGCCACACCGCCGCTGATCCTCACGAAGAGGTTGGCAGAATTTTTGCTGGCATTGCTGGCATTATCGGTGGTCAAATTTTATACAGCCGCGGCTATGGACCACTGGGCGATTTAGCAGAATTTTTGCTCCGCAACACTGTAGAAGCAATAGTTTTAAACCCAAATTTGCAAATAAAAGAGCTGGAAGCCGATCGGATCGGTTTATTTATAGCGGCTGACGCTGGATATGATCCGGAAGAAGCTGTGAGATTTTGGGAACGCGCTAAAAATGACCCTGATCTACGAAACGAAACCTTTGCCTTTTTATCGACCCATCCATCAAACGCGGCTCGCCTAAAACAACTTCATCAATTATTGCCAGACGCTCGCGATAGATACGATGAGGCTCAATATAGCTTGAAGAAAGCCGAAATAAATCAGAAAAAAACGCCAACATCAATTACCAAGCAAAAGCCAAATATAAGAAAAAAATCTTTAGAGAAAAAATCTATTCAGGAAGAGTTAAAAAATGACTACTGACAATCACACTCGGTTAATTGTTACACTAACAACTTTTGCTGATACACAAACTGCCGAAAGAATCGGAGAAGTTTTGATTAACGAACAGTTAGCGGCCTGCATACAACTACTTCCAATTCAATCAATCTATCGCTGGAAGGGGGTTGTTGAAAAATCAGCGGAAGTTCTTTGTATTATCAAATCAAAGAGCGAATCAGCTAATCAACTCAAACAAAGAATTCTAGAGCTACACCCATATACAACACCGGAAATAGTTATAATTAAAGCTGATGACCTCTCTACAGGTTACTGGGAGTGGATCAATTCGGTTTGTTAGCAAATTGCGTTAAAGAGTTTAATCCGAAAAAAACGCGACGACGCTGGAAGATCTTATTCTATCTTGGGATTTTGATTACTCTCTTGCAAATTAATATCTGAGGCTTGTCCGGAAAGAGTTCTAGTTGCGGAAGGATTATCAATGGTTACCTCTTTTTCAAGGAGAGGTTTTTTAATAGAACTTAAAGATTTGCTACCAACCGAAGTTCCACGACGTACCTTAACCGGAGAATTGATCGAAAGGGTTGTCATATCGCGCTCGCGCCGGTAATTTATGTCAAAGGTGCGCTCGTCAAAGAGAAAATAACGCTTAAAAACCTCTACTAATTCCTCTTTGAACCTCGACATCTCTTGAGTTGAGAGACCAGTGCGATCTTGCACTAAAACAAGATGCAAACGACTACGAGCGTTATCTTTGCTGGCAACTTTGCCATTAGTGACTATCTTTTTAAACAATCCAAACATAAGTCCTCCTAGGGTACACCGCCAAGCTGTTTTTTCGCCATCCCTAAAAATTACCCTACCCCAAGCCTACGAGTAAGACGCCCCCAAAATCCATTGTTTGAAAAATCCTCTATCGGAATATCTTCTCCACACATTCTGCCAGCAATCCTGCTGAATGCTTGACCAGCTTTGGATTTAGGATTATAAGCCACTGGCTCACCATTATTAGCGGCAACAATAACATTCTCGTCTCTTTCGATAACTCCGAGTAATTCAATTCCCAAAATATCCTGCACATCTTCTACCGAAAGCATATCGCCGCGCCGAACCATATCAAAATCAATCCTGTTGATAATCAACCGTGGTTCAACACTTTTGGCGCTTAACAAGCCAATAACCCGATCAGCATCGCGAATCGCCGGAATCTCCGGAGTCGTAATCACCAACGCTTTATCGGCTCCAGCGCAAGCGTTGCGAAATCCTTGCTCTATACCAGCCGGAGAGTCAACCAAAATAAAATGAAACTCCCGCCTAAATTGATCAAGTACCGAGCGGACCTCGTCTTCAGTAACAACATCTTTATCGTCAGTTTGCGACGCAGGCAACAAAAAGAGATTGTTTGATTTTTTTGATTTAATCAAAGCTTGTGAAGGTTTACAGATCTGCTTAGCAACATCGACCAGATTAAAAACAATCCGATTTTCAAGACCCAAGATTACGTCAAGATTTCGCAGGCCGATATCAGCATCAACCACCAACACCCTCTTGCCACGCAGGGCTAGCGCCGCACCAAGGCTAGCGGTAGTGGTTGTTTTGCCAACACCGCCTTTACCAGAAGTAACCACATATATCTCGCCTTCGCTCTTCTTATTTATGCCATTTTTGATATTCATTGCTCTTTTTTACCAATATGAAATTATCAGCTCTTTTTAGCAAATTGCGACTTTGATTGGAAGGGCTCAACGATTATTTCCCCGCTCTCTATTTTAGCAATTTCAGGAGCCGCGAAGCCACTGAACTTGCTCCGACTATCACCTCCACCACGAGAGATTAGAGAACCTATCCTAATCTGCGTGGGTTGAAAATTCAAAGCGATAATTATCCTTCCTCCTCCAGTCTCATCATATGCGCCCGCATGAGCCAATCCAAGCAAATGCCCCAAAACAATAATATCCCCGCCAGCCACAACCTCAGCGCCCGGATTAACGTCGCCTATAACAACTACTGTGTGCTCAGATTCTATCTTTTGACCAGACCTCAAAGTCGCGTACAACACACGAGCATCAGCTTCATCCCACCAAGCAAGCGAAAAAGGAGTTTTCTCCTCCTCATAGGTATCAAAACTGCCAGCAAGCTGATTTTCAACTAAAGAAGTTTCATATCGCCTTGAAGAATCAGTAGGGCGAGTCGTCTGGTTGTAACCGCGAATTCTGGGAAACATATCAGCTCCAGCAACACGATCAACTTTTAACTCGCTCTTAGAAAAATCTACGTTTGATGATGGTGTCATAGTTCTAGCGTGATTGTTAAAAGTAGCCGCGCTTGCGCTTTGATTTTTGGTAAAACCAGAGGAGCTGAAAAACCCATGCTGATTTCTCTCTTCAGATTGCCTATTATCGGCTTGATCGCTAAACTCCTGAGCGGCACGAACAGGATCATTAACCCCCACCCTTCTTTTCTCTCGAACGCCCGATGTTTTAACGGTAATATTAAACTTCTCTTTTAGCAGAGAGGTTATTTTCTCTAAAATCTCATCGTTTGGGCGAATTCCGACCCATTCAAGAGAAACCTCGCTACCAGTAAAATAAGCGGCGCGCTCTAGCAAAAAATCATTCAAAGAACGTTCAAGCTTCTCTATGCCACCACGACCATCAAGCCGCAGAACCACTCCGTCAATCGTGCCACGCGCGCTAACCGTAGGGGCAAGAATTTGAGAACCAATCAGTTGCGAGTTAAGATTATCGACGCTTATTTGACCACCAGTACCGGTTTGGGACCCGCCGATTGAGGAAACTTTTAGATCGCCACTTTGATTATCTTCATTCATATACAATAACCCTTTAGAAACCGTAATTTTGACCGGAATGGTCAACTAGCAAGCAATATACTTTAAGTGACTTATAGCAATTCTAGCCGCTCGAAGTCAACAAAAAGCTAAGTTATTTATAATCTCTTTTAGAAACTAGAGAGCTATTTTAATATTTCTAGAGTATTTTGCTTAGCAAAATCGCTCTACCTTATCGATCAACCACTACTTGGAATAAAACTCGCCGCTAATAAGATAAAAATCGAAATTCCTTTGAAAAACCTATGAAACATCTCAATTTCGCCATATTTTTAATAAGCCTCTTTTCCAATTTGGCTCCCTTAACTCCTTTGGCAATTTTAGCCGAAGATAAACAACAATTGTCGCAAGCTAGCTCTGCCATCAACTCAACCAACCAATCAGCTTCTCAACCCCAACTTAAAGCAGTAGAAATTGTAAAACTTGATTCGGAACGATTAAGTGAGCTTTTTCAGATCGGAGAAACAAACGGTTTAAGTGGATTACTAGCCTTTACGGCGGAATTAAATGATGGCTGGAGCGGGATTTTTGTCTTAGATCTCGACGATCGAAAAGTGCGTTCTTTGATTATCCAAGAACAAGCTAATAATTTTTACCCAACTTGGGCTCCTGACGGCAAACAGCTAGCTTTCGTTTCTAATCGCAACGGCCATAACCAAATCTTTACGGCAAGCTGGTTTGGCGGCAATCAAAAAAGCGCGACTCAAAGCAAAGCCCCGGAAGATCATCCAAGCTGGAGCGCAGATGGTAAAAACATACTCTTTGTCTCCGAAAGCGGCGGTCGCGGACGAGACGCCAACGTAAAACAATTTGAAATCGTCTCAGGCAAAATCATTCAACTGACATCCTTTAAGGGCCGCAACTCAACTCCTCGTCTCTCTCCTAATAATCAGATTATTTCATACACAACCAACCGCTTTTGGCCCGGCTGGGATGTGTGTCTGTTAGATCTGAATACGCGCCTTGAAAATTGTCCACTTGGCGGTATTAAAACTTATTGCCGCGCCAGTTGGTCAACAAACAGCCGCTTATTGGTTTTCTCGTACGGTTTGCTAGATGACGTTAGCTTGGGGATTTACCAGTTAGACACCAGTAAAATTATAAATCTTAATCTTGGGAGTGGCACAATTTATGATGGAATATTTATGAATCAAGATCACCGAATCTTGTTTAGTAAGGCAGTAAATAAATCAGAAAATTTCGCGCTCTTCGTGGCGGAATTCCCAAAACAAGATCTAACAACAATGCCAATAATCAAACAACTTATTAGCTCTGAACTGTTTTCACTACGTTATCCATCATACACCTCCGCAAAAACGATTGACCTAGAAGGAGAGCGGGCTCGCGCTTTACAACAAAATAGCCAATCAACGATTACTAATAATACCCGATGAAGAGCCTCCTTTCCCGCCGACTGCTTTATGGAGGCGCGATCGCCTTGATAATGCTGAGCATGAGTTGTGGCGGAATCGGTTATTTAGCAAGCAGTGGTTACCAACAAGCTCGTATTCTCTGGCAAAGAGAAAAAATCGAACGACTGCTAAAAGAAAAAAATCTTAATCAGAGAATCAGAGAGCGCTTTGAGCTTGCCGCCGAGATCCGCAATTACGCCAAATTCTATTTAAATCTTAAAGTCGATCGAGCTTACACAAGTTACGTCGATCTAAAACAAGATGCTTTAAGTTGGCTATTAGTGGCAGTTAAGCCAGACTCGTTTGAAACCAAACGGTGGCATTTCCCAATAGTTGGACAAATTCCTTACAAAGGATTTTTCTCAAAAGAAGATGCGCTCAAAGAAGCGGGAAAACTGCGAGAGTTGGGCTACGAAATCTCTATAAGACCAGTAACCGCTTACAGTTCGCTTGGATATTTTAACGATCCTTTACTGAGCACCTTTATACACTCTGACGAACTGGCTTTCACCGAAACTATCTTGCACGAGTTAGCTCATCGCACCTTTTGGAAGAAAAACGACGCCGTTTTTAACGAGGGCTTAGCGCACTTTTTTGGATTGCAAGCGGCATTGTTATTTTACAAGAACAAACTAAAAGAGCGCTCCGTTTCGCGGCAAGATTGTTTGGTAAAATATGAGGAACTGGTAAAGAAAGCCAAAAAGCGCATCGAACGATCTCTAATAATCGCCGAACGGATTGTCGAGTTATACAAAACATTCAGTGAAATTTTTAACTCTAATATTACGGCAGAGGAGAAAATACACAGAAAAAAAGAGGCTTTTGAGCTTTGGAGCGAAAGTTGGCAAAAACAAGAGGTTGATTTCAGACCACCTCTTACCAGCGGGAATAACGCTGAACTTATGCAAACTTACTTATACTACCATAAATTCCCGTTTTTTTCAAATATTTTTGATGAAGTTAACGGTGATCTAAAAGTTTTTTGGAACAGAGTAACAACAATAAAATAATTTGCAAAACAAACCTTACAACCAAAACTGATCAAATAAAGTAAAATTTAAAGACAAAGGGTTTAAATAAAAACCATAGCTCGTTGACTAGACTCTCTCAAATTACGGATTCTGCGAGGCTCTTTTGTTTTATGAATACTTCAGTTACAATAACCTCTCCAAATAATTTGTATTAAACCTAAGTTTAGTAAACTTTAAATGTATTTAATGGGGCGCGCTTATGCAAAGTAAAAAAATAGTAATCGCTCGCGGAGATGGAATTGGCCCAGAAATCATGTCGGCAACGCTTGATATCATCACTACCGCTGGCGCCAAAATTGATCCTGTAGAGATCGAAATCGGCGAAAAGGTATACATGCGCGGCATTAACGCCGGCATCACACCATCCGATTGGGAAAAATTGTTAGAGCATAAAGTTTTTCTTAAAGCTCCAGTAACCACTCCGCAAGGTGGTGGATTTAAAAGCCTGAACGTCACAGTAAGAAAAAGCCTAGGATTATTTGCTAACGTCAGGCCTTGCAAATCGTTCGCGCCATTCGTGCAAACAAAACACCCAGGTATGGATGTTGTTATTATTAGGGAAAACGAAGAGGATCTTTACGCCGGCATTGAATACAGGCAAAGCGCCGAAATTTACAGTTCGCATAAAATATTTTCAAGACAGGGTTGCGAAAGAATAGTTCGTTACGCCTTTGAATTCGCCAAAACTAGCGGCAGGAAAAAAGTAACCTGCTTTACCAAAGACAACATTATGAAGATGACAGACGGCCTTTTTCATAAAATCTTTGATGAGATTGGAGTTGAATATCCAAACCTCGAAAAAGAACATTGGATTGTCGATATCGGCGCCGCCAAACTTGCTGACACGCCGGAAGTTTTCGACGTAGTGGTAATGCCAAACCTTTACGGAGATATTTTAAGCGACGTCGCCGCGCAGATCGCTGGCTCTGTTGGCTTGGCTGGATCTTCAAATATCGGCGCGACTTGCGCCATGTTTGAAGCTATTCATGGGTCAGCTCCTCGGCGTGCTGGCCAAAATATGGCAAACCCTAGCGGCCTTCTGCAAGCCGCCGTTTTGATGCTGGTTCACATTGGACAAGGTGAGATAGCCAACAAGGTTCAAAACGCTTGGCTCAAGACAATCGAAGATGGCATCCATACTTACGACATTTATCAAGAGGGTTTGAGCGCCGCCAAAGTAGGCACCAAAGAGTTCGCAGCTGAAGTTATTAAGCGGCTTGGACAGACACCAAGTAAGCTTGCTTCTTCAAATATCAAAGGAGATAGCTCAACCAATATGGCGTTAATTAGCTCCAGCAATCCTAAACGTCCAACAAAAAAATTAGTTGGGATTGATCTGTTTGTCGACTATAAAACATCTTCGATAGATGATCTGCTAGCGCGGCTTAAAACAACAGAAACGACTCTTTCTTTAAAAACAATATCAAATCGCGGCGTCAAGGTTTGGCCAGAAGGCATTAAAGAAACGCTGTTCACAGATCAATGGCGCTGTCGTTTTTTGGGCGCGGGAGATCAAGAAATTAAGTTTGCCGATTGTTTGCGTTTAATGGAAAGTTTGTCGCAAAAAGGTGTTGATCTAGTCAAGAGTGAAAACCTCTACCAGTTTGAAGATGAAAGAGGTTATTCGCTTGATCAAGGCGGTTAATAAAGAGCCATAGTCTGCAAAGGGAATCAATAACCGTTTACAACTTGGCGGCGGCGAATTGACTCTAGGCTAGCAATTATGATTATTACTTTTAATCTGCTTAGCGTTGTTGTTAATTTGCGGATTTTTGTCGATAGAGTTACTTGAGCCAATAAGTTGAGCGGTTTTAGATTGGTTAAGCGGCAGTAAGACTATCGGCTGTTGCGCGCCAGCAACAATAATGCATTCACCTTTATTGTCACAAAAACTCTCTATTAACCATTTTAAGTCTGGATCATTAAATTCGGTATTATAAAAACCTCGTGCCATCTTTTATTTCTACCTCCGCCTTATTTAATTGCTCTTTTTAGGAGTATCTATTAATTAGCTAGGCTGAATATTATACAATTATGGCCAGTTTGACCCGCTAATTTCTACAATTGATAATCGACCGATCAATTTATTACCTTTAGATAGTAGTTATCGCTAAACAGCTAACATACATTTTTAAGCCAATGCCAAACGCCTTAAAGACAGCTAGCAAAACAACGGCCATCAAACCAAAAATCATACCTAGACATGCTCATTCCATAGCCCGCCAAAGAATAAGCCAAGACGCTCTGAAAGTAATGATGCGCCTAAACGAACACGGTTTTAAAGCTCATCTTGTTGGCGGAGCCGTGCGCGATTTACTGCTTAATAAACGCCCCAAAGATTTTGATGTTTGTACCGACGCCAGGCCACGCCAAATCCAGAAACTTTTTAGAAACAGCCGAATTATTGGGAGGAGGTTTAAATTAGTTCAGGTATATTACTCAAAAGATCGTATCATTCAGGTCTCTACTTTTCGTGACAATGCCGGTTTCCTACCGATGGAAATTGAAGAGAACCAAGACAGGGAAGATTTATCCCTTGAAAATCTTCGAAACTCAGAAAATGTTTACGGAACCGAGGAAACCGACGCTTTGCGCCGCGATCTAACAATTAACGGCCTCTTTTATGATCTTAGAAGTTATTCGATTATCGATTACGTCGGCGGTTGGGAAGATCTGCAAAATAAAACAATTCGTGTTATTGGCGATCCACGTGAACGTTTTGCCGAAGATCCGGTGCGTTTGCTTAGAGTTCTACGGCATAGCGCGCGCACCGGCTTTAAAATTGAAGAGCAGTGCTATAATGCTCTACTGGAGTCGAGCGATCTAATTCTCAAAGCCAGCGCTGTCAGGGTATACGATGAACTTAAAAAAGACATGCTAAGCGGCTCTTTCGCTCCTTTTTTGAATTTAATGAGGTCTACTGGTATTCTTGGAAAACTAATTCCACAAACGGCTCAAACTGGAGCAGAGTGGTTGTTTTACGAGCGTTTTTTTATTGAGTGCGACAAGAGAGTTGTTTACGAACAATTTAAGGATGAACTAGTAATGCTTGCCGGACTTGTGATTTACTCATTAATTGGTAGTAGCGACTTTAGAGGAAGATTTTTAAAAGAACTAAAAGAGTTAAATAGCAAAGAAGGAATATTGCAAGCCCTTAATGATTCAATCGGTAATTTATTTATGACGCGCCGAGCTAAAGATGAAATTATTGATTTAATCAAGTTCATCAAAGACACCTTGCAAGGGATTGAACGAGATCAGAGCCTAAAAGGATTAAAGGCGCGAAAAATAGCTGATCTGGCCCATGATTTTTTCTCAGTATTAGCTATTGCCGGAGGTGATTATTTCACAAATGTTTTTGCACGACTCAAACAAGACTGCCAATGGAAATAAAATTTAAAAAATACCTGAAGGCTTTGCATTTTGCCGCCAGCGAACTAGTTTATTCTCCTTTTACCATTATTGCCGTCAGCTTGCTTTTTACTCTGCAAAGCTTTTTCAGCCAGATCATCGCGTTTTTCCCAAACGCTCTTGTTGTAGGGCTACTACTAGCAATTTTGTGGATTTTTGTTTTAACCTATTTTTATGAGTTGTTGGACGTGGGCCGCAGCTGGCGACCCCGTTGGAAAAAATTTTTATCTTTTCGCACTGATCGCTTTTTATTATTTATCAACACATATTTTATCTTTTGGATCGGACATTTACTGTTTAAATCTTTGCTTCAAAGCGCAGCCCACTCCTCTCCTGAATTTGTTTTTTACCTTAATCTAATTATACTGCTCGTTTTCAACTCATTGCCGGAAACAATCGTTGAAAAAGAGATCGGCGGCCTTGAAGCGTTTTCGGAAAGCGCGTCGATATTTTTTAATCGCACCTTCAGCTGGCTGTTGCCTGTTTTGCTCGTGCAAACGTTGCCGGTTTTATTACTCACTGGTTTTAATCTCTCCTCTTTAAGCGCCATTGTTTTTAGTGATCCGCTTCTGCCGGGCGCCGTTTATTTCCAATTTGTCGACGTTAACAACTTGATTACTTGGCTACCGTCTATTTTGATCGCCTCGATCTTGGCTATTTTTTTGGCAAATTTTCGGTTTGAGCTGTATAGAACAAGTTTTAAATAAAATCTCCAGCGTAGCGTGGTACATACCTAATTTTACTTGGAAGCAAAGGTGCTTTTAGGGTTCAGCCCTATTCGCTCCTTGTAAAAATTTTTTATCCTTAAATCGTCTGGCAATATACCTTCTGCCTCCAGCCAATCATAGATAGCTTCGGCTGATATCCTATGAGCGATCTCGTTCGGGTGTCGATCAACTCCAACGATTACCTGCAAACGTTCTAGCGGTATGCCTTTAAAGGGTTCATATAAATCAAGAACTTTAATCCCTGTCTCTTTTAAAACATCTCCCGCTATTTTATGGATTTCAAAAAAAGGATATTTATTATCCAAAGGCAATCCAAATAGCGGAAATATAACCGCGACGATTTTGGTATTCGCCGCTATTGCGGTTTTAGAAATTTTCTCAATTGATTGCTTAAAGTGATCAAATGTTTTTTTGTTTTTAAAAAGATCAATAAAATACTCTTTATAAGCCCTGTGAGTTCGCAAGTTGTGCAAACGTTCGAGAATAAACCTCCAAGAACGAAATAAGTCCGTAACCTTCTCCCAGAACGGCGAGAGTTTAAGTGGTCCAAATTTATCAATTTGATTAAGGTTAAGTCCCGTGGGGCGATAAGGCTTGAGCTCTGGATCATTAAGGGTAACCTGTAAGATAATAAGATCGGCTGATTGGCGGATCGCTTTTTCAACTAAAGCTACTTCATGCGCGGTTGAATATGCCGGCACGCCGTAATTTATTACTTCAGCTTTGATTTGGGAGCCAGCTAAGTTAAGCATCCGTTCCAAAACTTTCGGGAAAGCGTCGGTAAATTGCATGTATGGAGCAAAGGAGTAAGAATCGCCAACCACCGCTATTCTAAAAACACCCGCTGGCTTCTGATCGGAATAGGCGTAGTCCCTAAAGTCAGTCGACCCTTCTGCCATAAAGTATCTTCGCGGCCGATCGCTCCAAGCTGGCAAATTATCTGAAGGAGCAGTAAAAAATAAACGATATATAAGCTCAAATAAAAAGAGGGTAAAAATAAGCGAAGCCAGAGAAATTAGCAGAGATTTTCCTAAGTTATTCACCGCCTGCAATTAAAGCCGAACTAAAGATCAACAAGTTTGGGATCGAAACGTTTAATTATGCGCTCGCGCATAACAGATTCGCTTTGTTCGGCTCGAAAAGCCAATAAACGTTTTTTGATATTAGGATCGGAAAGAGCAAGAATTGATGCCGCCATTAAAGCGGCATTGACACCATCACTGCCAAAATCACCGGTAAACGAAAGGGCCGCCCCGTTAGAGCTACGGCAAAGAGAGAGATTCTCCGAGCCAAAACCAATAACTGGAAGGATAGTATGGGCAGAAAGCAAGATCGGCAGATCGCCGCCGCTAGCACTACTTGCCAAAATCACGGCAAAGCCACTTTCTTCAGCAGAAAGCGCCAACTCGGAGAGAGCAAGCGGCGCTTTTAATGGAGAGATTGAAAATATCTGATATGATATATCTAGTTTTTCTAAAATTTTGGCGCCAACATCAAACAAACCAAGATCGCTTGCAGATTCAAGCACTATCGCTACTGAGGGGAAAGTTTTAGATTTTTCAAATTTAGTTTGATTGCTTTTCAAGCTCAATTTCTCCGGCAAAAAAGAAAAAGTCGTTCATATTCCTAACTATAACAACTTATCAAGCAATCCCAAGCTAACGATTTACAAATCGTACCAAAAAATACTTTAAGCAAAATTTTTTAACGCTTCAATTCTATCAGTTAGCGGCGGATGAGTTGAAAAAAGCAGAGACAAAGCGTTTCGGCGTTCTCCACTAGATATCATCAAAGCCTGCATCCCCTTGCTGGCGGCTAGTTGCGGAGGTGGTAACCCAGCGTTTCTTTTTAATGCCTCAAGCGCGGCGATCATCTTATCTCTTCCCGCTATGCGAGCGCTACCAGCGTCGGCTTTATATTCGCGCATACGGGAAAAATAAGCCACAACCAACATACCTAAAATTCCAAGCAATATATCAAGCAGAATAGTTACGATCATTCTGACCATTGCTCTCGATTCTTCTTTGACACCCTGACTGACAACAAAACCCAACAAACGGGATAAAAATAAAACAAATGAGTTAACCACCCCTTGAATCAGAGTCATCGTCACCATATCACCATTGGCTATGTGGGCGACTTCGTGCGCCAAAACCCCTTCCGCTTCTTCTTTATTCATATAATTTAACAGTCCGGTTGAAACAGCGACCAAACTGTTATTCTTCGTCGGACCGGTGGCAAAAGCGTTAATTTCAGGTGAATTGTAAACGCCAACTTCGGGCGATACCCGAAGACCAGCGGCGCGCGCTTGATTAGTAACGGTTTGAATCAGCCAATCATAATCGCTCGAACGTTCTGGATCGATAACTTTTACCCCCATTGCCCACTTCGCCATCTGCTTAGAGAGCAGTAAGGAGATAAAAGAACCGGTAAAGCCCCAGATCAAGCAAAAGATCATAAGCGCCGAAAAATCAATACCGTTCGCGGTAAGATACGGCCTAACCCCCAAAACCTGAAGGAGTATCGAAATGGTTAAAATAACAAGGAGGTTTGTGAGTAGAAATAAAGTTATTCGTTTAAACATCGGTTATAAATAAAATAATTTAATATGGCATTCTTTCCTATAAAATAATCATCATCAGATAAAAATTCAAGTTAAATCGACATATCTTTGCCAACTTATAAAGCTTTTTAGAGCTATCTATCGCTATAAATAACTACAAAACCGAGAGCTGATATTCGTAAACCTCTTTTAGCATCTCCTCAAAAGAGACCGTCGGCCGCCAATCCAAAACCTGAGATACTTTCCTGATACAAACCTCAAAAGCTGGTGTTTCCTTTAAACGTATCCGCTTGGGATCCTGTTTAATCTCGGCCTCAACGCCAGCAATATCAAGAAGCGTTTTCAAAAGCTCACCTATCTTACGCCTCTTGCCACTACCAAGATTCAAAACGCCGGAAAAATCAGAACAAGCCGCCAAGCGATAAGCGCGAACAGCGTCGCGCACCGAGAGAAAATCCCTCTCGGTTGCCAAATTGCCAGTTAAAATCTCGCGGCTATCACTTTTGCCAGAAGCGATTTTGGCGATCTGCATCGCAAAATTAGCCGTCACAAAACGTTGATCCTGCTCAGCCCCCAGTTGATTAACCGCCCGAAGAGCAACGTACCGCAAACCATCAACCCGAGAGATTTTATCAATCGCTATTTCAGCGAGCAATTTGCTTAAACCGTAATTGTCGTTTGGTTTTGCCAGTCTTGTTTCAGCGACCGGAAGCTCCGAAATTTCAACAGCACCGTAAACTGCCGCCGAACTTAAAAAAATTAATTTTGGCTTTTTCTCAATTTCAGCGGCGGCCTTAGCCACATTGTAAGTCCCATAAAGATTAGTTTCAAACGCTTTTTGCGAATCGCTTTCACAATCAGGCACGAAAGCCATGCCCGCTAAATGATAGATAACATCAGGCAGATATTCCGCGATCACTGATCGACAACGATTGTAATCACGAATGTCAAATTGAATAAAGCGCGCCGAGGTTTGAGACGCGGCCAACGCAACTGTTAGATCTGGTCGAGGCTCAATACCCGTAACGGCAACATCATCTCCACAGCTAATTAAATAGCTTGCAAGATGCTTGCCAATAAAACCAGTTCCTCCAGTTATCAGGGCTCTCATGGAAAATTTAAGAAGTTCAACGAGAGTTTTTCAGATCAGCAGTCGTCGATAACCTTTTAATGTCATTTTGAACCATCATTTCAACTAGCTTTTCAAAAGAAACTTCGGGTTGCCATCCAAGTTTTGCCCGAGCTTTGCTGGCATCCCCAATCAATAGATCAACTTCAGCCGGCCGCATAAAACGTTGATCAGTTTTTACAAATTTTTGCCAATCAAGATCAGCTTTAGCGAAAGCCAATTCAACAAACTGCTTAACGCTCCAAGTTTGTCCAGTGGCGATTACAAAATCATCAGGTTGATCCTGCTGGAGCATCAGCCACATCGCCCTGACATAGTCGCCAGCAAACCCCCAATCCCTCTTGGCTTCAAGATTGCCCAAACGGAGCTCCGTCGCCATCCCTAATTTAATCCTAGCAACGCCATCGGTTATCTTGCGAGTAACAAACTCCAAACCTCGCCGAGGAGATTCATGGTTAAACAAAATTCCGGAAACGGCGAACATCCCATAACTTTCCCGATAATTAACAGTTAAATAATGGCCAAAAGCCTTGGCACAGCCGTACGGAGAACGGGGATAAAAAGGAGTTGTCTCTTTTTGTGGTGTTTCTTGAACCTTGCCGAACATCTCAGAAGAACTCGCTTGGTAAAACTTGATTTTTGGATTAACAAGCCTAATCGCCTCCAAAATGCGAGCAACGCCAACGCCGGTCGCATCAGCCGTCAAAATCGGTTGGTGCCAACTGGTAGAGACAAAGCTTTGCGCCGCCAAATTATAAACCTCTATCGGTTGATATTTTGAGATAATAGCCACTAAAGAGCTTTGATCATGAAGATCGCCAGATTCCAAAATCAATCGATCTTTTATGTGTTCGATCCGCTCGAAATTTTCCGTTGACGAGCGGCGAATAACACCAACCACTTGATAGCCTTTTTCAAGCAAAAATTCGGAAAGATACGAGCCGTCTTGTCCGGTAATTCCGGTAATAATTGCTGTTTTTTTACTCATAAAGATAAAACAAAAAATTAAATCAATTCATTTCTGCCGGAACGTTTTAAATGCTCCACCACCTTGCGAACATCTTGCAACTTATCGCGCTGACAGACCAACAAAGCGTCCCCAGAATCAATCACAACAATATCTTTTAAACCAATCGCCGCCACATATGTACCTTCAACATTGACTATGCAATTTTCACAATCCAAGAGCAAGGCATCTCCTTTGGTTAAATTTTTTCCAGCAAAATTACCCTCGTCAAAGGAATTGGATCTTCGCTCGCCACACTCCTTGGCCCAAGAGTCCCAAGAACCAAGATCGCTCCATTCGATATCACCACTTTCAACAACCAATAAATCACGCGAATGTTCGATAACCCCAAAATCGACTGAAATTGCTTGTAAACGAGGGAAAATCTCTGCTAATATCTGATTTAATCTGCCACTGCTAAAACCATCGTTAATAATCTTTAAAGCCGAATAAGTTTCTGGCAAAAATTCCTCGATCGCCCTCAAGATACTTTCGGCTCTCCAAATAAACATTCCCGAATTCCAGAAATACTCCCCGCTTTCTAAATATTGCTGAGCCCGTTCAAGGTTTGGTTTTTCAAAAAATCTCTCTACTTTATAAACACCCTCCTGATATAGCTCTCCTCGCTTAATATAACCATATCCGGTATGAGGAGAATTTGGGGTTATTCCTAAGGTGATTAAAGAAGATGTTTGATCGGCTAATCTAATGGCAGTCGCCAACCTCTCTCGAAAAATATCCTCGTTTTTTACAACATGATCGGCGGCAAGAATAACCGAAATCGCATTCGGATCGCGGCGTTTCGCATAAAGAGCCGCCAAACCAATTGAAATCGCCGTATTTTTCCCTTCTGGTTCAAGAATTAAATCAGCTTCGCCAGCCTGCTCTTTCAACAAACCTTTATGGCTAATGTTGCCAATTACCAATAAAGAGGCAGAAGAACAACTCTTTAATAGAGGTTGCACCCTTTTAATGGCGGCCTGCAATAAACTCTGATTGCTTCCATCAAGCTGAAGAAATTGTTTTGGCTTGGCTTGTCTGCTGATCGGCCAAAATCTAGTCCCCTGACCTCCAGCTAAAACAGTAAAAACAACCTCTCTTTTAATATCTAACATATCACTCAAAAAAATATAGTAATCTTACTTAATACTCAAAGGTGATCTCGCTCAGATGACGCGCTAAACCTTCTTGCCAAGTGATCCGGGGACGCGCCAACCAGCCTTCGAGCCTTGAACAATCAAGCACTGAAAATTGAGGGCGCTTAGCTGGACGAACACTCCGCGCGAGTTCGGTCGGTTTTAGCCGCAAGTTCGGGTTAAAAGTCGCGCCTTTGGCGCTTGCTTGCCTTAAGATCTCTTCCGCAAAACCAAACCAAGAAATCGATCCAGCATCGCAAGCATGCACTATCCCCTTTTTATCAGGCATACGGGCAAGATCAAGCAAAATTTCCGCCAGCGAACCCGCCCAAGTTGGCGACATCCACTGATCATCAACCACCTCGACCAACTCTTTTTCTTTAAACAGTTTGAGCATTGTCCTCACGAAGTTACTGCCTCGCGCCCCGTGAAGAGAGCTGGTGCGCACAATCAATGAATTCTCCTGATACTCCTGCAGTATCCACTGCTCCCCTAAGAGCTTGCTTTGCCCATAAACTGAAAGAGGTTTTGTAGAATCCTCCTCTTTCAAAGGGATCTTTTGATCGCCGCTAAACACATAATCAGTTGAGAGCTGAATCAACCTAGCGTTAGTCGCTTTCGCCGCTAACGCGCAGTTTTTTGCTCCAGTGGCATTAATCTTTAATGCCAACTCTGGTTCGCTCTCGGCTTGATCAACCGCCGTGTGAGCGGCGCAATTTATAATTAGATCGGGCTTTAATTTCTTAGCGAGCGATAAAATCTCTGTTTGCTCGGTAATATCAAGTTCACTTTGTACCGGAGAGCTAATAAGAAAGCTGAGATCGGCGGCGCGCTTAATAATTTCATAACCTAGCTGTCCACTGCCCCCAAATAACAATATGCGCATAATTGATTTACTACCTAAAGTCGATTTTGAGCGACTAGTTAATTATTTGCTCCCCAAGAGAATCGCGATCGGCGTAATTTTTCTTATAATATTCAAGATAAGCGCCGCTTTTAATCCTCTGCCACCAAGCGACATTCGCCCTATACCAATCAACCGTTTTAATAAGTCCCTCATGAATACTTATTTTAGGCCGCCAACCAAGTTGCTCGCGAATTTTAGAGGTGTCAACCGCGTATCGCCTGTCGTGTGCCGGCCGATCAGCAACGTGTTGAATTAAACTTTCAGGCTTGCCAAGCAGTTTCAAAATCATCTTTGTTAGCTCCAAATTGGGCAGTTCGCCCTCGCTTTCACAGCCAATGTTGTATATCTCTCCGGCAAGCCCGTTTTCGGCGATTTTTAAAAGCGCCAAGCAGTGATCTTCGACCCAAAGCCAACTGCGCACCTGCAAACCATCCCCATAAACTGGCAAAGACTGATCGCCCATCGCATTAGTCACGAACAGTGGAATTATTTTCTCGGGAAACTGGTACGGACCGTAATTATTAGTGCACCTAGTAACGATAACATTTAACTTGTAAGTTTTATGCGCCGCTAAAACCAACAGATCCGAAGCCGCTTTCGAGGCGCTATAAGGACTAGAAGGATCAAGCGGAGTGGTCTCCAAAAAACGACCAGTCGCGCCTAAGGAGCCGTAAACCTCGTCGGTTGACACATGGATAAAACGAGCGTTTTTACTAAAACCTCGCAAAGCGTCAAGCAAAACTTGCGTTCCTAAAACATTTGTCTTCACGAAAGCTTCGCTATTTAAAATCGAACGATCAACATGACTTTCGGCGGCTAGATGAAAAATCAGATCAAAGCGGTGCTCTCCGAAAAGAGCATTCATCAAATCGCGATCGCAAACGTCTCCACGAATAAAACTAATTTTATCTTGAGAAATCAAAGGTTCCAGATTTTCCAGATTGCCAGCGTAGGTTAGCAGGTCAAGGGCGAAAAGCCTCCAATTTGACCGCTCTTTAGAGAGCAGATGAATTAAATTAGAGCCGATAAAACCGGCGGCGCCGGTAACTAAAACTTTCATATTCAACTTTTATAACATATAAAAAAAACAACTTCCAGACCAACCGCCATGGCGCAAAAAAACAACTTCGAACTTGATGACTTATTGCAAATTAGACTGATTGCGCCTATAGGACATAAGCTGTTGATTGAGACTGCCAACTCCCAAAAGATTTAAATTGACGAAAACGTTTTGCCTGTCGGGATTAGCGCGATCGCGATAACCAACATCAATACTCCAACAATTGCAAGAACCAATGAAACGCAACATCGAACGATTTTCAATAAAGGTCGAAGTTTTATCATCATACCGGGTATAGTATCCAAGTTTTACTTGATCGGTAATGGTCAGTTGCAATTGCGCCTCAAGCTGTCCCTGTCTTTGGCGGACAAAAGCATTAGGATTAGTGGCGTCTTCCTGAGGCGATATAAAAAGATAGTTCAATCTGAGAACATCGCCGCGATCATCTGATAAGTTCGTAGCTAAAGAGAGGCTGGTAACATCCCTGTCATAAGTGCTAAAAGTCGAGGTAATATCAAAAGCGGTGTAAGCCGATGGAAAAAGCAAAAGTCGCCCGGTTAAATCAGAGAGTGGTCGAATATTAGGATTCAGGTCTTTATCTTTTTCAACAAAATCATAAACCTGCTGTAAGCTAAAGCGAGCCAATTCAGAGATTGAACCACGTCTAGTAGAAAAACTACCTCCTCTAGCGCCGCCAAAATCATCCAGCTCGGGAACGCCGGGACGAGTTTCAAAAAGATTCAGATCTTCAACTCGCGGAGCAAGTTCACGCGATTGATAAACAAAACTTTCTTTCGGCAAAAAACGCCCCAAAAGCGAGGTCGAAAAACCATAACTAATCTGAGAGCGTTGTCGGTTGACGTCGGTTGAATCAAAAATCAAGCGGCGATCTTGGCTCGCGGGAGGAGAAAACAAAAAACCGACAAATGGCTCAAAGGTATGTTTGACCCTTTTGAGATCAGCTGATTGTGATTGAGTTCCAAGCGATGTCAAATAAGTCAAAATATTATCTTCTGGCAATTCGTAAACCCGCTCAAAAGCCGTACCAAGTCCAGCAGACAAAGTTACAAAATCATTTGAGCTGGAGCTATCCAACTCTTCTCCTGAAACAGTCAAACGATTATCAAGATTATATATATTGCGAAGATACGAGAGGTTTACGGAGCCATTAAAATAATTTTTATAATGAAATGGCATCTCTAAGCGGGGAGCTAATTGCACCCTGCTTCCATCAAAACCCACTTTCTCGCCTATACTCTCAATAAACTCTCCACTACGATAAAAGTTGGTGTAATTTAACATTCCACTTAGACGCAACTTTGCCCCAAGCATGTTCTTGCCAAAGGGATCAAGATTATACCCGCCATAAAGAGATACCCGCGGGGCGCGTTGAAAAACATCGAGATCTTGGTTGCCGAAGATAGTTTGGTTATATTCACCCGCTAGCTCAGCCGTTAAATACCTTCCCAATTGAGATCGAGCCACCATGCTAGAGCTCAAAAAAGCGGCATCGGGCAACGCTATGTCATTATCCTCAATTTCACGAATCATCAGATTATCACTGGCAAAATGCGCGTCAGTAACAATCGTCGTCGGCAGCAACGCTTCGGGTTCGGTGCGATAAAGCTGAGAAACATAGGCGCCGATACGATTCGTATCAATAGTTGGATCGTGGAAAAATGATCTTCCCGCCGCGTCAGCGATTTGCAAACCTCTGGCAGAATTTCCTCGCGGTCCTTCATTAGAATAGAGTAATTTTACCCTTAAAGAATTATTGTTCACAAAAGAGTGTCTATAATCAAACCAAGCTCCATTGCGACTGCGCGTTTCGGTAAACGGTGTAATTAAAAGCTCGTTGGTGTCGCTGGGAACAATATAAATAGGTTGGCGATATTGAAAACCATCTTGGTTACTAAAACCAAAAGTTGGCGCCAACAAACCAGAAGATCTCTCAACTTTAGCAGGAAAGAAAAAATAAGGGACATAAATCAATGGAACTCCCTTAAAGCGAAAAACAACATTATAAGCATGTCCATGACCATCTTGGGTAATAAAGGTGCGCGAAGAGGTAAAATACCAAGGTTGTTTCGCGACATCTTGACCACAATCTTCGCAGTGGCAGGTGGAGAATTTAAGATTTTTAAATTCATACTCAAATTCGCTTAATTTCTGGGCGTATTCGCTGGCAACTCCATAGCCACCCTCTTCAAACTCTATGTAAGAATCGTGAAAATTTCCTGTTTCCTCTTCAAAATTAAATCGTGCCTTATCTCCATTAAGGCTAAATTCCGGAGTACCGATATAAACATCGCCTCGTAGTTCGGCTTCTTTGTTTTTAGTGTCGATATCGCTCTCTCTGGCTGACGCGCGCAAAAGTCCTTTACTAAGAACAACTCCATCTCGCGCGAACACAACTTCGCTCTCTCGATCCATTGAAAGCGAGGGCGACTCGATATCTATCTCCTGCTTTGGATTATCTTGAGTCTTGGCGGCATCGGCCTGAAGTTTGCGAGCCGCTATCACGTTGTCTTTAAGATCCTCATCGAACAATTTGCGCTGATTAGGTCTTGCAACAGATTGGGCTAACGCGGGCGCGTTAAGATAGCATAAGAAAAATCCGAGTAGCGCCGATAGCAATCGCAAAAAGGATTTATATTGAGAAAGAGAATAAAATAAAAAGTTAACTCTAACGACCACTGCTAAGCAGAAAACCCAAGATTTTTTAGAATTATTGTCAACTCATCTTTCATATCAGCGCGTTGAACTATCCTATCTATAATTCCATGTTCCAAAAGAAACTCAGCTCGCTGAAAACCCTCCGGCAATTTTTGTCTGATTGTTTGCTCAATCACTCGCGGACCAGCAAACCCTATTAACGCCTTAGGTTCGGCAATAATTATATCGCCTAACATAGCAAAAGAAGCGGCAACGCCGCCAGTGGTTGGATCGGTAAGAACAGAGATGTAAGGCAAATGGTTTGACCCAAGTTTTGCTAGTGCCGCACTAACTTTCGCCATTTGCATTAGAGAATAAATCCCCTCTTGCATTCGGGCGCCGCCAGAGGCGGAAACTATAATAACTGGCTTTTTTTCCTCGATGCCAATTTCAATCATTCTAGTCAATTTTTCACCAACTACCGATCCCATACTACCGCCCATAAAACCAAACTCAAAAACCCCCAGCATTACTGGTATATTGTTTATACGAGCTTTTCCGGTGCGCACGGCTTCTGGTGATTCACTCGCTTTGGCGGCTCTTTTTAGTCGCTCTTTGTAACGTTTGCTATCTTTAAAATTAAGTGGATCGGTTGACTGAAGATCGTAATCGAGTTCGACAAAAGAGTGTCTGTCGGTTAATAGAGGTATTCGTTGAGACGCCGTTAACCTAAAATGGTAATTACATTTAGGACAAACTCCGATGCTTTTTTTAAGCTCTTTGGTAAAGGTGATTACTTCGCACCCCGGGCACTTTGTCCAAACATCATCAAGTAGCGTGTCTCGTTCGGAAACTTCAGCTACTGGTTTAGGCGCTTTGCTTCTAGTAAACCATCCCATAATTTAAAAAATTGATATTTAAGTAATACTTATCCTGTCAATCTCGTATATAAACTGTAATATACAAAGAATTCTTAATCAGAGTAACTTAGCAGAGTTAGAGGGTAATTTAAAACTCTCTATAATCAAAGATATTAAACATATAGTAAAAATCTATATTAACAAAAAAATAGTCAAATTAGGTACTTACGATTTTCTTTGACTTTAAAAGCCAAAAGTTGGATGCTATAAGGATAGCCTTTGAAAAGAGGATATAAGTTGAACTAGCTTTAAATATCTCTTTTATTTTTTATAAACTCAATTTTAACTTATTAAGGAGAGTCAGGATATGGATCAAACAGCAACCAATAACGTAAGAGTTGGCGAGGCAGGCGGAACAACTAGCAAAGACATCTTAGTTGTAGTTTCAAAACTCAAAAGCTTCGTTAAAACAGCTTCTGGTATGAACACATCAGCCAGCGTAGCGGAGATATTATCAAATATTGTTCGTAAAGAGTGTTTAAAGGCGATAGAAAACGCCAAAAAAGAGGGTCGCAAAACTGTTATGGATCGCGACTTTCATACTACAACAACCACTGGGACTTTTTAGTTAATAGCGCCACCCTGTTTTTAAAAGGTTTTCTAAATTTTTGGCTTATATTGATTATCCTTTAAAATCAATTAAAAGAGGGTGGCACTATAAAAAAGGGTGATTTTTCACTGAAGATTCAAATATAGGCAGGCTTTATATATATCTCTCCATATATATCTCCCTCATCGTTCTCGCCTCGCAACGTCCAAGGGGAGCGGTCCGTTTTTTTCTTCTTTCTCACCGCCGCAACGCTCTTCAAACTTCCTTGCAAACCGACCCCAAACCGTTTTACCTGCCAATTAGCCCCCTTTGCTCTTAACTCTCTTTGAAACTGGAAAGTATGCCCACGTTCCGACTATTTTGGTTCAATTACTTTTGCAAGGCTTATAGTCTTTTTCTGCAAATTTCTTGCATTATATTCGATCGCCTTTTAGAGTTTTTTCTACCCTCTAGTCAGCTTTCCAATAATTTTTCACGGAACACAAGATAATTTTTAAAAATGCTGTTTAAGAAGTCTTGTTTTGTGGGTCTTTTATTCACTAACCAAGCCTTAAAGTCAAACATTTAGCCGCTCCGCCAGCCTTGATAAATTCCGAAAGCTCGACTTGATGCGGCTCGAACCCCCTTCTGCCAAGCTCCGCCGCTACCAGTTCGGCGCCAGCCGGTAAAATAACCCCCTTCCCTAATACTACTAGATTGCAACAAAAAAGTCGCGCCTCCGCTTCGCTAACAGCAATAAGCTCAATCTCCTTTTCAATATTTTTGATCGACTCAGGGCTAAAGGCTTTTGGCCAAATCAAAGCCTGTCTCTCGTTTAACGGAGCAAAGCAGGTATCTAAATGATAAAAATAAGGATCAACAAGCTCACATAAAATGATTTTCTTGATTTTCAAAAGCTCGGCAACCTTCGAATAAACAACTTTGTCCGATCTAAAACCATAACCGCAAAAAAGAGTTTCACCGGCAAATAAAGCATCCCCCTCGCCTTCAAAATAACCATCAGTGCCAAGCTCAACAACATTAAATCCATGCTCTATAAACCATTTTCTAAAACCAGCCTCCTCACCACGTCTTTCAGGGTATTTAAACTTAGCAAGTAAAGCTGTGTTGCCAGAAACCAAACCACCATTAGCGGTAAAAACCATATCAGGAGACGACTCAAATTGCTCAACATATTCAACCCAACCACCAAGCCTTAAAATCGCATGATGCAACCCCTTCCACTGACACCAAGCAAGCTTGGAATTAGCTGTGTTTTGTAAATTCATCCATGGGTTAATTTCGTACTTAATCCCATAATGATCAGGGCAACATAAAAGCCACCGACCATTTGGAAAAAGCTCTTTAGAGTAAGTCTCTTGGGGAATTACCATCTTTGAATCCGGATATCACTAAAGTAAACCGGCAAGAGATTCTAATGAACTCTGACTGATTTTATATCTAACCTTTTCATTAATATCGACATGCTCACTGCCTTCGACTTTAATATCTGGTTTCGCATAACTCGCGACCCCCGTACCCGCCGGAATCAACCGACCCATAATCACATTCTCTTTAAGACCATTTAGATGATCAACCCGACCAGAAATAGCCGCTTCGGTTAATACCTTAGTGGTCTCTTGGAAGCTAGCGGCAGAAATAAAAGATTCAGTCGAAAGAGCCGCTTTGGTAATACCAAGCAATTGATGTTCATAAGTCGCTGGTTGTCCTCCTTGAGCAACAACTCGTTGATTTTCCGCTATAACACGATGTCGCGGCACGCTGTCACCAGCCAAGAAATCGGTACTGCCCGGATCGCTAATAACCACCCGTTTCAACATCTGACGCACAATCACTTCAATATGTTTGTCGTTAATCTGCACGCCTTGCAAGCGGTATATCTCCTGCACTTCGTTTACCAAGAAGCTTGCCAAAGCCCTGACACCTTCAATCCTTAAAATATCATGTGGATTGGTCGAACCGTCAGTCAATGCTTCGCCAGCCCTGACATGATCCCCTCTCTGCACTGCAACATGCTTACCTTTCGGTATTAAATATTCAATCGGCTCTCCAACTTCAGGTTTAACAATTAAACAACGCTTGCCTCGCGAGTCATCCCCAAAATCAACAACTCCTTCAATTTCAGAAACTATCGCGGGATCTTTGGGTTTTCTAGCCTCAAGCAGTTCAACAACCCGCGGCAAGCCACCGGTAATATCTTTTGTCTTGGTAGTAGCCCGTTCTCTTTTGGCAATAACATCACCGGCATCAATATCAGAATTGTGCTCGACCACCACTCTAACTCCTACCGGCAAGTTATAAACCTTAGTCTCGCCAGACTCGGTATAAACTAAAATTCGTGGACGGCTATCAGATGTCCTGTCTTTAGATTGCACAATCTCGCGCTCAGAGAAACCAGTACGCTCATCAGTGCGCTCCTCCATGGTGTACTCATTAATATCTTGCCACTCAACACGGCCAGCAACTTCGCTCAAAATCGGAATTGTAAACGGATCCCACTCGGCAATTATATCTCCCGGAGAAACACTAGCGCCCTCCTTGACTTTGAGCTTAGCGCCATAAACCAATGGGTGTCTTTCGCGCTCGCGGCTCTCAGTCGTGTCAACAACTACAACCTCACTCTTGCGGCTCATTACAATCTGACTGCCGTCACGTTTGGTCGCAAGCCTTACCCCTTCAAACTTAATCTCACCGGCAAACTTTACCTGTAAGCTAGTTTGCTCAGCTCTGCCCAAAGCCGCGCCGCCAACATGGAAAGTTCTCATCGTTAACTGTGTTCCCGGCTCGCCAATTGATTGGGCAGCAATGACTCCAATCGCTTCGCCAACATTTACAACATGACCTCGCGCTAAATCCCGACCATAACAAAGAACGCAAACCCCCTTATCTGATTCACAAGTTAGAACCGAACGGATAAAAACGGTGTCTATTCCGGCCGTGGTAATCGCGTTGGCTCGCTCCTCGTTGATCTCCTGATCACGTTCAACTAAAATCTCTCCCGTGACCGGATCGCGAATATCCTCAGCGGCAACTCTACCTAAAATGCGATTAGCCAATGAATCAATCTCTTTGCCCCCTTCAATCAGAGCCGAAATCTCAATGCCCTCTGTTGTTTTGCAATCATATTCAGTAACAATACTATCTTGGGCAACATCAACTAGTTTGCGAGTTAAATAACCAGAGCTGGCCGTTTTAAGAGCAGTATCCGCCAAACCTTTACGCGCCCCGTGAGTGGAAACGAAATACTGTAAAACCGAAAGTCCCTCGCGGAAGTTAGCTTTAATAGGCTGCTCTATAATCGAACCATCGGGTCTTGCCATCAAACCACGCATACCGGCAACCTGTTTAATCTGATGAATCGAACCACGAGCTCCCGAATCCGCCATAATATAAATCGGATTAAACGATGGGCCGCGCTTGCTTTCAGAGCTCTCAGGGTTTTTAAATTCTGATGTCGAAATCCCCTGCATCATATCTTCGGCTATCTTGTCACCAACCTCAGACCAAACATCCAGCACCTTATTGTACCTTTCACCAGAAGTAATCAAACCCTCCTGATACTGAGACTCAACTTCGCCCACTTTAATATCAGCATCTCTTAAAAGATCTATTTTTGATTCTGGAATAATCATGTCTTTAACGCCGATCGAAATACCGGCTCTCATCGCCATTCTAAACCCAACATCTTTAATGCGGTCTGCTAAAATGACAGTTGCCTTGGCTCCCTGTAGCCTGAAGGACTCATCAATCAAATTAGAGATCTCTTTTTTCTTAAAAACTCTGTTAAACAGAGAAAATGGCAATTGATGAGGCACAATAAGAGCTAACAAGCAACGACCGGTTGTTGTCTCAACCAATTGTGTCTGTTGATCCTTATTGGCAATTCGCACCTTAATTTTAGCTTGCAAATCAAGCTCTCCTAACTCCCAAGCAAGCAGAACCTCGTGTAAGTTAGAAAAGATTCTGCCGCTACCCTGCGCAAAAGGACGTTCTCTTGTCATATAATAAAGACCAAGCACTATATCTTGAGATGGCACAATGATCGGTTTGCCATTGGCTGGGCTTAAGATATTATTAGTTGACATCATCAACACTCGAGCCTCAACTTGTGCTTCGATCGAAAGTGGCACATGTACTGCCATTTGATCTCCGTCAAAGTCGGCGTTAAAGGCGGTACAAACAAGGGGATGAAGTTGTATTGCTTTACCTTCTATTAGCAACGGCTCAAAAGCCTGAATGCCGAGACGGTGAAGAGTCGGTGCGCGGTTTAGCAAAACAGGATGCTCTTTAATAACCTCATCAAGAATATCCCAAACAACTGACTTCTCTTTTTCTACCATTTTTTTCGCGCTCTTAATGGTAGTAACATAACCACGCTCTTCAAGTTTGTTGTAAATAAAAGGCTTGAAAAGTTCTAAAGCCATCTTCTTCGGCAAACCGCACTGATGCAGACGGAGCTCAGGACCGACCACGATAACGGAACGCCCCGAATAGTCAACTCGTTTCCCAAGTAGATTCTGCCTAAAACGACCTGTTTTGCCTTTCAGCATATCGCTTAAAGACTTTAATGGTCGCTTATTTGGTCCTTGCACAACTCGACCGCGCCGCCCGTTGTCAAACAAAGCGTCAACCGACTCTTGCAACATACGCTTTTCGTTGCGAATAATAATGTCAGGAGCACCAAGTTCAATCAAACGTTTTAAACGGTTGTTACGATTTATGACGCGACGATAAAGATCGTTCAGATCAGAAGTAGCAAATCTGCCACCATCAAGCGGAACAAGTGGCCTAAGATCTGGTGGAATCACCGGCAAAATTGTTAAGATCATCCATTCTGGCTTAACGCCGCTTCGCAGGAAAGAGTTCAGAACCTTTAGACGCTTGGCGATTTTCTTTCTCTTGGCATCAGAATTGGTAACTTTGAGCTCCTGTTTAAGTTCAGCGGAAAGAGCGGCAACGTCAATCTTTTTTAAAAGTTCCAAAACAGCATCAGCGCCCATACCAGCAGTAAAGCCATCGCCATAATCATTGCGCGCCTCGCGATATTCACGATCGCTTAGAAGTTGGCCGACCGTTAAAGGAGTTTTTCCCGCACCAATAACTATATAATTGTCAAAATATAAAACTTTCTCGAGATCGCGTAGCGATATGTCAAGCACAGCCCCTATCCTGCTAGGCAAACTTTTCAAAAACCAAATGTGAGCCACCGGACAAGCAAGTTCTATATGTCCCATCCGCTCCCGCCTGACCTTAGATTGAATAACCTCCACACCGCACTTTTCGCAAACAACGCCACGATGGCGGAGCCTTTTGTATTTGCCGCAGATGCATTCGTAGTCTTTTACCGGCCCAAAGATCTTAGCGCAAAACAAACCATCACGCTCTGGCTTTAAAGTCCGATAATTGATCGTCTCAGGTTTGGTTACCTCACCGTGCGACCAACCCTTCATAACCTCAGGGCTAGCTAAAGCAATTTTCATCGCGTTAAAACGGATCGGATTTTTGGGTTTCTCAAAGAGAGTAAATAGCTCGTCCATCTTTACCTTTTAGTATATAAAAACCAGAAAATTAATTTGTTGACGCTTCAAAAGTTATACCAGTTTGTTGATCAATAGCCTGTTGCGAGGTTAATCCCTCACCATCTTCTATCAGATTAACATCAAGACAGAGAGATTGAAGTTCTTTGCGCATAACATTAAACGATTCCGGCAAGCCGGGTTCAAGAATGTGTTCACCTTTAACGATTGACTCGTACATTCTGGTACGACCCGTTACGTCATCAGATTTAACAGTCAAGAACTCTTGCAAAGCGTAAGCCGCTCCGTAAGCTTGCAATGCCCAAACTTCCATTTCTCCTAAACGTTGTCCACCAAATTGGGCTTTACCACCAAGTGGCTGCTGAGTGACCAACGAATATGGACCTATCGAACGGGCATGAATTTTATCATCAACCAAATGATCAAGCTTCAACATATACATCACACCAACAGTCACCGCCTCCTTGAAAGGTTCGCCAGTGCGACCGTCAAACAAAGTAACCTTGCCACTTGGATCATTGCCGGTAAGAGCTAACAAACGATCAATGTCACCCTCTTTAGCGGCATCAAAAACCGGAGTTGAAAAGAAGACTCCGCCAAGATGCTTGCTGGCAACCATCAAAATCTCTTCATCGGTAAGCTTTGTTAGTAAATCGCTGTTTGTCTCCTCGGTTAAAACTTGCGAAAGAAGCTGGCGCAGCTCTTCTACCACCTCGGCACGATCTCTAGGGTTAATATCGGACCACTCAACACCAGTTTTCAGATCAATAATGCGGCTTAAGCAATTAGATATTTTTTTACCTATGTTATACGATGCCCATCCCAGATGAGTCTCAAGAAGTTGTCCAATATTCATACGAGAAGGAACACCCAGAGGATTCAAAACAACATCAACCGGCGTTCCATCATCTAAATATGGCATATCTTCTTGCGGCAAAATCTTCGCCAACACCCCTTTATTACCATGCCTACCAGCAAGCTTGTCGCCAGCTTGGATCTTCCTTTTCATCGCCACAAACACTCTGACAAGTTTGATAATGCCGGGCGCTAATTCGTCCCCCTCTTTAAGCCGCTTAATCTTCTCATTCAGGGCGGCACGTTTCGCGTTAATTAGCTGGCTGGTGCGAACGACTATTTTGCTAAGATTTTCATTGATTTTATCATCACCAACCTGTATGTCGCGCAAGTATTCAAAAGGCAGATCGCTTAAAATCTCCTCTGTTATCTCAACATCTTTTGCTAAAAGTTGCGCTCTTTTTTCGTTGAGCAACTTAGCGGTCGTGCGCTTGCCAACTAGCAGAGAAACAATCTCCCTAAAAGATGTCTCTCTAATAATTTTTGTTTCGTCCTTAAAATCATTCTCCAATCTGCCAATCTCTCGCTTTTCAAGCGCCAAAGTTCTTTCATCTTTATCCGCTCCTTTGCGAGAAAAAACCTGCGCGCCAATAACAGTGCCCTCAATGCCGGGCGGAACTCGGTAGCTCGAATCTCGAACTTCGCCAGCTTTTTCACCGAAGATTGCTCGCAGTAACTTTTCTTCGGGACTTAGCTGAGTTTCACTCTTTGGAGTAATCTTCCCAATAATAATGTCGCCGCTTTTAACCTCGGCGCCAATGCGAACGATGCCGGATTCATCCAAGTTCTTAAGAGCCTCTTCGCCAACATTCGGAATATCACGGGTAATCTCCTCTTTACCAAGCTTCGTGTCGCGAGCGACGCACTCAAATTCTTCGATATGGATCGAAGTAAAAACATCTCGTTTAACCAAGTTTTCGCTGATCAAAATAGAATCCTCGAAGTTATAGCCATTCCACGGCATGAAAGCGACTAACACATTTTGCCCAAGAGCAAGTTCCGCCATATCAGTGCTAGGACCATCTGCTATAATCTCCCCTGTTTTAACCCGTTCGCCAGTACGAACTATAGCCTTTTGATTTAAACAACTTCCTTGATTACTACGGCGAAATTTGACTAAATTATAAATATCCACTCCAGTGTCGAGAGGGTTATCAGAAACACGATCGGCTTTAATCACAATCCTTTCGGCATCAACGCTTACTACTCTACCAGCTCGCTTCGCCAAAATAGTAGCCCCCGAATCCTTTGCCACAACCTGCTCCATCCCAGTTCCAACAAGAGGAGCCTCACTGCGAAGACATGGTACCGCCTGACGCTGCATATTAGATCCCATCAAAGCACGATTAGCATCATCGTTTTCAAGAAAAGGGATAAGAGAGGCCGCAACGCTGACAATCTGTTTAGGGCTGACATCAACCTTAGTTACGTTTTCCGGCGGGACTGAAACATACTCTCCCTTACGACGACACGGTATCGAAGTTTCTAAAATGGCTCCTTTTTTATCTAGCTTTACCGTGGCTTGAGCGATCGTTTCCTGCTCCTCTTCGAGAGCAGTCATATAAACAACATCATCAGTCACTCGCCCATTAGAGCTAACTAAACGATAAGGCGTCTCAAGAAATCCAAACTCATTAACCCTAGCATAAGTTGAAAGAGAAGAGATCAAACCGATATTTTGACCCTCGGGAGTTTCAATCGGACAGATCCTGCCATAGTGGGAAGTGTTAACGTCGCGCACCTCAAAGCCCGCGTGATCACGGGTCAACCCCCCCGGACCAAGAGCAGACAGTCTCCTTTTATGAGTAATTTCAGATAAGGGATTAACCTGATCCATAAATTGAGCAAGCTGAGATGAGCCGAAAAACTCCTTAATGACTGCCGCAACTGGTTTATAGTTGATCAAATCTTGCGGCACTAAAGTATCAACATCATGCATTCCAAGCCGCTCTCGCACGGCGCGCTCCATCCTGACAAGCCCTATGCGAAATTGATTTTCAACTAACTCGCCAACCGCACGAACGCGGCGATTGCCAAGATGATCTATATCATCCGCAATATAACGTTGAGGATCATTGCCGCTCTTTAACTCCAAAAGATAACGAACGGTTTCCATAATATCTCGATCTGTTAAAACCCCAAGATCTTGGGGTGGAGCTTCTTTGCCAAGCGCGGTGTAAAGTTTGTAATTTAACTTATAACGACCAATATCAGATAAATCATACCTCTCTGGTTTAAAGAATAGATTTTTAAAAGAAGCGCTGGCAGTTTCTGGTCTTGGCGGATCGCCCGGACGAATACGGCGATACATCTCAATTAAGCTCTCTCTTGTCGGCGCGCCAATCAGCCTGCCGTATATATCACCGAGATCGGGCTCCATCTTGTCGGAAAGAAGCGTTTTTAGAAGTCCATCACCGATATGATACTCATCTAAATATATTACTCTTAAACTGCTGATGTCTTTCCCTCGAATCTGCGAAACATTACCTTGCTCAACAACCTCGCCTTTGGTGTTAAGGCGATCTAATGTTAATTCTTGGCCAGCGCTGACTAAAACACGGAGCTTTTCACAGAGCGCGCGTCCCTTAGCCTCATCAAGCGTATTAACGACTTCATGCAACCGCTCCTTGATCTCTTCCCAACCAATGACAACCTCTCCTTTTTCAATTATTTTTGAGCCACTTTTGGGGTGTAAAATGTCCTCGACAGCTTCAATAATAGTGTCATAACTGATCATTCCCGCAAGTGATTGTGGATCAATCTCAACCTCTTCAATGCCAGCCTCTTGCATTCGTCGAATCGTAGCACGATTAAATTTTGCCCCCTCCTTAACCAAAGTCTTCCCTCCGGCTTTCACTTCAGAGTAAGCCTTTTGACCTTCAAGTTGATCCGGTTTAAAGACCTTTGTTACGACACCTCTTTTACCAAAGGCGATCTGATCAAATTTATAGTAATAAGAAATAATGTCATCTATTGATTTGCCAAGCGATCGAAGCAAGATAGTAGCGTTCATCTTGCGACGCCTATCTATTCTGGCAAAAAGTATATCTTTGATATCAAACTCAAGATCGATCCAAGAACCCCGATAAGGAATTACCCTCGCTGAATAAAGAAGTTTACCAGAAACATGACTCTTTCCCTTATCGTGCCCAAAGAAAACTCCCGGCGAACGATGCAATTGGCTGACAACCACCTTCTCAATGCCGTTGATAATAAAGGTACCTCGCTCGGTCATAAGCGGCACCTCGCCAAAGTAAACAAGATCTTCTTTGAGAGCGCTTAAACTCCTCTTGCCGCTTTCAGCGTCAACGTCCCACAACACCAGTTGAATCGTTACCCGCAATGGCGCAGCCCAGCTCATGCCGCGATCGCGACACTCATCAATCTCGTATTTAGGAGCGCCTAGGGTATAAGAAACAAATTCAAGAGAAGCGCGGTTGCTAAAATCTTTGATTGGAAATACCGATTTAAAAACCTTTTGTAAACCGATATCAGCTCGTTTTTCCGGATCAACGTTAAGCTGTAAAAATTTGTCGTATGATTTTTTCTGTATGCCTATTAAATTTGGAATCTCTACTAACTCTGGTATCTTTGAAAAATTATGGCGAACTCTAAAATTTGTTTTAATTTTATTAGACATAGCGCGATATATATCTGCAACTAAAAAATAAGCTGGGACGACTTAGCAAAAAATCTCTTTGGTCTAAAAGATCTTAATGATTCAAATCAAAGTTAAAGTGTGATTTAAAAAACCACTTGCGACCATCGGAATATTTGGTCACAACACTTAAGATCAAACCATTGATTTAGAATCAAAAGTTATAATCGCTTGCCAAAATCTAAATAGATCAAAAAAGCAAGCAACTTAAAAAAATTTATTCCAGTTAGAGAGTTTTATTTAACAAAGACTAAACACCAGCTTAGCAATCCCTAAAGTATTATGAAGTAACAATTACTCCCCAAGACAAAAGGCATGAAAGATCAATTATCATAAATTTCAGTTAAAAAATCAAGAGATACCCCTAAGCCACAAAATTAGGGCAAAATAAGATATTTAACCAAACTTATAAAAATTGCCGCTTTCAAAACGAAAAAACCTCTTACTTAACAGAGGCTTTCGCGCCTGCTTCCTCAAGTTTTTTCTTCCAATCTCCGGCTTCATTCTTAGGCAAGCCCTCCTTGACTAGCTTAGGAGCCGCGTCAACTAGATCCTTAGCCTCTTTCAAGCCAAGGCCTGTCATCTCGCGAACAACCTTAATAACGCCAACTCGATTTTCGCCAGCCGCATCAAGATGAACAGCAAACTCGGTCTGCTCTTCAGCTTGGGCAGTCGCACCACCAGCTGCCGCACCACCAGCTACCATAGCAACTGGAGCAGCGGCTGATACGCCTAGCTCATCCTCAAGTTCTTTAACAAGCTGAGCGGCTTGTGTCAGCGTCATGCCCTTGATAAAGGTTTTAACCTGATCATAAGTTACATTTGTTTCACTCATTTTTTCTCCTTTCTTATTTTAGAAAAATCAAAATAAAAATCTACCTCAAAATCTATCCTTCAAGTTTCTTACGTTGGGCTTCAATTACTCTAACCGTTTGTTCAGCCGGAGCCTTCAGCAACCTTAACAGCTGAACTGCTGGCGCATTGATCAAAGCCAAAAGCTTTGCCAAAACTTCTTCCTTGCTTGGAAGCTTCGAAAGGGCTTCTAAGCCAGCGCTATCAATATAAGTATTTTCAAACCAACCCCCCTTGAGGCTGAGCTTCTCGTTTTCTTTCGCGAAATTAACAATCGCTTTAACGGGCGCAATTGGATCGGCAACGCCAAAAACAATCATGCTAGGTCCACTAAAAAGAGCATGAAATTTTTCGGCTGCAGCCGAATCACCGCTCACTTGAGCAATATTTTTAGTAGCCAATTTAGCCAAGGTGTTTTTGACAACAACAGCTCTGCCGCCAACAGCCCTGATCTCCTTGCGCAGTTTTGTGATTTGAGCCACCGTCAAACCCCGATAATCGGCACAAAGAGTAAGCTGCGCCGCCTTATAACTAGCTTCTATCTGTGAGATAATATCTGTTTTTGCCTGCTTATCCATAAAATATCTCTTTTTGAAAAACTCTCTCCCTATCTATGCTGTTATTAAATCAATAATACAAAACCTCACTTAAATATTCCTTAGCGGAGCCGGATCTAAATGAACCGATGGACTCATTGTTAGCGAAAGGCTGGCCGACTGCAAATAAATACCCTTGCTGGTGCTAGGCTTGGCCTTGTTAACAGCGGCAATTAAAGCCTGCGCGTTCTCATAGATTTTTTCCGCTCCAAAAGATGCTTTTCCAAGTTGAGCTTGAACAATTCCTGCTTTTTCTACCCGAAACTCCGCTCGTCCCGATTTCAAAGAACGTACCACATTGCCCACATCAAAAGTAACTGTGCCAATTTTAGGAGAAGGCATTAATCCTCGCGGTCCTAAAACCTTGCCCACTTTACCAACAGCTACCATCATATCAGGGGTTGCGACTACAACATCAAAATCAGAAAAACCTTTTTGAATCTTTTCAACTAAATCATCCCCACCAACTTCATCGGCGCCCGCTCCTTGCGCTTCAGCAATTTTTTCCCCCTTCGCAAAGACAAGTACTCTAATTTTTTTACCCAAACCATTTGGCAAAGGAACACTTCCTCGAACATTTTGATCCGATTTTTTAGGATCAACCCCAAGCTTTAGAGCAATTTCTACTGTTTCATCAAATTTAGCGCTCGCAAGCCCAGCAACCAACTGACAACCTTCCTGCAGGCTATAAGTTTTTGATTGATCATATTTAGCCACGAGAGATCTAACCCGTTTGCTTTTTAATTTTCTATCTTTGTTCGACATAAAATTTCCGAATAATTTTAAAGATCCTTTCCGCCGCAACCCTATTGAATATCAATTCCCATACTGCGAGCAGTCCCACAAACAGTTCTAAAGGCGGCTTGCTCATCATTACAATTTAAATCTTGCATTTTGAGCTTAGCAATCTCCATCGCCTTTGATTTCGACAAAGAGCCGATCTTTTCCTTGTTTGGCACGCCTGAACCCTTCTCTTTTCCAAGCGCCTTGCGCAAAAGATAAGAAACCGGAGGAGTTTTAAGTTCAAAGGTAAAGCTGCGATCCTTATAAACCGTAAGGATAACTGGTGTAACCTCACCCTGATTTTTCTGAGTCTTGGCGTTAAATTGCTTGCAAAACTCCATGATATTAACACCATGTTGTCCCAAAACAGGTCCAATCGGTGGAGCAGGATTAGCCTGACCGCCCGGTATCTGCAACTTGACAATTGCCGTAACCTCTTTTTTCCCCTTACCTCCAGCAGCTGGAGCGGCTGGCGCTTTGTTAGACATAAAACTCTCCTAAAAAATTAACTTGCCTTAATAACCTGTCCAAATTCCAACTCAACCGGAGTTGAGCGGCCAAATATGT
Organism: uncultured Pseudomonadota bacterium; assembly: GCA_937864035.1. GTDB lineage: Bacteria > Bdellovibrionota_C > UBA2361 > UBA2361 > CALMIO01 > CALMIO01. The sequence goes on along the minus strand of CALMIO010000003.1, from coordinate 38,162 downwards.
TGATTAAAACTCTAAGTTTGCCCTTATCTTGTTTAACCTCATCAATCACGCCGCTAAGATCCATAAATGGACCATCAATTACCTTAACCAATTGACCATTCTCAAAATTCATCTTTGTCCGCGGAGAAGTTTTACCTTCGGCAACTTGATTCAAAATACGGTCAACCTCAACTTGCTCGAGCGGCTCAGGATCTTTGGCGTTGCCAATAAAACCTAAAATACGAGGGGTATCTTTTACTAATAACCAAGTATCCTCATTCATCGCCATCTGCACGAGAATATAACCGGGGAAAAACTTCTTAGAGGAGGTTTTTTTCTGCCCTTTGACCAACTCAACCACAGTTTCTTGCGGAACCTGAATCTCGCCAAAAGCTTCTTCCATATTGTGTTTACGAATACGCTCCTCTAGAGCCTCTTTTGCACGCAACTCAAAAGTTGCGTGCGTTTGCACAACATACCAACGCTTCTCCTTATTTTCAGTAACCATAAAACTTTACGTCTCAATCAAAGACGTTTAAAAAAGTAAAAAACATTAAATTGCGCCCCTACTCACTATATCAATCCGTAAACCGACATTTAATTAAATTAACCTATCAATAGAGTAATTAACCACTGACAGATTAGATCAAATAAAAATATACAGATCGAAAAAAAAGCTATAATTACGAAAGTGGCGAGCGCGGCTTGTACGGTCTCTCTCTTAGTCGGAAAGGCGACTTTTTTTAATTCAGCAACACTCTCGCGAATATAATCGGGCAAACCTAATATACCCGCTATTATACCACCTCTCTGCTCATTCATATTAATATACTAACTACGCCGCAAAATTTTACCCAATCTTTAACATCCCCGCCCCATCAAGCCGCAAACGTTTTTCTTTACTAATCTCTCTTTTTTTGATCTTTTGTTTTTTATTTTAGATGCCAACGAATTCTACAAATCACTTAGGCTTTCGCAAGCTAGTGATTTTTTCGCGGGCAAGTTATCGCAAAAACAAATCGACACCGCTAGAAAGAAAAGTTATCTGGCGGGACGGATATTAGAGACAGAGGGGTAATATTTTAGCAATATCAACTAAATAAATCAAGATTTAGAGGGAATTATTTCTAAGTATTTCTAAAATAACGCAAATACAGCTTCAGCTATAAAATCCCCCTCTTTTAATTAAATCAAGGTTCCCTCCTTAAAAAGAAAGATAGCAAGATAACGGTCAATATTATGACTTTCTTGATCTGACTCGACCTGCCTGCAAAGAATCATAATAAGCCTTCGCTTGATAAACCGGCCCAACCAAATCATCCGGCATATTAAGCGTATTGGCAATCTCAATGAACACCTTATAAACAATCTCTGGATTGTAAATTGCTTGAGAATACTCACCCTTAAACTGCTCAATAACAAAGGGCAATAGATAATTTTTAATCCAAGGACGAGTCCGATTTAGACCCAGCTCGGTAAAAAAATTCGAAATTTTTCCAAATTGTTGGTAAACACCATAGCTATATGTATTAATCGCGAGACGAAATAACCCCGCTAAAAATAAATCTTCATTTTTAATTTTATTTAAAGAGAGAATAATATTAATAGCATCCTCAAAATGTGCTACCCAATCCTCCTGCTTAAGATCGTTGTATGAAGGGAAATAATAACCTCTTGACATATGATTGTTGATCGCCGCCAGCAAAAAATTATAGACCCCAAACTGTTGATCAAGTGTTAACTGATCGGCAAAAAACTCAATACGCTCTTGCTGCCAGAAGCCAGAGATTTTCTCCTTATTATCAACTGCTCCAAACAAAATATATTTAGTGAAAAGATCTGGTTTAGAAAAAGCCGCTAAACTAGATGATTGATCATGAAATTGATCAAAATAATAAAGGTATCTAGCCAACTCATTAACGGTGTCATTTTTATCTATAAGCATTAAAGTGGCAATGTTGAATTTGATCGACAAATCGGGCTCGGCGGCTAATCGCTCTAAGGTAATTAACTCCGAGCAATTTCTCCTTTCTTCAGGGCAGATTAGTAATAATTTATAAACAAAATGGCGATTAGCAAATTGTTGACGCGCCGCGCCGCCTCGCCTATTGACGGCAACAGAGCCATAATCTCCTAATAAGGAATCAATAATGCCAGTTAAATCATAGTTTTGGTCTATTAAAAGCGAAGCCGCTTTAAGACGCAAATCTTCATCAATCGTATGATCGGCAATAACCATAAATAAATTTCTTTCCATTAAACGAGATACCCGGATCGATTCGTTCGTTTGAAACAAACTATGAACAAAAAAAAGATATCCTTCAATCAACACCATCTCGGCTTTAGCAAGAGATTTTTCATTCTGAATTTCTGCGATTGAGATCTTTTTTATGTTTCGATCTGTAAATACTTGTTCATCAACCATCTTATCCACGCAGTTAGATAAACTTGCCAAAAAAAGTAGTTTTATAAGTGGAGGAGTCTGTTTTTCTCGTATAAGCTCAATATAGCTTTTGAAAAGATCTCTGTTAAATCGGGGCAAATCGCGAACCAAATAAGGGTGTTCCAGTAGATCCGCTTCTATGTCGGCGGCAAAACAAGGAGCTTGAGTATCTTTATTGTTTAATTCTAAATGTCGATAAGCGACCATCAATGCTGACAACATCCGGTTGAAATCTTCGATTAGCGAACTAGAGAGAGCTTTGCGATCAGCAGAGCTGGGTGCGCAAGCGGCAAATGCCAAAAAACTATCACTCAATAATGATAATAATGGCGGATCGTTGTGCAACCAATAATTGAAAGTTGAGTCCTTTTCTTGATTAACGACAAAAGAAACTATCGGCAGTGGGATCTTCCTACTAATACTAGTACTAGATTGTACAGCTGACATTATTTATACAAACAACCACTTATATAGCCCGCTTATCAATATAATTATGATATTACGATTTTTATTGCAAGACTGGTCGTTGTAATTTCAGGAGAGAGAAAATTCAGTAAGATCTTAACTCACATCTAAACTACGACAAACAAAGTTGCATAAAGGCGTCTTAAAGGTTATCTTTGGCGGCGAATACCACCTAAAAGACCGCGAGATATCTCTCGGCCTATGGCGCTAGCAAAGCTTCTAAGGGCGCTTTTCCCAATCGAAGCGATCATACCCCCTATAAAACTTCCGCTTCCACCAGAACGATCAAGTCCAGCATCATTAGAGGATTTATAACTAATTTTCTGGCGATTTGCCAAAATTTCATAGGCTGATTCGCGATCTAAGCTCTTTTCATATCTGCCGTAAATTGAGGAAGCTCTTAGTTCCGCCACAAATTCGCCGTCGCTTAGCGGCGCCAACCTTGACCACGGTGGCATTACTAACGCCCGTTCGACAACTTGCGGAGTTCCAAACTCATCCAAAAAAGAAACCAATGCTTCGCCGATCGCCAGCTCAGAGATGGCTTCCGCCACCGAAAAATTTTTATTTGCCCTAAAAGTATCAGCCGCCGCCCGCGCCATCTTTTGCCCACTTGGAGTAAAAGCTCTCAGGGCGTGTTGCACACGATTACCAAGCTGTTCAAGCACGGCGGCTGGAATATCAAGGGGGGATTGAGTCACGAAATAAACTCCCACTCCTTTTGAGCGGATCAATCTAACCAATTGTTCAACTTTAGAAATAAGTTCTTTGGGAGCGTCAGTAAATAAAAGATGAGCCTCGTCAAAAAAGAAAACTAATTTAGGTTTAGCAAGATCTCCCACTTCCGGCAATTCCTCGAAAAGTTCAGACAACAACCAGAGCATAAAACTCGTATAAACCAAAGGCGCGGTGTTAATTATGGAGGCATCAAAGATATTAATTACTCCCTTGCCAAAGACATCAACTCTTATTAGATCAGCGATCGCCAAAGCCGGCTCCCCAATAAATTTTTCGCCCCCTTGGTTTTCAAAAGCTATGATATTTTTAATAATTGCGCCAAAAGTGGCTGGAGCGATGTTTCCATAAGTTGTCAGCAGTTCTCGGCTATTTTCGGCAAAATTTTGAATAACCGCCTTAAGATCTTTAAGATCCAAAAGCAATAAACCATTATCATCAGCAAACTTAAAAATAATCGAAAGCGCCGCCGATTGAGTTTCATTTAAACCAAGCAACCGACCAAGCAGTAACGGTCCGATTTCAGAGATAGTAGTGCGCAGTGGATGACCCCTCTTACCAAAAAGATCCCAAAAGGCAACCGGAAAAGATTCGGGGACAAAATTCAACAAACCAAGTGTTTCGACTCTTTCGGCAACTTTGCCGGAAATCTCGCCAGCGCACGCCAAACCAGAGAGATCGCCTTTAACATCAGCTAAAAAAACCGGCACACCAGAGCGGCTAAAACCCTCCGCTAAAACCCTTAAACTCACAGTTTTGCCGGTTCCAGTTGCTCCAGCAATCAACCCGTGACGGGTGGCCATCTTCTGTGAAAAGAAAAGATCGCGGCTTTCTGATTTAGCAAACAATATAGGAGCAATTTCCATCATCGTCCCTATTTTAAAAAAACTTACCTCTGACTATCATAAACAAGCTCTTTTAGTCAGGATACATTTTAACGAACGAAAAGAAATCCACCTCACCTCCAACCAACACAGTGTGGTTGCGAGCTGGAGCTAGCTCGACTAATCTCTCCCCTATTTTGAAACGATCACTAGCCCGAAAAGCTGTTATGGTGGTCGCACCGCTCGGAACCAAAAGGTACTCAGAAACTCCTCCATAACTGGCGCCAAGCGATTGCTCTGCGCCCGCCACCTGAAGAGTTATTCGTGCGGCTCCAAAAGCAGCGTGCACCACCCGAATGCCACTTAAACTAGCTTGATCACTCCCTTGAGGAACAGCAATTTTGGAGATGTTTTCAAAAACCGCCGTTTGCGTCCCGCCAACCTTGCTATTGCCAAAAATCAACAAAGATATCCGTGGCTGAACTGACAGATCAACCGTGTGAGAAGCAAAAACAGCGTTCGCATCTCTTGTAATAGCTAGAGATAAAACCTGCGGCGCCGAAGCCAACCCAAAATGCGGAGCATTGCCCCCAAAAAGACCTTTTCCAAGCGGTCCTGATTTTAAACTGGAATAAAGCTCAACTGGAGGGGCGCTCAGTGAGCCGTGAAGAATCCTCGCGCCAATCGCCGCGTCTTTGCCGCCGCCACCGTTCGGCGCGCCACCACCATCGCCATCTCCTTCTCCACCACCACCGCCGCAAGCAAAAAGAGATTGCAAAACAGCTAAAAAACAAAGATAGAAAGCTAGCTTATAGAACATACCAACTTTTTTTCGCGACAAATTTTTCATCCGTAAACAAAAAAATTTCCAAAGCAAATTTACTCTTTAGGTTTAACTATAATTGTGCCTGCGGGAAGATTAAAAGCCGACTCCAACTTGGCAGCGCCGCCAGCGACAAAAATATCAATTCCAACGAGCGCCGCCAAAACCGTTTGCGCTATCACATCATAACCGCGAGAATTAGGGTGTAATCCTTCAGGTAAATTATAAAGTTCACAGTTTAAGCGATCTTGGCAGGTAGTTTCCCAAGCAAGTTTTACATCAACAACCCTGATGTCGTTGATTGAAGTAAGATAACCGATAATATCAGAATAACTATCAACAAATGGAATTATCGAGCTATGATCGCAACAAGGAGAGGGAGGCTTTAATAGCGCTATCGGTTTTTCTAGATAGCGGGCGGCATTGATGATTTTTTGAAATTCGGCTCGCAGAGCGCCGCTATCAGCGCGGCGCACGGCATCATTCGTGCCCTCCATTATTAAAATAACATCAGCTTCGGTCCCACGAATCAGATTAATTAACCTTCGCGATCCGCCCCCCAAAAACTCCTCTCCGGGTACGCCACCATTGATAACTCGCACTCCTGAAAGTTCAGCAAGCCTAGTAGGATAACCACCACTATTCGGTTTATCCCCAACACCAAAGGTAATACTATCCCCAAAGGCGAGCAGAATTACTTGACCATCACCATTCCAATCTTTAAGAAGAGATCGGTCGGCAAACGCCGGTGAGGGACCCCAAAATGACCCTAAAAATACCGAGAAAACAACAATGTTTAGCTTTTTAAAAAGTCTACGCATTAAAAAAAGTTGAACAGTTTAACAGTAGAAAAAATTAGTTCTGAAGGTATCGTTGTAACAGTTTAGTGGCGGCTCAGTCAATAAAAGAAAGGATCAAGCTTAGCTAGTGGCTTGGTGAAAAGCGCTGGGCTGAAATTAAATTAGCTATCTTGTCATAAGATGTTAAGGAAAAAATATGAAAAACTAAAAAATAGCTTTGTGCAATTATTTCCTCCTAAACCGTTGTTTTAGGCGATCAATTTTCTCCTACAGAAAAATCGTAAGTGTGCCGAAATTTAAAAATGTTAGAAAAGCAACTCGTGGATCGCAAATTTCAATTATTATAGTTTATGCCAAACAAAATTACTCGTTATTTGTTAATCGCTTTTGGCGGTACTTTATTAACACTTTTTATTAGCTTTCAGCAAACTCACGCTGCCAAAGCTGAAGATAACAAAACTGTTCAAATATTACCTATCAACGAAGCAAACCAATTAGAAGCCAGATGTATCTTGGCGGTTGCCGGTTTGAGATATGTGTTAACTGGAGGTGGTATCTTTAAAGGTGTTTTTGCTAACGATGTACGCAAAGCATTGATGACGGATTTTGCAACTCCTATGTTAGCAAATGGCAAATGCCCAGCTGGAAGCCGAGGCAATGTTCGATTATCTGAAGCTGTAAAAAAATTTCAAAACAACTCAAAAAAATATTTTAACCATTTACTGCGGGGGTTAAGAGGGAAAAGTTTAGCGGAAGCCATCAAATATTTACAAGAACAAAACGTTAGATATTTTTGGATATCAGAAGGTGTTATTCAACGACTTAATCTAAATGGTATACCGGGTCCGCAAGGTCCTAAGGGTGATAAAGGCGACAAAGGAGATCCGGGTCAGCAAGGACCACAAGGACCGCAAGGAGAAAGGGGATATCCTGGTCCTGCAGGACCCCAAGGATTACCGGGAGCCATTGGTCCGCAAGGACCACAGGGCCAAGCTGGTCCTGCAGGACCAGCCGGACCACAAGGTCCTAAAGGGGATCAAGGTGATCCGGGTTTATGCACAGCAACAAACTGCCAAGCTGGTCCTGCTGGGCCACCCGGACCACAAGGAGAACCCGGACAACAAGGACCAAAGGGTGATCAAGGTGAGATTGGGCCACAAGGTCCACAAGGCGAACCCGGTTTGCAAGGTCCAATTGGACAAGCAGGCCCGAAAGGTGATAAGGGAGATCCGGGACCTATGGGCCCTCAGGGCGATCCAGGACCTCAAGGAGAGCAAGGTCCTCCGGGACCACAGGGTCTGGCTGGTCCTGCTGGGCCACCCGGACAACAAGGACCTAAAGGTGATAAAGGCGATCCAGGACCTCAAGGAGAGCAAGGTCCCCCAGGACCGCAAGGACCTCCCGGAGCGCCCGGAGTATGTCCAAGCAGTTGCAATGGAGGCCCGCCGCCGCCACCACCACCTCAACCTACAACATGCGGGCTGGTCACTCAAATAATAGAACCACAAGGAGGTACGGTTTCTGTAATAGGACATAATATCATAGCTGGTGTTGTCTTCAACACATCAGGAACGCCAATACCCTTGGCATTACCTGTTGCTGTTGCAACAGCAACAGATCATTCAGGAGAAAAAACATTCACGTTTAGTGTCCCTGCAGGAGCTCAATTCGCTAGCTTTACAACTGAAAACTGCGGAACACCTACGCCTACACCGGGTGGTGGCGGAGGAACACAAACACCAATGCCAACTATAGATCCTCCACCATTACCAACAGCATTAGCAACTCTTCCGGGATCAGGGGGAGGAGATCCTACACCGGGAGGAGGTGGCGGCATGATTCCAACAGTAGTAATGACTTACTAAAGCCTCAAGAAATGTTTTGAAAATTTATATATTAAGACCTGTCAAAAAATCTTAGCAAACAGCAGGGATAATTTTAGACCTTACGCTATTTTTGATTTTGAAATATCTTTCAGCGCTCTCTTAAGAGCGCCGAACAAAACGGTAGTTTAATAATAGACGCTTTATAAAACTTTTACAGCTTGTCTTCGCAAGAACTAATACCGTACCCTTCTGCTTATGGATGATGGGATAGCAAAAGCCTTGGCGCGTATTAAAAACTCGCAGTTTTACGAAAAGCGTTCAGCCGCTCACGCGCCTTTCGGTTTTTTCAGGGGGCGGTTTATTATCGGTGGTGTTTCAAAATTTATCGGCGGTGTTTACGTCTCTCCCGAACCACACGAAGCGGTCGTTGTTGACGGCAGTTTGCCGCTTATGGAAAAGATTAAAACCGACCTAATTAATCACTGCGAAAACTATTCTGCGGCGATCGCTCTTAGTGAAGAAGCGATCTTTAATTACACCGTCAACTACGCCACTAGACTTATTCCGCTTTCGCACAAAGGGGTCAAAGTGCTATCAGAAGAGCACCAAGTATCGGTTGACGATAAAGTTTCTCTGGATGTTTTTATCGAAAAAGAGGTTGGCGCGGAGCGCCATCAGGTTTTGCTTGCTGGTTTTTTGCTTGAGGCTCTGATTGAACGGAAACTACTCAGAGGCATGCCCTGCATTTCACATATTTTTGCCAATAGCCGTTTTGTTGAGATCTTAAATTACACGACCCCCGAAGGAATAATTTTAACCTTTAATCCTTTAAATAAATAATCCCGCGACGCCCAGCTCTATCTATAAACTGGCTGAAATTTTAGTTACTCTAAATCTCAAAAGCTCTTGACATTTTTATAACATTGTTATATTTTGTGGTAACTATCTAAAAAGCTTTTTCAAAATTGCTTTATATTTACATAACATTTTAAAGGAGGTTTTCTTCATGCCCGATCAGGAACAGCCAAAAACAACACAACAAGCGAACGCGAACACTAATTTACCCCACATTCGCCAGCAGATTTAGCGCAAGAGCTACTAAAAGAATATACAGAAAAATTGGGTCAATCTGTAAACATCACCGACGAAACCCAAAAAATCATCGAATTAAGCCAGATAACAAGAAATTTTTTAAGTTAACTAGACAAACTTAATTTAGAAAAAAAAGATTTTGAGGAGTATAAAGAAGCATTCGGCTTTGCAATAATAGCGATGACATTCAAACAGGAGCGATAAGCAAGTAAAATTACACGGAGAAAATTTTTTAAAGGTAGTTTTTTGTCGCCGCTAAAAATTCTTAAGCAACAAGATTACTTAACAAGTAAGTAAATTTTTGATCGCATAACCGTAAAATAGTTGCTGGTAAAAACAAGTCCGAAGAGAATCCATAGCAAGTTGCTAAACGCTAAAACACAAAGTTAAAAACCATCAAAAAAATTCTTTTTTTTAGTAGAACAAACCTTTTAGGAAAAATCGTCGCTACGCTATGCTTGCAAAAAACATCCTAAAGCCAACTCGCAAGCGATTACAAATCTTTATTAGACAAAAAAACCCGACATTAACTCCGCAAAACCAACCAGCCGAAATTAAAAATTGATTGGCCTGCCGAGCGCGAGCGCCATCGCTTCTGCCATCGACTCAGAGAGTGTCGGATGAGGATGAATAGTATCAACCACGCTAGCGGCTATCCCCTCATGCGATCTGATCAAAGCAGCCTCAGAGATCAACTCAGTTGCTTCAGGATGAATGATATGAACTCCTAAAACCTCGCCAACCTCATCGTCAATCAAAACCTTGATAAACCCCTCGCTCTCGGAAATCGCTACTGCTTTACCAATAGCGCTAAATGGAATCTTACCAACCCGATACTTAAGCCCCCGTTCTTTGGCAAGTTTCTCCGTTAATCCAACCGATGCCACCTGTGGCTGACAATAAGTACAGCCGGGCACATTGTCATAATGCATCACCGCAAGCGACTTGCCAGCGGCAACTTCCGCCGCCACCAATCCTTCGTGGCTAGCGACATGCGCCAGCATCGGCGCCCCAATAACATCCCCAATAGCATAGTGATTGGGAACGTTAGTTCTCATCGATGAATCAACCTTAATAAACCCGCGATCTGTGGCGATGCCAACATCTTCTAAACCTAAATTTTCGGTATTTGGAACAAAACCAATCGCGACCAACAACATGTCTCCACTCCAACGCTCCTCGCCGCCGCTTTTTGCTTTTAAAAGAACACTCAAACCACCGCGAGTTTCTCGCTTCAGATCACCAACAGCAGAACCAAGCTTAATGGTCACTCCCTTTTTCTCGAAATTTTTTTGCAAAGCAACTCCAACCTCGCTGTCTTCGATCGGCAAAACCTGATCGAGCATCTCAACGATCGTTACCTGACTCCCAAGCGCCGAATAAAAATAACCAAACTCCATTCCGATCGCACCAGCGCCAATGATCAAGAGCTTTTTAGGCTGTTTGCGACACGCTAACGCTGTCCGATAATTATGAACACTTTCCCCATCAACTTCAAATCCGGGCAAAGCGCGCGCACGCGCGCCTGTCGCGATAATAATATCTTTATAGCTGTAACTCTGCTCTTTGCCTGCTCGATCCTTGACGGTTAATAAATTTCCCTTTTTTAACCTTCCCTCCCCTAAGACAACCTCTATCTTGTTTTTGCGCATAAGATAGCTGACACCGCCAGAGATCTTGTTGGCAACGTCGCGCGAACGATCAATAATTTTCACAAAATCAGCTTTTGGCTTGCTAACCTCTATCCCAAACTCAGCTGCCTCCTGTATTTTAGCGAAAACTTCTGCCGACTTCAGAAGAGCTTTAGAGGGGATGCATCCCCAATTTAAACAAACTCCGCCAAGCGCTTCCCGCTCAACAAGAGTTACGTTTCGACCAAGCTGAGCGGCGCGAATAGCGGCAACATAACCACCCGGTCCTCCGCCAAGCACTATTAGATCTCGTGATTGTAAAGACATAATAAAAATTGGTAAAATTTATCTAAGTTAAGAAATTTAAAATTATACAAGACAAGAGCTCTTTTTTATCAAAGAGTAAGAATTTTGTCACCTCTCAATAGAGCACTGATAATCAATGATACTATCTAAATCATATTTTACAAGCTTAAACTCTCTGGCTGAGGGATTTTTCAAAATAGCCGCCGCTAATCCGGAGCGACTTTTTTTTAAACATCCCAAAGAGATTACAAGCGGCGTTTGGGAGTGGCAAAAACAATCTTTTGGTGAAAGCGCCAAAAGAGTCGCGAATATCGCTGACTATCTGGCAGAGCGCGGAGTCAAACGGGGAGATAAAGTCGCGATTATCTCCGGAACAAGACCGGAATGGCTTGAAATGGATCTGGCGATTCTCTCTTTGGGAGCCTGCGTTGTGGCGATATATCCAAGCTTAACTTGGCAAGATATAGGTTTCTTACTTTATGACTCAGAAACGTCACTCATTGTTGTCGAAAACGAGAGTCAACTTGAAAAAATTATAGAGATAACAAAGAACCTGATCCAAATACCTCAAATCGAAAATAATCCCCCTTTTGAAACGCGCCTAACAGTTAGCGAAATAATAACCTTTGAAAACTGTGATTCGCCAGCAGAGAATCTTAACATTAAAACTTTTGAAGAGATCGTTAACTTATGCCCAAACCCAACTCCACCCCAGTTTAAAGAAAACCACGTTGATCTTTTGGCATCGCTCGTTTACACCTCAGGCACTACCGGCGCACCCAAAGGAGTGCCGCAAACGGAAAAGAATCACTTGGCTAATCTAAGACAAGCTTTTGAAGCTAATCTGTTTACAACAAAAGACACAATATTTTTAGCTTTGCCACTTGCTCACTCTTTCGCGAGACTAATGGGTTATATCGGCGCGGTTGCCGGTTGCGCCCTTGCCTTTCCAAGAGTAGTCGATAAAAAACGCACCGTTTTTGATCCGACAGCTTTAGCTAAAGATATGGCAGATTCTGAAGCAAGCATCTTTCCATTAGTGCCAAGAATTTTAGAAAAAATACATCTTAAGATAAACCATCTTGCCAGTCATAAAGGCCTTCGCGGCTGGCTAACAAAACAAACTTTACGGGGAGCGTTTTGGAGTGCGCCCTTAAAGAATAAAATTAAAAAAACTCTCTTTGGTAAAAATTTTAAATACATAATATCAGGTAGCGCTAAATTACCTTTAGAAACCGCGCTTTTTTTCGAAAAATTAGGAATAGAAATTCTTGAAGGTTACGGATTGACTGAAACCTGCGTCGCCACTCATGTTAATAGAATCGGCAAAAAAAAGATCGGAACTGTAGGTCCTCCACTGGCTAACGATATTGAATGCCGCACCGCAACTGATAGCGAAATCTTAATTCGCGGCCCAAACGTTGTTAGCGGCTACTTCAAACGCCCTCAAGCAACCGCCGACTCTTTCGACAAAGATGGTTGGTTTCATACCGGAGATCTTGGATCAATTGATCAGGAAGGATTTTTAACAATCACAGGCAGAAAAAAAGAGCTGATTGTTACTTCCGGAGGTAAAAAGATTGTGCCAGACAAGCTTGAACAATTACTAAAAGGGGTCGCTGGCATATCTCACGCTTTTATTTGTGGAGAAGGTCGAAATTATATAGTAGCTTTAGCAATCATAGATCAAAGCTACTTTGAAATTTCGGAAACCCTCTCAAGAGCGTCAACCGAGAGTAAACCGACTAAACAAAGATCAGAAATTATAGAAGAGATCAAAATAGCTTTTGCCAACCAAGTTGCTCAGGCAAATAAGCAACTAGCTAGCTTTGAAACCATAAAAAAATTCGCTTTAATCGACTCCGAGCTTTCGATCGAAAATAACCTGTTAACTCCAACTTTAAAACCTCGCCGCCACTTAATAGAGCAACGTTTTAAAGAGGAAATTGATCGACTTTACAATTAACTCAAATACTGCGATCCTTAAAGGTTATGAACTTTATCGCCCAAACACACGGCTCGAAAAGCGAAAAATCAAAACGCCACGGCAAACAGCTCTCAAAAGAAAAAACGACTTTAGAGAGAGATAGATCTTTAATCGATGCCTACGCAGTTATGTTTCGCGCTCGCGCTCTCGACGAAAAAGCAATCGTCCTTTACAAACAAAACAAGTGTCACTTTCAAATCGGCTGTGCCGGCCATGAGGCCGTTGGCGTCGCCGCCGCAAAAGTTTTCAAAGCCGGAAAAGATTGGTTTTATCCATATTATCGAGATCTCGCACTGGTCGTCGCCCTCGGCATGAGCGACCGCGAGATAATGCTCAGCAATTTAAATAAAGAAGATGACCCAAACTCGCACGGACGGATGATGCCAAACCATTACGGACATAAAAAACTCCGTGTGGTAGCTCAAAGTTCGCCGACCGGCACCCAGTTCTGCCAAGCAGTTGGCATGGCGTTGGCGATCAAATACAAAAAAGCTAAAGAGGTTGTTTACGTCTCCGCCGGCGAAGGCGCATGCGCCCAAGGCGATTTTCACGAAGCGCTTAACTGGGCGGCACGAGAAAAACTTCCGATTGTTTTTATGATCCAAAATAACGGTTTCGCGATTTCGGTGCCGGTATCAGATCAAATACCGGGCAAAAGCGTCGCCAAGATGGTCTCCGGTTACGCTGGCTTAACAAGTTTTGAAGTTGACGGCTCAAATTACGGTGAAACTCTAAAGGTAATCAGCAAAGCTTATCAACAAGCGGCAAACGGTCAAGGTCCGGCGCTCGTTGAAGCATACATGGCGCGCCTTCAAAGCCATTCAATCTCCGATAACCACCTCAAGTATCGAACTGAAAGGGAGCTTGCCGCTGAAAAAAAACTCTGCCCGATCGGATCATTACGCGAGCAACTACTTAAAGAAAAAATCATCAGCACCGACAAAATTAAAACACTCGAAGAAAAGATTAAAAAAGAGATAGATCTCGCCGCAGAATGGGCAGAAACTCAACCGTTTCCTAAAGAACAAGATTTGGAAGAATCAAACTACAACGATCCCTATCCTTGGCTCAAAATTGAGGAAAAACAAACTGAAAGCGGTGAAGAATTGTTCTTAGTTGACGCTTTGAACAAAGTGCTCGATCAAGAGATGAAAAAAAATCCAGAAATAATTGTCTTTGGCCAAGATGTGGCCGGTGGCAAAGGCGGTGTTTTCACGGTTACCTCGAATTTGACAACCAAACATGGAAAAGAAAGGTGTTTTAACACACAACTGGCGGAAAGCTCGATCGCCGGTGTCGCCATCGGAGCCGCCACCTACGGAATAAAACCGATCGCCGAGATCCAGTTTGGCGATTATATATGGACAGCAATGATGCAGATCAGAAATGAACTGGCGCAGATCCGTTTCCGCTCGAACGGCGATTTTTCAGCGCCAGCGGTTATTCGAGTTCCCGTCGGTGGTTACATACACGGAGGACTTTATCACTCGCAAAATATTGAAGCGACTTTTGCTCACTTTCCGGGACTCTATATCGCTTATCCATCAAACGCGACCGATGCCGCCGGATTACTGAGAACCGCTATCAGAATGAATGATCCGGTTTTGTTTTTGGAACACAAAGGCTTATACAGACAAGTTTACGCTAAAGGAGTTATTGGAAATGATAACTGGATGTTGCCATTTGGCAAAGCCAAAGTTGTTCGCTCGGGAAATTCAGCAACCATCGTAACTTGGGGAGCGTTAGTTAACAAAGCTTTGACAGTAGCCAAGGAGGCCGCCGAAAAAATGGGAGCTGAAATCGAAGTTATCGATCTTCGAACTATTTTGCCATTAGATTTTGAAACAATCGCTAACAGCCTAATGAAAACCTCTCGGGTTTTAATAGCCCACGAAGACACTGCTTTTATGGGTTTTGGAGCGGAAATAGCGGCTCAAATCTCGGAAAACTGCTTTACTTGGCTCGACGCTCCGGTAAAACGGGTGGCGGCGCTCGACGTGGCCGGTATTCCGCATGCCGGCAACCTTGAGAAATTCGTCTTACCCCAGAACGAAACTCTTTACCAAGCGCTCGAAGAACTGCTAAAATTTTAACTAAACTCTTAATAAATTCAAATTATTACTATGGCGACCGAAATGGTAATGCCTCAAATGGGCGAATCAATAACAGAAGCAAAGATCTTAAAATGGCGCGTCAAGCCGGGAGACAAGGTTGAACGCGATCAGGTTATTTTAGAGATCTCAACTGATAAAGTTGACTCTGAGATTCCAGCGCCGGCCTCTGGTTACCTCTCAGAGATTCTCTATAAGGAGGGAGATGTTGTTCCAGTAAAAAAAGTTATAGCTATTATCAGCGAATCAGCAAATGCCTCAAAAACCGATGACAACAACTCCGTTAAAAAAGTTGAAAGTAAACAATCTGTCAACCAAGTGCCGCAAGAGGAGTCTTCACGCGCTAAGATAACAAAAACGACAGCGCCACCGGCTCAGCAGGCTAGCGGTGTCGTTCAGATCAGCAGCGACCACAAATCAACTCGTTTTATATCACCCCTGGTTAAAAGCCTTGCCGCAAAACACAATTTAAGCGACACCGAACTTGGCAAAATTACTGGTAGCGGCAGTGGAGGTCGAATTACAAAACAAGATTTAACAAGCTATGTGGAACAACGAGGTAGTGTTAAGCCTGTTGAATCTGGGGCGGCAGCACACACTCCTCAAACCAACGCGATTTTAGAGATCGACTGGGGGAGTGAAGTGCAAAAAATAGTACCGATGGATAATATGCGAGCCGCTATTGCCGAACACATGGTGCGCTCCAAGCACACAAGCCCTCACGTTTATTCAATCCAAGAAGTTGATGTTACTAACATCTCGCGTTGGCGCAAGGCTAACAAACAAGCTTTCGAAGAGCGCGAAGGTTTTAGTTTAAGCTTTACCCCGATCTTTCTTGAAGCGGCCGTAAAAGGAATTTTGCAGTTTCCATTTTTAAACGCTTCAGTTGATGGAAAGAATATAGTTTTAAAAAGACACATCAATCTTGGTTGTGCGGTCGCTCTTGGCACAAGCGGTTTAATCGTGCCCGTTATTAAACGCGCCGAAGAGAAAACTCTAGTCGGAATCGCTAGAGATTTAAACGATCTAGCAACCAGAGCCCGCAATAAAAAACTGATGCCGGACGATGTAGTTGGAGGCACTTTCACAGTTACCAATGTTGGTGGTTTTGGCACGGTGATCGGAACACCGATAATCAATCAACCGCAAGTTGCTATTCTCTGTTTAGGAGCAATCGTTAAACGTCCAGTAGTAGTTGACGACATGATCGCCATTCGCGAAATGTGCTATCTGACTTTATCTTACGACCATAGAATTATTGATGGCGCTCTCGGTGGAGGATTTTTGGCGTTTATCAGAAACTATCTTGAAAAATGGGATCTAAATCGCGCCCTTTATTAACTTTATTTAGTGTAGCGAGTAGCGCGTGCGTGTTATCGGCGGAACAGCCAAAGGCATCAAACTAAATTCAGTACCCGGTGAAACGACACGGCCAATATTAGATCGAGTCAAAGTTCCTCTGTTTGATATCCTCAGTCCAGAGATCGAAAATGCCCGCTTCTTGGATCTGTTCGCCGGCAGTGGCGGCGTTGGAATTGAAGCTTTAAGCCGCGGAGCGCGGCAGGTTATATTCGTTGAGATTGCGCGTGCCGCCCAAGAAACAATCGCTAGTAATTTGCGCAAAACTAAACTAGAGAGCAACGCCACAATCTTTAAAGGGGATGCTTTTGCCTTCATCAAAAGAAGCAAAGATAGTTTTGACCATATATATATTGCCCCCCCTCAGTTTAAAGGACTTTGGATAGAAGCAGTCAGAGCTATTGCCGAGCGCCCCAGTCTAGTCAATCAGAGAGGCAAAATTATAGCACAGATACATCCCCAAGAGTATGAAATCCTAAGTCTAGCAACCTTTAGTGAGATTGAAAAAAGGCGTTATGGCTCAACTGAGCTTGTTTTTTACCAGAAAACATAACTCTCTTGAAACAACGCCGCAAAAGTTATAGGCTATGGCAATTAAAAGAGATATAATATTTTAGGAAATCTTCTTTATAAATTTATGCAACTTTCAATCTTCAAATACTTTCACGCCTTAACAATAATTATATTTTGTGGATTATTTATAATAAATTGCCACAAGCAACGCCCAAAACAATCAACCTACAATGAACTAACCGAGCAGTATCTCGAACACATAATCAGACCGGGCGACACTTACGCCAATATGGCAAAATGGTATTTTGGCAAGACAACCTCGTGGCAAACTTTGGCTGACGCCAATCCGGCTGTTCCAGCAAACAAACTTCGTGTCGGAGACATAATTAGGGTGCCGCTTGAGTATGCGGTTAGAACCGACCCAATGCCCCTTATGGGCACTAGCGATCAGCGCAAACAACCAATCAATACAGCCAAAAGCTGGCTTGAACCAACCACAATCAATGACAATAGAAATGTTAAGCGAGGAGATTCATTTGACACCAATTCCAATTCCGAGACGTCTCGCAAAATCATAGCTTCCTCCTCTGTGAGCTATTCCAATAGTGGAAATTCCGATAGCAATAAGATCGAGGAGAGCGCAAGCAACTCTTTTAAACAACCACCAACAAGAGAAAATGCAAATTTCAACGGTAATGCTGAAACAAAAACTGGCAATTTTGTTGATCAAACAGCCGATCAATTTGTTGATCAAACAGCCGATCAATTTGTTGATCAAACAGCCGATCAATCAAATTCCGCTCGCGCCCAATTCGAGGAGCAACAGAAGCAAGCTGCTCAAACTAATAATAACAAGAGCGCGGCTATTGTTGGAGGCAGTAAGAACTCCTCTACGGAAACAATCAATCAAAATGAGCGCACAACTCAAAAAGAAGCTATTTTAAAGGATATTACTGCTGATTTTTAAAGAGTTTGTCAACAAAAGTAATAAATTTGCCGACACTGACAAGCACGCAAACTTGAGCGCGGAAGGGGTCGTTTTCGCCGTTCGGGGCAAAGCCCATGACCCTTCGCAAAATTATTGATCGGTGATTATCGAATTTAAAGTCGCGATGTAAGCTAAAGACTGCTAAATTAAGAAGTTTTTTGCCGGAGCTTTAACTAATTGCTAAATAATTTTAAAAAACAACGTGCTCTGTTTTACAGTTGAGGCCAGAAAATTGTCTCGATTTTATTTCGCCAAACTCCCATCTTTCGATTCGGCAAAAAAGCCGTCTCCTCCTGATTAGAATTTATCAAAAAGAAACTTTAGTCAAAAAAACTTTCATCTGAAGCTGATTTTAAAGCGCGAAATCGTCCCCAAGATAATAACGGCGAGCTTTTTCGCTGTTCGCTATAACGTCAGGGGTCCCCTCTTCTAAAACTCTACCATCAACCAAAATATAAGCGCGACTGCAAATAGCAAGCGTTTCGCGCACGTTGTGATCGGTAATGAGCACGCCAATGCCACGCCGGGCAAGATCGGCAACTATCTGTTGAATGTCCGCTATCGCCAGAGGATCAATGCCGGCAAAAGGTTCATCTAATAGTATAAAAGCTGGATCAAGCGCCAAACAACGAGCGATTTCAACGCGTCTGCGTTCTCCTCCAGAAAGTGCGCTAGCTGGACTATCAACTAATTTGCCGCCAACGCCCAACTGATCTAACAACTCTAAGGTATAAGCATGAAGCTCCTGTTTGTTGAATTTTTTTCTAGTTTCAAGGATAGAGTAAACATTGTCATAAACCGTCAATTTTCTAAAGATTGAAGGTTCTTGTGGCAAATAACCTATGCCAAGCCGAGCTCGTTGATACATAGGCAGATTAGTTATTTCACGCTCATCAAAAGAAACCCGACCGCCATCAGGTTTGGCAAGCCCAAGGCAGATGTAAAAACTGGTTGTCTTACCGGCTCCATTTGGACCCAAGAGGCCAACTATTTCACCGCTTTGTAGGTTTAAACTAACACCATCAACCACTCTTCTGCCGCCGTAGCTTTTTGAAATATTATCAGCTCGCAAAAGATGATTCATAAAAACTTTCTAATGACTGAAAAAAATTGACAATTAAGAATAACTCTCTTATAATTAAAGCTTGAGCTAGAAAATCAGCTTACCTTAAAAGCTTTGGTTTTGGAATTGGGGTTGGTTCAATCTCCGGAGTCGGGGTGGCTGGCGCCCCTTTTTCTACTAATTTTACAGAAACTTTCCCCTCCGCCTCGCTCCGATTATCTTTAAGAAATATTCTAACCAGATCAGCGTTTAGAACACTTCCTTCCTGCTCAACTTGGGGATTTTCCGTCAATTCAACTGTATCGTTGTGAGCAAAAAAAGTCGCTTTTTGGCTGTTTGCTTTAATATTCTCTCCCTTAGTTATTCTAACATTAGATCTGGCGATCAATTTCTCGACCTGATTGTTTTCGTCGTAAGTACCCTCAAGAATATCAGAGTGAATTATTAAGTCACCTTTAGTAACGACGACGTTTCCAAGATATTCAAAAAATCGCCGATTAGAATAAAGATTCAGCTTATCAGAGGTAACATATGTTGGCTGTTTGTCAAATTCCGGATTTGAACTAAAAGAGAACAAACCTCCACCAGCTGAATCGCCGGTCTGCTTATCTTTTTGATTTTTATCAGCTGTCTTGCTTGAAGCAGATTCGGCTGAAGGTTTGACGCTAATCGCGATGGCGCCGCCTTTTTGAGATGGATCGGCGCAAGCAACCTTCGTTCGCAAAAAGGTTAATCCCGCAAATGCCACGATCGGCAAAACAAAAAATCGCCAGTCGATTTTATCCTTTAATTTCAGTAGTAACATTGCTTAATATGTGAAATTCTCTTTTCTCTAAAAATGCCTTCATCCCAACTCCGCTAATAGTTGCGTTCTCGCGAACAATCGTTACCGGGTCAGCTGTCTGAAAAAGATCTCTCTCTTTGTCGTAAACACCGCTAGTTGTCTTAAGAGTTGTTTCTTCCGATTCTTTACAACATTTTTCGCCCTCGATTCTCCTCCCCTGATTACTACAAGAGCTCTCTTTGGAGCACTCTTTTTTATCAATCTGAGTCAGAATTAAACCATCAGCAAAAACACCTTTTAAAATATCGTTGCCGGCAAATTTTAACTTTGCCGATTGAGAAAGAACCCTAACAAGATTGCCATCCGCTTGAGAAAGTAAAAGATTTGCCTCCTTTAGCCAAGCGTCTCCTGTATCCGCCGCATAAGTTCCACTAGTCGCTTCTATCTCCCATTTGAGATCAGAACCTTCGACTGAGCGCCTTTTAAAATTATGCAACACGAACGGAGCAGATTGATTAGAAACGCCCTCACCATTAAGAGATGTTTTAACATCCGCCATCACTGCCGATAATTCATCGGTTTCTCCAACCTCTTCTTTCAAAAACTTTTTTGCTATATCCTGATCGGGAGCGCGCTCATTGCGTTTGAGCGACCAAACCCCAAAAGTAAAAAATAAAACGATTACTAATAAAGTTATTTTATAACTAGAAGCCTTAGATAGTCTCACTATTTAGCGCTCCCATAATTTAAACGATCAATTTCAACCGCTTGCGAAAGCAAATTCTCAAATTGGTCAAGCGGTAGCATCGAAGACCCATCAGATGGAGCCTTGGTTGGATCATTGTGAGTCTCGACAAAAATGCCATCAACTCCAACAGCCAAAGCGGCTTTAGCCAAAGGAATTACATACTCGGAAGCGCCGCCGCTTCTACCGGCAGCGCCGCCAACCGACTGAACGCTATGAGTGGCATCGAAAATAACTGGATAATTTAAGCTTCGCATGATAATTAAAGAGCGCATATCAACAACTAAATCGCGGTAACCAAATGAACTACCCCGCTCACAAAGCATGATTTGATTATTGCCAACTTTTTCGATCTTTTCAGCGGCAAAAAACATATCAGCCGGATGCATAAATTGCCCCTTTTTTATGTTAATAATCCGTCCTGTTTTCCCGGCGGCTTGCAATAAGTCTGTCTGTCTCGACAAAAAAGCCGGTATCTGAATTATGTCTAAAATTTCGGCACAAACCGTAGCCTGATCGGGAAGATGAATATCAGAAAGAATCGGACAACCAATCTGCCGGCGTACCTCTTGTAAAATTCGCAGACCCTCTTCCATACCAACGCCGCGCTCGGAATTTGCTGAGGTTCGATTAGCTTTGTCAAAAGAGCTTTTATAAACAAAATTAACTCCAAAATTGCGGCAAACATTAGACAGTTTTTCCGCCACCATCAAAGCGTGATCGCGACCTTCAATCTGACATGGACCAGCGATTACCAATAAACGATCTTGATCAAAAAGCTTCATTTGCTTCCTAGAGAAAGGCATATAACTATCTTAACAAGTTATCTTTTGAAAGTAAAAAGCGGCATTAAAAAATTAAGAGGGAGTATAAGTATTTTGGGAGACGTTTTGCTTTGAGCTAACTGATTTCAATAATACAGAAGAACCATCGCCAGTTTCGCGTTCGACACGGATCTGCTTTTCTAAAATGGTTTTTCCTTTAGAAAATTTGATGGCAGCCGCCAAAAAAGAAACAAATAAAGGATGTGGAGCGCGCGGATAACTTTTGAACTCCGGATGAAACTGAACCGCCAAAAACCAAGGATGATCTTTAAATTCAGCGATTTCAACCAGAGCGCCGTCCGGAGAAAGACCAGAAAAAATCATCCCAACATTTTCAAGCTTTTCGCGATAATTATTGTTGACTTCATAGCGATGACGATGACGCTCGGAAATTTGATCAATTCCATATATCTGGTGAGCCAAAGATCCTTGCTTAAGAACGCAAGGATAAGCGCCAAGCCGCATTGTGCCTCCTTTTTTAGTGCTGGCGCGTTGCGATTCCATCATATCAATTACTGGTTCGGAAGCATTGGAATCAAATTCAGCGCTGGTTGCGTCCTTTATGTTCGCCAGATTGCGAGCCGCCTCAATAACCGCCATCTGCAATCCTAAACATATCCCAAAATACGGAATTTTATTCTCGCGCGCATAACGCACCGCCAAAATTTTACCCTCAGAACCTCGTTTACCAAACCCGCCCGGTATTAAAATAGCATCAAAAGAGTCTCGTGTTTTTAGATCGTTAAAATATTGTTCGGCTCCAACTTTTTCAATTTGCTCACTATCAGCAAAAATAATTTCAACCCGACAACCATTGGCACAACCAGCATGTATGAGGGCTTCGCTGAGACTCTTGTAGCTTTCCGTCAGATCGACATATTTTCCAACCATCACAATAGTTACCTTTCCATTGGTTGGATTTTTGTATATTTCGACAATCTTCTGCCATCGTGATAGATCAACTAATTGAGGTTGTAATCCGAGCAGACTAAGAACTAAATGATCAAGATTTTGTTGATGAAAAATTAAAGGAAGCTCGTAAATGGTTTTAACGTTATAACTATTAATCACAGCTGTCGGAGGCACGTTGCAAAAATCAGAGATCTTTTGTTTAATTTTGGCGTCCAAAGGGGTGTCAGATCGGCAGATAATAACGCTTGGAACAATCCCGTGCCCCAATAAAGCCTGCACGGAATGTTGCGTTGGTTTAGTTTTGTACTCTGAAGCGGCCGCAATAAAAGGCACTAAAGTCACATGAATACAAAGCGAATTTTGAAAACCAACCTCAAGTCGAAACTGGCGAATAGCCTCTAAAAATGGCAATACTTCGATATCGCCAACTGTGCCGCCTATCTCAACCATGCAAACGTCATAACCTTCGGCGGCAACCCGAATACGCCTTTTAATTTCATCGGTTATGTGAGGAATCACTTGCACGGTTCCTCCTAGATATTTACCCTCACGCTCATTGGCGATAACAGTTTCATAAACCTGCCCAGCCGTAAAGTTATTTTTACGTGAGATCTTGCTGTTTAAGAAACGTTCATAGTGACCAAGATCGAGATCGGTTTCAGCGCCATCATCAGTCACAAAAACCTCGCCATGCTGAAAAGGGCTCATCGTTCCCGGATCAACATTGATATATGGATCCATTTTAAGAGCTGTGGCTTTTAGCCCTTGTGCCTCTAGCAAGGCGCCGAGAGCGGCGCTTGAGATACCCTTGCCGATTGAGGAGACGACTCCGCCCGTAATGAATATATATTTCGTCGGGCGTTCAAACATAACGATTTTTGTAAAAAGAGTACAAAAGGAAAAACAAGATCTTCCTATTCTTAGAAAGATAATAACATTTTACACGATCAAGTTTTTTTATTAAAGCCCTAGCTTCTAAAAAGCGCGGCTATCAACTATAAAACGGAGATCGGATATTTTGCGATCTCCGTTTAAAGGATCGGTCAGATTTAAATGCTCTGTCAATCTTTTTATGATAAGATCCTTAAAAAAAGTAAGCTCCTGGGCCCAAGAGGAGCTTTGGACCCTTATGTAAAAAGCTCCTCCTTGGATTTTGTCGGGGCGGGAGTGATCGGCAATATCTTTGCCAACAATTTGATGCCAATTTTCAACAAAACTGTACTTTTGAATCTTTTGATCGAGCCCTTTTACACGAAGAGTAGTTTTTAGAATCTCAGAAATTGGTTTAGCCGACGAAGAAGCTCGCCGCATACTAGAGGCGCTAGGCAGATAATTTACTTTTCTTTGTAAGTACGACACAATCAAAAAGGATTATTCAAAGATAAAAACCAATTCGTTACTGCCAGCGAGTCCATGCTCCTCGCGAGCAACTCGCTCCATATCACGTTTGGATTTTAAAAGGCGGTAAGTCTGAGATCTTAAACTAATAACCTTATTTTTTAAATCTAAATTTTCCCTCTCTTGGGTGGCTAGAGTGTTTTGCAAAAGCCGCAAGCGCTCATAACTGCCACCTCCCTTCAGTGACCAAGATAAGCTGGCAAATGCTAAAATAAAAAGTAGGACCGATACAAAGCGGTATGTCATCAATCAAGTTTTCATTTAAAACAAAAAAGAATTATCGCGACTTTACTAAAAGTGTACTAAAAAAATATCTCGGAAAAAAGTGTTGATTTAAGAAAGCAATCAAAAGATAGCTTTAAAAGCTTCTTTTGGCAATAAACTGTGTGTGCTTAAGCGCGCGCAAAAAACTCGCTTCGGCGAACAATTTATTAAAAACTCTTAGCTCGCTTGCGAGTGTGGACTCCCGGGATATTTAGCTCTTCGCGATATTTGGCTATAGTGCGTCTGGCGATACGAATACCTTCATTTTGCAAAACTTTGCTAATCTCTTGATCGCTCAAAGGCTTATCAGATGATTCCAATTGAATCATGGTTTTGATCTTATCCTTAACAACTTCCGCCGAAATTTCGCCATTGGCGGCCTGAATTTTTTTAGTAAAAAAATATTTTAGCTCAAAAGTGCCGTAAGGAGTCTCAATATATTTACCATGCGTAGCACGGCTAATAGTTGACTCATGCAGTCCGGTCAAAGACGCTATATCTTTTAAAGTAAGAGGTTTCAATTTGTCCGGACCGCCATCTAAAAATTCATTTTGGCACCTAATAATAGCTTCAGCGACTTTTTTGATTGTCTGGTTGCG
Source organism: uncultured Pseudomonadota bacterium (assembly GCA_937864035.1). GTDB lineage: Bacteria > Bdellovibrionota_C > UBA2361 > UBA2361 > CALMIO01 > CALMIO01. The sequence goes on along the minus strand of CALMIO010000003.1, from coordinate 13,691 downwards.
CTGAGCAATCGAACGAAGCAACCAATTGGCAGACTTAAAACGCTCATTTAAAAATTTTTTATCGGCAGAGCTATCAATCTCGGGCAAAGCGCTTTTTAAATACTCATCTGCCAAGCGAATTTTCGGCAAAACTTCATCGTTTCCTATCACAATCCAACCCTCTGGAGTCTTGTGCAAAGCCACATCCGGGCGGATAGTAATTGCCGCTTCATCAGAAAATAGATCGCCCGGATGCGGCTTTAAAGAACGAATAATAGCTATCGCCGTGGTCAATTCCTCCGCTGAAACTCCTTCAAGTTTACTAATCTGGTCATAGCGATAATTAGCAAGTAGCTCCAAATGATCTCTAACGATCTTGCCAGCCAACGAAATTTCAAGCCCAAGATCTTCCAGTTGAATCAATAGACATTCTTTTAGATCTCTAGCGCCGACTCCTATAGGTTCGAGTGAACGCACATATTTCATCGCGCGCTCGACTTCCTCGTCGCTAGCGGAGCATAACCTGCATAAGTCCTCTCTTGAAACAGTAAGATAACCTCGCTCGTCTAAGTTGCCGACTATTTTTGCTATAATATCAAGCTCTCTTTCTGAAAGCTCCATCCGTCTAAGTTGTGTCATCAAAAATTCAAGCAAAGACTCAGTTGATTTGGCTGGCAATTCCGGCATACTTTGATTTGAACCAGCAGAGTAACTGGCGCTAGGCTGAGAGATCTCAAAATATTCCTCGGGCGGTTTGAGGTGGGAATTTTCTTCGCTCGCCGCAATGCTTGTCTGCGTCAAATCGTTCTCATTTTCTACCTCGACAAGAAAAGGGTTATTCAATAATTCATCTTGAATCAGAGCGTTTAATTCAAGCTGATTCAAATTTAGCAGTTCTATAGCCTGTCTCAATTGAGGCGTAAGTAATAATTTTTGCTTAAGTGTTTGAACTAGCCGCGGCGATAAATTCATCTTTGCCATTTTATAAGGTATTGAGCCGGATATATATTATATAAACAATTTACTCTATAGCTTTAGATGCTTTACCGGACAAAAAAGCGAGAAAATTCAGATAATTTTCATTAAAATATTTTAGAATAAACCCCCTTCAAATCACGGCCTTTTATCAATTCAAAAACACAAAACTCCTCACAGTAAATAAGTTTTGGTTAGAAGAGAGAAAATTTACCTCTTTAACTCTCCCTCAATCCATTGATAACCCTCTCCTCGCACCGAGCGAATCTCCACGCTAGTCGAATCGCCCAGCGCCTGTCTGATCCGCACAATACTATTATCAATAGTTCGCGGGGGCTCCTCAGATTGCGTTCCCCAAACCTGTTTAGCAATATCTAGTCTGGAAACAACTTTCGGCGCGGAACGGATTAAAAGCAATAATAAATCAAGATCTTTTTTGCTCAAAACAACTCCCTGCCGACCATTGATCGAAACTTGACGACGATCTAAATCAATGATTATTTCGCCGAGAGTAATAGTTCTTGCCAAATGCCGGCTACTAAGAACTTTTTGCACCCGCAACAAGAACTCCTTTAAATGAAAAGGTTTTGGTATAAAATCCTCGATACCAAGCTCAAATCCCTGAAGCCGCCGCTCCGCCGTGTCCAGAGCGGTCAAAATAATAATAGGAACCTGTTTCTTTTCGGCAACTAAAGTTTCAGCCAAACTAATGCCGGAACCATCAGGAAGATTAATATCAACAATTGCCAATTCACACCGATCTTCTTTAAGCTTCAAATAAGCGTCAGCTAGGGATTGCGCCAGATCAGCCGTATAACCCTCTTTTTCCAGAACCTCAACTAACGTTAATCCCAAAGAAGAATCATCTTCAACTATTAAAATTCGCTTCTCTGTCATAGGTTTATCCGGAAAAAATTTTTTCAAACTCAGGCGGCGACGGGCAGAGAAATATTAGCGGCCAACCTCCCGCCGCGCAAAACAAACTCAACTTGGCCACCTGACTTTTGAATCAATTTTTTAACAACATACAATCCTATTGCTGAGCCACTGGTCGTACCACGCCGGGCAAATAAAACACCAAGCCCTTTTGGTTCTCCTTGAAACTCCGCCCCATTATCACTATAGTTTAATTGAAAAAGCTTCTTAGTATCATTTGCGGCAACATCTAAAAAAACTTCTGTGGCTTTCCCGTGAATCAGTGAGTTTTGAAAAAGATTGTTAAAAATACTTTCTAAAACTCTATTGTCAATATAGCAATGAGCATCCCCTTTGAGGTTAATTTTTAAAGATGGCCAACGTTCGCCAAAAAATTTAAAAAATTCCGATAAGCAAATTTTTTCCGCGAACAATTTTGCTTCGGCCAGAGTCGAAAGATACAGAGAGTTATCTAGTTTCAACCCCAGTCTTTCTGTGTCAGCAATCAACCTATTAAGAAGCTTTTTTAAATCTGCAGATGATGCGTTATCAAAGGCAATTGCTAAACTTTCACTTTGTAGCTTTAAACTAGCAAGCGGAGTTCGCAATTCATGGGTAAAAGTCATGAAAAACTCCTCCAAAAGTTTTTTATGTTTATATTCTCTATGTAAAAGCCAAATCAACCAACTACTGCCAGCAAGCAACAACCCGATTAAAGCTAGCCCCTCATAACGCAACATCTTTTCGGAGCGTTCAGCCTGCGCGAGAAACTCGCCCCCTAAATTTCTCAACTCGGCAACTTGCCGGATGCCAAACATATACCACCAAATTGCCAATGCTGAGGTAAAAAGAGCCCAAAAGATAGCCAAAAATATCTTTAAGGTTTGCAACTTAGAAAAACGAGAAAAACTCATGATCAATCAGGTAACTTGATCATTAAAATTACGCTCTTAACTCCTCTAAACCACCTAAATAACCACGTAGCGCCGGCGGAATATAAATTGAACCATCTTCCCGCTGATGTACTTCAAGCAAAGGAATCAAAATACGAGGAGAAGCAACACAAGTGTTGTTTAAAGTGTGGCAGAAACGAGCTGTCTCTTTGTTATCTTTATAGCGAACGTTAAGGCGCCGCGCCTGAAACTCATGGAAAGTTGAACAGCTGTGAGTCTCTCCGTAAGCGCCGCGCGAAGGCATCCAAGTTTCAATGTCGTTTTTGTAAAATTGCCCCTGCCCCATATCGCCAGTGCTATTATCGACAACCCGATAAGGAAGCTCTAAAAGCCGCAAAAGTTCCTCGGCGTTACCAAGAATCTCGACATGCAAAGAAGCACTTTCGTCCGGATCGGCTTTACAAAAAACAACTTGCTCGACTTTGTAAAATTGATGCACCCTATATAAACCATGAGTATCGCGGCCATAAGTTCCAGCTTCACGCCGATAACAGGGAGAAACACCAGCATATTTTAACGGCCCTTTGGAAAGATCGATTATTTCATCGGCGTGAAAATAACAGGCAGAAACTTCTGCCGTTCCTATTAAAAATTTATCCGGATCTCTTTCATCCAGCTTAAAGGCCGCATCTTCGCCGCCCGGCAAGTAACCTGTCGCCTCCATCGCCTCTCTTCTAACAATCTGAGGAACATCTAACAAAACAAAACCTTTAGCGGCAAGACGATCGAGCGCGAGTTGCAAAACGGCTCTTTGCAAAGTAACTCCAACTCCAGTTAAAAAATAGCTGCGTGAGCCAGCGGTTTTTACCCCACGTTCAATGTCAAAAAGTTTGTGCAGTTTTCCAAGCTCAACGTGATCACGGGGTTTAAACTTAAAAACTGGGATCTCACCTTCGCGCCGCCTTTCGACGTTGGCAGTATCATCTTTTCCAATTGGCGAGATCGAAGAAGGCGGGTTCGGAATTTTCAACGCCAGCTCGCGCCACTCTCTTTCGAGCGGATCAAGCAAGCTACTTAGATCTTTTAGTTTAGAAGCGATCTCTTTCATCCTAACCAACCCTTGCTCTTTAGCTTCGCCCTTAAGCGTGTTTATTTGTTTGCTAAAAGTATTTTGCTCTGCCCTAAGTGCTTCAAATTCTTTCTTTTTTTCTCTATATCCAGCATCAAGAGTGATAAAATAATCAAGATTAAAATCCGAATATTTCTTTTTTATACCTTCTCTATATTTATCAGGATTTTGGCGTAGATCATTTAAATCGATCATAAAACTTGATTTTTTTAAAAAATTACTTAGGATTCTAGGTTAAACACTGTTTCTTCAAGTTGTAAGTGTACAGTATTTTTTAAAATCTTTCCAGTTTTTGAAGATACCAAAACTTTATAAACAATTTTTTGAAAACTACGGCAAGTTAATTGAATCTAAGATCAATAGCCATTTAAAAGGTTGTTTTTTTATAGGATCATCAAAATGTCATTTGAACTTATTATCCGCAGCTTAGAATTTACCTCTGGCTTTGAATCTGGCAGTAAAACATTCGAGAAAGATGAGCTTTTAATAGGCTCAGCCGCTCATTGTGACCTACAGCTCGAAGGTGAAGAAATTTCCTCTGAACATTTAAAAATTAGAGGTCAGGGAGATTCGGAAAATAACGCGAAGATATTTATAAAAGATCTAGGAAGTCAAACCGGAAGCAAAATTGAAAACTTTCCTCTCGCTTCAAAGGTTGAAGTTGAGATTCAAAAGAATCAAAGGCTCTTTATAGGTTCATATGTAATCAAAGTCAAATATATTCCTTCTGTTAAGCCAGCAGTAATAACTCCGGTTGACACCACTAGTTCAAATCCACCGCCTCCAACACCCGCCGACCAGCTTGCAACCTCTATTTCTTCTCCACCAACATCTTCAGTATTTACATTAAGAGAAGAAGTTAAAGATCCTGAGCTGCATGTAGTTTCAAAAAAAGATAAAAAGTCAGGGACCGATGATGACTTTATTAAACCAGTAGCTGGTATGAGTATCAGCTCTCTTTTAAATAAAGCAAAAGAGCCTTCAGAGAACGAGGCTACCAGCAATAAAATAGATCAACAATTAACTGATTCAAAAGCTAGTGAAAAAGTTTCTTCTTCTAAAAGTACCCAATCGGTTGCTGTCACGGTTGATAGTAGTTTTTCAGCCTATATGGGCAAAGCAGAAGACAGCGACATTCCAACACTAGATTTTGAGGCGATTCAACTTTTTAATTTAAGCGGCAAGGTAACCCACAAAAACACCCCACTAGCTGGCGTTGAAATAACCGGTGGCGCGCTTGGCAAAATTAATAGTGATAGTAGCGGCAAATTCATCTTTAAAGATATTGAAGATGGCACTCAATTTGAAATCAAGGCGAGTAAAGAACGGTACATCTTTAAAACTCCATCTTTTAGCGGAGTACTATCCACCAATAAAGAGTTTGCCTTTGAAGCAATTAGGCTTTATTCAATCAACGGCAAAGTCAGGCACCGCGGTCAGCCTTTGGCGGATGTTGAAATTGATGGCGGCGCTTTGGGCAAAACAAGAACCGATTCTGACGGCAAATTTTCCTTCGATGGTATCAAAGAGGATACTCAGTTTGAGATAAAGGCTTCAAAAAATAAATTTATCTTCACATCTAGTAATAGCAAAGGCACCCTAACTTCCGAATCAATAATCGATTTTAATGCCATCAAATTAATTACCATTAGTGGTATCATATCACACAAAGGTAAAGCTCTTGGCGACGTTGAGGTCAATGGCGGACCGCTTGGCATAACACGCACAGACAACAATGGGCGTTATAGTTTTGTTGATATACCAGAGAATACCGAATATACGATAACCGCCAAAAAAGATGGTTTTAAATTTACTTTAGCTAGCTCCAGCAAGGCTCAAGAAGCAAAAAAAGCTTAAGGCTCATTTGCAAACACCTTATATATATCCTTTTCTTAGGGAGAATTGAGCAATTCGCGCGCCGTTTCTTTGGCAGTTTTGGTAATATTAAAGCCGGCTAACATTCTTGCAATCTCATTAATCCTCTCTTCTTTAGTAAGCTTGGCAATCCGGCTGGTTGTGCGATCCTCCTCCAGAAATTTGCTAACTAGAAAATGATGATCTGCCAACGAAGCAACCTGCGGTAAGTGAGTAATGCAAATAACTTGCGAAAAATTGGAGAGTTCTTTTAATTTTTCGCCAACTGCGCGAGCCGCCGCTCCCGACATGCCAACATCAATTTCGTCAAAAACCATAATATTAACAGCTTGATTGGCGCCCAAATTCTTTTTTAAAGCCAAAGTAAGGCGCGACAGTTCCCCGCCTGAAGCGATCTGTTTCAGCGGTCTTAGAGATTCTCCCTTATTAGCCGAAAAGAAAAATTCCGCTTTTTCGCCGCCATTAATCGAAAAAGGAGCTTCGGAAAACTCAACTTTTAAGCGGGCGTTTAGCATCGCCAAATCTTTAAAATCGGCATTTACCGCTGATACCAACCTCTCGGCGGCAGTCTGCCTGCTTTTTGAAAGCCTTTCTCCGCAACGCCGCAAATTCTCTTCTGCTATCCGTAAAGAGAGCTTTATTTTTTGAGGGTCACTGACAAGATTTAATCCCTCAAGTTCCGAGCGCGCATCTTGATAGATGCTAATTAAACCATCTTCATTGACCCGGTATTTTCTTTCTAAACGAGCTATCAGCGAAAGCTTCGAGCGAGCTTCTTCAATTTGATTGCCGTCAAATTCAACTGCATAGGAAAACTTTGAAAGCACTTTATCAAGTTCTGCAGCTTCCTTTCTCAGCAAATCGATCTTATCGTTCAAAGAACCATATTTTTCAGGATCGGTTTTTGAAAGTTCCAAAAGCTTTTGCGAAAGTTTCAAAAGCAGATCCTCAATCGCGCCACTCTCACCAAGCAAGGCTCGAGCTTCGGCTATTAGTGACTCCTCTTTTTCCGAATTTTGAGCTTGCCAAATAATTGTTTCAAGCCGCTCTTTTAATCCTTGTTCGGGGATAATTTCATTAAAATCTTCTAAAATAGCGCTAAGTTCAATCTCCCTTTTGGCGAAATTTTGCGCAGCAACTTCAGCTTGCTCAAGCATTTTTCGGAATTTTTCATACTCTTTAAAAGCAAGCGCGTACTCTCGCGAGACGTCCTGATGGGCACCGAAGGCATCCAAAAGCAACAAATGATAACCGGCATCCAATAATTTTACCTGTTGTCCTTGCGCGCAAATATCAATCAGTTCGGCGGCAACCTCAGAAAGCATAGTTTGCGTCGCCAGATGTCCGTTTATCATTATCTTTCCCTTGCCGTTAATATTCATGGAGCGGCTAATAATAATCTGTTCGGCTCGCGCTTGCTCCGGCAAACGAACTAATACCTCAGTACTTGGATTAAAGGCCCCTTCGACGATCAGTTCCCTGCCACCATCCCGCAAGTAGTGTTCCTTGAAGCGTTCACCGAGCAGAAAGCGAAGAGCGCTCAGCAAAATAGACTTACCAGCTCCAGTCTCGCCAGTAATAACGTTCAACCCGTTTTCAAAAGTTATTTCGGCTTCTTTGATGATTGCGAAATTTTTTATTCTTAAAAGGCTAAGCATAGCGCTGGCGAAATTAAACATTGCGATTTGGCGCCGCCCAATTAAGTTTAGTGCGGAGTATTTCGAAATAACTCCGACTTGGCGAAGCGAGCAATTTTAATTTATTCGAAGATTTTTTGATGATAATCTGATCATGGCTTTCTATCTGATCAGAATGTTGTCCATCGGCTGTTACCGATACTACCCCAGAAAACTTGGGGATCTTTACCGTAATTTCATCATTTAAACCAACCACCACCGGACGATTAGTCAAGGAGTGAGGGCAAATCGCAGTGATAATTTGAACGTTTTGGCTTGGCTCGATGATTGAGCCGCCAGCCGCCAATGAATAAGCCGTTGAACCGGAAGGAGTAGCAATGATCAAACCATCGGCGCGGAGGCGCATTAAATTATCGTTGTTAATGTAAACATCGAGCTCAAGCAAACGATCTTCAACTCGTTTCTGAATAACAATATCATTGGCAGCTTGAGAAAAAAAAGCGGTCCTATTTTGGCGAACAATTCGCGCTGATATCATAGCGCGTTCTCTAACAGATCCTTTGCCGCGTAAAAGATCGGCGAGCACATCAAAAATTTCAAGAGGAGTAATTTCTGTCAAAAAACCAAGTTGGCCAAAATTAACTCCTATCAACAAAGGTCCAGCGCGGTTAATGTAACGAGCTGTGCTAAGCAGTGTGCCATCGCCGCCAAGAGTGACAATTGGATCGGCAAGTTCACTAAAGCGATCGAGCGGCAATCCATCACTCCTTCCTAATAAGTGAGCTGTAATCTGAGCATAAACCACCGGCAGTTTCTTTTTTTCCAACCATTGAGAGATCTTTTTAGCGCATAAAATTGCCTCGCGAGAGTCTGGACGCGCTATGAGTCCAAAAGGTTTTTTTCCTAAATGCCCACTAAGTTGATTGTTAGATTTTTTCATCGGTTTTAATCGCTGATTGGAGAGTTAAAGGATCAGCCTGATCTTTTACTGCTTTTTTTTCTAGAATATTTTTGATTTTTTGATCGGCGCTTTTTTGATCCCGAAAGTTTTGTCCGGCGGCAGTAGCAACTATTCTCCCCGGCGCTGAAACAATCGCTACATAAAGAGACTGAGCCTCTTTGCCCGCTTCAGGCGGCATAAAACTGGCTGGTCCGATGGTTTCATAACCAGCCAGATCAAGCGCCAAGTTACCCAACCAATAGAGCGCGGCCGGCGGAAAAACAATTGTGGAGCCAGCGGCGACCGCAGTTCGTCCCAAAGCTTCTCCATAAAATATGTTGCGGGTTGTCTCGCGAAGAAGTTCGTTATGCTCTTCGGCAGAGAGCGGAGTCGTGATAATCTCTTTGACCGGAGGAAAAGAGTTCTCTTCTTTTTTTCGAATGATACCGCAACCAAGCTGACCAGTTAAAGCCATCAAAATAATGGTATTTTTTATAAAGCCTAAAAGCCTCATGATCACCATCATAATTTGAGCGAGCCATCAAAACAACACTATTGTTTATTGCTGTAAGAGCGAAAGAGCTTTTATTTTAGAGTTATTGTTTTTTTTGTAAACTTAAGCTGAACAGATCGCTGACAAACAGATACAACATAAAGAAATAAAAGAGGGAAAATAGGTAGTATAAAATAAAAAACCCCCAAAACAATTTTAATGTTTTGGGGGTATAATTCTGGCAATTTCCTACTTTCCCGGGAGATCCCAGTATCATCGGCTCCAAAGGGCTTAACTACCGTGTTCGGAATGGGAACGGGTGTTGCCCCTTCGAAATAGTCACCAGATAAAAAACTGCTTTTAGCCGATTCTTATCTAGCGACAAAAAAATAATACAACAAAGTATTATAACATAAATCTTAGAAAAAACAAAATAAAAAACGACAATATAAAGATAAACAATATTCTCGAGCGCAATAGCTTATATCTGGAGATAAACTAAATAGCTTGCTTACTAATTTAAAAAAGTTATAAAGCCTCACGGCAAATTAGTATCGGTCAGCTTAATACATTACTGTTTTCCACCTCCGACCTATCGCGTCGTAGTCTACGACGTGCCTTTAGGGGGATTGCTCCCCGGGAAACCTTATCTTGAGGTTAGCTTCTCGCTTAGATGCTTTCAGCGATTATCTAGTCCGAACTTAGCTACCCTGCTATGCCTCTGGAGAGACAACAGGTACACCATAGGTTCGTTCACTCCGGCCCTCTCGTACTAGGAGCGACTCCTCTCAAGTTTCCTGCGACCACAGAAGATAGAGACCGAACTGTCTCACGACGTTCTGAACCCAGCTCGCGTACCACTTTAATCGGCGAACAGCCGAACCCTTGGGAGCTGCTTCACCCCCAGGATGTGATGAGCCGACATCGAGGTGCCAAACCTCCCCGCCTATGTGAACTATCGGGGGAGATAAGCCTGTTATCCCCGGCGTACCTTTTATCCGTTGAGCGATGGCCCTTCCATCCAGAACCATCGGGTCACTAAGGCCGACTTTCGTCTCTGTTCGAGATGTCTCTCTCACAGTCAAGCAGGTTTATGCCTTTACACTTAACGCGTGGTTTCCAAGCACGCTAAACCTACCATTGCGCGCCTCCGTTACTCTTTAGGAGGCGACCGCCCCAGTCAAACTACCCACCATACTCTGTCTCGGCAAAGGATTCACTCTGCGCGGTTAGATTCCAGAAGCGTCAAGGGTGGTATTTCAAGGGTGACTCCACCACGGCTGGCGCCGCGACTTCGCTGTCTCCCACCTATCCTACACATGAAGCTCCCGAAACCAAAGTAAAGCTATAGTAAAGGTGCACGGGGTCTTTTCGTCTTTCTGCGGTTACGAAGCATCTTCACTTCGATTTCAACTTCACTGAGATCGTGGTTGAGACAATGGGGAAGTCGTTACGCCTTTCGTGCAGGTCGGAACTTACCCGACAAGGAATTTCGCTACCTTAGGACCCTAATAGTTAAGGCCGCCGTTTACTGGGGCTTCGGCTCTCCGCTTTGCTTACGCTAACAGATCACCTTGACCTTCCAGCACCGGGCAGGCGTCAGACCATATACTTCCACTTACGTGTTTGCATAGTCCTGTGTTTTTGGTAAACAGTCGCTACCCCCCGCTCTCTGCGACCTAAAAACGCTTCAAGGAGCAAGTCCTCTAACGATTTTAGGCCCACCTTCTTCCGAAGTTACGGTGGCAATGTGTTAAGTTCCTTAACCACGATTATCTCAAGCGCCTTGGTATTCTCTACCAGTCCACCTGTGTCGGTTTGCGGTACGAACGTTTTTAGCATTACTTAGAAGTTTTTCTTGGAAGCATGGGATCAATCAACTTGATCGGGGTTTTCACCCTTCACTTGTATTCACCTCTCGGAATTAACGTTGAAGCGGATTTGCCTACCTCAACTTCCTACCGGTTTAAACTGCCATCCATGCGGCAGTTTGACCTACCCTTCTTCGCCCCTCCGTCGCCATCTAAAAACGGTACGGGAATATTAACCCGTTATCCATCGACTACGCCCTTTGGCCTCGCCTTAGGATTCGACTAACCCTAGGAGGATTACCCTGGCCTAGGAAACCTTGGACTTCCGGCGAACGGGTTTTTCACCCGTTTTTTCGTTTACTGATGCTAGCATACTCACTTGTCTATGCTCCACGTGTCCTCACGGTCACGCTTCATCGCTAACGTGAACTTAATCACATAGACAACGCTCTTCTACTGCTCCACGCTCTCACAAGGAGAACGCAAAACCCAAAGCTTCGGTAAAATGCTTAAGCCCCGTTATATCTTCGGCGCGGGCTGACTTAACTAGTGAGCTATTACGCTTTCTTTAAAGGATGGCTGCTTCTAAGCCAACCTCCTAGTTGGCATAGTCCTCCCACTTCCTTTGCCACTTAGCATTTATTTTGGGACCTTAGCTGTTGGTCTGGGGTCTTTCCCTCTCGCCGATGGACCTTATCACCCACCGACTCACTCCCGGATTCTGACTTTAACGGTATTCAGAGACTAGCTGGGTTTGGTAGCCTGGTAGGGCCCCTAGTCCAATCAGTGCTTTACCCCCGTTAAATATATTGTCCGAGGCTGTACCTAAATACATTTCGAAGAGAACCAGCTATCGCCCGGCTTGTTTAGCCTTTCACTCCTACACACAGTTCATCCGAGGATTTTTTAACATCCACCGGTTCGGTCCTCCACTAGGTGTTACCCTAGCTTCAACCTGACCATGCGTAGATCGCACGGGCTTCGGGTCTGCCCCACGCAACTAAATCGCCCTTTTAAGACTCGCTTTCGCTACGGCTCCACCTTTATCGGCTTAACCTTGCTACGTAGGCGCAACTCGCTAGCTCATGATACAAGAGGTACGCCGTCGCGCTGTTTTATTATTGCTAACAAAACATAGCGCTTCGACTGCTTGTAGATATACGGTTTCAGGTCTTTTCACCTCCCTCTCGGGATACTTTTCACCTTTCCCTCACGGTACTAGTTCGCTATCGGTCGTTGAGTAGTATTTAGCCTTGGATGATGGTCCACCCGGATTCTCACAGGATTTCAAGTGTCCCGTGGTACTCAGGAACGTGCTCACGGCCATCGCCAATTTCGCCTACAGGAGTATCACCTTCTATGCTCTAGCTTCCCAACTATGTTCAGCTATCAACTCCGGTCCGCTTTATTGCACGCCCTACAACCTCTGAGGAGCATTCATGTTCAGATCTGAAATCTGAAAATTGATTGTAAATTTTCAAACTCTCTTCTGAACATCAATGCTCCTCAGATTTGGGCTATTCCCTTTTCGCTCGCACTACTGGGGGAATCTTTAGTTTAATTTCTTTTCCTCTAGGTACTGAGATTTTTCACTTCCCTAGGTTGGCTTCTCTTTCGAGATGACTTACGTCAGGTTTCCCCATTCAGAGATCTCCGGCTCACAGGTATTTTGGCACCTAACCGAAGCTTATCGCAGCCATTTACGTCTTTCATCGCCTCTCAACGCCAAGGCATCCACCGTATACCCTTAGTTAGCTTAAATTTTTAAATTTTTAAGCTGCTAATAGTAAACTGAAGATTTAAAACTCTCCTACTAACATAAAGCCATAAGGAGAGAATTAATCGCCAGATATGGTATCGCATCAATCTATAAATTAAGAACCCGACAAAAATCGAAGCTCTTAACATTAAATTTTCGCGACACTATTGCGCTCGAGAATATTGTTTATTTCAGTTTTGCTACCACTAGTTATAAAAAATTCTTTATAATTTATAAAAAGGGATAACAATTTATATTCTCGTTAAAATTAATTTGTTTTCTTTGGGAAAATACTCCGCAAAAAAAAACAAATTATAACCAAACCGAATAAATTATCTTTTTAAAATTATCTCTGTAAGAATTATTTTACAGAGTATTTTATCAGAATCTTTAATTCGGCTTTGTCGTCAATCTACCCTTAACCAACTTGTTATAATAACTAATAAGCCTGAATGCTTCTTGGTTATCGATAGAGGTCTGAAACTAGTTTTATTAGGGAGGATTGCTCCTTTACCCCACATAGCGAACTTAGCCATTGCTAATAACCACTACTAAATTATCAACAGATTATTTATCTCTCTAAAGCTCTTACCTAGGGTGTCTGATATCGTTTAATCTCTGAATAAATTTATTCAGAGATCTCTCCAAGCCAAGAAAAAATATTAAAACACCTTCAAAAAGTTGGTGCTTTAAAAGATCGCCTCAGTTAAAAAACTGCGCGAAGTTTTTATCTTTAGCCAACAATAATCAAAAATGGGCCAACGCTACCGGCTTTCGCCGAGCGTTCAACCTAGTGACTCCCTTAAAAGGAGGTGATCCAGCCGCTCCTTCCGGAACTGCTACCTTGTTACGCCTTAACCCCAGTCATCGGCATGGCCGTTAAGAACTGCCTCCTTGCGGTTAGCTCATTCTTTTCAGGCAATACCAACTCCCATGGCTTGGCGGGCGGTGTGTACAAGGCCCGGGAACGTATTCACCGTGGCATGCTGATCCACGATTACTAGCGATTCCAGCTTCATGGAGTCGAGTTGCAGACTCCAATCCGAACTAAGACCGGCTTTTTGCGATTTGCATCATCTTGCGATGTAGCTACGCTTTGTACCGGCCATTGTAGTACGTGTGTTGCCCTAGGCGTAAGGGCCATGCTGACTTGACGTCATCCCCACCTTCCTCTGCATTAACTGCAAGCGGTCCCATTAGAGTGCTCAACTGAATGGTCGCAACTAATGGCAGGGGTTGCGCTCGTTGCGGGACTTAACCCAACATCTCACGACACGAGCTGACG
>CALMIO010000002.1 GCA_937864035.1 uncultured Pseudomonadota bacterium | reverse complement strand
ACCCCCCCCGACTGTCAACTAAGGAACCAAACAAAACAGGGTGGCTCCAAAAGAAGAAGCCAGAGAAAAAGAGATGAAAGAAGGAAGACCTCTACGCGGAGCGTGTTAAAACTTAGCAAACTCAGGGTACCGTGGAAAAGGAATAACATCTCTAATATTTTGCATTCCACTCACATACATCAACAATCTCTCAAACCCTAAACCAAAACCAGAATGCGGAACCGAACCAAAACGACGCAAATCAAGATACCACCAATAAATATCCTCTGACAAAGCTAACTCACGAATCCTTGTAAGCAAATGATCGTGCCTTTCTTCGCGCTGAGAACCTCCAATAATCTCTCCCAGCCGCGGCACAAGCAGATCCATCGCACGTACAGTTCTGCCATCCTCATTTTGACGCATATAAAAAGCCTTGATTCCCTTCGGATAATTCACTACAAATACTGGCCCCTTAACATAAACATCCGTAATATACCGCTCATGTTCGGTCTGCAAATCAATTCCCCACTTAACAGGATATTGAAAAACTTCTCCTGAACTCTCAAGGATTTTAATTGCCTCAGAATAATCTAATACCTCAAAATCAGCTTTAGCTACGCGCTCTAAAGCCTCGAAAAGATCTCTCGGTGCCCACTCTCGTCCAGCCAGAAAATCCAAATCATCGCGACAACCAATCAAAGCAGTTTCTATCAGATAGCATATAAAATCACGCGCCAAATTCATGTTATCCTCTAAGTTATAAAAAGCCATTTCAGGCTCAATCATCCAAAACTCAGATAAATGCCTCGTCGTATTAGAATTCTCCGCACGAAACGTCGGTCCAAAGGTATAAACTTTTCCAAGCCCCATCGCCAACGCTTCCGCTTCAAGCTGACCAGAAACCGTCAAACCAGCTCGCTCCTTAAAAAAATCTTGAGTATAATCAATTTCACCATCAACTAAAGGCAGTTCTTTTAAATTTAAAGTAGTAACATTAAACATCTCTCCTGCTCCCTCACAGTCAGAGGTTGAAATTATAGGCGTGTGAACATAATAAAAACCTCGCTCATCAAAAAAACGATGAACAGCTTGAGCCAACTTTGCTCGCAATCTAAAAATCGCCCCAAAAGTATTACTACGAGACCGTAAATGAAGAATTTCTCTCAAAAATTCAAGAGTATGGCCCTTTTTTTGTAAAGGATAAATTTCGGGATCCGCCTCGCCTATTAACCGTAATGAACTAACATATACCTCATAAAGTTGTCCTTTTGCGGGAGATTCCCTCAATTCGCCAACTGTTTCAATAGCAGCGCCAGTGGTAAGTTTAGAGGAAATCTGCTTATAATCCTCAAGTTGAGGATCAATTACGAGTTGCAATCCCCTAACAGATCCTCCGTCAACAAGCTCAATAAAAACAACTTGCTTAGATTGACGATGAGTCCTAATCCATCCTTGAACGAGATATTCGCCAAGTTTTATCCCATGTTTTAGAGTATCAAGTACTTTTAACCTATTCATTTAAAAAAAATATCAAAATTTGCCAAAATAGCTTTTAAATCAAATTGAAATTTTTACCATATTTTTAATAACAAAAAAACGACCCAATCGGTTTATAGATGAGCAAAATGCCCAAATTCCTTTGTTTATAATAAATATGTAGGAAAAAGCAAAGAAAAAGTAAGAAAAACCTAATTAGCAGACCGTGGTAGAGGAGAGGAAAAGGAAACCTCAAAAAAGAGGGTGGCACCTGAGATTCCCCAGCTCCCCAAAGATCCCAAACCCAGTCCAGAGAGTAGCAGGAGCAGGAGGTGAAAAAATCTAGAGGAAATTTAGGTAATTAAAGAAACCAATATTGGGAACATGGCGAAATAAAACAAATTCTAAAACAGGGTGGCACCAAAAGAAGAAGAAGAAGAAGAAGAAGAGAATTAAACATCTCTCCTGCCCCTTCACAATCAGAGGTTGAAATGATAGGCGTATGAACATAATAAAAATTCCGCTCATCAAAAAAACGATGAACAGCTTGTGCCAGCTTCGCTCGCAACCTAAAAATAGCCCCAAAAGTATTACTACGAGGTCGTAAATGAAGAATTTCTCGCAAAAACTCAAGAGTATGACCCTTTTTTTGTAGAGGATAAATTTCGGGATCCGCCTCGCCTATTAGTCGTAATGAACTAACATGCATTTCATAAAGTTGCCCTTTTGCCGGCGATTCTCTCAATTCGCCAATAACTTCAATAGCCGCGCCAGTGGCAAGCTTAGGGGAAATCTGCTGGTAACTGCTAAGTTGAGGATCGATTACAAGTTGCAATCCTCTAACAGATCCACCGTCAACAAGCTCTATAAAAACCACCTGCTTAGATTGACGATGTGTCCTAATCCATCCGTGAGCTACATATTCGCCAAGTTTTATCCCATGTTTTAGAGTATCAAGTACCTTTAGCTTGTTCATTTTAAAAAAATATCAAAATTTGCCACACAGCTCTTAAATCAAGCTAAAATTTCTACCATATTTTTAAAGGTAAAAAAACGACCTAATAGAGTTATAAATTAAGAAAACGCTTAAATTTCCTTATTTATAAGTAAATATGTAGATAAAAGTAGGATAAGACAATAATTAAGGCAAACTGATATAAAAAACATGCAGAAAAACCTGCAATCAAAACAGGGTGGCACCAGACTAGTAGTAGCTCGCCAGACTAGTAGCTCGCTCCCAGACTAGCTCCCACCAGACTAGCTCCCCAGACTAGCCTCAATCACCCCGTAAAGTTGGGAATAAGAAGGATCAGAAGAAAGGAGAATATCAGGCAAAAGGAGAATATCAATAAAAAAACCGGATAGGTCTGATTAAAAACAGGGTGGCACCAAGCTTTTCCCGCCTTTTCCAAGCTTTTCCCGCCCTTTAGCTCCACTCCACCCAAGCTTTTCCCAGCTTCCAGCCTCCCACACCAGCCCTAATCACGAAAGAGGAGAAAAAGTCGGACCAAAAGACCAACCAAAGGAAAAGAGGAAGGGAGCCTCCAGTCAAAGTCGGAAACAAAAAAACAGGGTGGCACCAGCCCCAGCTCCAGCCCCAGCTTAAAAAACATGCCAGACTCAGCCAGCAACTTTTCCCAGCTCTTATGTGTTGCTACTTGAAGTTTTTTCTTCTGTTTTATCTTGAACTTGATTTAAACCTAAATACTCTTTGATTGCTGTTTTTATTATATCAGTTTCTTTTATTTTTATATTTTTTGATAAAATATCCAAAGATTCGTCTAAAAAACTTATTTTATCATCGTTAGAACCTTGACGTAACCGATCTGTGTTATCCACAAGATTAATCAATTTTTTTAAAGGATCAGAAGTAAAATACAAAGCGGCTAATTCTTGTTTTGAAGATCTGTTCTTCCAAGACTTCAAATCACAATCACTAACGACATCTTGTATGTCCTTTATCTTTAATAACTTCAACGCAAATTCAGACTCTGGTCTCTCTAGATATGCAACACACTTATCAAAATATTTCAACGCAAAATCATTACGTATTTGATTTCCCAAACGCCTACTCTCGTCAACTGCTATCTCGGCAAAAGCATGGCGAAGATCTGGATAGCGCTTTTTTATCATTTCAAACAGATTAAGTAGTCTATTTTTACCTAAAGAATATATTTCTTCAAAACTAGGAGGATCTTGGTTGATGACGTTCAATAAATCAACCGATTTCCTTCTCTTTATATCTTCTTTTAAATTATCATTTGAAATTACGCCAAACAGCTTTTCAAAAATTTGCTTGGCTTTCTTAGCTACCAAATCGTCTTTTTCTATCAGAGTCTTAGGATCAATTTGGTCTATTATATCTATTATACGATCTGCCTTTTCTCGACTTAATTTAACGCCAAATTTTTCATCTATAATCATCTCTATAATAACTTCTTTGGAATTGCCAGGATCTTGATCAAAAATCCCGTGAAGAGCAGGAATATTCCTAATAAGCGTTTTTAATTTTTCCTCCGCAACCTCTTTTTTATCCGGAAGACAACGCTTAAGTAATGTTCCCACAATTTTGCCGAAATTTTCTAAGTTAACTCTGGTTTTCTCTAACTCTCCATCCTTATTTAGAAAAGAAATACTATAATCAGAGCCCTTCAGCGCTTCAAAAATCTTTTTTCTTGTATCAGATAATTGTTGATCTTTTAACGATTCTCTTCTTCCCGTTGCTAAATCCCATCCCAAACGCGCCAAACGCCACCCCCAACGCACCGGCGCGGTTACAAAGTTATATAATCGCTTGCTAGATTCAACAAACTTCGGAGCTACATCATTACTTACGAGCTTATATAAATTGAATGCGCCATCAACTAAACCGAACCCTCCCTTAAAAACAAGACCAACTCCTACAGCTGTGCCTATTCCTATAAATGCGAACATTCCCGCGGAAGCTCCGGCAGCAACTGCACCCCACAATAACGGCGCTCCATAAAATGCAATCGCAGAACCAAAAGTAAATAAACTAGCATCCCTAAAAAATTGTCTGAAAGCTTTTTCAAGTTGCGAACCCCCGGAAGATTGCTGAGGTTTTGTGCCAGAAGAAGGCTGATTTTTTGTATCTTGACTATCTTTATCAAGAGGAGGAAGAAATGTTTCGCTTAATATTTGTTGCGGAGTCTTACCAACTGCTTTAGTATGAGATAAAAAATTCTTGTCTCCCCCTTCGATCGCTGTTTTCGCTATTTCTTGCATAAATTCTTAGATCTCCTATTATTTCTTTTCTTTGTCTTTATCTTCCTCTGGAACAACATTGTTTTTAAAAAATGGTGTTCCGGTAACACCCCGTCCAACCTCGCCTATAGCACCTACACCCTCTCCGATAGCGGCACCAGTTCCTTGTAATATGTTGATGTCATGGAAATCTTTGACAATCTGATTAAATCTTGTTTCCGTTGCTCTAAAGCCAGCCATATCGCCGTCAAAATTACGAGAAAAATTAGCTTGAGAAACTCCCCTGCGCTGGTTTTGAATAAACCCAGCGCCGCCAAAATAGTTGGCTTCTCTTTTGGCATCCGCCCCCAACATTCCATACATTGCCGCTCCAACCATATCGGCGCTTTTTCCGGAAATCTTAAAGTCTCCTCCTCCACCTATTGCTTTAAGACTCCTTCCAACATTGTTGTTAAAAGCGCGGCTCGCCCGGTGCAACTGATTAGCAACATTCATCTCATACATCTTGCCAAGACGACCACTAGAATGTTTAAGAGCATTTTGATCTAAATCAATTTGGGTGGTTTGAAGACTTCTAGTAAAACTCCCTGCTTCAGCCTGAGCTTGCTTCAAATAGGCAGTCCTATTTGCTGTTCCTACTCCTAGCTTAGTAAGACTACCAAAAAAATCTCCGCCATTACCTCCACCATTACCTCCACCACTACCTCCGCTCGTTAGTGCCGCTACTCCTACGCCCAGTGCTGCGCTAAATAAATTAGCGTCAGTTCCTCTATGCTGTTCTGGAATCAAATCTCCTAATTTTTCATTAATATCACCTCCAAAAATGTCGCCAATTGCTTTAGCTTTATCTAAAGTTGTAGCATTAGGGTTTTTCTTTACTTCTTCAAGCTTATTCTTGAGTTTAGGATTGCCTTCCATGCCGTGATATAAAGCGAATCCCCTCAAGGCACCCTGCATAGCACCACCAAGGCTAGGTATCTTGCCAAGGTTACTGCTAATCGTATCAAACATTTCAGAATTTAAACTAAGTATTTTGGCGCGCTGTGCGTTTAGATCTGCCCCTCCTTGTTTCTCACGCTGAGCAAGATCTATCATTGCTTTCTGCGCCCCCAACCCAGCTTCCGTATTATCTGCGCCAAGAAGCGTCTGGGCGGCCCCCATCTGGCGATACGCCTTAAGTTGCGCCTGCTGCATATAGGCGGCGTGATTTGCCTGAGCATATTTATCTAGCTTATCAACAAAACCAGATCCCGCGGCCCCCGATGCCTTCTCGCCAAAACCACCAGCAATGCTGGCAAAAGCGTTGCCAAGCCCAGCGTGCCCCTTGAGTACAAGCTGTCCAGTAATTCCCGGTACCGCAAAAAATAAAGCTGACAAAATATAAATGTAGTAAGAATTTGAAAGATCAAGATCAAGATTCGCCGCCAACGCTAAACCACGATCAAACTGCTCCAAACTGCTCTGAACAGATGGAACATTCGGTAATTGAGGATCTTTATCACCAGTAAAAACCAATTCCCGCAAATCAACATTGTTAGCTGCCGGCTTGAATTCAATCTTATTGATCTCCGCCAATTCCATCACTTTTTTGTTGGCAATAGCCATATTTGAATTATTTCCAAGCATCGCCCAAATAGTGCGATCCATCGATTTTACAAGAGCAAAACCAACATCCCAAAATTTGACCCAAATCCAAAAAGATCCCCAAGTCAAAATAGCTTTATGCCAACCGGGAACAATCATCAAAATCGCCGCGAACGGATAAATCATCGCAAGCAAATAAAGTAAAACTCCTTGAATATAAGGAATCATTAAAGCCCAGCTATAAATCTCAGCGAATTTAGTTCTACCCGTGTGAGTACGGTGGTGTAAGTTAACAAATTTTTTGGCCTCATCCTCTTCAGATAAATTGGCATTACCATCTCCTATCGGAACAATCGCCGTTTCGTTCCGCAAAAGATGGACAAAAATTAAATTGATGGTGTACTGAACAAGCTTGTCATCCGTAACTTGCGCATCATTTCGATCTTTGATGTTCCAACCATAAAAAAGAGTCTGCAAAAGTTGTCCGCGCTCAGTTTCTGAAAATGGCTTGCCCTCCTCTTTGTCATCAAGCCCGCGAAGTCCTCCCTTGCTTATAGAATCATAAATCTGCGCCGCTTCAACCTTGAAGGCATTAATCAAAAACCAGAGATATGATTTGCAATTTATGGACTGACCAAGACCTCCTTTATTCTGAAGATCGCGTTTTATCGGATTTAGATCGGCCGGATGGGTTTTAAAATAAGCATATAGAGCATCAGGAGTGCCAATTTCTACTTTTGTCAAATTATTAGCCGCGTTTAAATACGTGTCTTGAAATACTGTGCGCGGAGACTCTTTGCCGGGAGCTTCGGTCGCGGCTAAAAAAGCACTTTTATTTAAAACATCATACAACTTATCACCGCACTCAGAGCCCATAAAACTCGCGTAAGCGCCCCGCAAATCCCCATCTTTAAGTCTGGCATCAGTAATATTCTGCAATAATCCCCATTTGAGATCAGATAGCACGTTCCAACGCTCTCTTGAAATGCCAGCCGGTGGCGCGGTCAAATTAGTAGAACCACCCGAAGAACCCTTCATGTTAAAAGTGCCAAACCAATTTGCTAAAAATTCAACGTGATAGCTGATAAGATTGTCAAAGATTAAAAACGCATCGCTAACCGGAATGGTAACAGAAGGGGTCTGATCACTTGGAATTTGTCGATCGTCCCACCTATTCTCTTCGGCAATATATGAATTTACTAACCCCTGCTGAGCAAGACGCCAAACAACTGCCTGATTTTTAGCCCCTTCCGCAACCTGATTCTCCTGAGAAGCAATAACCCATCTGACTCCAGCAACTTCCGTCGTTTGCGCAACCAAAAAGTAATAAAGCGCTGGTCCGATAAAATACCAAACATAAGCGCGCGGAGGTGACCCTAAAGCAACTCCAATAATTCCAGCAATACCCGACAAAAGATAAACAAAGGTCGCAACTATTTCAAAACTGGTTTCATTCAAAAGATGCAATATGCCCGCTTGCGCCCAATAACCTTGAGTAGCAAAAGCGGCGCCAATGGCGGTAAACGAAGAGGCTGGACAAAGCTCGCCCCCCACACAACCATCAAGAAAGAGTAAATTGCTAAGCAAATCAAAAATTAACATCTCGCTATCAAAATCTCTAAATCCATATACTAATTGGGATTAGTTGTATTCGTCTTTGCTCCTCCACTATTTGAACCAACTCCCTCCCTAATTGAACGTCCAGATTTTCCAACATTTTTCGCCAGCGAAATTTCGGCGCTTCGCATCAGTTCCGTAAGCTGATTACGGATCTCTTGTTGCGCCTCTAAAAATTTATCTGTACCCATCACATTCCAAAGCAATCCTTGAGCATACTTTAAGATAAAATTCTGCATGTAACTTCCACTTGAAAGACTTAAAATCGCGCGTTGCGCGTACTGCAAGGTGTTAAATATTTGACCAAGCGCCAAAAGCCGCGCCGCGCTAAAAGCAATTTCATGAAAATTTTTTCTAAGGTTTGGATTTTGGATTAAATTTTTTATGCTTGAAGCCCCCCCCGGAGAAGCGTTCAATGTTGTAACACAAGCAGCCTTATCAGGCTTAACAATTTGATACGCATCAGCAAAAAGCAGATAAAGAGTTTCGATATTGCGGGCGGTAATTTGATATCCCTGCATTGCAAAAACAATCGGGTAATTTTTTACAAAACTTATAAAGTGTGTATCATAAAAACCACTATCTTTTTGATACCCCGGTTGTTGATTGCTAGTAGAGTCACTAGCGGCGAAAAGACAACGAGCTATCAATATATTAAAAAGGTTTTCATAAATTTTTTCAGCTCGCAGACGCAGCCAAACCGCCGAACTTTCCCCCGGACGCAATACTGTTGTTGTTAATTTACCAACACTTCCGGGCACTTGTTGCGCATGAGGATCATCAAGAGTAAAAAGAACGTTTCCCATCAGCTGTTGAATCGATTCTTCTAAAAATTGCAATTGTTGGGGATCGACTCCGGGCTGACCACTTTTAGCATACAACTTAGTTTGCTCAAGCAAATAGTCGGTCAAACTTATAGTGTAAATATTTTGTGAAAAATTCTGATTAACCGAATTTGGATGGCTACGATCGTCACCCAACCAGAAACCACTGCCAAAACCAGTACCATCAAGGGAATCCTCTTCAAAATTTCTCGCCAAACCAGCTCCAGATTCTTGGCGGCTAAAACCCGTGTCTCGCATACAATGGTGCTGAGCCTCAACCCAGCTGGTTGCTTTATTCGGCTGGCCGGGTATGTATTCCCCTCGCATAAATTTTGCTATGCACTCATGATAGGCGCGCGAAAAGATCTCAGACGCCTGTGGATTTAACATAAATTCATTTTGCAGTTGATTCTCGGCAAGATATCGCGATTGCAAAGCCGCCTGAGCGTAGGAGCCCGCGCCCATCGCTCCGGCAAACACCGCCGGCTCAGTTAGAGACAAAGTAATCATAGAGGCGGTCAAAGGGCTTGAAAGCGCTCGCGAGAATTGATCAGTATAAACTTTCGAATGAGTTATGTCGGCAAAACCAGAAAGAGGTCCGTAAGAGGCATAAGATTGTTCCAAATAGCCGATATTTTCTAAAATTTGACCAGAATTGTCCTCTTCGCGAATTGCATTCGGATCCTTTAACCAAAAATTATCGCGCGCTTCGGGAAAGCTAAAAAAACTCGATGAGCCATGTTGAGCTTTCTTGCGGTGCAAGTTTGAAAGATCTGCTGAATCAGTTTGAGATTTTATATATTTCTCAGTTTTTTGATTAAAATAATTTCCTTGGGGTGCTCCTTGAGCAAAAAGCGGCGCCGTCCAGAAAAACAACACCGGCAATGCTAACGCTAATTTCCTCGTAAACAGAAAAAAAACTCTCTTGTCCAATATTTTAACCTGAATCATCCTAAAAACACCTTATCTTTATCTACCGCTCATAAAGCTGATCAATTCATCAATATAAACCAGCTCGCGCGCGCCCTCCTCTACTATGGCCTCTCCCGTGCTGGCAGACATAAAGACCAAACTAGGGGTTACTCTTATATTCAGCCTTTCGGCAAGCTTTGATCCACCCTCAAGCTGATAGGTCGCGCCCGCGCCATAACGAAAAGCTTGCGCCGATAAAACATCAAGTTCTTCAACCGTAAAAGCCCTAATTTGAACGTTTTTATCACCGGCGTATTTGCGATAAATTGATTCAAGATAACGCCCCATTAACTGAGAATTTCTCTCGTTAGGACGAACAAAATAAAGAACCGTAACTTTCCCCTTTGGATCGATCGGCGCCCGATTCGCGAAGCTCGCTCGCAGTTTTAAACGTTTCTCCTTTTCAGCCAATATTTGATCTTTCAAAGTAGCGCCGGCAGACGGAAGCTGATCGTCGCTGGCACCATCATCTTTCAAAGAGGGAATACCGCTAAGTTTTTTCTCTTTACTAAGCGCCCCAGCTATCAAATCCAACGCCTGCTCGCTAAGTTTTTTAGGCTCTCCCGCAAGCGCTTCGATGGATTTAGCCCTGACAAAATCATCTTCGCCCAAAAATTTCTTGCGATCATCGTTAAACATAGGATCGTTCTGCCAACCGCCAACTCCTAACATTCCCTCTTTTTCCATCGCCAAAGCTTGCATCGCCACCGCCCGCTGGGTGCGTTGATTAAGATTGCGAAGATGCCTGACGTATTGGCGAGCGTAATCAAAAGCCAATTTTTCGTCGCCGCTATCAAGCGCTTCCATCATAGCTTTGAACGGTTGCGGCGCTTTATCGTCTGCCAAAATCGGGGCGTCTTTGTTTGGATCGCCATATTTTGAAAGCAATTTTTGCGAAACAGATTGCGGCGGGTTTTCTTGCTTAACCTCCAAAGGAGAGGCTGGTTGTTTGAATGGGGGCTCTCCGTTTAAATCAAACTTACCTAACTTAGCGCGCGCGAGGCTGTCTTCCGCTTCGCTAGCACCATCACTTTTTAGTTTTAAATTTTCACTTAGCTTTGGCTGATCATCTTTTTTTTGCGGTCGCAAAAGTTTTATGTGCGGTAAGCCGTTTTCAGTGATCGAGTCATCAAAAATTGTGCGAGCGGCGTTTTTCTCAAAAAAATCGTTTTCAGATTGAGCAAATGCGGAGACAACAGATGCGAATAATACCACCGCCAAAAGAAACGGGAAAATTAAGCCATTCGACGGAACCCATGAAGAAAATTGGAAAAATCTTTGGAAAATGGCAGACGAGATGATGGCGCGCAAGCGGGGAAAAACAGCAAGCGATAAAGGCGAAAACTTAGGGCAATAATGATTCCTTTTCCTTAGCACAACCGTAAAAAGGGTTAAAATTTCTCATTATCTTAATCAAAGCAGGTAAAGGTTTTGATCCTTAAACCTTTATTATATCAGAGAAACCCTTATAATACAAAAAAATAAGTGATTTTAGAATAGTTGCTCTGCCATAATCCAAACACCAAGAAGAAAATTTTATCAAACAAAGCCTAAGATTTATGAGACATATCTGCCAGCTTGTAGCATAACTGTTAATAAAGATGCATGATGGTCACTAGAATTTGTCTTTAAATAATACGGAAATAAAATATGCCAAGCACAGCACTTCAAGTGCTAAGAGAAGTACAAATAAGAAGATCGTCCGATCAAACATTAGCAGACTCACAAGCAAAACAAGAAACTGTGCAGGATGCTTCTCTTCTTAAAAAAACATTGGAAGAGTGGGCGGAGGCAAAATTAACAATTCCGGGAATTCCAGAGAAAATTGATATAACAACCCGATCAACGGATCCAAATCGTTTGTTGGCCATCCGTTCGAAAGACGATAAACATAAGCTAGAAATTTTCAAAGAAAACGGTGATGTTTATGTTAAAATTAGCCAAAATAGGCCTGATCCTCAAAAACCTAAAACAATTATCTATAAAGCAAACAGTGATCCAAATGCAACTTTGGAAGACATAGAAAAAATCAGAGACCAAATAGCGGAAAAATATCTTCAGCAGTTACAAAAAACAACTAAATCTCCTACATACTTAACAGATCTGCTCAACCTCCAACATAGCAATGGAGCTCCTCTGCTAAGAGCTAGCAGGGTCGAAAATATGGAGATTAAAAATTTCAACTTTGAAAAATACCAAGATGCCTTTCGCGAGTGCATTTTTTCGGGGTGTCAATTGATTGCGCCTCGCTTTCCAAAATACACTGTAAGCAATCAAGATGGTACAGAAGTTAAAAATAAATTGAAAATTACCTTAATAAAGGAATCTCAGATTTCAAAATGCGAACACCAAGGACACATAAAAATTATAACGGACGATTCCTGCCAAATAGGGTGCGAAAAATCAATCTTTGGAAAAGTAACGATTGGGCTATATAAAGATCAAAGCGCAATCGGCGCGCCACCCGAAAAGCAAGAGGGAAAAATACCAACGATAAACGGATACTATACAAGACTCGGATTCATCAAAAAAGATTTTCCCAATATCAATGAAATAGAGTCTCAAAGAGCAAGTGCTAAGGCCCTGCTAAAGCATATAACAAGTCTTCAGGATTATATTAGTACGGAAATCACACCATGCATAAACGAAACGGGTTTAAATCAAGATCTCGTATTATTAATAGAAAAATTACTGGACATTAAATCTCCAGATGAATATATCAGAAATAAATTCAAAGACTCTATTCAAAAAATAGCTTTTGGGTTTTTTGATAATATTGAAAAAATCCAAGAGGAAGTTAAAAAACTAATAGAACAAAATTCAAACGATATAAACAATGTGCCTATAGAGAAATTATTAGACCCAGCTCTCTTTACTACATCAACGCAAGGACTCGCGAAAAAAATTTATTTGAAATATCCTTTTAATGATGTTAGGTACGAGCAAAGCAAAACAACACCAAACTATAATTTGATAATTACAACAAAGGTCAACAAGATAGAAATTAACTTTACCTTTAGTAAATCAAATGGCCACATGGGTATCTATATTAATAAAATCAATAATAACGACACCAACAATCAAGAAATCCTGAAAGTAGGTACGAAAAAAAATATAAATTTTCTAAAAACTAAAGGAATTATTTGTAAAAATGTAAATAACGACTATACAATTAATATCGAACAAAAAGACCTAGAAAAAACCGTTGATTATATTGCACAAGCTATATTAAAAAGATCACTAAAAAGATCAAAGCAATAGTAATTTTGCCAAGTTTGCTTTTCGGCAATTTAACCAGTTAAATCAACGTAAATATAGCAATTTTTAAAACTTTTAAGTGATTGACAAAGCTGTAACGACAAAACAACCTTTGCAAAAACGCATCTAAGATAAAATCTCAACGAGAAAGTTTCTTGTACTTAATCCTATGCGGCTGGTCGGCTTCCGCGCCTAAACGTTTCCTGCGATCCGCCTCGTACTCCTGATAATTACCCTCAAACCAAACAACCCGAGAATCACCCTCAAAAGCCAAAATATGCGTCGCCACCCGATCCAAAAACCAACGATCATGGCTAATAACAACCGCGCAACCGGCAAACTCAAGCAATGCCTCCTCGAGCGCCCGCAAGGTGTTAACATCCAGATCATTGGTCGGCTCGTCAAGCAATAAAACATTAGCGCCAGATTTTAACACCTTCGCCAAATGCACGCGGTTACGCTCGCCGCCAGAAAGAGCGCCAATCTTTTTCTCCTGATCCTGCCCCGAAAAATTAAAACGCGCGATATAAGACCGCGCGTTAACCTCCCGTCCACCAAGCTTAATCTGATCATAACCTTCATAGATCTCCTGAAAAACCGTGTTATCAGCCTTAAGAGCGTCCCTTTTCTGATCAACATAACCAAGTTTAACAGTGTCGCCAATTTTAAACTCGCCGCCATCGGGCCGCTCCGCACCAGTAATCATCCTAAAAAGCGTCGTCTTGCCAGCTCCGTTCGGACCAATAACACCAACTATTCCGCCTCGAGGCAAATTAAAACTAAGATCCTCAAAAAGCAATTTGTCGCCATAAGATTTTGCCACCCCCTTGGCGGAAATCACCAACTCCCCAAGCCGAGGGCCCGGAGGAATATAAATCTCAAGATCCTCAGCTCCTTTTTCCCGAGTTTGAGACAAGAGATTTTCATAAGCAGAAAGACGAGCTTTCGATTTTGCTTGCCTCGCCCGCGGCGACTGCCTGACCCACTCAAGCTCGCGCTCTAAAGTTTTCTGGCGCTTGCTCTCAGTTTTCTCCTCGTTTTCTAACCTCTTTTTCTTCTGATCAAGCCAAGACGAATAATTTCCCTTCCAAGGATACCCAACGCCACGATCAAGCTCTAATATCCACTCGGCGGCGTTATCCAAAAAATAACGATCGTGGGTTATCGCAATCACCGCTCCCTTATATTCTGTCAAATGGCGCTCAAGCCACCCGACAGACTCTGCGTCCAAATGATTGGTCGGCTCGTCTAAAAGCAACAGATCCGGAGCGCTCAGCAAAAGCTTGCACAACGCCACCCGCCGCAACTCTCCTCCAGAGAGATTTTCAACTCTTGCCTCCCCGGGCGGACAACGCAAAGCATCCATCGCAATATCAAGTTTATGATCAATATTCCAACCATCAACTGCGTCAATCTTCTCCTGCAAGTCGGCTTGTTTATTTATAAGCCGATCCATCTCTTCGGGCGAAATATCTTCGCCAAGTTTGGCGCTAACTGCTTCAAACTCAGCCAGAAGATCGGCAACGTTTTTTACTCCGAGTAAAACATTCTCTCTGACCGTTTTCTCTGGATCCAAGCGAGGCTCCTGCGGCAAATAACCAATAGTAATGTTGCCCATCGGTTCCGCCGAACCATGAAAATCATTGTCAATCCCCGCCATAATCTTAAGCAGGGAAGATTTCCCCGAACCATTATGCCCTATCACCCCTATTTTTGCTCCCGCAAAAAAAGAGAGCGAAATATCCTTAAGCACCGTTTTGTTTGGCGGAAAAACCTTTGTTAACTGATGAGCGGTAAAGATCGTTACAGGCATAAAATCAATCAATAAATAGTCTTATCAAAAGCTAAACTGTACAGCGAACATCAAAAGTTAGCAAATTTTTCTGAAATAACCCCTCAAAAATCATCTTTCAGCCGCAAATTATTCAAATTAAAAGAGAATTTCTAAGCTCTGTTGATCATTTCAGAAATTACTACTATTTTATCTATTTTAAGATCGTTAATTTTAAAATCAACTAGTGAAAACTGAGGAAATCAGAAAAAAATACATAGAATTTTTCAAAAATAAAGGACATCAAGAGATCCCTTCAGCTTCCCTAATCCCACAAAACGATCCTACCACCCTTTTTACCTCCTCTGGAATGCAACCGCTAGTTCCGTATCTTCTCGGCGAACCGCATCCAGAAGGAAGGCGGCTAGTTAACAGCCAACGCGCCTTCCGCTCTCAAGATATTGAAGAGGTTGGCGACAACCGCCACACAACTTTTTTTGAAATGCTCGGCAATTGGTCGCTCGGAGATTATTTTAAAAAAGAGCAGCTTGCTTGGATCTTTAAATTTTTAATAAATGAACTTGGGTTTGATCCTAATAAAATATACGTGACCGTTTTCGAAGGCGATGCCGATGCCCCCAAAGACACCGAATCAATAAAGATCTGGAAAGAGCTGTTCGCCGCTGTCGGCATTAACGCCAAAGAAGGTGAAAAAATTTTTGCTTACAACGCCCGCAAAAACTGGTGGTCAAGAGCCGGCGAGCCGGAAAAAATGCCCGTTGGAGAACCGGGCGGCCCAGACAGTGAAATTTTCTACGAATTTGTCAATGTTCCTCATAACCCAGCTTTTGCAGAAAAATGCCACCCTAACTGCGACTGCGGCAGGTTCTTAGAGATCGGCAATTCTGTTTTCATGGAATATAAAAAATCAAGCAATGGCAAACTAGAATTTCTACCCCAAAAAAACGTTGATTTTGGAGGAGGGTTAGAAAGAATAAGCGCGGCGCTTGCTGACGAAAATGACATTTATAAAATCGATCTTTTCCACCCACTAATAGTAAAAATAGAAAAAGCCTCAGGTGTCGTTTACGGAAGCGGCGAAGCTTCGACCAAAGCTATCCGAATTATTGCTGATCATTCGCGCGCCGCCGCAATGCTCATGGCAGACGGCGCAATGCCATCAAACAAAGCTCAAGGATACGTCACCCGCCGGCTCGCGCGCCGTGCCATACGTTTCGCCAAACAAATCAAAGCCAGCGAAGGTTTAATTACCGAACTTGTTAAAACCGTCCTCCAAATATATCAAAACGCTTATCCTCTGCCCCAGCAACAAACAGAAAAAGTAATAGAAGCTATAAGTAGCGAAGAGAAAAAATTCAACGCAATGATCGGCAAAGGTTTAAAAGAGATCGAAAAAATTGATCAAATTGACGGAGCGATCGCTTTTAAGCTTTTTGAAACTTTTGGCTTCCCTTGGGAGATGACAGAAGAAATCGCTCGCGAACGAGGCCAAAAAGTTGACAAAGAACAATTTGAAGCAGAGTTTAAAAAACACCAAGAACGCTCCCGTACTGCCTCGCAAGGAATGTTTAAAGGAGGCCTTCAAGATCACAGTGAAGAGGTGGTAAGGCTTCACACCGCCACCCATCTTTTGCATCAATCTTTAAGGCTAGTTCTCGGGAACGGCGCCAAGCAAATGGGAAGCAATATCACCGCCGAAAGGTTGCGTTTTGATTTCTCGCACCCAACTAAACTGACCGAAAGCGAATTAAAAACAATCGAAGATCTGGTGAATGAACAGATCAAAAAAGAACTTGCCATTTCTTTTACCGTCTCAACATACAAAGAAGCCATCGCCGAAGGCGCGCTCGCTTTTTTTGGAGAGAGATACCCAGAAAAAGTCAAAATTTACACTATCGGTGATTTTTCAAAGGAGATCTGCGGCGGTCCCCATGTTGAAAATACCAAACTTTTAGGGCGTTTTAAGATTCAAAAAGAAGAGAGCGTTGGCGAAGGAACAAGACGAATTTACGCAAAGCTCGAAACAGTTTAATCTCTTACTAGTGGTTTTCAAATTATTGTTTAAATAAAAATTTGAAAATTTCTGTTTAAATTTAATAAATTGGCGTGATTCGAGAAAAAAATAAAAAAAACAAAAAGGCTCCTCGCGGAGAACCAAAACAACTAAACCTAGCCATTAGAGATTCAGAAACACATCTTAAAATCACCGGTGAACAGGGGAAAAATCTCAAAATTCTTGAGAGAGCTCTCAATATTCGCATTGCCGATGCCGGCGGAGAGCTCTCTCTTGCCGGAAGAGACTCTGAAGTTGACCTCGCGCATAACCTTCTTTCCCAACTTGCCGAGATCGTAAGCAACGGAGAACAACTTTTTCCGGGAGATTTAGAGCGTTGCCTAAAAATGCTCTCCGCCAATAAAGATCTTAGGCTTGGCGATCTCTTTAGAGATCAAATTAGGCTGGCGGGAAAAAAAATCGGCATAGTGCCAAAAACATTTAATCAAAAATCTTATCTAGATAGCATTCAAAACCATGATCTAGTTTTTGGCCTCGGCCCTGCGGGAACTGGCAAAACCTACTTAGCGATGGCAATGGCGGTATCAGCGCTAACAAACAAAGAGGTCAAACGAATAGTCCTCTGCCGACCAGCCGTTGAAGCGGGAGAAAAACTCGGGTTTCTGCCGGGCGACATGGCTGAAAAAGTAAATCCATATCTCCGTCCGCTTTACGATGCTCTGCACGATATGGTGGACTTTGAACGAGCTAAAGAGATGGTAGAAAAAGGTTTGGTTGAGGTCGCGCCCCTCGCCTTTATGCGAGGCAGAACATTAACCAACGCTTTCGTCATTTTGGACGAAGCTCAAAACACAACTCCAGTTCAAATGAAAATGTTGCTAACTAGGCTTGGACGAGGCGCCAAATGCGTCATCACCGGAGACATAACCCAAATCGATCTTCCAAAAGGAACATCCTCCGGTTTAGTAGAAGCTCTTCAAATTTTAAAAGGAATAGAAGGAGTGGCTTTCGTTTATTTTAGCGAAGACGACGTTTTAAGACACCCTTTGGTCGCTAAAATAGTTGCCGCTTATAAAAAATGGGAATAATCTCCAAAAAAAACTCTCCTCAAACTTTTGCAGGCACAGCGAAAAGTTGTTGGCTCGTAAACATTACCGGTAAATTTCCAAAAATCAAAAAAAAAGAGATCGCAGATCTGTTTCAGCAAACATTGCTTTTGCCACCATTTAATAAAATTCCAAAAAAAAACCGAGAAATTAACGTTCGCTTGACAAACAATCGCGAAATCAGAAATATTAACAAACAGTTTCGCGGAAAAAACAAAGCCACCGATGTTATCTCTTTCTCCTATTTAAAGGAAAAAATCAAAGGAGAGAGAGTTTTTTTGCTTGGTGAAATAGTAATTTCATCTGAAACAACAATTCGCCAAGCCAAAGAACACGGCATTACCGTGAAAAATGAATTATTAAGGCTGGCTATTCATTCCCTGCTTCATCTTTTAGGATACGATCATGAAAAAGTTCCTCAAGCCGAAGCCCAAAAGATGCGCCGCTTAGAAAAGAAACTCTTTAAAAAGATAAAGCTCGTTTAATCAAAGTAAAATACTACTTTTTTTTATTTTTGAGGTTCAAAAATAACCTCTCTTAATATAGCTATAGCGCCATCAATACCACTTGCTAAGGTTCTGAAAAGAGGAGAGGATGCTCGAACCTCTTCACTTAAATAATTATTTCGTATCGCCTCTGTGACATAAAAATCAGCGCTCTTGTAAAACCAACGACACGTGTTGATAGCAAAATCGTTTTCCCTATTTGAAAACGCACAAGCGATCAAGAGATGATCGGCTATTTGCGCACATGTTAAAAGATTTTTTTTGGGATCGCTCGTAGGTTTAAGATCTATTTTCGTGGCAAAATTTAATGTCCTATAATCAGTCAGCGTTGGATAAAAAGGGGTTCTTGGCCGCTGATGATTGCCAAAATAATCAGGGTAAGTGGCAAGATCGCTAACAATCGAAAGATGATCAGATAACATAAAATTGCTGTCTTTCATACTGCTTCCTAAAAATTTGGCCTCAACTAAAGCAGCCCAAAAATAAAGAGTGCCAGAAGAATGCTCTCCATAAACGGGACTTAAAAGGGTGTGTTTGTGAGGCAGTGAGATTAAATTATTATGAGGCTTTTTTCCGAGTTCGCGATCGAACATAAACAACTTTACCACAACATATTCTTTCAGGTTATATGAGAATTAAAAAAAAATCAAGAAAAAAGCGACAACGATCAGAGAAGTTAAAGTCGGATCGAAATTTTAGCCAATGCTTCCTAAGA
Organism: uncultured Pseudomonadota bacterium; assembly: GCA_937864035.1. GTDB lineage: Bacteria > Bdellovibrionota_C > UBA2361 > UBA2361 > CALMIO01 > CALMIO01. The sequence goes on along the minus strand of CALMIO010000002.1, from coordinate 373,635 downwards.
GAGTTTCGCTTGAATCTCTGATGGCGCTACTTCCGCCGCTAAGCCACTCTAATATCTTTCTCAGATCAGCCGGTTTTTGCATCAATTTAACCTGCCGCGGCAAAGAATTAATTGTCGCCTCCAGCTTAGTTTCTGAAATTTCGCCCGTTAAAATCAAAATACGCGCATCAATGCCGCGGCGGGATAACTCGACATACAAACGATTGGGACCACCGGCCGGCAAATTCAAATCAGTTATCAAATGAGTGGGAGGCGAGAAGTTAGCCACGCTCAAAGCATCGCTAACAGTAAACGCCGAATTGACGCGAATACCCTGCTGTTTTAAGGCATCTACTAAAGTCAGAGTAAAATCTTGATCATCATCAACTACCAATAAATTGATAGAACCAAGATCAAATAAAGGATTACTTTTAATTTTTTCCAGTTCGTTTTGAATATTATTGGCGGCAACTTTTACGGAATCGTCATTCAATTCTCGATCGGTAAAACTGACGGGCTGCTTGCTCGCCCTTGTCGCCAAAGGAAACTTTATAACTACTGTAGTGCCTGAATTTCTTTCTGAAAAAATAGTTATCTTACCACCGTTTGATTCAATCAAAACTTTGGCAATAGTTAAGCCCAAACCACTGCCTTCGGCCATTTCCGGATCAAAACGAGAAAAAGGCTTAAATAAATTTCGTTGATCTTCCGCGCTAATCCCAACCCCAGTGTCAGAAATAGCTATCTCAAGAAAACCCTCCTCCTTAGCCGACTTCGCTTTTACGCGACACCCCCCAAACTCAGTGTATTTAATGGCGTTGCTTAAAATATTGGAAATTGCTCTAATAAGTTGCCTGCGATCGGCGCAAACTTCCGAAAAGTGAACGCAATCGGAAACCTCAAAAAACAAATTCAAACCTTTGCGCCTAGCGGTATATTCAAAATTGTTTTTAATTTCTCGCAAAAGAGGTAAAAAATCAAAATTTTCCTTGCGAATTTTAAGCTGTTGATTCTGATACTTATAAAGATCGACGATATCGGCAATCAGTTCCCCCAAACCTTCGCAATTGCGCTCAATATTTTCGATCATTTCAACAAAAGCGCCATCAACCACCGGAGCGCGCTCTTTTAAATAAGAAGATATTGCTTTGATGTTATTAAGGGGAGATTTCAAATCATGAGAAAGACCGGCAATCAGATCCCGCTGAATACTGACAGTGCGATTTGCTTTTTGAATTGCATGGTTAGCGGCTGTGTGTTCTTTTTTAATCCGATACTCGCGAGAAAAATTTTTCCTCCAATTGTCGACAAGTTTTAACTCCTCAAAACCGGGCCTCATCCCCTCACGAAAACCAAACCAAAGGGCGGCTTGCTGGCTATCAAGCTTTAAAGGTAGCGCCATAAAAAATCGGTAACCGTACATGGAAAAATCAAAACTTTGATCTAAGCTTTTTAAACCATCGTACACACCAAAAATAGACAAGTCACCTTCGTTAAAATATGGAAAGAAAAAAAGCTCGAGCTGTTTAAGGAGCCTAGGACCGCATTGTTTAAATGGCATAAAACGTTGGCGATTAACTAAGTTTTCGCCGCCTAAACATTCAACGAAAACCGCCTGCTCAGCGCCAACTTCACTAATAATATCGGACAATCTATCTTGCACCCAATCTTTAAATGGAGAATCTAAAGACCGAGCTTCTTTTTTGTCGCCAATAAGATCGTTGACGGTAAGCGATCTTTCCTTGCTCCATCTAAATTCACTGCGAATCAATCTGACATATTCAAAAATTCCTCTAAATTCAGAGGAACGAGGCAACTTATGAAAAACCTTGCTGACATCGTCATCTAAAATCGCCTTAAATAAACCTTCCGTCGATTTGATGTCACTAAAAATCTCCAACAGTTTCGCCACTAGCGGAATCATTATTAAAGCCGCCAAAGCCGAAGTTAACGGATCAAAGAACAAAACTAAAACAACAAGCAAACCAATGGAAAAAAATACAACTTTCATGCGGCCTTCCTTTTACTAATCAATCTTTCAACTTGCGCTAAAAGCAATTTTGGATCGCGAGCCTTGCTAACAAAAGCGTCAACTCCAGATCTGGCAAACTCAACTTCCAAATCAAAATCATCATCCGAAGTAAGAGCTATTATTGGAATTTTATCAAAACACTCCTTGTTTCTTAACTCTCGGGTTATTTCCAAACCATTTTTGCGAGGCAGATGCATGTCGCAAATAATAAGCAGAGGAAGATCTCCGCTATCAACGCATGCTCTCAGATATTCAGCTCCGCTTTCGCCATCAGCAAATGAACGGCAAGAAAAACCATAATCATCCAAAAATTTTTCCAGCACGCTCGCAAATATTTTATTGTCTTCAATAATAACGATCTCGCCCGTTTGTTTAAAACAAAAATCTCGGCGTTTAAGGCTGTCTTTTGAAGAACTTTCCGAGCTCTTTGGCAACTCGGCGGTTAATAGCTCAGAAGCAGATTCGCTCGTGACCGGAGACACCTTTAAACAATTCAAGCCAGAAGCGAGCTGAGAAGTGGCCTCCGCAACTTTCTCAAAATTAGGAAAACTTGATGATTGAGCGGCGAAAGTTGTCAAACCCCCCGCTATGACGGTTGAATTTAAAAAATCCTCTTTTTTGCAATCGCTATTAGCGGCGCAATCCGATTTAGATAAAGCTAGAATAAATTCGCTTTGATCGGAGTTAAAGGTAATCGCTATCTGCTTACCAGAAGGAAGCATGATTGCTGGGGCGGCCGAATTCTCTAACAAAAGAGCTAAAAGCGAGTGGCGAATTTGCGGCGCCAAAGCTCCGCGCGCTATGCCGCCTTGCGGTGGAACAAATTCATAAATTATTTGGGATTTTCCGAAGAAAATTTTAATCGTTTTAGCTTTATAACTTAAAGCTTCTTTAGCAATATTTTCTAAAAGATAAAAAGCTATCTTCTCTTTTTTGGCTTGCTCCCCTTTGAGCTCAGTATGAGCGTCTTCCTCTATTAATAACTTGCTGGCTTTAAGCGCACGCTCAAGTTCCCGTCCACTTGTTAAGTATAACGAAATTTTTGAAAGCTCATTTTTTCGCGCTTGCAAAAATAGCTTGGCTTTAAAAGGTTCCGGCGAAGCTATGCCGACAAATTCCCCTAACTTAACAACAGGAAAAATTTTCTCTTGACTACACTCCTCGAACGAAATCAAAAAATTATCAAAAAACCTCTTTCCAAGTGGTTGCAAATAAGTTGCGAAATCAACTTTTAATTTGCGAGAAATTTTAGAGAGCAACTCGTCTTCCGTGATACCAGTAACTTTTGCCGCCAATGAAATTAAATCTCGTTGTTCGCTTCTAACTCCAACTGCTATTTGACGAAGGTGATTCTCGCTTAAAACCTGAGCCAAGCAATCGCTAACGCTAGTTGGAAAGAAAGCGCAACGCAACTCGAATAATTTATCTTTAATAGTCGTAAACTTTTCAGCAATCACCATAAAGATTAATAATTAAAACTTAATGGAGCTAAATTTACTGCTCCCATAAATTCCCTATTGCCAAAATAACTTCCAATTAATCCAGCAAAACCACTTTCTTTAATCGAAATGGCCACCGCATACCCCACCAAAGCAACTTGCGGGAAAAAATTATCGCCCAGCACACCAAGTCCCTTGTCAGCCGAGGGCGAGGGAAAAACCAGCTTTTTAGCGGCTTCGCTAAAAGCCTTGCTTAAATCAAAATCCCTTCTGGCGCTATCAGGCAAAGACTCCCAACTAATATCAGAAGAAGCGTTTATGAGAATTGGTTTTTTATAATCCAAATTAACGGCTTCGCCGCTTTCTGGATCAATCTCAAGCAGTAAATAACCACCTATCAACGCCGCCTTGCCCTGAACAAAAGTTTTTAATCCCTCGTTAAGACCGGCTAATTGATCCATCAACGCGCGCCTTAAAGTTGCCTCATCAAAGCCGCCATCAGCCGTAAAAAGAGTTTTTTCAATAGCAAAATTTTCTTTGGTTAAACGCAAATTATCCTCTAGCAAAGAATTGATTTTATTTTGCTCTCCAAGATAGCCTGTCAGTCCAATCATCGCGCATATAAAAGAAAATAAAATGGCAAAACCTGCCACCGTTTCAATCAAGGCGCCACCTAGCAAAAAACGTTTTTTAAAAATATTTCGCATCATATTTTTAAAAATAAATTAAACTATCTCGACAAAACCACCTTCTCACCTATTGTTGGTAATTTTGAAATTAACGTACGTTTCAATTCATCTAAAGAATCAGCTGAAACAAATTGAAAATCGATATTCTGAGACGCGCTTCCCAAGCCATTCAAATACTCTTGGCGAGTTCTAGCGGCAGTTTCCGCAAAACGAGCATCCGATTGATAAACTCCCTGCTGATTAAAAGGAGCAATCGCAAAGATCAAATTGATTGAAACTCCCGCATCTTTTAAAGAATGATTAAGACTTAAAAGATAAGATATAAACTCGCCGCTAAAAGCAGGATCAAAAAAATTCGCTTGCCCAATCCTCGGATAGTGAGCCGTTAAAAGATAACCTACCTTGCGGGGGGCTTCTTTAAGAGCTCCGCGATCGAGGCGATAAGAAGCCGTCAACAGTTCTGAGATCATCTCGCCAACTACCATTTTAAAGTTAGGCTCAGAGGAGGCAGAAACCGGCAAAGACCAAATTGCTTCTCGGGCCGCAAGGCTGGCAAGTTCCCCTTGGTTAATAGTAAAATCAGTCGGATTTACAAGGGGGCTCAAACGCTCTGAAAGTTTATTGCGAACGTATCTCCTCAAAGAGATGTTTTCATCGGGAAAATTATAAGCCAAAGTAAATTTCTCTTGCTCGGCGGCTGCTGCGCACCACTCGGCAGAACTAAATTGAGCTCCCGTTAAAAAAGGAAAGTCGGCTTCTCCCTTGTCAAAAGATTGCTCTTGATAAATCCTCGCGCCTCCTTCGGTTGGCAAACGCAACCTTGAATAAACATTAAGAGCGCCCGGAGCGTAACCTAAACCAACTGAGTTTATCGGATTGGAAGAAAGTACCTCATAAACCTTTACGGCTAACTCTTTAATCGTCGAAAAAGCTGGATTAAAACATTGTTGAGTAAGCCAGCGCGGATCAAGCGGTTTGCCATTATCTAAAATAGTCAAGCCACTCGTAAAAACTTGCGCCGCTGGCCACTCCAAAGAAGACCCCCAAGGCTCGTCGCCATAGGCTGGAGCATTTTCATTGCTAACAATCAAAGCGACCAGAAGATCTCGCGGCGCGATCTTCGCGGCTGAATACACCGACAGATCCAGAGATAAATCCGAGCCAAAAAAAGAGGCAAACATAAGCGGCGAAGAGAGTTTGGCGCTCATCTCTACCCTGCTTCCATCAACAGCAGAACGCACCTTCCAACGCTCGCCAGCTAAAGAGCGAAGATATCCCTCGGCTCTTTCTCGCGCGGCTTCAGCGTTCGGTAAAAAAGCCGCGCCATATTTAACCGCTTGATCAAGCGCCGTTTGAGCAGAGCTCGACTGCGAAAAATAACGGGTCAAATCAAAACCCAAAGAGAGCAACAATAAAGTAATAGGTAATAATAAAAAGGCAAAGAGAAAAATAGCTATGCCTCTTTGATGATTTAAAGAGCTAGTTCTGTGTCGTAAAATTTTCATAAGTCGCCAGCTCCAACCGCAGAAATAGTTGCCTTGCCAGCAATTTCAGCAATTTGCAACATTGGCACAACCATAAAACAAATTAACAGCCCGACAAACAATGAGATCAACGGCATAATCGCTTTTACCGGAAATTTTGCGATCTCTTCTTCGACGCTCTCTTGAAACATCTGCTGAGTCGAATCACTAAGCTCTCTCAAAGGACCTAGCAATTCCCCGCCATCTCGGTATGCAATAGCCAGATGCAAAAAAGCGTGTTTAATGCCTGAATGATTTACTTTCGCGCTAACCGCCTTAAGGCTATCTTCAAAACTTACCCCTTGCTCAGTTAAAAACAAAACTCTTTCCAATAGCTGAGTCACCAGATCAGTCGAGCGCGCCCCTTTGCCATCATATTTTGAAAATTCAATCACTTTTTTAATCGCGGGCAAGATGTCAAGTCCGGCTTGGATCGCCACCACCAATCTTTCCATTATAATTGGAAGATAAATCGTAATCTCTTCCATCTGTTTGCGTGAAAGATTCGAGAGTTTTTTTTCAGAAAAAGTATGATCTGGTGACACTATAAGTTTTTCCTTAAAACTAGCAACCTCAAGATTCGCGGCCAGTGAATCTAAAACATTCTTAGCAGATCGTTTATTACTCCAAAAAAGCTTGAGCGCTCCAGCAAGTGTCAGAAAAAAAACAAAAATAGCGAAAGTTGGCAAAATCGCCTGAATCATAGATACTTTCTCCCCATAGAAAACATCCAGATAAGACCAAAACCAATCAATGAACCGCCACAAACAAGCGCAGCAAAACCACTTTGAGATTGATAAACGCGAATGACTCCCTCTTTATTAGTAAAAAATTGAAATGTTGCCATTAACGCAACTGCAACGCTAGCGCCAATCGCCGACAACCTTTGGCTAGCAAGAGCCGAGCGGGTTTTACGGCGAAAAGATTCTCGCTGGCGAGTAACCCGCAACAAACGATTGAGGCTATCGGCTACCGGAGCGCCTTCAACCGTACCAAGCACCAACGCGGTTATAAAAGATGGAACGTCCGGATGATCAATGTCAGATGCAAATCCTGCAAGCGCTTGCTCGCTGGTGGCACCCGCTTCTATTGCTAAAGCAACTTTTTTAATCTCTAGAGCAACTGGCGAATCAGAAAACTGGTTTTCAGCAGATAAAAGAGCCTCTAATGGGTCTAGTCCGGTTTTTACCGAACTAGTTACCGCCGTTAATAAAGCTGGATAATCACGGGCAAATTCCTTGCGAATTCTTCCTTTTTTAAAAGTTATTTTTTCCCAAACAATCGAAGGCAGAGCCGAAGTATATAATGAGCTAGCAGGACTCTTGGCGCCTTTATCCAACAATCCCGAGCGATCTATATTCTCGCCCAACAAACATTCTGCTCGAAGTTTAGCCGTAAACATAAAACAAACGTTAATGTTGAATAATTCTCTCTTTGGCGGCGTCTAAATATATCTGAGATTTATTCGGATATATTTCATTTGAGAGCTCGGAAATAAATAAAGGATCTGAGGCGCCCTCTAAAATATCCTTAAAAGCGCTAATTTTATTTTTTACCTGCCAAGTTGGCAGTTTTGATTTTATGTTATAAGAAAAAATTTCACGGTGCCGCAAAACGCCATCAGCCACTGGTCCAAGCTCGCGCACCTGAAAAATTCTACGTTTGCGAGTCACCGGACAAAGGTTGAGATAAACTACAACTTGGACGGCGGTTGCGACCTGTTCGGCAATGACCTCGCGACTAACGCTTGGTTGCGCCCTTCCAAGAAAAAGCTCCAAGCGTGAAACCGTTTCGGCAGCGCTACGAGCGTGAATTGTAGAGAGTCCCGGATGGCCCGAAGAGCAAACATCGATAAAACTTTCAGCCGCCTCGGCATCGCGAATCTCTCCAAAAATAATCCGGTTCATCGCCATTCTCATACCGCCGCGAATACACTCGGCTGGAGAAACCCTGCCAGCTCCATCATAATTTGCCTCACGCGTTGAAAGATATCTAACGTTTGGGTGCTCGATGCGAATCTCGGGTGTGTCTTCAATCACTAAAATAGATTCATATTTGGAGATTGAAGCCGCCAACGCGCGTGCCAAGGTCGTTTTGCCAGTGCCAACTTCTCCTGCGATTAAGGTTGTCACTCCTTCGGCGACTAGGATCTGAAGATATTTTAAAACCTCAGCCGGAGCTAAAGATTGTTTTTCAAGATCGGCTAAGGTCACCGTCGAAAATCTATTAAGCCGGATTGTCAAATAAGGGCCGCCGTCAGCTATAGATTTATGAACTGCGTGCACACGAGCAAAGCTATCAATAATGCCGTCAGCAATCGGCTTTTTATTTGAATAACTGGCGGATGCTTCAAGTAATAAACGTTCGACAAAATTTTCATAACTCTGCTGATCGGAAAAGCGAATATCGGTGCGATAATTGGCTCGCCCCTGTTGAACAATGATTTTATTGAAAGCCGAAACGATAATATCAGTAACTTCTCGATCATCAACTAAAGGCTGAAGCACCCCAAAACGCCTATTTTCCGAGGAAAGAATATCGAGTAATTGTTGCTCTTCAAGCGGCGATAATCTTAAACCAAGTTTAGCGGCATTATCACCAATAATCTCTTTAAGCTCGGGCGTTGTTAATTTGTCTCCTGCCGGCTGATAATTTAAAGCTATTTCCTTGCGAATTATTTCAAGTAGGTGAGCCAATAGTGGAGGAACGGATTGATTATGCAAGAAATTTTGCTTTTCTTCGGCTATCGAATTCATAATGCCTTTAAATAACTCCTACAAAACTACCGACAACTATTAGCAACTATGTATTCCTTCCGAATAGCTAATGGAGATCTTCGGGTAAAACTTCAGTTTTAATCCATTTATCATCGGCTAAAGCAAAAGATCTCTCAGTGCCGCCAGTTTTATCTTTAACCTTCAAATATCCGGAGATGCGTGCTGATTTTACCTTACTACCATATTTTAAATTATCAGTCGTAAACTCCCTGTTCTTCCAAGAAAGCTCATCAACCGTACTACGCAGAGCAAAAGCAATTCTACCAAGAGTCAAAGCAGTATTGATCGCCAAGCACTGCTCTTGAGTAACCAGCAATGTAACCGTACTTGGAACGCTTGGAGCCGCCGCACCATCTACCGGAGAAACAGATCGTTCGGCTGATAAAATTTTTACTTGCTCAGCAACAACTGTCGTCCGATCGCGCTCTACAAGCAAAACGTCAACTATCGCTCCCGAACCAGCCCAACCTTCAACCGCCGCGGTCGCGTCAACCTTAATGGTCATAGCTCGCATGCCAGCAGGGATTCTTTGAACTACCGGGTTAATTGGTGAACGAGAAGCTACTAAATTTTCTTTGTATAAAGGCAACCCCGCTGGCAAACTTACAAGAGCAAAATGATCAAGATAATTCTCTAAAGTTAAAATTGCGTTTTCCGGCACTTGATGGCGTGGAAAAGCCAGCTGTTTAAACTCAACGTTGGAAAGCTTAGAACCAGCTGGTATCGGCGCCACCGGCACCGGCAAACTTATCGTGTCAAATTGACCAACCTCCGGTTTTTCAATCACTTGAATCACCTTCGGTTGAGCAATTCCTCTTAAAAAAAGAGTAATAGTTATTAAAAGTGCGGCTAGCGAACAATAAAAAAGAGCTTGCTGTCCGCTGGAACGGCGACGCGGCCTTAATATAACATCTCTTTGCGCCATAATGGTCAAACTCCTTTTAATATCTACCGCAACTTTATATTATTGTGGAATTTGTCCGGTGCGATTTGTAACCCAACCATTGAGCGCCGTCAAAAAACCACTCAAACTTCCACCTAGCGCAGTAATCGCGCCCCAAACAAAAATTAGAAGCATAGCCGCCATTGCGATATACTCTAACATCGTAGCGCCTCTCTGAGAGTTTTTCTTTGAGAAGCGAATAAGTTTTTCAGTGCCAATTGTTTTCATTTTTATTTTCTCCTTTAATATTATTAAAAAGCTGAACCCCAGAAACATACTCTGAAGCCAGTTGTTGTAAAGAAAATTCATCTGTGTTTGGCGTTGGCGTCGAAGTAGTTTCGGTGCCGGTAGCGCGTTTTGCTCCTTGTGTTATTGGCTCGTAACTAATTCTGCCTCTTGGTTGATTGATTCGCGAGCTCTCTGCTGAAGCGCCAACATTCCCAATCAATTTGCCTTCGAGAGAGGTTTCAGTTTTTTTGACGCCGATAAGTTTGGTAAATTTCGCGACAACTCCTTGAACAAATTTTGCCTCATTGGCACTTTTAAAAAATTTTGAGAGTGAAGCCCGCGCAAATGAAAGCAGAGGGCGATCCAAAGTCGGCGTTTCAGCGGTGGTGGTTAGCGCGTCTGCACCGTAGTCGGCAAAAATAGCTTCGATGCTAGAGCGATTGCGTTGGCTACCAAGAGAATAAATCGTTCCTCCTGAAGCTGGCCAAGTCGTAACTTTTTGCTCAAAAATTATCTGCTGAGGTCGCCAAAGATTTTCTGACCCCTCTATATTGCGAGAAAAGAAATCTTTTAGGGTTTTGCGAGAAAGACCGCGAAAAGGGGCCACTATCTCTTGAATTATGACTTTTGAATAGCTTTTTTCTGGTTGGCTATATTTTTTAATTCGATCGATCGTCGCATAGAGCGAGGCCGGATCGTTATTGACAAGATATAAAGAATAATCGGCTAGCTCTTCCAGAGTATGGCGAAAATCACCAACAATACCAGCGACATCCACAATGAGGATGTCATAAGTGCGTGCTAAAGATCTTAAAACCGATACATAGAGCCGAATCTGTTCAAAAGAAAGTTGCTTACTGTTTGAACAGGGCGGTGACAAACAACAAAACAGCTCGTCATCAGCCCAAATACGAACAACGCATTCATTAAGGCTTTCATTAGTCAACGAGCGAAATCCCGAAATTAAATTAAATAAATTTTCATTAAAAAACGGACGCGCTTGCAGAAAACGGGAGAGATCTTGCGATTCAAAATCAAGATCAACCGCCAAAGCTTTTTTGCCTGCCAAAGCTGCACATTCGGCAAGGCCGGCGGCAATTGTCGTCACCCCAAGCCCCCCTTTGCCGCTATCAACCAAAAAAATCTTTCCTATTTTGGGTTGAGGAATTCGCTTAATTAAAAAAATTATCTTTCGTAAAATTTCGGCGTTGGGAGCAAGTAGGCTAAGGGTGTCATCGACTCCGAGTCTTGCTAACCGATCGCTCAGAGCGAGACTCGCTTCTCCATCTTCGTAAACAACTAACAAAACCGTGGTTGGCCAAGATTTTTTAATTGTTCCAATAACCGAAATCTCGCGAACGGCAAGTTCGCTTGTTATAATTGTTATATCAGAAGCGGAGTTAAATTTAACTTCATGCGGGGAAAGCGTTGAATATCTAATCGGTGGCAAAACAAGATTATCCAACGAATCGCCCGATATTAGCTCAGAAAGTCTGGCTACGATGGCCGATCGTTTATCAGAGCGTGGATCAATTACGGTAACGCTTAGCATGTATTGGGTTGCGTATAAATCGTATAAGGCGAAGGTTAAACCAATTTGGAAACTAATCAATCAAAATCAAAGCAAAACAATATAATTCGATCAGATTTGATCTGTTAAGGTTATAAGAAATTTGGGATCTTGTTGTTTAGAAAACCTTTAATTGTTTGATTTTGCTAACTTTAAATGACTTTAAGTAAAACGGTAGAAAATTTTAGCGTTTCTCGTCGGCCTCCCTTTTTAAAAAAAGAGTTCTCTTACTCGGCTAATTTCAAAACCGGAGAAGCTCAAACAGAACTCAAAAAGTTATTAGCTGCTCTCTGCTCAAAAATCTCTGAAAACTTGATTCGTAAACCAAATAACTTAATTCTAAGCAACATTAAGGGAATGAACCAACCAGTTGTAACAACCAATGAAAACTTTCAGACTCTCTCTTCTCTTAAAAATGAACTCCTTTTTATTAGCGGAAAACTACTGGTAGAAAATAAGCAGCCATCATCTAATCACCCTAGCCCTAAGCAAGAAGATCAAAATAGCGAACAAGCCGATCTTTCATTTCAAATATCTATTAAAACGGAATTTTCTTCTATTAGCGCTGGTGGCATATTGAATTATCAAACAAGACTTCTAAGCGAGGGTGTTATTAATCAATTATCGGAGATCTTTGAAAATGATTCTGCTATTATTGAAAAATTCAAACTATTCGCAGAATTTTATAAACCAAGAAGGTTTTTCGCCGGAATTATCGCCGCGCCTCTCCTAGAAACAACCATAAAAACAGAGTTTTTATCGGAACAAAAAGCTTTAACTTGTAATATAATAACAACAAATCAAGATACGCTAACTAATTTAAAAGATCTTTTAAATCAAATCGCTCGCTAAACTTTTTAAGCTAAAAGGTTAACTAGATAAACTTCTAAGATCAATAAGCCACTTTAATAACAAAAAAGCCGATCCCTTTCTGAAATCAAAAAAGGAATCGGCTTTATTTGTTTTATATAAGATTAGTTTCGAGTTGGTTATTTGTAATATGCCTTATTACTCTCCACCACCCCTGTAATCTTCCAAGCAGATGCTAAAAGGAACCGTAGCGCTAACAGCATGCGTCCAATCGCCATCACCAACGGCTCTATACTCGGCGCCGTAATCTAAACGAAGTGACTTGGTAAGATTGACGCCGGCTCCAATCGAAACACCATTAAACTTGGCATGCTGAGAAACAGCCTCTGGTAATCCTATAAAATCATAACCAAAGTTGGCGGCATAACGATAACCAAGACGAGCGCTTATTCTATCGTTGATCTTATGTTCAACACCAATACGAGCATTTAGAGCAGAACCATCCTCCTTATCTCCGCGAGCGGCGAGTCCGGTAAACGAACCATCTTTGGCTTTCATATAAGTATAATCAACCGAAGAAGCTAAAGTGGTCGCGTCCGAAACCATATAGGCAGCTCCAACATCAGCGCCAGCAGACCAAACATCAAAGCTATTCTTGCCGGCTTGAGTATCAACATCTGGACCGCCAAAGCCATAAAAACCCATTGCCCCAAAACGCCACTTATCATTAGGTTTAATCATTAAACCAACGTTTTGACGAACACCATCTTCCAACTTATATTTTAAGCCAGTATTATTTTTAAAAGTGTCAGCCATATAACTAACGCCATAACCTAAACTGACAGTATCAGAGAGAGCCTTGGCGTAAGCTAAATGAATTCCATATCCCCTACTTCTACTATCAAAATCATCATCGGAAGAACCTCTGGCTCCATTCCATCCAAAAGCAATATTGCCATAATTAGGCAAACCATCAAGGTTCGGTGAAATTGGGAACGCACCTACTGCATAGCCGCTATCTAAATCAAATTGAACATCATCATAATCAGTAATATCTTTGCCTGATATGTAGTCTCTAGCGTAATTTACTGAAACCTCAGCGTTCTCCATAAAACCTAGTCCCGCTGGATTGCCAAAGATACTGGTACTATCAGTATCAGTAACAAAACTACTGCCTCCCATACCAATGCTGCGCGCACTTCTTTGATAATTAAAAAATCTCTGATGCGCGAGCTGAGAATAGTAATCAGCTAATCCATCAGCTAATGAAACTGAAGCGATAGCAAAAACACCTACCGCCGCTAAAGTTAAAGAGTTTGTTATATTTTTTAGTTTCATCATTAACACCTTTTAAAAAAATTAAGCAAAATCTCTGCTCGGGAACTCTGATTTTAAAGCGAAGCTTCTCATCTAACAAGTAAAAATCATAAGGCTAATATCTATAAATTAACTTCGAGTTTTTAAGATGATTCAGCTAATTATTTGGTTTCACTTAAAAATCTTAATATTTTTTGAAATATTTTTCAACGTTTTTATGGGTCAAACTTTGTTCTGGTTACATGATTATAGCGGTGTTTTTTTGAGAGATAAATCCGATCAAAATCTGCGCAAATTGTAAACAAATAACCTTTCATTGCTTGATAAATGAAAAATGGTATATAATTAAATTTAAACATAACAAATTCAGACAAAATCTCTGAGAGCAAAATTGCTTGTCAAAACAAAGTAATAAAGTAATTAAGACGAGTTAGTAAGTTGTTAAAATATAAAATCTTTTCTTTTTAAATTAGTTAAAATGTTAGATGTTGACGCCAAAGATCGTTTTCAAGTAATCAACCTTTTTAAGGAGGGTGTTTTTTGGATTATTCATATCGGAGCTCTGCTAGTTATTTGGACCGGCATTAGCTGGGTCGCAGCAGTAGTCTGCATCCTCCTCTATCTTATTAGAATGTTTGCAATCACCGGCGGTTATCACCGTTATTTTTCGCACCGCACTTTTGAAACAAATAGATTTTTCCAGTTTATCTTAGCGTTTCTCGGGGCGATGGCTGCCCAAAAAGGTCCAATCTGGTGGTCATCACATCATAGGCACCATCACAAACATTCGGACACGGAAGAAGATGTTCACCCTCCGGCTTTATACGGAATTTGGTGGGCACATGTAGGCTGGGTTCTAAGTAGTCGTTATGTTGGCACTCGCAAGGAATTAGTCAGGGATCTGTTGGCAATCCCAGAGCTCAGATGGCTAGATAACTACCACTGGATAGCCCCACTATCTTTAGCGACTCTTTGTTATGGCTTCGGAACTTTTTTGGCGGCTTATTATCCAAACCTTAATACAAATGGTTTTCAAATGCTTATTGTTGGTTTTTGCCTGAGCACAACCCTGCTTTATCATGGAACTTTTTGTATCAATTCTTTTTGTCATATCATCGGCAAAAAGAGATTTAACACCTCCGATCAAAGTAAAAATAGTTTACTAATGGCTCTTATAACTCTCGGCGAAGGTTGGCATAATAACCATCACCGGTATCCCGGATCGGAAAAACAAGGTTTTTACTGGTGGGAGATAGACATTACTCACTACACGCTCAAGTTTCTCTCTCTCTTTGGAATAGTTTGGAACCTGCGAGTTCCTCCAGAAAGGATTTATGAAGAAGCAAGGAGACGGCCAGCATAGACCACCTGTTGATTACGGAGCGCCTCGAATACTTGGGGGCGATTCTTCGCCAAGAAATTCTCAATCGAACTTAAATCACTCCGAGGGTTCTCTGCAAAAGGGAGGTTTTGATTCTAAGATTGAAGGTGGTCGTTCACATAGCGCCCCCTTACACAGAACCGGCTTATCGGCAAAATACGCCAAAAGAGTAGCTTATGACGAGGAAGTAGCTAGCTATTACGCAAAACAAAATGATTTTAGAATAATTGTCGGAATACTTGCAGTTCTTTTGCTTATTTACGCTAGTTATAAATATATAGTAGCTTCTCCCAAAAATTCTACCGAACAGGAACAAATGCCAAAAATCAAAGATAGAATCGAAGCTCCATTAAAATATTAAGGATCAAAAAATGAATGAGACGCCCAAACAACTCGAGAAATTAAAAAAATTAGTAATAAATTTTAGAAGGGATCGCGACTGGGAGCAATTTCATACGATTAAAGATCGGCTTCTTGCGCTCTCAGCTGAAGTTGCTGAATTAAGCGAAATATTTTTATGGCTGAAAGATGGGGAAATTGAATCAGCCAAATTAAAACGGCACAAAGAAATTTCAGATGAATTAGCAGACATTTTTTACTGGCTACTAATACTATCAAACGATTTAAAGATCGATTTAGCCGAGGCGCTTAGCAATAAAATGAAGGAAAACGAATTAAAATATCCTATCAATAAGGCAAAGGGTGTCGCAACAAAATATACGACTTTATAAAAAATACTGTATTATAAACCAACCATTCTTTTTTTAATTGTAAATTATTTATTTTATTTCAAAGCAGTTTCAATCTCTTTATATCGGTTATATAGCTAGGGATAGTTGCGAATTTTTACCCTCCTAATCTATTTTTAATAGTATTTTCAGTATGTTATCTTGCTAAAATGTCTTTTTTAGGGTGAGGCAAAGCTCAGATTAACTACGATTTAGATCAATATGGCAAAATTAAATATATAATTATAGCTTAATTCGCTTATGGTTGCCCGCAAAAGATAGTTAAAATATGGCTGATTCAAATTCGGATAACTCCTCTCAATTTAAATCGTGGGATCTTATTTTTGGCGGTAAGGATAACGCTAAAAAATCCAACTCCAATAAAAATTCAGAACAACTTAAAAACATCCTAAACTCAAAGAGGAAGCATATAACCGCCCAAGAAATTCAGGCAAGCGACCTGCCTGTTTTCCAAAAAGTAAAAGAGATTCTCGCAAAAACAGATCCGAAGAGGTGGGAAAGGGTTGGAGAAAAACTTAGCGAAAAAGCCAAACACCAGAAACCATTTGTTACTTGGGAAACTGGTTATATTCTTGATCTCAAATCCGGAGTTTTATTGATCAGAAAATCAGAAGTTGTGCAATCGCAATTTTTTGGAGGCGGATACTCCCTACAACCAAACGGAGAGGTTAATTACACTGTAGAGCTTAAGCCGCTTGGCTGGATCTCTCGTTTTTTAACCGATCCTTTTTATCGCGGAAGTTCGGCTCAAAAAAAAGACGAAGGCAAAGTATTGCTAGATGGAATTGTGGCTGAGAAATTGCACAATGAAGTCGAAGCAATTGTCAGCAAATTTACCGGTGAGAGAAAAGAGCTTTTTGATCGAGAAACCCAAGCGCTAGTGTCAAATATCAGAGAAGAAATTATAAATTCCGATCCGCAGATTTGGAAAAAAGATAGCTCCATACCATCTTTTATTATTTTACAAGGTTGGCTTAAGGGGCTTTTTGTTGAGCTAAGCGCAGATTTTAATGATAAAAATAAAACTGGCTATGAACTAAAAATATCTCGCGAAGAGATGAGTTTTTCTCCATCAGATCAAAAACTAGCGGAAGAACTTTTTTTGTTGCTTGATCAAAGGCTCATTGAAGCATCGCTTAACACTTTAAAACAAGTGTTAGAAGATTCTGGCTTATAATGCTTGCTTATAGTGTTTTTTAAGAACACATAATAAAATAATATCTTTTCCAATTAGAAAGTTAAGTGGTAATCAACCTTTATTAGGCGTGTTTACTTGACTCCGCTGTTTAACAGATGAAAGAAGAGCTTTTTACCGAAAAAGATCGTGCAATTTTTCAACTTGCCGGCATAGAACCAGCTGAAATTACGGAGCAATTAACAAAACTTCGCTCAAAACAAAATAACGTTAAAGTAGTCAAGGCTTGCCGCCTAAACGAAGGAATCACGTTGTCGGTTAATTCGGAAAATCTGATTTCTATCGCAGAGGAATATCTTAAGCGAAAACCTCGACTAATCAACTTTGTGCCAGCCTCGGGCGCCGCTTCCAGAATGTTCGCCTCACTGATCTCCGCAAAAAACTCCTTTGCTTTTGATTCTCTTAACAAAGCGGAAGAATTTGCTCTAAAATGCAACGCTACGGCTAAAATTCTTGGCGATCTAAAAATTTTTTTTAAATCGCTTGAAATTGCTCCATTTAAAAACGAACTTTACAAGTTATACAAAAATAATTTTTCCGAAGATTTGTCTTCTCTTTCGCTCGAAAATTTTTTCAAAAATGAGCGCTTTAAAAAAATAATAGAATTATTGACTGATGAAAATGGCTTAAATTACCTAAATACTCCAAAAGGTCTTTTACCATTTCATCTCTATCCTAAAGCTAATAAAGCACGCACTGCCTTTGAGGAGCATCTTCGCATGGGAGCTCAATTTATTGCTGGATTTGGGGGGGTGGCTGCTTTTCATTTCACAATTTCAGATGAACATATCCAACAGTTTAAAGAACAATCTCAACATTCTTTAGCAACTGTCAAAGAGGAATTTGGCGTGTCTTTAGAGATTTCTTATTCTAATCAAAAACGCTCAACTGACACCATCTCAATCATCGCAGAGACTGGGGAAATTTTGCGAGATCAAGCTGGCGCAGTTATCTTAAGGCAAGGAGGACATGGCGCTTTGCTTGAAAACCTGAACCTGCTTGATGCTGATAAAGTTTATATTCGAAACATAGATAACGTAGCGCCACAACAAGTTGCGGAAAAAACTTTAAAATCAAGAAAAATTTTACTTGGAAGCTTACTGGAGGCAAAAAAAATTGTCTTTGAAAACGCTAAATTATTAGACTCTAACGAGATAATTAGCCCTGAAAACCTCTCTCTACTAAGAAAAAACTTGGAGAAAACATTAAATTTTCAGATCTCGGAAAATCTCTGGCAAACAGCCGAAGAAAGCCAACGAAGAAAATTACTTCTGGAAAAACTAAACAGACCAATTAGAGTTTGTGGTGTTGTTAAAAATCAGGGACAGCCCGGCGGCGCTCCCTATTGGGTGTCTGAAAGCGATGGTTCAATGTCGGTACAACTTGTCGAGGCATCCGAGATCGATCTAAACAACCCCGAACAGCATAAAATATTTCAAAGCTCCTCACATTTTAATCCAGTTGACATAATTTGCTCACTGCGCAATTACAAAGGAGAAAAATTTAATCTTTCTTTATATATCGATAAAACTAGATTTTTCCGTTCAAAAAAAATCACTTCCTCGGGAATCGAACATTTTATTTTAGAACATCCGGGATTATGGAATGGTTCTATGTCTAATTGGATTACTCTCTTTGTTGAAATTGACGGCGATACTTTTTGGCCATGCAAAACAATCTTTGATCTGCTTGATAAGCGCCGAATAGATTATTGCCGATCGTAGTTTTACCACCGCGCGCTACCAGATCAATCTAATCTATCCAAAGTAAATCTTAAGCGAAATTGGGTCGCTGGGTGTTTTCGATGTGTTTCAACGGTGTTTGGCGATAATCCTTAAGTATCAAGCAAAGGCAACACCAAACAAAATGAACCGATTATATTTATGGGAGTGGCGTATTAAAACGATCTTTAATGCGCGAAGGAGAGTTAATTTATCGCCACCTTTATTTTTTAAAAAGGAGAATTATATGAGTGGCATATTTAACGTTTCAAATAGCATATCAAAGTATCTCAAATATGGCTTTAACAACGCCGCTGACAAATTTGTCGATAGGCTTTGGGGAAAGTCAGGTTTAGCTGATCTAGCAAATAACGGTTTAAGCTCTATCGCTAATATACCAGGAGAAAAAAAGGGTATTTTGGGATTGGGCAACTTATTTTTTAGTAAACTGCCATTTTTGGGGCAAATCGGCGAAATGTTCAGCAATTTGCTCGGTAAAATGGTTGAGCCGCTACAAAAAATGGTTACAACATTGGCGGAAACCATGCACAAACTTTTTGATGTCGTTAAACAATTTACCGATAAGCTCTCAAGTATCTTTGGAGGAACAAATGCCGCCAGTGAGACTGCTCAGGATGACGCCGGAGCGATTGACGGTGGAGACACGCCCGCTACTGATTCTGGAGCAGGGTGCGGTTGTCCAACTACGGACGGTAGTGGTGCAAAAGATAATGTTGATCCAGCTAGAGCAAATAGAATGATGAAAACCGGCGAATTTCTATGGAAACCGGTCTCAGATAGCAATGGCAAATTAGTTATCTTAACTCCGAGCAAATATTCCAAACTCGTCAAAAAAGTCGAGATTCTTTCACCGGACGGCAAAAATGTTTTGGAGCGTGGAAAATATCGAGGCATTGCTAACGGTAATCGTGCTCATTTCCGTTTCTCAAAAGAAGGTTCTGCTTATCCTAACAACTCAATTGTTAGGATTACCTTGAGCAACGGTAAAGTAATGACGGTTAGAATAGCTGATACCTCGCAACGTTACACCAGATAAAAGCATCTCTTACTAATCCTACGAATACTAATCGGAAGCGAATCGCCAACTTAAAAAAATTGGCGATTCGCTTTTTTTTAAGCTGATAAATATTTATCAATTGATGGCAATTTAGCCACTTCTTCTTTAAGCCTAGCAAAAAGCTCATCTACCGTTGTATCAAGGTCGCTCTGGGCAACTTTTGTTGGAATCTCAGAGAAGGCTTTTTCTAAGTCCCTAGAAGCGATCGCCAGAGCTTCAAAATTAAAAAAACCTGCAGAACCCTTTATTTTGTGAGCCGAATTGGCAAGTAACTGCCAATCAACATCTTTGGCTAATTTTGAATCATTCTTCTTTAAAACGCCCTCTATCAATTCAAGCTCTTTATGGAGTTCTTGATAAAACGTCGGATAAGCTCGTTTAAGAATCGAGCTTTTAGCATCTATCATAAAATTATTCGTTACAAGATCCCCTAAAATTTTCTATTGTCAATGCTGAAATATAATTTTAGCACCCCAAGCTAAAATAACCAGATGTACTTTACTCTTTTTAGAATAAAATAGCTCTATTTTACTTTATTTATGAGTTATAATCGTTTTACTTAGATGGCTAATTAGCATCTTTTCGATTGCTCTTTTATATTTTAACCTATACTTTACACTGTTATAATTATTTTCAGCCTAGGTAGGTTGTTATATACTGTTTTTAAAGTTATAAATTTTATTTCTAATCAAAATAACTGATTTAATCTATGAATAAAGCTCTTCCAATTTTGGTAATACTAATTGTCGTTCTTGGTGGCTGGTTGTTTTTAATGAAAAACCCGAGCGAGAAAACATCTAATAATAACACCTCAGTTACTAATCAACAAAGTGTAAACAACAGTAAAATAGATGGCTCTACAAACATCAATAGAAACATTGATAAAGAATCAGCTCAGATTCCAAATCAAGGAAGCATTGAACTCGACAATGAAGAAACAGAGATTCAACCAGCCGTGGCAGTTTTTAAAAATGCTTCGGATGCTTTGAGCGCAATTAAAAAAGGCGCCGCTGGTTATGATGATGTTTTAATAGAGCAATTTACGCTTCCTACCGCTGATTGCCAATGGTGCCCCTCTCTCTACAGCTCTCTTAAAGATTTGTTAGCTGATGATTCAGCCAAACGCGATGAAAAAAGTTATTACGCAGAGATTTTAGCCGTTTCAGGCAGAGTTGATAATATTAAACATCTAGTAGAAGGCATTAAAAACGCTAAAAGTCCTGATACCAGCGATCTTTATGCGGAAGCGCTCGAATTAACTGTTGGCAAAGAGGATGTTGTAAAATATTTAGGAGAAGAGCTTGCCACCAGCGACGATAAGCTCCGCGAATCGATAGTAGCCGCTCTCACCAATCAAAACTCTCGCGTCGCGATTGAAACTTTATATAGTGATCTTGAAAAACGAGGAGATCCAGAAGCCTATTACTCACAGGGTATTGGGCCAGGCGAGATTATCCCAAGTGAAGAGGCTTTTCCTTTTTATCAAGCTAAATTAGCTAAAAGAGATAAGCTGGCTGTTCACGCCGTGCGCGATCTTTTTAATGCTGGTCCGGAAGGAGTTAAAATTGCTTTTGAAACACTTTCAAATGGCAGAGATCCATCTGCTGATCGCAAACTTATTGAGCAAGCAATTGACCACATCTCTCCAGATGAAGAAACTGAGGCTTTTTTGCAACGGTATGTAACAAGCTCTAAAAATAAAGAGTTAAGAGCCGCCGCTGAAAAAATACTCGCTGATATTAAAGCATCTTCCGAGGAAGCAGAAGAAGCAATTGAAGACAACAATCAGTATCAATCAAACCTTGAAGAGTAAAATTTTTAGAATACTAAAATTAATCGTTATCCTAAAACCTTTTAAAAAAATTTTCTATTATTGCGGAATCAATCCCGGAATGTCGGGAATATTAATCGGTGGGATGATTTGCTTTGAAGCTTGATCAATTAAATTTCCTTGTCCTAGTAACGGATCGACTCCCAACAAAGTAGTGGAAAGATTTGGAGCCATAGGTTTGCCAGCATGACTTTTATTCTCATGCTCTGAAAGTTTCATTACCTCTCCTAAAATTTCTGAAGCGTTAAAATTTTTCTTTGCCCCACTATACGCTACCGACTTGTTTCTGTTAGATTGATCTTGGCGATTGGCGGTCTTAATCAAAGGAAGTTGCTCTTTGTCGCCAACTCTATTTTGAAAAGCGCTAACAACTCCCTCTCGAAAAAGAACCGAACATTCTTTTGAATATATCCAAAGTTCTTCGCGTTTAGCCTCGCGCTCCATCTTTTCCTGAGCAGGTCCCCAAAGCCGAATAACATCAATATAACTCATTCCAAGCTCTAGTAATGGTTTATTATCCGTGTCGGCCAAAGAGTCTTCTTGAAAACAGCAGAGAAAAAATGATAGCAAAAACAATAAAAGCGTCGACATAAGAGAGAAAAATTAAAACCAAGAAAACAACAGCGCCGATTATAACAAAAGAGATTTTTGTTAACACTAAAAATATCAAATAACCAGAGATTCCTTTTTAAAAAACATTAAATTTACAAGTTTTCGATATTTTCTCCTTCTCTTTCTGTTAATCGTCCATCGATCTCTATATAATAGGCTAACACAAATGTAGCCAAATACCCTACTGTTAGTGACTAAATCTATTTTTAAATATCAAACTTAATACTAAGAAAAACCACCTAATGCCTCAAGCAAAAGATCAAAAATTGTTTGAAAAATATGCTCATACCCTACTACTTGGGTTGTGTTTCTTTATTCCTATTAGGTTGGTTCTAGCTTTGCTTTTTTTAGTCCCTCTAGCGGCTATCTGGAGTTTTTCCCTTATCAAAAGTGAAGAGCTTCGTAAACTTACAAAAAATTTTATATATCTTAACCGTTGGCTTTTTATTTTTCTGACAATAACGCTGTTAACAATTTCTTTTAGTTTTAATCCAAAATTAGCCCTTAAAAGTTTTTTTTCTCACGCTGGATATTCGCTAGCTCTTTTAGCTATAAGCGGAGCCCTCAAATATTCTAATTCAAATAAACTATTAGTCGCTCTATTTAGCGGACAAACTATCGCCGCCATCCATACGATTATCGAAGATCAACTGCCAATAGCTCTAAGAGGGATCTTAATTGGAGAACTGTCAGAGTCCGGACAATTAGCTTTGGTTATTCCATTGCTAGTCAGTTTTTTTATTAATCATTTCAAAACCGAAAAGCAAGAAAAAACCATCAGAAGCTTTACCATAAGCAATCTCTATCTTGTCGGCTCTTTAGTCATTCTTTGCTTAGCCATAATAATCAACCTCAAAAGAGGTCCATGGTTGGGTTGCGCTATTGGAATATCAGTCATCCTCCTTAAATACGCCAATCGATGGATATTCCCATTTGTGCTCTCTATCTTATTAACTTTTAGCTTAATAGCTCCAATAAGAGATAGATTGCTCGCCTCATATCAACATTTTCAAACAAGTGGTGGCAGAGAGACCATCTGGAAAATAGGAACAGAGTTAATATCTGACAACCCCCTTGGAATAGGAATAGGCAACGCGCGAATTATTAAAAACCTTTCATTCGATATTCCAGATAATCTAAAACATTTTCACAACAATTTTCTTAATATTTTAGTAGAAACTGGTTGGTGCGGTTTAGCGGCTTTTCTCTGTTGGATCTATACTATCCTTGCATTCGGTTTTAAAAAAGGTGCGAATCATCCTTTAGCCTTTGGAATTAGCGGGGCATTGCTATCTTGGCAAATAGCAGGACTAGTTGAATATAACTTTGGCGACTCTGAAGTTTTGATTGTTGCCTATATCTTGATCGCGATCCTCAGCCAACGGCACTAAGACGTAAAGCTTAAATTTATTTCTCTCTAGTTTCGCCGCAATCTAGCCAATTCTCCCTGAATTTTACCTCGAATCTCCGTAATTTCTCCCCGTAAAGTCGCAAGCTGGCTAATACTAGCCGCCCCTTCTATCTGTTCGGCTAATAAATCAAGTGTCATTCCTCGTTGAGATCTTGGCTCGGGGAAGGGAACAAACTCTCCCAAACGTTGGGCCATCTTATGGCGTTCCTCTAAAAGCTCCCTAAGGCTGGTAACGTCTCTTGAAAGGCTATTTTTAAATGTTAAAAGAGCTCCTCCTTGAGATTTAAAGCCCATTTGCGAGGCTACAGCTCCGGAGCGCTTTAGGTCACCACCCAGTTTAAACGACGCTCTAGCATCTCCTAAATGCCTCCACTCAGTACCATCGCGCCTTGAGGTCGTTTCTACTGCCGCAAGCTGAGCTTTTTGTAAACGAGCTACTTGATTTTGCAGTTCGGTGTTTTGAAGGGTAAAATCATTTATCTTCTGCAAAAGAACTTTTTTATCATCTTTTAAAACAGAAATCTCTTTTTCTCTCTCTGCTATTTTCGCTTTGAGTACTTTTCCTTCAAAGGCTCCTTCTGTCAAAGCAACATCTAACTTTTTTCTGAGATCAGCGGCAAGAGCTTGATGTTCAGATTTTAATTGACTAATAGCCGCTTCTTTCTCTTTAAGCGCTAAAGTAAGCTTATTAAGCTCTTGTTCTTTATTCTTTGTTTTAGCATCAACCTGAAGCAACGCCCCTTGTTTGCTTTGTAACTCACGTTTAAGCTCCGCAACCTCTGTATCGAGTTTTTTAATTTTACTATCACGAGAAGCATAGTCACACGCAATTTGAGAGGGACATTCTTTCAATGGTTTGTTATTTTTTGGCGTATGCTCATTTTTCGCATCAACTGTTGCTGGCTGGATTGCCGCAACCTTTGCCGATGCCGTTTGTTGCAAACTCAGCTCGTCTTCAAGTTCAACTACTCGACGGTTTAAATTCTCAACGGCGACCTCTAGCTCGGCTATATAATCAATAACTTCGTTTCCATCGGCATCAATCCTATACGGCGTGCCGTCCTCTTTCTGACCAATTCTACCACTTTCGGCAAAAGCTGGCTTAATCGCTACACAAACCAATAAGAAAATAAAGATTACATCAAAAACACATGCTAACTTCTTCATCATAAACATCACCTTATTAACTGAAAATATCAAACCACTTCAAAAAGAGCAGAACCCCAACTAAGACCAGCCCCAACTACAGCCACAGCAATTTTTGAGCCAGATTTTATTTTATCCCAATTTTCAGAAATAACTGCCGGAGCGCCAGCTCCCGCCTGATTACCAACCCGATCAACATTGTACCAATGATTACTTGAAGGGATTTCTCTATTGTTAATAATTTGATCGAGCATAGTCTTGTTAGCTTGATGTCCAATAAATATATCGCGCTCCCAATTGATATCAAAACGATCCTCTAACTGTTTAACGAGCTTAACAGTTTGCATAACAGAAAAATTTCTAACTGCTCTGCCGTCTTGGCGAAAATACTTAAAGGTATCAACTACCACCGCATCACAACGGGTAGGATCTGACATAAATGATGAATAAACAAGATTTAACCGGCCATTTTTTTGTGTTGAGACAACCCATGCGGCGGCTCCATCTCCCCAAATCGCGCCGTCAGTTCGATCGTTGTAATTCACGTGATGGGTTAAGGTTGCTGTTGAAACGCATAAAACATATTTTGGCAAATTTTCCCGCCTAAAAGAATTGATAAAATCAAGATGCAAAGCAAACGCTGGACAAGCTGTAAAAACATTATAAGCAGACCCTGTTACATTAAGAGCGGTCGCAATTTTTTGAAATTCAGTCGGGGCTATAAACTTTGGAGTACAACAGTTGACTATCAATAGTCCAACTTCTGAACCCTTGATTCCAGCACGCTCAAGAGCCATTTGGCTCGCCTTAAGCCCAAGCTCATACGGCGATGTGCTGGCAACCGCCGTGGCCTTACGTGGATCGGAATTTTTCGTTTCAACTATATATTCAAGTGGCAGTGAAGTAACTCTGGTTAAAATGCCTATTTTTTCCTCAATCCAAGCGGCTGTAGTGCCAACCCCTAAGTCTTCAATAAACTTATTAGTAATGACTGTCGTCGGCTGAGCATGTCCCATACCCAAAATGCTTACACCATTAAAACTAGACAACTTTTCCCTCCAATTTTAATTTTAAAAGCCTATCGCCGGAAAAAACATTAACTTCAATTTCTCGCATTGAAGACAAATCCTGCCACGATAAAGATAGAGGAATAAATTCCGCCGCTCCAAGAGAATAACCAACTTTTTCAAATGTAGTAATTGTTTGAGCTTTAATCAAAGGACGCAATTTAAGGGAAAAAAGCTCGGGCAAAATCACCAGATCAGCTGAACTGTCCTCTTTTAAAATAAAAGAGGACAAATTGTTGGTAACTTTTTTAAAAACATCATATTTAAAATCTATTTCCCCATATAAAGGCGCACAAAAAAACTCCTCTCTTTCGATCTGCCAGCAAGCAATCTCTTTCAATTTGATTCCAGCCCTTTGGTTATATGAGCAAACAACAGCGGCGGCGGCGTCTCCAAGGTAAAGCGCGTCCGCCTGACCACGAGAGTAATTAACTCTTGTGGTTGGCGTATTTGCTGAAACTAGCAAAACATAATCAGGGAGCTTCGCCGGACTTATCATATTTAAAGCCTCAAGCTGTAAAGCCAAGGCTCCAAAAGGAGTTGAAAGATCAAAACTTGGAACTTTCAAACCAAGCCTACCTGCCAAGCGTTGCCCTTCGCTAGGAGTCGTTTCAAGTGGGGTTATGCAATCTCCAATCACTAATCCGATATCTTCTGGTTTTAAGTTGGCTCGCTCAAGGGCCATTCGGGCGGCGCGCTCGGCTAAATTGGTGGGAGTATCGCTCATATTATGAACGCTCTGCCATGTGTCACGATTGCCAGTATTCCGTAAATAATCAATATCGAGAACTGTTCGACGCGCGGCTTCAGCTGATATCCGCTCCTCTTGAAAAATTTCAGACTCTTTCGAATTACCAGCAGACGAAGCTAAATCGAAAAACAGCTCATTAGAAATCAGATTCTCTGGAAATGCGTGCCCTATCCCTAGTATATTTATACAACTCTTCATATTTCGCTCTTTTTACAATAGCGTATCTAGAGTATTTAAATCAAATCTCCTAATCTTTTAAAGATGAGAAAAAAATTTACTTTCTCCCTACTAACGACCACGATATCGCTTTTTTTTGCTTTATTATTCGCCCGTCTTAGCTTATGGCAGTGGGAAAGGCATCAAGAAAAACTGGCGTATATCGCGAAAATGCAAGCTAGGCTGGAGCAAGAGATTGTCCCAATCAACGAGCTATTGTCAGACACATCTAATCCAACAGAGTTAATTTATCGCAGAGTTTTTATTAAAGGGAGATGGGATTTTAAAAATGAAATGCTCCTTAAAAACAGAAAAGTTGACGATCAGCCGGGTGTTTTTTTATTAACACCTTTAAAAATTACAGGGAGTGACCTGGCAATTATAGTTAATCGAGGTTTTATCCCGTTGAAATTCGCAAATTCAAAAAGAGAAAGAGAGAGATTTCAGAAAGAAGAGGAGTTTTCTGCTGTTATTCTCCTTAAGGAAGCTAAAGAGCAACGTTGGCTTGCTCCAGCAGATCCGCCAACTGGCGGCGACGCGCCATTTGTTGAAAGTTGGTTAAGAGTTGATCTAAAAAAAATCTCCTTACAGCTACCGTACAAAATTATCTCTGTTTATGGTGAGATTATAATTAATAAAGATCTATCGCAAGAGGATCTGGAAAAACTTCTCATCAGAAGCGATTCTAATAAAGCTGATATTCTTTTTTTAGGAGAGAAAAAAATAGCTTCAGCACAAAATCTGGCTGGAAAGTTTTCCGAAGAGAATTTACCAATTCCAACATTTGATCCGGTAATTCCGGCAGGACGCCATCTTGGCTACGTTTTTGAGTGGGGTTTTTTAGCGCTAATTGCTTTAGCCATAGGATTTATACTGCAAATCAAAAGAGGTGAGTAAAATGAATATCTATCAGGCGTGCTCAATCCCAATTATTTCCGCTCTAATTGGATGGATCACTAATTTAATCGCGGTCAGAATGCTTTTTCACCCTAAAAATCCCATTAGCTTAGGACTAATTAAAATACAGGGACTGATCGCCAAAAGACACCTACTGCTTGCTGAAAACATCGGGAAAATCATAGAGCAAGATCTGCTCTCTCGTCACGATTTGATTAACGCTTTAAATACACCGGAAATCCACAGTAAATTAAAAGAAGCTATAGAAAAAGAGCTTGGAAATACGGTTAATAATTTTCTTGAAAAAAATCCCGCCTTTAAGCTATTTTTAAACGATTCCATCAAAAACGAAATTATTCTTCTGCTTTTAAACCAACTAGAGATCGCTCTCCCAACTATTCTCAAATCCACCGGAACTGCTTTGGAAAATTCCCTCCAAATAGCAGAGATGGTGTCAAATAAAATCAAAAATTTCGATCTAGATCGACTTGAAGAATTAGTTTATCAAATTTCAGCCAAAGAACTGCGCGCGATCGAAATTTATGGAGCCGTTATTGGTTTCGCCGTGGGCTTATCGCAAATCGGGCTTTTTTACCTCTTTTCGCAATCCTAAAGAAGCTTAACATGAGTACAAAGCGCGTTGGTTGGCGTTTTTTCTAAATAGCTATCAGCCCACAACCAGCGCTTTGCTCTTCGAGTCGCTTTACCAAGTTAAATTAGAAGAGGACTGATATTCGGTAACTCTCGTTTCAAAGAAGTTTTTCTCCTTCTTCAAGTCGATTGTTTCGCTCATCCAAGGAAACGGGTTTTTACTCCCATATTGAGCTTTAAGGCCAATTCGCTCCAACCTGCGATCGGCGATAAATTGAACGTAATCTCTGAACATCGGTGCAGTCAAACCAAGAAT
The DNA here is from genome assembly GCA_937864035.1 of uncultured Pseudomonadota bacterium. GTDB lineage: Bacteria > Bdellovibrionota_C > UBA2361 > UBA2361 > CALMIO01 > CALMIO01. Next base: position 345,366 of record CALMIO010000002.1, on the reverse strand, counting down.
ACCCCTTGGCAAACAATCTTCGGCATAAAGCACCTCCAACTCAACCGCTTGTTTAATTTTTTGAAGAATATAATCCTGAAAAGCTGGCGTCCATAAATTTGGATTTTCTTCTTTGATTCCATTGATCATATCAATTCCGAAATTCAAATGAATCGTTTCATCTCGCAAAATATACTGAAATTGCTCACCAATGCCTGTCATTTTATTTTGGCGGTGAAACGAGAGAATCATGACAAACCCACTATAGAAAAAAATTCCCTCCATGATGACATAGTAGCCTATAAGGTTTTCTAAAAATTTTTGTGCTCCTTCTTTAGTTGCAGTTGTAAAATTAGGGTTGATCAATTCAGCTGTTAACTCCATTTCAAATTTATCCTTATCGTGTATAGAGTTAACCTCATTATACATATTAAAAATTTCACTTTGATCTAGAGAGAGAGACTCAACAATGTAGTGAAACGTATGTGTATGAATAGCCTCTTCAAAAGCTTGCCTCAAAAGATACTGCCGCGCTTCCGGGTTGGTTATATGTTTGAAGATCGCTAAAACTATATTATTACCTACTAAGCTTTCAGCAGTGCTAAAAAAACCGAGATTGCGTTTGATGACCAAACGTTCATCCTGCGAAAGTTTGTCTGATTTCCAAAGCTCGATGTCTCGAGCCATTGGAACTTCAGTTGGCATCCAATGATTAGCGCAACCATTCAAATAATGCTCCCAAGCCCATTTGTATTTAAGGGGCATCAGTTGATTAACATCTACCGTGTTGCAATTAATTAGCCGCTTTTGATTCTGATCAAAACGGCCATTAATATTTGATTTTTTTTCAGAACTGTCGCCTGTATTGCCAGTGAAATCATCAAAATTTAAACTCATAAATGCTTCTCCTATTTTTGTTTTTCCTAAAAACTTTTATTGACAACTTTCGCAATCACCATCGAGATTGCAAACAGAAATTTGAGCTTCTTTCTTAATACCACCTTCAGAAGCAGTAATGCCATCGCTTCCCGCAACCGCGCGCGAAACAACCACATCGCTGGAAGCAGATTTGCTTTTCATCCAACGAGGCTGAAGTCCGCGGCGATTAATATCAGCGTTAGACTTTTCAATGCTAGTCGCGCTTTGAGAACGGAGATAATAAGTTGTTTTTAATCCCTTTCTCCAAGCCAACATGTACATATCATGAAGTTTTTTACCACTGGGCTCTGCTATGTAAAGATTAAGAGATTGCCCCATATCAATCCACTTCTGCCTGCGGCTAGCGCACTCAATCAACCACTCTGGCTCAATTTCAAAAGCGGTTACAAATAAATGTTTTAAATTTTCTGGCACGCGATCGATCTCCATAATTGATCCATCAAAGTATTTTAGATCATCCCGCATTTCATCATCCCAAATTCCAATTCTCTTAAGTTCCTGAACTAAATATGTATTATAAATTATAAAATCTCCCGAAAGATTTGCTTTAGAATAAAGATGTTGATAAGTCGGCTCTATCGATTGAGTGCAACCAACTATGTTGGCAATCGTCGCCGTTGGGGCAATCGCCATAACATTGCTATTGCGCATCCCACTTTTTTTAATTGCCTCCCTGACTTTGCTCCAATCCATAAAACTTGAGCGATCCATTTCAACATATTGCTCTCCGCGCTCCTTGATTAAAATGTCAATCGTGTCTATCGGCAATAAGCCGCGATCCCATTTTGAACCTTTAAAGCTTGAATAAGCGCCTCGCTCGGCTGCCAACTCAGTAGATGCCAGTATCGCGTAATAAGAGATCATCTCCATACTATTGTCGGCATACTTAACCGCTTCGGGGCTAGCGTAAGAAATCCCCAGCTCGTAAAGCGCATCCTGAAATCCCATTAACCCTAAACCAACTGGACGATGGCGCAAGTTGGCGTTAGAAGATTCAGGGGTCGGATAAAAGTTAAGATCTATAACATTATCGAGCATTCTTACCGCCGTGCGAATTGTTTTTGCTAGTAACTCTTCATTAAAACGAGCATGATTGTTGGCGTTTTTATCAATATGCGGAATAAGATTGATCGAACCCAAATTGCAAACCGCCGTTTCATCCGCTGAAGTATTAAGAAGAATCTCGGTACAAAGGTTAGAACTATGAACAACCCCAACGTGATCCTGTGGAGAGCGTAAATTAGAGGGATCTTTAAAGGTAAACCAAGGATGGCCAGTTTCAAACAACATACTGAGCATCTTGCGCCACAAAGTGACAGCATCAATCTGTTTAAACATTTTGATCTTGCCTTGCAGAGCTTGCTCTTCATAAGCAACATATCTCTCCTCAAAAGCCTTACCATAAAGATCATGGAGATCTGGCACATCTTTCGGGCTAAACAGAGTCCATTTACCGTTCTCGCAAACCCTCTTTATGAAAAGATCAGGAATCCAGTTAGCAGTATTCATATCATGAGTTCGGCGCCTTTCGTCTCCGGTATTTTTCCTAAGCTCTAAAAAATCTTCGATATCAAAATGCCATGTTTCAAGATAAGAACAAACCACTCCTTTTCTCTTACCACCCTGATTGACAGCAAGGGCGGTATCGTTAACAATTTTCAAAAAAGGTATAACCCCTTGACTCTTTCCGTTTGTACCTTTAATCCAAGAGCCGGTAGAGCGAATATTTGTCCAATCATTGCCAATTCCACCAGCCCATTTTGAAAGCTGAGCATTATCCGAGATAACTTTAAAAATATGCTTAAGATCGTCGTTAGTTGTTGACAAATAACAACTGCTCATCTGGGAATGCAACGTCCCAGAATTAAACAACGTAGGAGTGCTCGAAACAAAGAGCATTTGCGAAAGAACATCGTAAAACTCTATCGCGCGAGCGGTTTTTTGCTTACCTTCATTTAAACTTAAACCCATCGCAACTCTCATCCAAAAAATTTGAGGGGTTTCAATCCGCTTTTCGTTAACATGAATCAAATAGCGATCGTAAATCGTTTGCAAACCCATATAAGCAAACTTTAAATCCCGTTTTAGATCGATCGCTTGCCCCAATTCATCAAGATTAAAATCCATCAATTTTGGCGATAGTCTCTCGTTTTTAATTCCTATCTCCAAATAACGGCGAAAATACTCTTGATGCGCTTTTTCAAGCTTAGGATTATTAGCCTCAACCCCTAAAACCTCCCTGTAAATAACATCAAGCAGAAGCCTGCTGGCAACAAACGCATAGTTAGGCTCAAGCTCAATTTTGGCGCGGGCGGCCAAAATATTAGAAGAGTCGATCTCATCTTCCTTGATGCCATCATAAAAGTTACGAATTGTTTCCTTAAGGATCTCCTCTGATGAAATCTCCTCTCCAAAACCACGGCAAGCATGTTCAATGCGCTTGCGGAGTTCGCCTTCGGAAAGCTCTCTTTTAGATCCATCCTTAGTAATATAGGGGAAAAGCCTTCCAACCTCATGCTGTTTCGTTTCTTCAACTAGATCGAGCTCTGCTACTGTCGCTGTTTCTCCTTTGGCGCGAACAGCGGCTCGCTCGGCTCTATAAATAATGAAATCTTTGGCGATCTGATAAAAACCCTCCGCCATCATTTGGCGTTCAATTTCATCCTGAATAAGCTCGATATGTAGCTGTTCTCCTTGCTTGGCAAGTTGAACAGCCCTAGAAACAACTTTGTTGGTCAAAAGGTTAACGTTATCAATAACCTCTTGTGGAGTTTGTTTGTCAATCTTAAGGGCGGCTCGAAAAGCGCGTTCTATGGCAGAGGCGATCTTCATAGGGTTAAAGCGAACCAATGTCTTGCCATCTCGCCTTAAAATTTTTAAATTTCGCGGGGAATCTTCTCGCAAAGCCTTGCGCTCATCTCTGTAAATAATATAACTGCGCGCCACATCATAAAAACCAGCTCGCATCAATTCGACTTCCACAATATCTTGAATGCCCTCAACCGTTAAGCAAGCGCCCCCTTCGGCTTTTTTAAGAGCTTCATCAACCACTGCATTAGTTACGTTCATAACGATCTTGTGCAACTCGACCGGTAAAGGATCTGTTTCTGGAATTTGATTAATCTCCCGGAAAGATGCTGAGATGGCATTAAAAATTCGCTCCACTCGAAAGGGAACCAACATCCCGTTTCTTTTAACAACCGTGTACTCATTGATTTTTTTTCTTAAAGCGCGCTGTATCTCTAAAGAACCATTTGTTTGCTGGTTGGCGCCATTTTCAATAATCGAAGACTTAATCTTATCATAACGCGCCATGGAATTAGCTTGGGTACTCTCAAATTTATCAGGAATGTTTTGATCAATAAGGCTTTTGTCCGGCAAAGCTTGCTCTGACCCATGTTGCTGTTCCATACATACCTCCGCAATTACTAAAAAAACAAACTGGCTTACAACCTTCTCCTTATCCTCACCGTGGTTTTAAACGTTAGCGCAAAGATATCAGCCGCTTTCACAAGAAAATAGCCGGCTTTTGATAAAAAACCACAATATATTGTGGTCAACCAAAGGAGCAACCACAATATATAGATCGGACTCTCAGTAGCTGTCTAGATGTTTTTTATAAAAATTTTTACTTTAAGTTAATTAAAGTAAAATAGAGCTCAAGCCAAAAACAAAATCAAAACGATCAATTGTAAGATCTCTTAAAATGATCCGATAATAAATCTTAGAAAGTGTTCTTCTCAAATATTTTGGTAAATCTTTCGGTTTGTCGATAAAATTTAAGTTTTTCATGCCTACTAGTGAGTGAAACGAATAACAACCTAGAGGATTTTATACTTTCAAATTCAATAGTTAACTATTTAAACGCAAGTTTTCGCGGGGAACTTGCCTTTATAAAAATTTTACAAACTCTCAAGTTTCAAGGAACCGAAATTTATCCTAATGACCAAATCACAAAAGAAAGTGAAATTGAAAAAAATATAAAAAAAACAGCTGTTTGGTTAAATGAAATTAATCAGGGCTTACCCATTTTCTCAAAAAAATGGTTTGAACCTGAAACCACTCAATCAAAACAAGCCCTACAACTTCTAAATGATTTAAAAAAACGCTACCTTAAACTTTCAACCGCCCTAGAAGATCATCTGCTAGAAAAAAAACCTTGGACAAATTATGAGTTTCTCAAACTAGTTGCGGCTTGCTTTGGATTGCTCCAATACTCAAGAGAAAATTTTGCTAAGGGTTTAAAAGAATTTGCTAGAGCTAACAACTTGCACGAGCTTGAAAAACAATCAGAGGACATTCTCAAAGAAAATCAAGAAAAAGTTAAGATCTCTAATAACATAGTTAAAGAGATGCTCAGCACTAATCAAGATGTGCAAATCACTTATTTTGAATACTTTTGGCATAAATTTAGCAAATTGCCCTTTGAACTCAAAACCCAAATCCAAGACATGAACAAAATGCTTCATATATACTCAGGGAATTTTGATTATTCGATGGCCGATATTTCAGAGCAGGAAAGCCAACAATGGCAAAACTTCGGTATTCCCCCTGAGATCGCAGGTTACTGGAGAAGCTACAATATAGGCCCAGAACAAGCCGCCGCTTGGATAAGCTTCGGAGTAGCTCACCCATCCACGGCTGGTCTCTGGGGAATTTACGGCGTAAAAGACGAAGAAGGATTAAAATGGCTAAAAAGCGGATTCTCGCCAGACATGGCGATAGAATGGATCAAGCTCAAATTTGATCCTTCAGAAGCTTTAAAGTTTATCGAGCTTGGAATCGCCAATCCTCTAGAAGCTGCCAAAAAAAGAGCCGAAAGGTCTAATCCCTAAAATTATCTAATAGCGGCTGACAAACCTTAAATTTAAAAAAAACCAGTTTTCAGGTTTAAAGTCGTTTTTTCGATCAAGATACTCAAGCCCCGCAATTTTTAGCTGATCGCGAATGCTATCGGCAAGTTTAAAATCATTACCTTCTCTTGCTTTTATCCGCTCGATTAAAAGCTCTTTAATTTTTTTAAGGTTAATAGGTGATTTCTGATAAACCCTTCTGTTTACCTGAAGTAGTTGATTAAATGTCTCCTCAAGATCAAAATCAATAAACCCTATTATCTCGCAGAATTCGCGGAGAGCAAAAGCAGTTGTTAAAATCTCGGACAGATCGTTTTCGGTAAAAGAAAAACAAAGTTCCCTGAGGGAGCGAACCAACGAGCGCAAAAAAACCAGCGTAGCGGCAGTATTAAAGTCATCATCCATGCTCTCTTCAAATTGAACCTTTAACTTAGAAATAAGATCTCGATTGAACTTAGGCGAGCTTTCGTCGATTTTAATATCGTATTTTGCAAGAAGAAGCTCGGCTTCTTTCAAAACAACAAAAAACTCCCAGAGCGAATTGCAATGTTCTGCTAGAAATTTCTCAGAAAAATTTAATGGAGCGCTATAGTGCGTCGTCGCGCTAAGATAACGCAATAAAGGAGCGCCATACGAATCAACAGCTTGAGCTAGCGTAATAAAGTTGCCGAGAGATTTTGACATCTTCACGCCATCAACTATCAAAAGCCCCGTATGTATCCAATATTTTGCAAGCTGGCAGTTGTTATGAGCTTCAGATTGGGCGATCTCGTTCTCATGATGAGGAAACTTCAAATCTAATCCGCCTCCATGAATATCAATAGGAGCTCCAAGAACGTGATCTATCATTGCCGAGCATTCAATATGCCACCCGGGACGCCCCCTTCCCCATTCAGATTCAACCGCCAAGGAGGACTCATCGTCTTTCTTCCAAAGAGCGAAATCAAGCGGATCTATTTTGTCTGGTTCGGATTCAACCCTGCCTCCGCTTTGCAAAGCGGATAAATCCTGTTTTGACAACTTGCCATAACCAGAAAACTTAGAAACGGAAAAATAAACATTTCCAGCCGAGGTTGCATAAGCAAAGCCTTTGTCGATTAAACTTTTAGCGTACAGTTTTATCTCTTCCAAGGCTTGAGAAACTCTAATAAGCCTATCCGGCGGTAAAACTTTCAGCTCACCCAATAAACGATAAAACTCATCGACAATCTCTCTAGTAAAAACGGTCGGATCTTCTCCTGTCGTGGCGGCGCGAGCAATAATCTTATCGTCGATGTCAGTAACATTCTCGACAAATTTTGTTTTAAACCCGGAATATTTCAAATAGCGAAGAATAAAGTCAAACCTAATAGATTTAAGCCCATGTCCAAAATGCGCCTTATCTTGAGGCGTAAGTCCGCAAATATAAATTTTAACATTTCCTTTTGGATCAATTGGAATAAAAGGCTCTTTTTTGCCAGAAAGGGTATTAAAAAGCTTTATAATCTTATCGCCGCTTAAATAGTTTCTTTCTGATCTAAAATGACTCATATCCTTGATGATTCAAATCTACAAGATTCTACTATAGAATAATCTAGCACCACAAAAAAGCTCAGAAGCCATTTTACCGCCATTTGAGCCATAGTTGTATTGAATATTTCGAAATTTTCCAAGCATTCTTTAAAATAACCTTAAGACATATCCTAAAAATATCGATCTTAGTTACAATTAATATTGTCGAAATCTAAAATAGAAAGCAAACAATGCCTGTCAAATTGCTTGACCACAAGAAAAAATTATCTTCTATTGTCTCTCAAATAACTTTTTGGGCACTATTTCTTTTAACCCCAATCAATAATATTCAAATTAGTCTGGCTGAAGATTTTTTACCAGATGATTATGGGCCCAAGATTCCAGAAATCGTTGTTGATGAAAATAACATAAAATCAAGAGCGGATCGCTCCTTAAGTTCTGCTAGCGCTCCAATAATAAAAGTCTTGGTACTTTACACAAATGATGCTCGAGATACTCTCGGTTCGGCAAGTTCCATAGAAAATAGAGTGCTTAATATGTCTAACTATGCAAACAATGCCTTGCGCCAAAGTCAAACAAACTCACAAATCGTGATTACCAACGTTTTGCCTATCAATGAAAGCTCGAGCAATAATTTTAACCTCGATCTTGATCGCCTAACAGCTAAAACCGATGGTCACTTTGACTCCGCTCACCAACTTAGAGATGAAAATTGTAGTGATTTGGTTGTTTTGCTTGTAGGAGGCACTGCTGGTGGCAATAGTTGCGGGCTTGCTTGGTTAGGGGGAGATGCAAATATCATACATGCTTATAAGGATGTTATGTTTAGTGTTGTTTCGATAAATGAGGTTTGTTCCCCTTCGACATTCGCTCATGAAATCGCCCATAATCTTGGGGCTAATCATGATATCGAAAACGCTTTTGGTCCGGGCGCTTATTCTTATTCTTACGGATATCGATTCACCGGAAATTCCGGACAACTTTTTAGAGACATAATGGCATATCTGCCCGGGGTTAGAATCAATTATTTTTCAAATCCAACTATTACCTATGATAATAGACCAACCGGATCACCAACAGCAAACAATGCTCTAACAATATATAATACCGCTCCTGAAGTTGCTCAATTTTATGCCGATTGCGGTAAACGTTTCTTTGAAGGCGATTTGCCGCCGCCGGGAGGAGGCACGAATCCTTCTGTCTGGTTTAGAAAAATAACCTTAAGAACTCTTTATCAAAGAGTTTATCTTAACCAAGAACAATCCGGAATTAGAGTGAGCTTATCCTGTAGAGATAATAAGTTGAAGAGAAAAGCTAGTAAACTTTCAAACTCGAGAGGTAAATTATTTTTCAATCTAAGGCTTAGACGAGGAAGCGCCTGTCGTATTTGTTTATCGACAACAAGAACTTGCCTAAAAAGAAAGGTCTTATAATTAGGAATGGCGCATGAAAAATTTCGCACTTTAAGAGAACGGCACAAAAATCTGCATACCTAAAGAGCGGCGCAAAAAGTTGATTTTTTCCGTAATGTGCCCCTCAAACCATCCCTTAGACATCCACTCTCTCGGATCAACTGGCACGCCTTGAACACGGGTTGAAAAATAAATTCTTTTAGCGCCGGTAAAACCATTAAATCCTATCCTACCGAGAGCTTGACCAGTTTCAACCGAATCGCCGAACTTAACTAATATTTCTCGAATGTATCCATACACAGAAACAAGCCCCAAGCCATGATCAATCCCCACCATTTTACCATAAATCCCAAAATCTCCGCTCAACACCACAACCCCGTCACCCGCGGCAGGTACTAACTCGCTCGTATTGGAAGAGGAATACTCATTGCCGCCGCTTGTAAAAGACGCCACAGCAGAATCGTTCAAAAACAAGTTTTGCCTGTCACCATAAGAAAGCGTTTCTGTTCCGAAAGCGGGAACTAACGGTTTGAAGTTACGCGCCGGATAACTTGGAGCAGACCGTAAAGCTTCTTGTAGTTTTTTTTCGCTTTTCTCTAATAAATTTTCAACTAAAGTAGGAAGCTGATTTTCTAAATTATCTTGATTCAAAGAAAGCTTTTGCAAATCAACTTGCTTGCTGAAAGCCCCTAGCGAAATTTTGGTTTTTATATTTCGCGGAGAACGCTCGGCAATTCTATTGCTAAAAACTGTTTCACTTAAATTGCCAACTGTATCTTCAGCAACAACTTTAAGATCGGGAGATCTGACTTGATTGTCTAAAGGAAGCCCATAAACAACAGCAAAAATTGACGAATCAGATATCTCTGGATCCAAAAAAGTGGCGGGATATCCTTTAAACCGAACTTTCTCTGACAAAACAACACCTGACCAAGCTAGATTTAGATCGGAAGCTCTGTAAAATAAAAGCTGACTACCTCCTCTTCTGCCGTTATGTTGTTGAGAAATTATTTCCAGTTTTGGGCGTTTAAAATCGAGACTCATTTCAACCGATTCTTCAACCGCGTTGCTCCAAAGAGCATTATCAAAAACTTTAATATCAAGATAAAATAACCCCTCTAAAAAACCATCAAAAGACTCTTTACTTAAAGTCAAAAGATACTCTTTGCTCTTAATACCTTTTAATTTTTCTTTCAGTATAATTTTGGATGTTGATTTTTGACGGACTCTCACAACCAACGAGTCTAAGCCGGCTCCGAGATCGAAAACCGCAAATTTTACCTCAACCGGCTCTAAACCTAGTCCGCGTGGGAAGTGTATTAAGCGAATTTCTGGAGGGGTAGTTTCAACATGTTTTTTATAGAGATCGTTCCATCCAACCGCCGCTATCGGAACAAGTGCAAAAATCAAAATCAGAATTAATAACAATCGAAATAAACGCAACTTGCTATTTTTTGTTTCCCGCGAAACAGACAAATCAAGCGAAGGTTCTGAGATCTTAAAATTATCGTCTTTTGATTGCGGCATAATTTAACCTCAAGTCTCGCGCAGATATTAAAAGCAACCAATAAGTATCAAAAAAGCAATCTAAAGAAACAACTTTGATTTTAGATAAAAATCACATCTGTCGTTTACAGCTCAATCTGAGAGTAGTCTTCACCCAATTTGACAGTAATAAACTCACGAAGTTTCGCTCTCAATCGATCTTCGATCTGGCGCACCCGTTCTTTACTTATTCCTAACTCATCAGAAAGTTCTTGCAATGTCAGTTTATCACTCGTATCAATCATTATGCGACCAGCAAAAATACTACTCTCTTTTTCATTTAAATTCTTGGCAAATTCACTAATTCCCTCAAGCAGAGCGAGTCTAAGTTGTTGTCGCAAAAGGGTTTTTTCGGCATCATCACTATTATCCGCTAACGTTCCTAAAATCGTCGTTTCAGAATCATGATGCGCAGGTTGATCAACGCTCAAATCTGGATTAGCCAGCCTTTGCTCCATCTCTAAAACTTCGCTTTCTTTAACTCCTATTTTTTGAGCGAGCAGTTTTGGTTCTGGCACAATCCCTTCTCGTTCAAGTTTGTCGCGCTCACGTTTTAAATTATAAAAAAGCTTCCTTTGCGCTTGCGTTGTACCAATTTTAACGATGCGCCAATTAGCAATTAAATATCGAAGGATGTAAGCTTTAATCCACCAAACGGCGTAAGACGGCAACCTGACTCCTTTATATGGATCAAAGCTTTTCACTGCTTCCATTAAACCAATATTGCCCTCTTGAATCAGATCAAATAGGGAGCGAGCGGCTCTTTCATATTCTCGAGCTATTTTAACCACCAACCAGAGATTGCTTACTACTAATTTATAAGCCGCCTGCAGATCTTTGTTATTTTTATAACGCACAGCCAGATCGAACTCATCTTTGGCTGAAATTTCTGGATAAGATTGAATCTCTCGTAAGTAACTAGCGAGTGGATCATAAACTACTAATGAATTGTTTTTAGTTGTTTTATGTTTTTTTCCGGCATCAGTAATATCATCAGATTCAGCTATAATGTTTAAAAAATCGCCTCTATTATTATATTTAGCGCCTTCCGCTAGCTGATCATCGGAGCTAGGTGGTAAAATTTCTATATCTTTAGCTTCATCGAGCCGCAAATAGCCAGAGCTTTCTGCCTGCTCTTTCAACAGAGGAGAAGGGATATTGGGAGTCGATTCTTTTTTAAACGGTCTATTCTTCGACCTTAACTCATTATTATTGGAGCCTTTTTTTGTTTCCTGATTATTCCGAATTTTTCTTACCATAATATCTTATATCTTTAATTTGATGGGGAAACTTGCGTTCAGTCTCTCAAACAATATCTTGATTTAGCTATGTTTTTAACATTTTTTAGGCTTCCTAGCAAAAAACGTCCACCAACCCCGATTTTATCATCATAATCATCTAACGGTAACGGACAAAAATTATATTTGAGTTTAAGTTTTTGTTCATTAGAGACGATTTCTGTCAGCAAGTTGCAAAACAAGGCTTTTGCCAAGGGGAAGTAAGAGAAAATGTCATCACAAATTGGGGAGATCTTAGTCAAAAGTGGTCTAATCACAGAAAGCCAGCTTGGTGACGCGTTGAAGGCTCAACAAGAGGCTGGCAGTGGCTCGCTCAATCATTGGTTAGTTAAACTAAATTTAATAGCCGAAAAAGATCTAGCTGATATATTAAGCCAGCAGTATGGAGTAGAGATAGTCCAACTCGAAAGTTATACCATCCCCGACGATCTGTTAGAAATTATACCACAAAACCTCTCGCAAAAACATGGAATTTTACCACTCGTAAAAAACAATAACATTCTAACCGTCGCAACAGCTGATCCCTCAAATTTAACAGCAATTAACGATCTTAAGTTTATTACTGGCCTTGATGTTCAAGTTGTACTGACAACCGAAAGTGATTTAAAGGCCTATCAGGAAAAAACCTACGAAAAAGGTGTTTCCTACGATCAAATAATGCAAGACATTGAAGATGAAGAAATTCAACTGGTCGAAGCTGAAGAAGAGATTAATCTTAAAGAGCTTGAAAAGGCATCAGAAGACGCTCCTGTTGTTAAACTAGTAAACGCAATCTTAATTGATGCTATTAAAAAACGTGCTTCAGATATTCATATCGAGCCGTACGAAACAGTTTTTCGCGTGCGTTTTCGTATTGATGGCGTGTTGTATGAAATTATGAAGCCGCCTCCTCGACTCAAAAATGCTATTACCTCTCGTATAAAAATCATGGCCAATCTTGATATTGCCGAACGCAGGCTTCCTCAAGACGGACGCATTAAGTTCAAACTTTCGGGCTCAAAAGAGATGGATTTTCGCGTAAGTGTGCTACCAACTCTGTTTGGCGAAAAAGTCGTGATGCGTTTGCTAGATAAATCAAATCTGCAACTTGATATGTTAAAGTTGGGTTTTGAGGAAAAACAGCTTAAAGATTTTAAAGATTCAATTTACAAACCCCACGGAATGGTTCTGGTTACTGGACCAACCGGTTCTGGTAAGACAACCACTCTTTATTCAGCTCTTGCTGAACTAAACAAAATAACCACCAATATTAGCACAGCCGAAGATCCAGTAGAGTTTAATATCGCCGGAATTAACCAAGTTCAGATGCAAGACAACATTGGCTTAAACTTTGCCGCCGCTCTTAGATCTTTTTTACGTCAAGATCCAGACGTGGTGATGGTTGGTGAAATCCGTGATTATGAAACTGCTGAAATAGCTATTAAAGCTTCGCTAACTGGACATTTAGTTTTGTCAACACTACACACAAACGATGCTCCTGCAACAATTAACCGATTGCTCAATATGGGTGTAGAGCCATTTTTAGTGGCATCTTCTATCAATTGTATATTAGCACAAAGATTGGCTCGTAGGCTTTGTAAGTCATGTGCAAAGGAAGTTGAAGTTAATCCAGAAATTCTTGTCAATATCGGAATTCCCGCCGCCGAAGCAAGACACATGAAAGTAAAAGAAGGTAAAGGTTGTCCCGAATGTTCAAATACCGGTTATCGAGGTCGGGTTGCTCTATATGAAGTAATGCCGATGGGAGAAGAACTAAGAGAATTTGTACTAAACGGCGCATCTACGGCAGAAATCAAAAAAGAAGCTGTTCGACTTGGAATGATGACTTTAAGGGCATCCGGTTTAATGCGCCTAAAAGAGGGGATTACTTCAATAGAAGAGGTTTTACGAACAACAACTAATGATTAATTTTTTTTAAGAACGACTATGCCAAAATACAGTTGGGAAGGTAAAAATGCTGGTGGACAGGATGTTTCCGGGGAAATTGAAGCCAAAGACATTCAAGCCGTTTTCGTCAAATTAAAAGCCCAAAAAATTACCCCATATCCAACAAAAATCAAAGAAAAAGGAAAAGGTTTGGATGCCGCTGTTAAGCTTCCAAAACTGACCAAAAGCAAAGGTAAAAAAATCAAACACAAAAGCGTGGTTATTTTCACAAGACAATTCGCGACCATGATTGATGCTGGCTTACCGCTAGCCCAAGCATTAGGCATTCTCGCCAGCCAAGCAGACACACCGGCTTTCAAAGAAGTTTTACGCGGCGTCAAAGAGCATGTTGAATCGGGAGGAACCCTTTCTGATGGTATGGCGAAATTTCCTAAAGCTTTTGACCAACTTTACTGTAATATGGTGGCGGCTGGAGAGCGAGGTGGTATATTAGACACAATTTTAGAGAGGCTTTCTATTCACATGGAGAAAGCTCACAAGCTTCAACGCGAGATAAAAACAGCTATGATTTATCCTTCGGTTGTTGTCGCCGCCGCTGTTATTGTTTCCAGCGTGCTTTTACTTTTTGTTATTCCAACCTTTGCTGAACTGTTCCAAGATTTCGGCTCGGCTTTGCCAATGCCTACTCAAATGGTTATTAATCTATCAAACTTTTTTGTTAGTTATTGGTATCTAATATTTGGATCGGCTTTTGGCTCATTTTATCTTTTAAAAAGATTTCTCAGAACCGAACGCGGCAAAGAAGTTGCTCATCCTTTAATTTTAAAAGCACCGGTGTTTGGAGATCTTATTCGCAAAGTAGCCGTTGCTCGGTTTACTCGAACAATGGGCACAATGTTAAGCTCTGGTGTGGCAATTTTAGATTCGCTCGCCATTTGCGCTAAAAACGCTGGTAATAAAGTTGTTGAAAGAGAAGTCTTACGATGCCGCACTAGTATTTCTGAAGGCAAAAATATGTCAGAACCATTAAAGCAGTCGATTATTTTTCCCCCTATGGTGGTACAAATGATCTCTGTTGGTGAATCAACTGGTGCAATGGATGCTATGTTGCAAAAGATTGCAGAATTTTACGAAGAAGAGGTTGACAATGCGGTTGGCGCTTTAAAACAGATGATTGAGCCAGTAATGATTCTTGTGCTCGGTACTGTTATTGGCGCGTTAGTTATCGCGATGTATCTGCCAATATTCAAAATGGGCGCGGCCGTTGGATAAACAGATAAAACAAAAACTATCGATAACGCGAAAATGAGAGAGAAAACCAGCGAAAATACATTACAAATATCTGCCGGAGAGAGGCTCTCTTTGCTTGCCTTAAGAACCCTGATATTAGTTGTCGGCACTGGGGCTTATATTTGGCTATACTATATAGAAAATTTACAGATTGTAATCCCACTATATCTTAAGCTCTTGGGGCTTGCGATTCTGGGGACAACAAGTATTTTAACATTTTATCGGCAAAATTACGGCGAAGGCTTTTGGAGCATTCGCTCACAAGCCCTTTTTGATGGTCTGTTAGCCACACAAGCCATTTACTTTACCGGCGGACCGTCATCTCCAATAAGCGTTATATTTTTAATTGCCTTAATGTGGAGTAGTTTTAAGATATCACGGGCCGAGCTTGTTTTGCTCTCGTTGGTTTACTCGTTGTTTTATCTATCGCTATTATCATTGCTTAGCCTCTCCCTCTTACCACCACTAGGAGAAGCTGTAAAATTTATCTACTCACAAGATGGAATTGTCCTTGAAATCATCCGCCTCTGCTCAGGAATGATTTTAATATCATTTTTAACAAATCTTTTAGTTTCTACTTTAAAACAGAGTCGTCAAACTATAGATGCTTCATATAAGCAAGCCGAAGAACTGTTATCTGAGCGCCGACAACTTGAAGCGCAACTTAACTTGCACGAAACTATCGCGCGTCTGCTATCTTCAAGTTCAAATAGTGCCGGTGCTCCAATATCGGGACTTATTGGAAAAAGTGATGCTATTAAAAAAGTCAACGAAATGATCGCTAAGGTTGCTCAATCTGAAGCAACTGTTTTAATCAGTGGAGAGTCCGGAACCGGTAAAGAACTAGCAGCAAGAGCAATTCATTTGTCAAGCATGCGAAAAGACTTTCCATTTGTTCCGGTTAACTGCGGGGCAATTCCAGAAAACTTGCTTGAAAGCCAACTTTTTGGCCACAAAAGAGGATCGTTTACTGGTGCCGACTCTGATTTCCCGGGTCTTTTTAAACAGGCTGAAAATGGAACTATTTTTCTAGATGAAATTGGAGAATTACCTCTGCACTTGCAGGCAAAAATTTTGCGAGCTCTTCAAGAAAGAGCCGTACAACCAGTAGGTGGCATGAAGGAGGTGCCAATTAATGTTAGAATTATCGCTGCCACTAACCGTATCTTAAAAAATGAAGTTTCAAAAGGACTATTTCGCGAAGATCTCTTTTACAGGTTAAATGTCGTTAACATTGAACTACCTCCTCTCAGAGAACGTCGTGATGACTTACCTCTACTAATCCAATCACTCCTTCAAAAAATAACCGCCTCAGAGCGTGAAATAAAAATATCCCCATCAGCAATGAATATTCTTTCAAGCTATTCGTACCCCGGCAATGTACGAGAACTTGAAAATATTTTAGAAAGAGCATTGGTGCTAGGCGGAGATGCTATACTGCCAGAACACCTTCCAGAAAATTTATCTCGCGCAGCTCAAGGAATAAATGACGTCAACAATCACTTGGGGACAAAAATTTTTATTCGTGATGATTTGGTTTTTCCAGTAAGTTTGGATGAAGTTTTGTCTGAAATTGAAAAACATTATCTAGAAGTAGCATTAGTCAGAACCAAGGGGATTAAAAAACGGGCGGCGGAATTGCTCGGAATGAATTTTAGATCCTTTCGCTACCGGTTGCAAAAGTTTGGCATCGGAGACAACGAAGACGAAGAAGAATTAGGCGAAAGCAATATCAACTAGAAAACTCTTCTTCAAACTTAACGTTTGTCGATTTTACCTCCATTATATCTCCACTTGTTTTTCCGTATAATTTCGCTACTATATTAGAAGATTTATTTTATTGTGAACCTTTCGCGCCCCAAAGTGAACCAAACTCTAAATTGGTCTAAAAATTTTGAACATCTTACTCGCGAAGAGAAAATCTACGAAGAGTGGGAAAAATCTGGGGTATTCATTGGTACGATTGATCCTTCTAAACCAGCTTTTTGCGTGGCAATGCCGCCGCCAAACATAACTGGCATTTTGCATTTAGGGCACGTTCTTGACAATACTCCTCAAGACGTAATGGCTCGTTGGCACAGAATGAGAGGATTTGCAACTCTCTGGATACCCGGCACCGATCACGCCAGCATCGCCACCCAACATGTGGTTAAAAGAGAGTTGGCAAAGCAAGGAATCAAAATTAAAGATCTTTCGCGCGAAGAATTCATCAAACGGGTTTGGGAGTGGAAAGAGCAAAGTGGCAGTACAATAATTAAACAACTAAAACGCTTAGGTTGCTCATGCGATTGGACTAGAGAACGTTTCACGATGGATCAAACTTTAAGCCGTGCAGTGCTAGAAGCGTTTATTCGTTATTACAAAAAAGGATTGATTTATCAGGGGCAAAGATTAATCAATTGGTGCGCTGTTTGTGGCACGGCTTTAGCCGAAGACGAAGTCAAACACCAATCACAAACTAGTAACATGTATTATATAAAATATGCTCTCGTTGACGACCCTTCTCGCAAAATTACGGTAGCAACAGTTAGACCAGAAACCATATTTGGAGACTTAGCTATAGCCGTTAATCCAAATGATGAGCGTTATCGATCTTTTATCGGCAAAAAGGTTTCTATACCTATTATAAACAGGGAAATACCAATTATTTTTGACGAATACGTCGATCGTCAATTTGGTAGTGGCGCTTTAAAAATTACTCCATCTCATGATTTTAACGACTTTGAGATTGGAGCCCGCCATAATCTCGGAGAACGAACCATCATCAATCAAGAGGGTAAATTATCTGGTGATGTTCCAGACAGGTTAAAAGGACTTCCCATTAAACAGGCACGAGAAGAAACTGTTAAGCTTTTAGAAGAGAATAACGCCCTTGAAAAAGTCGATTCTCATAAAAGCGCCATTGGTTGTTGTTACAGGTGCAATCAACCGATTGAACCACTTCCATCAAAACAATGGTTTGTTAAAATGACTCCTCTTGCTGAAAAAGCTAAACAAGCTGTCGAAGAAAAAAAAGTTAAAATTATTCCGGAATCAGAGCGCGCCGACTATTTTACTTGGATGAACAACATAAAAGATTGGTGTATCTCGCGCCAACTATGGTGGGGCCATAGAATTCCTATTTATTACTGTAGTCAATGTCAGCATCCAAACGCCGCGCTTGAACCACCATCAGCCTGTGAAAAATGCGGAGCTGTCAAACTGTCGCAGGACGAAGATGTGCTTGACACTTGGTTTTCTTCTCAGCTTTGGCCGTACTCAACTCTTGGCTGGCCAGAAAAAACAGCAGATTTTGAATTTTGGTTTCCAAATAATTGGTTAATTTCTGGTAGAGATATTCTCTTTTTCTGGGATGCTCGCATAATTATGTCCTCTTTGGAACTTACCGGTGAGGTCCCATTCAAAACTCTTGTTCTACACGGAATGGTTAGGGACGAACATGGAGAGAAGCTTTCAAAAAGCCTTGGCAATTCTCCTGATCCGCTGACGTTATTTGACCAATACGGAGCGGATGCAATTCGAGCGGCGCTGATGCAACAATACCCACTTGGAAGACAAGATTGCAGACTAGGAGAACAACAATTCAAAAGAGGACAAGCCCTTGTTACCAAGCTATGGAATAGCGCCCGTTTTATCGCCATGCAACTAGCCAACAACAACGATCGGCTCGCAATCTTATCTAAGCCAACAGTTTTAGAAGACCGTTGGATTGTTTCAAGGCTTAAAACGACTATCCAAAATCATGATCGCTTTTTAGAAATAAATAATTTCGCCCATGCCTTTGGAGAATTGACTAGGTTTTTTTGGGGAGATTTTTGCGACTGGTACATAGAAATCATTAAACCAAGATTAGATCAAGCAGAAAATAATCAAACCAAGAGGATAGGACTAGAAACTTCGCTAACGATTTTAATCAATATCTTGAAGCTCTTTCATCCATACATTCCGTTCGTAACTGAGGAGATTTTTGATAAAATAAAAAGTTTCGGCGCTCTTGAAGAATTGACAACGGTTAAATTTTTGGCAACTGCCAGCTGGCCAAATCACGATTCTTTTCTTTATTGCGATCAGTCGGTTGAAACCGTGGAGATAATACAAACAATCGTTAAAAACATCAGAGAAATTAGACACTACGCGAATATTCCCGCCAAAAACAATTTAAGCATATCGATTGATGCCAAAGAAAAAAAGAATTCCCTCTTCTCTGAAGACACTCTCCGTATCATTAGGAATTTGGCTTCGATTGATGAGGTTACCTTTGGCGAACCCCGCAACTCTAATGAACACTGGATTCCGATTCGTGCCCAAGACGAAATTTTGGTTTTCGTTAAACTTCCAAACTTGGTATCAGCTGAAACTTTCGCTTTAAAACTGGGAAAAGCCAGAGATGAAAATCAGAAACAACTTCAAAGTTTAAAGCTCAAAATAGCTGATGAGAATTTTATTAATAACGCTCCGGCTGAGTTGATTGATGAAACAAAGGAAAAAATCGATTTAGCCCTCAAAACTGATCAAAAACTGGCTGAGTTTTTAAAAGCCCTATAAAAATTTTTTTTCGCCTTTTTAGCTAGAAGAGCCGAGCTTTTCGGTGTGAGTCTCTTTTTCCAGCCAAAGGCTCAAATCTATCCAATATTGATCGTCATTATTAGTCGGATCGGCCTTTCCTCGCAGGCTATCTAGTAAACGCTTAGACAAAACCGGAGCCCTATTTACTTGCCCCGATTTTGCTGCCCCAAATTGCGGCGGCAAACTTCGATAAAGCCGCTCCCAATCAAACATCCAGCCAGGATCAACCTTACCGCGAAAGCCAGCGATGTGTTCATGCCCAATAATTCGATCAACATTTGAAAGAGTCGGATAGAGAAGAGCAAGTTTTAAAAACGTCTCCTTCAATGAATTATATTGAGAATCAGTATAAGGAAAGATATTACCATTTAGATTAACGATCTCAATACCTATCGAAAAATTATTAAATTTTTCAAAGCTCTCTTTCCCATAAAAATATCTGGATTCGCCACTATGGCGACAGTAAGCGACTTTCTTCCCAAAAGTCGGAACAATTTCATAAGCAGTCCCATCATAATCTATGATCAAATGAGAACATGGCCAGATCTTTTCAGTTTCCGATAGCCCGCTCTCTTTTCTTGGTTCTCTAAAAAACAACTTAAAAACCTTTTCTAGCGAACAAGCTGTGTAATGCAGAACAACGAATTTTGGATCAATTGTTATCCGCTCGCAATAATTAGGAGAAAATTTTTGTACAACTCGCATCGCATTTAAGTTTAAACAAATAGCTTACAATAGAAAAAAACAATTAGAGTTACTCTTAAAGACAAAACTGACTATTTTCAAAATCTTTTATTTTGGTAGATTTTGCATTTGTCGAGCCCACTTCGGCAAAGAATCAAAAGCAATTTCCTGTTGTTCTTTGGTTTTTAAATCTTTAATCCCTATCTTTGAATCTTTTGTAATCGGCAAAAAAAACACCCAATTAGCCGATTTAGCTTCAGCATATTCTATCTGCTTGCCAAGTTTGATTGGTTTCAAATAAACCTCAACGTTTAATCCGTTTTCTCTCAAAATTGCCGCCACAAGATTTGCCAGCTGGCGACGCTCCTCTGATTCAACCGTCACAACCACATCCGTTACTGAAACACGAGAAACATCGATAAGGTTGTTTTCGAGTATCAAGCTAACAAGCCTTGTCAAGCCAATACTACCTCCGCAACCGGGCAGTTTTTGATCAATAAAGCGAGAAGCGAGATCCTCGTATCTGCCTCCAGAAGCTATTGATCCAAATTCTTCGTGATTCTCAACAAAAGTCTCAAATACAGTGCCAGTATAATAAGCAAGCCCCCTAACCATGCTGAAATCAACCTTAAATAGCTCGACTAGATTGATCGGAATTAAACTGAAAACCAAATCAAGCTCTTCAACGCCGCGCTCGAGATTTTCCGCCATCAGTTGATATTTGCTGATAACATTTTTTAGTTCGGCGGGTGCGCAATTGATCTGCGCCAATTCTAAAATTAAATCAACCGTTTTTTGTGACAAAAAAGAAAGTTCGCTTGCAACTTTAGCATGTCCAATCTTATGAATCTTATCGACAACCGTAAAAACTTTGGGAAACTGAGACAAAGGAATATTGCTAGCTTCTAAGGCGCCATACAAAATTTTACGATTACTCACCGAAATTTTTATTTTCCCAATATTAAATTTAGCGAAAACCTCAGCAAAAACGGTCAAGATCTCGGCCTCAGCGGCAAGCGGAAGCTCTCCGGCGCCGATTACATCTAAATCAAATTGATAAAACTCTCGGAAACGTCCTCGTTGGGGGCGTTCTCCGCGCCAAACTTTCTGCAGTTGATATCTTTTAAAGGGAAATTTTATCTTTGAAAAATTTTCGGCAACATACCGAGCAAAAGGCAGGGTCAGATCAAAGTGTAACCCCAACTGCTCCTCAGTAGAAGAACTACTGTCGTCGGTTGCTCTTCTTATAGCAAAGATCTCTTTGTCATCGCCATGCCCGCTAAGATAAGAAATAGGTTCAACAGCTCTAGTTTCAATCGGAGAAAAGCCGTATAATTCAAAGATGCTTTTAATGCTAGAAATTATCCGATCTTCCATCAATTTTTCATTGGGTAGAAGTTCGGGAAAACCCGATATTTTATGAATTTTTACCATTTATTTAACTATTACTGTGCTTTTATTATAATCTAACTATAAAAAATTGAATAGCTGAACATTAAATGTTTAATTTAACTCCTCTTTTAAAAACTTATACTTGGCAAAGAACAAAAAAAATCAACTCTCAAGATCCAGCGCTTGTTCAAGAATGTCAGCTCAAAAAACTTCTGTCTATCGCAAGCCAAACTGAGTTTGGCAAATTGCACGATTTTAAAAAAATTAGCACAATAAAAGAGTATCAATCGGTCGTTCCTCTGCGACGCTACGAAGATTTTTGGAGAGATTTTTGGCAAAGTTCTTTTCCGCGCATCTCTGGCATTAGCTGGCCAACCCCTATCAAGTACTTCGCTGTAAGCTCTGGCACCTCAAGTGGGCGCACTAAATACATACCAATTTCTAGAGAAATGCTTGATTCAAACAAACAAGCCGGCTTAGACCTTTTAACTCACCATCTTAACAACAAACCACAAAGCCAAATTTTTGGTGGCAAATCATTTTTTCTAGGCGGCAGTACCGATTTGGCCGTTGAAGCCGAGGGGATCGTGTCCGGAGATTTAAGCGGTATTGCAGTTAAAAATCTTCCATGGTGGGCACGCCTTAGGTATTACCCGCCAGCAGAGCTGGCGCTTCTTAAAAATTGGGAAGAAAAGATAGAAAAATTAGCTTCCGGATCTCTTCAAGAAGATATTCGCATGATCTCTGGCGTACCTTCCTGGTTGTTAATTTTTTTTAAAAAAGTTTTTGAATTTAAAAAAGCTTCGCCAAAACTAGCAAACTGTTATCCAAATTTAGAACTTTTAGTCCATGGTGGTGTAAACTTTGCAAACTACCAAAAAACATTTCACTCTTTATTAGAGGGCTCAAACGCCGAACTTAGAGAGGTTTATCCAGCGAGCGAAGGTTTTATAGCAATAGCCGATCGCGGTCCCGGTGAGGGACTCCGTCTTATTCTAGATCATGGCATATTTTTTGAATTTGTTCCGTTAGAAGAGCTAGAAAAATCAAATCCCACCAGACACTGGCTTGGAAACATTCAAAAAGAGATAAACTACGCCGTGATTCTAACAACTTGCGCCGGCTTGTGGTCATATATATTGGGAGATACGGTAAAATTTATCGATCTTAATCCTCCACGCCTGCTAATTACTGGGCGAACCTCGTATTATTTATCGGCTTTTGGAGAACATCTTACTGGTGATGAAATTGAAAAGGCCATCTCTCTAGCGGCTGACGCTATAAACAAGGAAGTAGCCGAATTTAGCGTTACCCCAGTTTATCCTGCTAAAGAGGGAGAAAAAGGCGGACACCTATTTATTGTCGAGTTTAGAGATTCGCTTCCCTCAAAAGAAGAGATCGTCGCTTTCGAATCTGAGTTATTAAAAAAGCTCTGCACGCTAAACGAGGACTACGAAGCCCATTATGCTAATGGATTTGGATTAAAAGCTCCTGTAGTAAAAATAACTGCAAGCGGAAGTTTTAACACTTGGATGAAAAATCGGGGTAAACTTGGTGGACAAAACAAGGTGCCGCGAGTAATTCTTGATCAAGAGCTCTGGCGATCGTTGGAGTCGGCTACAATCAATAAAAACTAAAAAGCTTTTTTAGCGATTTTGAGCGCGGCGTATTTTTCTCTGCTCAGCCAATTTTCTTCTTTGTTCTTCCGGATCCTTAGGTTGATGCCCGTCCGAAAAACCAACTGATTGATTTTCGGTTGGATGAGAGGCGGTAATCTTTTTTTGCATCTCGGCCCGGCGGCGCTGTTCAGCTTGAATATGAGATAATAATTCGGTTGCCGAAGGAATTTCGTAGTAAAACAACTTTCGCACAACGGTCTCTTTAAAACGCTCAAGCATTCCTTGAAATAAAACAAACCCCTCTTTTTGAAATTCATGTAAGGGATTTTTCTGTCCGTAGCCCCTTAAACCTATTCCCTCGCGCAATTCATCCATATCTTGAATATGAATATTCCAAAAATAATCTAACATTTCAAGGAGAGTCTCGGTCTCAATCGCGCTAAATTCAAAAAGATCTTCGCTTGTTCTAGAAATTCTAATTGTAACACCGCTAGTTTGATCTTCGTTAATTCTTTTTATCTCGTGAAGTTTTTCGGAGATCAATTTTTCCTGCTCAGCATAACGAACTCTCGCGGCTTGTCTTAAATGATCAAAAACCACTTGCTGAGAATCGAATTTGCCCTCAGTAAAAAGCCACTCTGAATTAAAGAGAAATTTATAACGCTCGGCAACCTTTTTCAGATTCCACTCAATTGGTTTTTTGTCTTCGGGACACTCCTGCAAAACAAGAGCTTCTAGCAGATCATCTAAACCATTTAAAATCTCCTCTTTGACTCCATCTCCCCGCAAAATCCTGTTGCGCAAATTATAGACGACTTGTCTTTGCTTATTCATCACGTCATCGTACTCAGTAACGTGTTTGCGACTTTCATAGTGAAAACCCTCAACCCGCTTTTGAGCAGTTTCTATTGTCTTGCTAATCAGTTTGCCATCTAATGCCGCGCCTTCTTCCCATCCCATCTTAGTCATCATATTTTTATAGCGATCAATGCCAAAACGCACCATTAGATCGTCTTCAAAGGAGATGTAAAAACGAGAACGCCCCGGATCTCCCTGTCTTCCCGAACGACCACGAAGCTGATTGTCAATTCGGCGAGATTCGTGGCGTTCTGTTCCAATCACATACAAACCGCCACTAGCAATTACCTTCTCTTTTTCCGCGCTACATATCTCCTGATATTTTTTAAGAGCTTCTTGATATTTGCTATCTTCTCTGTTTTTTGTATTCGCGTCTCGCTGAGCCAAAAACTCCGGGTTTCCGCCAAGCAAAATATCTGTTCCACGACCGGCCATATTGGTGGAAATCGTTACCGCCCCAAAACGCCCAGCTTGAGCGATTATTTCTGCTTCTTTTTCATGATGTTTTGCGTTTAACACATTGTGCTCAACTCCCTTTGTTTTTAAAAGCGAAGAGAGTTTTTCACTTTGATCTATACTAATAGTTCCAACTAAAGTTGGTTGTCCTTTTTTCCGTGCCTGCTCAATCTCTTCGACAACAGCGTTATATTTTTCAACCCTTGTTCGATAGATGGAGTCGCTCAAATCTTCTCGTATCATCGGTCGATTGGGCGGCACCACAATAACATCTAAGCCGTAAATTGATTTAAATTCAGCTGCTTCGGTGTCCGCTGATCCCGTCATTCCAGAAAGCTTTTTATACATTCTGAAGTAATTTTGAAAGGTAATTGAGGCCAAGGTGCGATTTTCACGTTGCACCTTTAAACCTTCTTTGGCTTCGATTGCTTGATGCAAGCCATTTGACCAGCGGCGCCCCGGCATAAGTCTACCAGTAAATTCATCAACTATTATAATTTGCCCATCCTTAACAACATAATCAACATCACGCTCCATAGTTGTATGCGCCTTAAGTCCTTGATTAACATGGTGTAAAACCTCTATATTTGCCGGATCGTACAAATTTTCTATTTTAAGCAAAGATTCAACCAAAGCTATTCCAGCTTCATTTAAATGAGGATGTTTTGACTTTAAATCGATCTCATAGTGCTCCTCTTTTTTAAGTTTGGGAATAATATTATTAATAGCATAGTATTTGTCGGTTGACTCTTCTGCTGGACCACTAATAATCAATGGCGTGCGCGCTTCATCAATCAAGATCGAATCTACTTCATCCACGATTCCAAAATAATGTCCTCGCTGATAAAGCTCGGACAAAGAAAATTTCATATTATCGCGAAGATAATCAAAGCCAAACTCATTATTCTGTCCATATGTTATGTCCGCCTGATAAGCAGCTCGCTTATCGTCGTCTCGCATACCAGAGTGCACAACACCAACGGTTAAACCTAAAAATTTATATAGCTGCCCCATCCACTCGGCATCGCGTTTTGCCAAATAATCATTGACAGTTACAATATGAACTCCATTGCCGGCAAGGGCATTGAGATAAGCCGGTAAAGTTGCTACTAATGTTTTTCCCTCTCCAGTTTTCATTTCGGCAATCTTGCCTCTGTGCAACACCATGCCACCAAGCAATTGAACGTCAAAATGCCGTATTCCTAAGGTGCGTTTAGACGCTTCTCTGACAAGCGCAAAAGCTTCTGGTATTAAATTATCTAGGCTTTCTCCCTTAGAAACTCGCTCTTTTAAACTCGAAGTTTTTGATCGAATTTGATCATTTGACAGGGCTTCTAGATCTTTCTCCAAAAGGTTAATTTCAGCAACAAGGGGAGTAAGGGATCTAAGAAACCTCTCGTTGTGTGTTCCAAAGATCTTTTTAGCAATAAAACCAAACATAAACTTGCGTATATTACAACAACTTTAAAAACTCTCTTGCTTTTTTAATAAAAAATTAAAATATAACTATAACCAAGCCCATATTCTAATATCAAATACCTTGTTTAGTGTAATTGGTGACAAGCGATCTTAATAAGCTGAAGATTTCCATTGAGCGATCTTCGATCTCTTAAGACGAAAAACCTCTCTGCTGTTTTTTATATATTAACAGATTAAATACTACATCTTTCGAAGATAAATTAGCAAACCTATGAAGCGAGTCAAGTAATCAATAGCGCAATAACAAACGATTCCACTATATCCCTATAAAAACTTAGGTGTGCCTATTTTTTCTGAGAGATAATTTTTATTGGCTTTCCCTTGCTATTGACGGCAACCATTATAACTTCGGCAGAAGTAACTTTAATTGTCTCAATATGATTAACGCCTCGCAAGGCTTCAACATCAACCTTAATTGTAATCGATGTTTTACCAATCCGCACCGTTGAGGTGTAAAAACTAACAGAATCACCAACAAAAATCGGAGCTATAAACTCGACCTCGCGCATCACTTTAGTGACGTACTTTTTGGGAGAAACGCCGCGCGCATGTTGCCCAGCAGCCATGTCAATTAAACTTAAGATATGTCCGCCGAAGATGCTACCAAGATGGTTAGTGTCCCTCGGCATCATAACGGATCTAATTGCGAGAAAGCGATCAGAAAAGGACATTAATCAATTAAATTCTCTTTTTTTAAAAAAATAAGCCGCAAGCATCAACATTACCAAAGCATAACTGATCGCATATAAGCAAGAGAAGAAGAAACGATCAAATGATAAAATTTCAAAATTTTCAAACACTACCGCATTGATTAAATTTAAATTATCAAGCCGGGGAAGCGTCCAATATAGCATCTGAATTACCGCTTCTAGCGGCTCATTCAAATTTTGTTGCGAAAAGTATTGAGTTAGATATGAGACTGATCGTCCCGCTATAAAAATACTAAAAGTAAAAATACCGCTAAGCACGGGGGTAACAACTAGCGCTGAAAAAAACATTGCAACAGCACAAAGTATAACCAACTCTAAAAAAATAAAAAAACTTCCATACCAAATCAAGGGATCAAGCTGAGCAAACACCAAATAAAGATAAAGGTATAAGCCCGCTGTCATTAATAAAATCAAAAGCCCTACCGTCAACAACATTCCTAAATATTTACCAAAGACAAATTGCCAACGCATAACCGGCTTAGAAAGAATGTTGTATATAGTTTTACGAAGTAGCTCTTTGTTTAAAAGCATCGCCCCAGAAATCACGGCAAAAGCAACCGCAAAAATCGAACAACTCGCAAGACCAAAATCTTTTACCGTTTGAGCGGCATCACCAACACTAACCTTGGCAAATAAAGAGGAAACTACTATCAAAAAAAAACAGAAAAATATTGCTAAATAGAGGATTTTACTGCGAACCGATTCGCGATAAGTATTCAGCGCCAACGCTAATATCGGTTGTAAAAAATTCGCTTTCATCATAAAACGATTTATTGATTCACTATTTTTACAAAATGATCTTCAAAACTTGGGGTAATAGGATTAAACGAAACTACCGATAAATTTTTATTAATCGCCGCTGTCAAAGCCAACCTCGCAGACTCTTCCTCTTTAAATTTTAAGATCAAAAGTTGGTGATGTTTTTTTTGCTCTTCAGCAACTTCAAATTCCTTAGGGATCGCTTGATTAACCTGATCAACCACAACTAATTCATAGCTTTGAGCTTCGCCTTTTGGCAGATCTCCTATATTAAAAATTCCTCTTAGTTTACCTTTAACTAAAATAGCCGCGCAATCACAGAGTAATTCAACATCACTTAAAACATGGGTTGAAATTATTATTGATGCCCCATCATCGCGAAGCTTTAAAATTAGCTCTCGAAACTCACGACGACCTATCGGATCTAAACCAGAAAAAGGTTCATCCAAAATAACCAGAGAGGGACGATTTAAAATCGCTTGAGCCATTGCCACTCTCTGGGTTAATCCTTTAGAAAGCGAACGCATTTTAGAGTCGATCCTGTCTTCAAGCCGAACAAGCCGAAGCGTTCGTTTAACTTCGCTTTTGAGATTAGCACCACTGAGTCCAACTAAAGTGCCATACATTGTTAAAATTTCCCGCACCGTCAAATAATCATAAAAATATGGTTGTTCGGAAAGGTAACCAACTTTTTGGCGAGCATCTGACCAGCGTGAGTTTTTTCCAAAGATTTCTATTCGCCCTTTTGTTGGTCGAATAAGATTTAATACCCCTTTAATTGTTGTTGTTTTACCTGCTCCATTTGGTCCAAGCAGTCCAAAAATCTCTCCGTTTTCAACTTCTAAAGAAAGCT
Organism: uncultured Pseudomonadota bacterium; assembly: GCA_937864035.1. Taxonomy (GTDB): domain Bacteria; phylum Bdellovibrionota_C; class UBA2361; order UBA2361; family CALMIO01; genus CALMIO01. The sequence goes on along the minus strand of CALMIO010000002.1, from coordinate 317,275 downwards.
CACTAACCGCGCATCTTTTAAGCCGCAAAAAATCACTTCTATAAACATATGTTAAATATTCTATTTTTAAAGGCTTGGTATCTATCATTTTCGAGATTTACTCCGCTTTTTATCGATCATTCCACCAGTAGCCAAAAATTTAGAACGAGGTAAATTTGAAGTGCTTTTAACCTCAAAGGTTTGACTATCTATATAATATGTGCCGCCAAAGGGGTCGGTAATAGATCCCTTGATAAGTTCAGCGTCTCGAAGTTCTCGGATGGAATTTGCTTTACGTCCATAGCTTTTTTCAAAAAATTTTTGCGCCTTCTCGATCTCAACAAAACCTTGATCATAGACAAGTTGTTTTAATTTTTCTTGAAGTGCTTTTTTTTCTAGCTCGTTGTTTGTGTTATTAATCATCTCAGAGAGAAAGCCGATCGCTACCTGAAAATTTTCTAATTCAGCGATTTTTTTAGCCGCAATTCGCGCCAAAAAATTAGGAGCGTATGGTTGCTTAGAAGCTAAAATAAAATCATCTTTGGCTTTTTCTTGATCATCTAAAAACAACATTGCATTCATTCCGCGCAAATAGTAAAAACGCCAATAATTGGAATAAACATCCAAGCCTCTATTGATTATTTTATCGCTTTCTTCTGGTAAGCCAATCTCCCAACTTAACATAGTGGCGCAAAACTCGTAAATAAATTTTGCCGAACGATTAAGCTGGGTTATTAAATCACACATGTGATTAAACCAAGGATAGTATTGATCTTGGTTATAGTGTTTTCCGAAGTAATTGATCAGATGAAACCAAAGATAATTACCAACGGCATGATCATATCCAAAGCTAATTAATTCGAGCGCGCGACCGCTAGGCAAATACAAAACTTCAGCCTTGTTGTCATCGACCCGCCCTTCACGTCTTGTTATAATGTCAAGTTTGCTACTTGTATAAAGCGTCGTTAATGTCGAAATAAAAAAAAACGCGGTTAAAAGCAAACTATTTCCCATTAGCTAAATTTTGGGGGTTCATCTCTATAATTATTATTGAGCAAATTATAACAGCCAGAAAGGGTGCTGAGAAGAGAGTTAAATTATTTAGTCCACAAGTTCAATAAAAAAATGAGGGAAGCCAAGGCTTCCCTCGTTTAACATATAGTAACGTTGCTACTTCAACAACTAGCGCTAAATTTATTAGAACTGAGCGCCGCCAGAGGCTGAATTCCATTGCCAGCCAGTAGCAGTAGCGGTCCTTGTTCCTCTTGGGTGAGCAGAGAAGCCAGTAAAGTAACCAGTTGAAGATACCATGCTCAAAAGAACGCTATTTGACAAAGCAAAGCCTGGCAATAACGCTCCACATGTCGCGTTAGTGCATGATATATATTGCTCATTATCTACGAAATACGCCTCTTCTGAGGTCGCAGCATTTCTTAGATCTGATTTGGCGCGAGCGTCAAATCCACGAGCACGATATGATGCAAATTGAGGAATGGCTATGGCTGCCAAAATACCGATAATGGCCACCACGACCAAAAGCTCAATAAGTGTAAAACCTTTTTGTTTCATAACTCCCTTATCTCCTAAGTCAATTAAAAAATAAAAATCTTAAAAAATTTTCTTTTAAGAGTTTTTCTTAAGATGAATGAATTCTGGTCGTGGTTTCATCTTCTAGTAAGAACTATCAGAACACGCCTAGTTTTTCACTCACCAACCAACTTCCAGTTGTGCAATCATTATGCCAATTACTAGAAAGATGCCGAAAGCTAGAAAAATCAATCCCTTAAAACTAAAAAAAATTCCCATACTAGCCTGTAAAACTGACAAACTTTGTCAATTATGACATTTTTTGACTATAAATTATGGAGATCTAGGGAGAAACTAAAAGTTAAAACTATTATAATCAAATGGATAAGAAACAACTAAAATTTTAAATAACACCGTTTGATTTTATTGTTTTTTACCTTTAAGGACTTAAAAAAACGCCAAAGGTTACAAGTTGCTTTTTAAAATTAAATAATTCCTATCTTCTGCTACCTTTTCAAAAAATGTTTCTTGCTCTGATAAAAGATAAAAAATTGGCGACTGCATCGATAGTAATATAAAATTAGGTTTAAATTTCTTTAAAATCTGGAATGGATCCTCAGAAAGCTTATAAGCATTAAAACTATCTATTAAATTTGCTGGCTGAACCCACTGAGTTCTTCCATCTGCGGTAACTTTAATATTTAACTTTGGCGCCGCAAGATAAGATCCCCAACGACACCAACCGCCAGAATCAAAGCTAGTCATTATCAAGTAACTTTCGCCACCTTGAGCTTTGATAGAGTTTGCCAGTTTCTCACAAATACCTAGAGCCGTATGAGAAATCTCAAGTTTGGTTTGCTCTCTGGTTGGAAATGAACAGGCCGCAAAAATAACAGCGAAACAACAGAACAAGAAAGAAAAAGAAATAGAACGACAAAAGTTAGAATCTAAAATTTTTGACGACAGATTACTCTTGATATGTTGTAGTCCAATTGACAAAGTCGGCATAAGCAAAAGAGCGGCCAAACTTAGATACTTAACTCCCCCCAAAACAAGCGCAATCCCAATAAAACCGCTCCATAAAAAGTGATGGTATCTTTCCCATTCAATAATCAATAAAAAATAGAGATAAAAAAATACGGCAATAAACCCAACCAATAAAACATCTCCATTCGCTTTTAATAAAGGGGTTAACTCTGAAATATTATTTTTTACCTCTGCGGGCATTAAGAGATAATCAAGCAAGAGCGTGTAATTTATAAGATAAATATCTCCTAGCTCCGCCGCTGAAATTATTGTTCCATACGGAGAAAGCAAGCCGGCAAGAAGTAAGATGCCAAATTTTAACAATGCTCGCCGAGATTTTTCCCTAAACACTTTGTAAATCAACCAAAGGACCGGAATAAAAATCCAATAAACATGCAAGTTAACAGATAGCGCGGTTAAAATAAAAATTACTATAAAATCATGGCGAATTTTTTTTTCTTTAAATAATAAAAGATGAGAAATGGCTATAAAAAACAGAACGAAAATATTGGGGCGATAGGAAGATACCAAATAAATCATTCCAAAAAGGAGCGCTAATAAAAAATGCTCAAAGAAAAAATTGTAAGTATTTTTGTTTCTATTTTCGTCAACAAACAACAACACGTTATAAGCAATCAAAGCCATCAGCGCGCCCGCAGTTAGACCAAAAAAAACTTTAATACCCCAATAAGAACTTAATTTAAAAATCTGATAGATAAAGAGCTGTGCCAACCAATGGTAATCATGCCAAAATAAATTAAGTCCATTGATCGGATCAACACTCGGAACGGTTTTATTTGCCTCTATCCAAGCGCCTCCAAACAAATGCCAACCAAGATCTGGATCGTTGATTCCACTCTCCCAAAGAGTCGTTCCCCAAAAAAACCAAGTTAAAATAAAGATTTTTTTATTCATTCAAAAAAGGTCTTTTGCTAAAAATTATTAAACTGTTCTCCTGATCAAAGAGAATCCAATCAGAGCGATCTGATATTAAACTAAGATAATTTGATAAAGGCCACTTCCGATGAGAGATAAAAGAATAGATTCCTTTTTGATTCAACTCGCTAATTGAATCTCCATCTAAAACCATAATTTTTTTCAGAAAACTTGAAAATTGATCGCGAAAATAAATATTCAAAAGAAGCGCGTAATCAAACGAAGCGGTCGCTTCATAATTAGTAGCGCCACACCAAACCATTTCAACTGGTTTAAAAAGTGGGGGTCGCTCAAGATAAGCTCTGTTAGTATAATATCTACGACAAAGATTTTGCAGATCTGTCAACGAGTACCCAAGCTCTGGTTTTACACCAGAAAAAATGCTAATTAAAGCCAAAGTCAAAGCAACAACTCTTTGCAAATGCAAATTATTTACAACTAAAGAAGGGGGTTGTTGAAAAAACGAGTTTGAAAAATAGGCTACTATCCCAAAAATGGGGATAAAAGCACTAAGTCGTATTGCCAACAAAAAGAGAGAGAGATTTAAAATTTTTATATTAATTGGTAACCTTTCAAAATAAACGGCACAACAAACAGCCTGCAAGGCTAGAAAAAGAGGCATTGGAGATCCAAAGCCCAAACTAGAGCGCGCAATTGAAAGATGTTCTGAAACAGATTTAGCATTCAGTAGCTGCTCGTACCACGCCAAATAGTTGTGCGACAATAAGCTAATTGGATCGTTTAATAGCCAAGGATTACACGCTCCAAGCAAACATAAAAACAAAGATTGAGCCAATAACAGCCTCAGAGTGGTTGACGATTTGCGCCAACCTAATAAGTATATAAAAGGAGTTATCAGCCAAAGATCGCTTAGCAATGAAAGTAACCAAGTGAAAAGGCAAATCAGGGAGAATTTTTTGTTATTAAAAACGCAAAAGATGGTGAAAACAAAAAATGGCAAGGCAATAGTCGGAAAAAATAGAAAACTAGAGCTAATAATTAAAGCTGTAGTTATGGATAACTGAAGCAACTCTCTTCTATTAGAAGGAATTAAAAAACAAAGAAGAGCGCTTGTAGCCGCAAGTGATAACCAGAAAATTGCGATAAAAATAGTAAAGTTTTCACTCTGATAAATGGCGCCAACCAGAGAACTTTTAACAACATCGCCCCCAACAGATTGATGTACGCTTTTATAAAGAGCTAAAGCTAAATCAAAATCAACCTCAAAAAAGGGTTGAGAGATTATAACAGATAAAAGAATACTTAAGATACTTAAAGCAATCAGGTAAAAATTATTTTTTTTTATTGTTGTAGTTTTCAATATAAAATCTTTATAATTCTTTTCGACAATTAAAGGCATCAAAGGTAAAATACGGCTCTTTCTTATTAAATGATTTTTGTGCCCTTTCGAAAAAAGGGTTTTAGAGTTTATTTTATTGATAAATATTTCGAACAAATAACTATAGATTTTTGACGCAAAACCTCATAAAATCTCCTATTCCGAATTCAATTTTACTTAAAAGCTCGATATGGCGAAATCAAGAAAAAAAGAGCTAGAAGAATTAAAATTAGTTCTTTTAGATAAGCGTAAAAAAATCTTAGAAGATCTCGAAAGTCTTGAACAAAGCTCCGTGGAATCTTTAGAAGAAATTAGCGGTGATGATGCCGATCATGCCTCTTTAGAGATTACCCAAAAATCTCTTACAAAACTTGGGACTAGACAACGTAAATTACTTCAAAAAATTGATCACGCACTAGCAAAGTTTGAAGACGACACTTATGGTATTTGCGAGCTAACCGGAGAGGAAATTCCTATTGCCCGGTTGCGAGCCCGACCAGAGGCTCAATACACAGTAGAAGCAAAAGAAGAACTAGAGCGAAAAGAGAAAAATTTTGGTGGACACTCAGAAGATGAAGACGATCTCTCTCTATTTGAAGAGGGCGAAACAAGTGAAGAATAGTTTGAACTATTAGAAATAAATATTTTGACCAAACAAAAATCAGCAATCCTAAATAGCAGAACTTTTGAAATCGCTTGGCTTACTACTCTTTTTATATTTTTTTGCTACTCATATTTAAATTATTTTCACTCAGAAATTATCGCTTCAACCGATCTGCCCGGTCATGTTGAAATACTCAGAAGACTCACAGAAGGATTAAAATCACTTACCATCTTTGGCTATGATAGATTCTGGCTTCTTGGATATCCGATCTTCAGCTACTACGGTTTCCTCCATTATCTACCGCTAGCATTGTTAAACCTGATCTTCTACTGGCTTGGAGCGGAAGATCAAAGCGCTCTGCTGATTAACTCAGCTAGCGCCCTACTTTGCGCCAGCTTGCCATTTTCATTCTACTTTTTTGCTTCAGGATTTTTAAAACCCAGCTCATTTGTCGAGATTTTTTATAGATTGATTGCCGTAACGGCTTTCTCTTTTTGGTTTTTAAATCATGATCTTGAACTGCTTGGAATTGGAACGGCGGCAATCATTCATAATGGTCTTTTATCACAAGCGGTTGGATGGCATTTTTTGCTCTTATCGCTTGGATCTTTTCTTAGAATCAATCAAACAAACTTTGGCTGGTTTGTCGTCACTATCATTTTTGGCTCACTGCTTTTATTGTCTCATCCATTGTCAGCATTTTTCCAGATATTTCTGCTATTTTGCTTGCTAATTCTTGGCGCAGAAAAGCGCGCCATTGCGCTCTTTTCCATTTTGGGGCTCCTGCTACTTTCAGCCTTTTGGTTTTTGCCAAATATTTTTTATAGTGAATTTGTAGCCGGCACAACCGTCGAGGGTTACACCGATTTTTTCGGGCTCCTAATTAGGCATCCATTAAGAGATTTTTCTGAACTATTCAGCGAGTTATTTGTTTATCCTTTCATATCTTTTGATCCAATTCATCTCGCAATTGTTCTTTTTAGTATTCTAGCAATAGGTTTAATTAAAAATCAAAATTACTATCGCATAGCTCTTTGGCTGATCGGACTAATTATTCTTACATCAATTTCCGCCAGTAAGACGGCTGTTTATTCTCTTTCGTTTTCAATTCACTACTACCGCTTTGCCGGATTAGCTCTACTAATTTGGGTTGGAGCGCTTGCGGCGTTTACATCAAAGATAGCAACAGATTTTTCTTGCTGGCCAAGTAAAAAATTACTGCTTCAATCTATCACCTTAATGCTTTTGATCAGTTCGATAGCAACAAACATTTGCTATCCAAATCAATTGTTAAATTACGCTGGCAATTTAGATAGTAACTCTCGTTTTTTTTACGAAAATCAAACTTTGGGCGAACTCTGCTCCAAGCAAAAATATTCATCAGGTTCAGAAAGAGTGTTGGTTGAATATTTAAGAGCAAGCGGTCATCATCAAACAAACACCCCGCATTACATTCACTCTCTACTTGCCAAAAAATGTGACCGTGAATCAATAAACGGTCTTTTAACTCAAAGCTCTGATATCTCCAAATATACCGCCGCCATTGGGTATTGGCTTGGCGATATCACCATTTACTCGGATAAGCCATATTTAGAAATACTGCCAAAAAATTTTGAAATTGGGATCGCGGCCCTTAAAGATTATGGGATTTCAACTTTAGCCTTAGCCAACACCACCAAAGCGAAAGAATTGGCTAATTATCTTGGCGCTAATCTTAAGCAATTTGGTTACTACGCCACAATCGATCTCCCAAATAAGACAACTTTAGCAGAGAAAAATAAATTTTTGATCGGATTTTTAGATATAAATAAAAATCTCTCTTTTGCTGACTTAGAGTATCTATTTTTTATAACACCAGAGCTTTACAAAAATTTTGAGCTAATTAAGCTAGAAAGCGAAAAAGATCTTCCAAACGGAATTAGCTTCGTAATTGTCAACTCCTCTCAAAAAATCTCTCTGCCTCTGCCAAACTTCACAATTGACTACAAACCAACAAAAAAACTTGATTTTTACCGCCTTCCGCAACCAGCCGACCATAAGCAAGAACGTTTTTTAGATCTATTAAAATATTTTCAAACCAACAACATCGTAGAAAACTTGCTGGAATTTTTAAAAAGCGATTTCGCGGCTTCAGCTTTCAAGCCACAACTGGCAAAAAATTACGTTTGGCTTAAAAACTCAGTTTTGTCGATAAGCCACCTAACCGAAGGACGCATAACGCTTATCAACTACGCTTATACTCCTTTTTTCAAGGCCAAAGACGGCTCAAAACTTTACCGCGGAGGCTATGGCAGGTTTTACGTTCTCCCCAAAAGCCAAGAAACCGAGATCGCCTTTTCGCGATGGCATTCTCCTTTAGTTTGGTTTAGTTTTTTTATATCAATTATTGGTTTTGTTGGGCTGATCTTCTGCCACCATCTGTTGATAGGGATAACAAATAACAACCCTTAATGAAGGATAAACAAGTTCCCGTTTGTCTTGGCAAGCTTCAACAAAGCTTGTAAATTTTTGAAAATCCGGCAAAAATTTACGTGAAATTCCACGATCTTTAAATCTTAAGGAAACAAAAGTTTGGTAATATTTTTTATCAACGATCTTTTCCAAATCAAGAGGAATCTGGGAGAAAATAAAAGCTGGAATCGTGTTTCTTCCCCTAATTTTAGCTGTTTTGTTTTTATCAGTCCTAAAAGGATAACTATCAATTTTCGTCTCTTTATAGCCGTTGCCTGAAGAAACGCTCAAAAACCAACGAAGAGCTTCTAAAGAAAAACTATCGGTCACGCCATTAACCAAAATCGGTTCTTTTAAAAAACCAATTATCTTTCTTTGAGCATCAACAAAAAAATCCTCTCCTTCCAATTCTTTCTTGGCAATCTCTTTAAACTCAACAATAGTTTTTATGGCTTGCAAAAAAAGAGCGCTGATCAGAAGTAGAATCAATAGTTGACGACTCTTTCTAAAACGGCACCATAAGCTTTCAGCTCCGAGTCCAGCAAGCATATAGATAAATGGCATGGCCGGCATAATATGCCGAGCTTCATTGGTAGTGCTAAAAAATAATATTCCAAAGGCAGAAGCCGAGCAAAACGCGGCTAGTCGCCAGTAAAGAACAGAACGACTAAAAAACCCTCCAGAAAGTGCTAAAAAAAGCAAAAGAGCTCCAGAAAATGTTACGCTATTATATTCATCGATAATTCGCTCAAAATAATAAAAAAAATTCTCCCAAGAAAAAATCGAAACATAAGAAGGGTGCCCAACAACAAAATGCCAAACACGAGACTTGTCAACAACTGCAAGCCATGATCCCAAAAGCAAAAGAAAAACAAACGCTACTCCGCCAACATAATCAACGGAAAAAGAAATCTTGGAACAATTCTCGTCCTCAAGATTTTTTTTTGCCTCCTCCTTAAGAGACAATGCCAATAAAGCTCCGGGAACAATTGTAATGGCAAAACTATACTTAGCCATCGCTAGAAGAAAAAAAACAACTCCCCAAACGTAAAACGAAAGTGTACGGTGCAAAGTTGACAAATAAAGAATCAAAGAGGTCAGAAAAAGACCCAGGGTTTCTAACATTGATAATGGAGCGTTAGACAAAATTAGAGGAGAAAAAAGAAAAAACAACAATGGAATCAAACCAAACAGGGGCTTGGCGGTAAAAATTTTTCGGGCCGTTAACACCATTAAAACGAAAGACGCTCCCCATAATAAAACACTTGGGGCTCGCGCACTGACAACGGTTGGTTCAAGCCACAATAAAATCGGCAAAGAAACAATCGAAAACAACGGAGGATAAAATGCCTGATCCCTAATTGCCTCCCAGAATTCTAATAAGCCTCCATTTAAGAAAGCAAAATAAATTTTATAAGCGGCATTGGCATGATCAGCCTCATCGGTGTCAAAGGCAAAATTCTGGTTTTCAATCAATGAACAACAGAGAAAGTAGAAAAAAAACAGCCCGACTAAAATGATCGTTCCAAAAAATAAATTTGCCGTTAGGTTGGCATTAAATTTTTCTTTTTTGTGAATCAACATTAGTTGGTAACTTTATAAATCGCGAGTTTAGGATTATGAAAACCATACTCAAATAATTTTTTTTCAAAAACAACCTCTGGTTGACGACGCGCAAAAAAACTCCGATAAAGATCTCCAAGATCGGATGTCTGCCTATATTTTGAAAGATAACGATCGCTAATAAAACTTGAAAAAACAAAGTAATCAGCCGCCAACTCCTTAAGCCCCTCTTCCGTTAAAGCTTTGCGGAAACGACCCGGACCAAGCCGTTTAAGATCAATTAACTTATATTCATCTTCTCTAACGGAAGGTCCATAAAAACGCCAATCTATTATTATCGTTTTTCCACGAGGCACATTTTTTATTATCCAATCTGCCGCCAATATCCGAGTATCTTTTTTAATAGCAAAAGAATGGGCAAGTGAGTAGGTTAATGATAGGGATAAAAAAAATGTCATTGCAATCAAAAAGAAACCTCTAGCGCGAATAGATAGAGCCGAAAGCTCTCGAAAAAAATAACCCACTCCTAAGTAAATAAAAGGCAAACACGGCAATACGTATCTTTCTGGTTGAGGTGCTGGCTTTGCCTTTACCCACTCCGCCGGAAGATAAAAAAGCGCAAAAGCTCCGGCTATTATAATCCCCTTTTGTTCTCGCTTTGCCAGAAAAAAACCCAAAGAAACAAAAAATAAACAGAGTCCGCCGTATCCGCTTCCAAAAAATAAGCTCTCTTTCAAATGGTAGCTCCAAGCTTGCGAAGCGGCAGTAATAATTGTTCCGTGCCCCTTTTCCATGTGCGCCTTTTCCCCTAAAAAGTCCTTCACAAAGCGAGAGGTATTGATCAAAGAATAGGGAGTAAAAACTAAAAAACCTAGAACAAAAAATAGTAATAATATCGGAGTAAACTTAATAAGGGTTGTAATTTGCTGTCGATTTGGTATGCCACTATTAAATAACGCCAAAACAACAAGCGCCAATGACAATATCCCGGAATATTTAGCGCTAGCACTAAAGCCGGCAAAAAGCGCAGCCAAAAAAATGTCTCGCATTTTTTGACGTTTGGTATAAAGCAGGGCAAAGTAAAAACTTGCGAGAATAAAAAACAAAAGGGCGGCGTCTTCTTTAATATAGCGACTACAAACCACATGCAGAGGGGCTAATGATAAAAAAACAGCTGCGATTGCTCCTGCCCAAGTTCCAAACAAAAAACTTCCTATTAAATACAACAAAGCGACCGAAAGCGACCCTAAAACAACGCTAACTACTCTTCCGGAAAGCGCGGCAGTTTCAATATTTAACGGAAGATCAAAAATAGCGTTGCTCAAATAGGTAACTCCGGCAGTCGCGTATAGCAAAAAAGTAGGGTGCCTAAAGTAATCGGGATCTAACTGTCCAGTTTCAACCATTCTAAGCGCTATCGCGATTTTTCTTGATTCATCAGGGTGGTATTTAAATGGCAAACCAAAATCAACGCCATTTAGTCTTATCAACAACGAAATCAAAATCAGCAAGATGCAAACAAAACCAAAAGGGTTTTTAATGGGTTTTAAAAAGGCTCCTTCTCCGGGGGAGGGAGATTGCCGGGCGTTTTGGGCAATTAAAAATCCAATCAACACCAAGAATGCCGCTAAATACAACGGCAGTAACACCCCCAAATTATCCGGCAAATAAGCGCGCGTCAAAAAAAAAGCGAGCAAGCTTCCACCAACCGCTGTTGGCACCTGAATCCTTGTAGCATCTTTCCCAAAAAACAACGGCAAAGATAAAAGCGCCGCGAGCAAAATGGTTGGCAATAAAGCAAATGATGGTTTCAACAAAAAAAGCCCGCGCGGAATTACTCTAATAGCAGACAGTTTAACTCCTATTAAGCGCCCTCCTCGAGAAACTTTACCCTCGCGACATCCCAAAGAGGCTTTAAAGTCATCGAAAAAGTCGAGAGCAGAAACAGCCACAATCGAGTCGTTTCTAAACAAAACTGGAGAAGAGCCGTTATTGGCAAATAACGAACTTTGATCGAATTTTCGCTCACTATCAAGATAAAACTCAGCTTCTGCCGAAAAGCCAAATATTCTTTCGTCGCTAACGGTCGCAATTGGCAGAGTCCATCCTTGGGCAGAAATTCCTCCAACGTTTGGATAAAGAGATTTAACGGGAAATTTGTAAATAACTCCGGATGAAAAAGTAAAAGATAAGCAAAATAAAAAATAACTCAAAAAGAATATAAAAATAATTTTTGATAATAACTTTGTTTGAAACATTTTTTAACTAAATGATCTGCTCTCGAGTCTTTTTTAAAAACCTACCATTTTAATTGATTAGTTTCTCTGAGCTCGGTCGGACTGGCAATTGCCTGTATCACTCCGTTGTTTAAAACAATCGCTTGATCGCAAAAATTTTCGATAAATTCAAGATCATGTTCAATAATTAAAATAGTTCTATCACGCTCCTTTAAAAGAGAAATTTGCTCTCCCAAAGCTTCTCTCAGCTTGGGAGCTACGCCAGCGGTTGGTTCATCTAACAACAAAACTTGAGATTGAAGCGCCATTATTCGTGCTAGCTCCAAAAGACGTTGTTGCCCTCCGGAAAGATTCGCAGCCAATTCATCTGCCTTGTTTTCTAAATTAACGCCTCCTAAAATAACCATAGCTTCTTTGCGATTTTCTTTATGAGCTTTGCTCCACGGGAAAAAAGAACGCCAAGCTCCCTTTCTGCTCTCCAATGACAAAATAATATTTTCCAAAAGGGTCATGTCGCGAAAAATTCCAAAATTTTGAAAAGTTCGCCCTAGCCCGCGCCTTGCTCTAACATACGGAGGCAAATTGGATATTTCCTCTCCATACAACTTAATAATGCCAGTATCTTGAGTGTAGAAACCACTTAATAAATTAAAAAGAGATGTTTTGCCACTTCCATTAGGCCCAATAATTCCAACTGTCTTTCCGCGACATATCTTAAAAGAGATATTATCTAATATCTTTAAACCCTGAATGGTTAAGGTCAACCTTTCTACTTCGAGAGTAATTTTATTGTCGCCTCTTGAACTACCTTTTTGATCAATCTGCATTTTGACAAGTTTTAAACAATTCTTTCGTAGGGTAAAAATTTAGCGCGACGAAAATATAAAATTATAAACAAAATTCCCGCGAAAAAAATCTGCCTAAGCGGACCAAGAACTCCGGGCGGCAGAGGAATAAATCTTAAAAACTCAGGCAAGATCACTAAAAAAAGCGTCGCCCCAAGACATCCCCAAAAAGATCCGGGAGAACCAACCGCGCAAATCGTCAAAATAAAGATCATGTCTGCCAGAACAAAGGAACTAGGATCAATATAACTCAAATAATAAGCAAATATCGCGCCAGCCAAACTAGCAAAAACAGCTGAAAGAATAAAAAATAAAGCGTAAGTTAGAAAAACATTATTTCCAAGCGCCAAAGAATAACTTATCTCTCTTTTGGCTGAACGGATCTTTCTGGCAAAGGGAGAACGAAACAAGCACCATAAAAAAAATAAACTAAAAAGAACCAAAACAAAAACGAACAACAAAAATTGTATATTGTTGTTTAGTTCAATTGAAAAAATTCTTGGTCTTGGAATGCCGGCAATTCCAAGAGCACCTTTGGTAACTTCTCTCCAGTTGACAATAACCATTGAAATAAGAGAGCTCAGAGCAAAGCTGCCAAGAACAAAATGATCCCCATTTAGTCTAAATGTTAAAAAATAAATAGGTAAAGAAACTAAACAGGCGACTAAGATAGCGGTAAACAAACCGATATACCATTGAGCGTCGAAATTGGTCGACAAGATAGCAGCCACGTAAGCGCCAATCGCCACAAAAGCAATATGAGCAAAATTAAATAGTCCGCCAAGCCCAAAAACCAAATTAAAACCCTGGGCGCTTAAAGAATAAATTAAAATAATAATCAAAAGATGCGTTAAATATTCCATTGATTCTTTCTTATAAATTTCGGGAACATCTTCTAAAAAGACCAGTAGGTTTAAAGAGTAAAATTAAAATTATACAAATTAGCGCTACTGAATCCTTAAAACTTACGGACAAAGAATAGCCATACAAATCAATTCCTGCCACGATGTTTTCAATCAACGCCAAAAAATAACTGCCAACTATAGTGCCCCAAAGATTTCCAACGCCGCCAAGCAACATAGCGGCAAAAACCTTTGGCGTATGGGCATGCCCCATTGTCGGTTGTAAATTAGTTTCAAAACCAAGCATAATTCCAGAGATCGCCGCCATCAAAATAGCCGTCGCAAAAGCAAAGTAAAAAAAACTGGTTTTATTTATTCCGAGAGACTCCCCAACGGTTTCTCGTTCAGCTAGCGCTTTAAATAACCTGCCAAAAGAGGAGCTATTAAAAAAGAAGGCCAATGCGCCAATAAAAATCAAACTAAAAAATATAATTTTTATTTGGAGCGGAGTAATAAAAAACGAGAAAACTTCTATGCTCTTGGGATTTTCGAACCCAGCAAAGGTTTTAACGTTAACGCCAAAAAAGATCGAAACCAGCGATTCTATAATGACTCCCAAACAAAGAGTCGAAATCAAAGTTAGTATTGGATGAAACTTTTTAAATGGCAAAATAAAAATTTTTAAAATAATCAGAGAAAAAACTATTATTGAAAATAAAAATAACACTATGGTTGCTAAAATATCCGCTCCGATTAAAACATTGTATAGATAAAAGAAATACGCTCCCAGCATCATTGCTTGGCCATGAGCGAAATTAAAAAAACCAAATAAGCTGTAAATTACAGCAAGACCAGCGGCTCCAACCGCATAAATGCTCCCCGCTATCAACGAGTTAAGGATGAGCTGAGGAAAAATCTCGAAATTCACCTTTTTTGGAAGAATTTAACTATAAAAGTAAAAAGCTTTTTGCTTTATCTTAAATCATTAAAAAGCTTATCTCAAATTATATTTGAAGTAAGTTTTTTGTATGGGAACTAAAAACAACTTTTGTTAGGGTTTTTAGAGCATTATTGACAGTTTGATTACTACTCAGCAACCTGACCCGCGCAGATATTTTTTAATAGTCGTGGCGCGCTTGGTAAAGGAAGCATTTGGCTTATCTTCGCGGGCTGGCAGTTCTAAGCTCCAATAATCCGACTCACGCCAAGCATGATAAATCCAACCAAATTTATTTTTTTTAAAAAGAGCCAGCACGTCTTGCAGGTAGTTAAGCCCACTATTTTTCGGAGCAAAGCGTGTAGTCGAAAATTCGGTAATCACTATCTGCGCCCGTTTTTTTCTAGCAAAAGCGGTTATCCTGCTGATCGACTTTAGCACCATATTTAAATTAGCAGAGCTTGATGGATAAGCGATCTTATAAGGGCGAGATTCTATTCCTTGTTTTAAAAATTTATACGGGTTGTAAAAATGAACTGCGTACCAAATTTGACCAGAATCAGCGGGCAACTTTATCCGAGAAAGACGGGTAGCCTGTGAATATTCAGAGGTAACTATTATTGGTTTGTTTGCCACGCGCGATCTGACGATATTAACCAACTCTGCTTGCAGATCGTACCACCCTTGTAAGCCAACCGGAATGAAAGAGCCGACTGCTGGCTCGCTCACAAGTTGAAAAGCAACAATATTCGGATGATCCTTAAAGCGCACCGCAAGCATCTCCCATATTGATTTTAAAGTATTTTGCGCCCAAGGAGCGGAAAAAATTCGGTGCTGTGGAAGCCTTGAGGAGCGATCAACGAATCCTCCGGGAGGAGAGCCGAGACAAAGTATAGCTTTAATGCCATTTGCCACTAAACCGGGTAATAATTCGCTTTCAAATTGATCGACCATCTGATTAAACGCCAAGAGATATTGAGCTTCGCTCATTTGATCGACACCACCTCCAATTTCTATGCAATAACGAATTGTTTTCGCTCCTAAGCGCGTTTTGAGATCGTCAATGTCGATTGATTTTAATCCACTAACTGTATTAACTCCCTTAACACATCGAGCCGGCTGAGCAAGTCCTTTTTCTATGTGGCAGATCACAAAACAACTTACCAGCAATAAGAATCTTTTAAAAACGTCCATATGTAAAAATAGTTAGCCTTTCTACAGCAAAATTTAAAAGACTTATATTAAGATGCCAATATTATTAAGTTCTTTTCTAAGCCTCAGAATTTACCTTGTTGATAAGGCAAAACGCAAACTAAGTTATATAAATATTATCGGGTAATTTAATTCTATTCAAAAACTACTTTTACTTTAAACAAACATGAAAGGGATTTTTGCGCTACTCTTAATTTTTGGATCGACCCTTTTTTATTTTTGCGCTCTTCAAAAATATCCCTCGAGTAATAACATTCTTGCCACTTATCCAGATGCCTTTCAGTTTCTTTGGAACATCTGGTGGCTAAAAGAAAGGGTAGCTGAATTTGGAAACTCCATACATTATTCCGATTACATTTTTTGGCCTTTTGGCAGTAGGCTTTATTTGCACACTCTAACCGAAGGTTTGCTTCTGCCCGCCGCCATACTTCTTAAAGATTTTACTATCGCCGATATTTTTAACTTGGTCATTATTTTCTGCTTTGTCACCAACGGAATCTCAGCTTACGCACTATTTTATATTTTTTCAAAAAACTTCTGGTTGAGCTTGGTCTTGTCGCTAGCATTTAGCTTTCACCCTTTTTTTCTTGGACACTTAGAAGGAGGGCATTTAAATTTCTTGGGATTTTTTCCGGCGCCGCTAGCTATTGCCGCCGCTCTAAGTGTAAGTGGCAAAAAAATTCTTTTCCTGCTAGCGGCAACTCTTGTTGGATATTTAACCGTAATCAATCTTTACTATTTTTATTTTATCGCTTTGTTCGGAATATTAACGGCGCTTGTTCTTGTTTTAAGCGCTCCTTTTGTCGCTCAAAAAGAAAAAAAGATTTTTTACTCGCTTGGTATAAGATTCACTTTAATTATCGTGCTTGCAATGCTCTTTGCTTCGCCCTATTTAATTAACGTAAGCAAAGATACTCTTTCGGGAAACTTTCAAGAAAACCACTCCGCTGAAATCCACTCTGCCCGTTTAATTAACTTTATTGAAAGAGAAAAATTATATTTTTTTAGCAAACCAAGACAGGCCATCGCTGGTTCGGCGAGCGAGCTTAATTCCGCCGAACGAGGTTTATACATAGGGTTTAGTCTTCTCATTTTAGTCGGATCGTTGCTTTGGCGCAGTAAGTCATCTCAGACGTTATATTTATTTTCTTCCTCATTGATGTTTTTTATTTTAGCGCTTGGTCCAATAATTAAACTCTCAGGAAATGTTTTTTTCACCAACTATATCTGGCAACTATTCGCTGAACATTTGCCATTTTTCCCTTCGGTGCCGGCTCGACTGGCAATCTTTGGAGAATTGCTTTTAATGTTAACGATTTGTCGGCTTGCGAGGGAAATTTCTTTAAAAAAAAATTATCTAATTTTCTGGTTATTTTTAATCTTGATAGAGTTTTTCCCTCAAAAATCGCCAACGATGCAACTGCCGATATCGCCCCTTTTAAATAACATCAAGGAGCTTAAGCTTGACGCTCTGTACGACATCTCTAGTTCCCAAGATTTAGCTCTGCTTAACCAAACTGTTCACGAAACACCGATTGTTCACGGAAATATTTCAAGAAAACCCAAAGCAGCTCTCGCTTTCTACAGAAAAAACAAATTTATCAAATACCTTGATGGAAAAATTTCCTTTTTGGAAGGAGCAATTTTCAAAGATTACAAAGCGCTCGCGATTGAGGGTTTAATAGTAAGTTCGGTAGATGAAAAGCGACTTGAGCTTGCCGGGCAAATTCCTTGGCTTCAAGCGAAATATCAGGACAATCTAATAACCTTATTCGTTGAAAAGGGGTGACAATTCAGGAAAAATTTATTTTAGGCGAGCTGTAAATTTTTATTTAGTAAAGCAACCTTCTTTCAGACTTTGGCAAAAAAAACCGCTTGTCATTATCAACCACCAGAGCGCCCTCGCCCCAGTCAAAGCCAACCTCTGGGGAATCAAAAGGCAGTCGCCCCTCTTCGCTAGGGTCATAAATTTCGCTGGTAATATACATAATTTCGGCGGAATCGCTCAGAACGCGCAAGCCATGAAGCACTCCCGGCGGAATTTTAACGCATATTTCGCGAACAATTTGGCTTTCAATGTTTTTTATCTCTGTGCCAAGAGAAGGTGGCGCTAAAAACTTACTATCCCCACAGCCCATCAAAAGTTCAATGCGTTTTTTGTAAGTCGGGCTTTCTTCGCGCCAATCAACTAAAACCGCCAAAACCACTCCACCAGATATATACCACCAATCGATCTGCTTGTGATGGTAATGCCACGCTTTAACGACGTCTTTAATCATCTTGCTATGGCTCCATTGAGCAAATGGATTTATTGAATCCTCCCCCTTAACCAAGGTTTTACCATTCGACAGAGAAAAAAACGGATCATTAAAACGAATAAGTTCCCTGAAAAAGCCTCTTTCGTCACGGTGTGTTTTTAGCTCTTTAATTTCAACTCCTACTATATTGTTCATGCCACCATTTTTTATTTTATAACGTCTCGATATTCAAGAGGTATTTTTATCTCTCTTTTAAAATCAAAAGGCACTGGCTTGCTCAGCTCTCTATTAACAATTGGTTTCTTCCCTTCTTCTTTAAGCTCGCCAGCTTCGACTTCCCTGCCAGTATCCGACAACTCGGCGGTCGGATCAATTGGTTCACCTGAATCTTCAATCACAACGTCTCGATATTTTTTCTCCCCTGATAATCCGCCAAACGGCTCGCCAAATTCGTCAAAGCGTTTTACTTTTTCATCCGCTTTGCCAATAGAACTCCTTTCGGCCTTATCCCGCTCTTTTGAGAGATCGCTATCTTCGGTTGAGTCGGTTTCGCCCTTAGTGCCTCCATGCTCTTCTGGTCTGTCTCCTTTTGCAGGGCTGTTTTTCTGAGAAGTTGTTTTATCCTGTTTTCCGTTTTTCTCTTGCTTTTTATGATCATCCTCGCCATCGCCAGAATTTTTCAGGTTATTATCTTTATTGGTAGGTTCATTTTTTTTCTCAGACGTTCCTCTGCCTTGTTTATTTTGATCTTTCCCGGGTCGATTGTCGTTTGCACCCGCTCCATTTTGAGATTTATTTTCGTCTAAATTATCTTTATTGCTCTGTTGATCTTGACCGCTTCCATTTGCGCCACCCCGACCATCTTGATCCGATTTTTCTTGATTTTTTTCTGAATCTTTAGTATTCTGAGAGGAAGAAGCTTGTTGCCTCGCAAGTTGTTCTTTAAGTTGTTCCAGCTTGTTTGCCAGATCCTGTAAAGAACCACCATTTTTTCCCCCTTTTTGTTGGGTTTTATCTTTATTGGCTTGCCCCTTTTGACCACTCTGCTCTAGTTTTTGCTCGGTTTGTTTGCTACTGCTCTCAGCATTTTTGCTTTGTTCTGATTGATTTTGTGATTTTTCTCCACCACCGCTCTCTTGTGATTGATTTTTTTGCTCCTCCCGATCGCCTTCTAAATTGTTCCCGCTCTTAGAGCCACCGTTAGCCCGCTCTTCATTTTTTTCTCCATTTTGATCAACCCCTTTTTTTGATTTGGAAGCGTCTGATTTTTTATTCTCCTGCTTAAGGGAGTCTTGCTCTCCAGTCGATTGCCCCGAGCTGGTATCTCTCTTATTATTCGAATCATTTTGATCATTTTTAGCGCTTTCGCTGTTTTGTAAATCATATTCCTTGGGTAAATTTTCGGACTCAATGGTTGGGGTAATCGTAGGTGTGGTCGTAGCCAGCGGCAAAGGTGATCTCTGTCCACTTTTATAATCTCCTCCATCAATCTGTTTGCCATCTATGGTGGGATCTTCTTTTTTTAAATTTTGTTGTTTTTGATCTATGGCGCTAATTTTTTTACTCAATTCGCCAGCTTTAACAGCGGCGCTCGGAAAATTTTCTAACTTGATCTCTTTTTTTAAATCTTCAATTTGATCTTTAATTTCTTCCGGCAAAAGTTCTAAATTTTGTTTCGCTAATTTTTCTATCTCTCTGATTAATGAGGAATCAATCGAAGCAAAAAACAAGCAAAAGAAAAAAATCACCGATAAAATTCCCCCAAAATAAAACCCTTTGCGCGCATTATCAGATATCTCAAATTTTAAACTCTTATAATCAATTTCGTTAACAAGACCGGAAATTTGATTGGCAATAAGCTGTGAGCGGACCTGATCAAACTCGCCAACTCCTTTTTCGGCAAGCTCCAAGAGAGATACAAATCTCTCTTTTGCCAAAAGACGGTCGTCAAGTTCACGGGAAACCTCTTTGTTTCCGATTTTTTTTACCTTATAAATTATCAAAATCGCTAGCGGCACCACCACGGCAAGCAACAATAAAAAATATGGGACCTGATAACCGAAAAAATCGAACGTCGCTCCCAGCAAAAGAATTCCGGCAACCATAGGTAAATAGCGGCCGCTAAGCTCAAAGATCTCTTTTCTTTTGAGTCGAAAGGAAGCTTCGGTAAAAATTTTTTGTTTTTCTAGGCTCATCGCCTTAAAATATATTTGCTAACGGCGGCATTATGTTCATCCAGCGTCGAGGAAAAAACATGCCCGCCAGAACCATCCGCCACGAAATAAAGCGCCGAGGTTTTGGCAGGATAAAGGGCCGCCTTAATCGCGGACAAACTTGGATTACAAATTGGTCCGGGAGGTAATCCAAATCTAGTGTAGGTATTATACGGCGTATCGCGCTCAAGATCGGCTCTGGTAAGATTACCATCAAAATCTACTATTCCATAAATAACGGTTGGATCGGCTTGAAGTTTCATTCCCTGCTTTAAACGATTGTGAAAAACTGCTGAGATATACGGCTGTTCTTCAAGCTTGACGCCTGATTCTTTTTCTATAATTGAAGCTAATGTCATAATCTCATAGCGGGTCATTTTTAACAGAGCCGCCTGTTTGGTAAACTCTTGGCTCCAATATCTTTCGCCCTCCTTTAGCATTGTCCAAATTACCTGTTTAGCGGTTGTAGGCCTAGAAAAAGAATAGGTTTCCGGATAAAGATAACCTTCAAAAGACTTGGCGCTCTCTGGCAAACCAGCTTCTCTGACCATATCTAAATTGTTAAGAGCGGCTTCCATCTCCGCTCCGGGCAAAAGCCCGACATCCTGAACCAATTGAGGCAAGTCCCTGATTGATGCCCCCTCTTTAAAGGTTATTTTTCGCTCGTATAGCCTGCCAGAAATTATCAACGCCAAAATCTCTGGAGGTCCAAAAGATCTTCTAAGCTGATATTCTCCGGCTCTGATCTGCTTATCAACTTTTTTGATCTTCGCCAAAATGCAGACGCTCCACCAAAAACGAATAAAAGATTCTCTCTCTAATCGTTTTGAGATCTCTTTAAGAGTCATTCCCGGAGCAACCTCAAAAAGAACCTCCTCGGAGTCATAAGGATTTATCGGTTCAATAAAAGCAAATTTCATCGCCACAAAGGCAACAAAAGAAGCAAAAATTGGCACCAAAAAAATTATAGCGGTTTTAAAAATTCTTTTCACAAAACAAATAGTGTTTTTTTGCCTAACAATTTAAAATAATCTTCTAAAATAACGGCCGCGGCAACATCATCTAAATAATCTCTTTTCATACAAAGGCTATCAAGCCTTTCACGAGCTGTTTCGCTCGAACAATACTCGTCATGTAAAATAACCGAAGAGTTTGCCGGCAATCTTTGCTGAAGACGACGAGCAATGTTGCGAATTTTTACCGATTGCTCAGTCTCATTGCCATAACCATCAAGAGGAAGGCCTATCACAAGCTCGGCAAAGTTAAACTTTCGCAGTTCAGACAAAAGATCGTTACTTTTAGGATTTTTGAGTATTTTCAATGGTTTAATTATGATTTTGTTTTCGGCCAAAAAAGCCTTAGCGACTCCCGTTCTGGTTTGTCCAATATCAAGCCCGACCGCCATTAGGTGCTCTTTTTGAACTTGCGCATTCAATTTCTGTAACTCTAAAATAAAAAGATGTTAGAAAAAAGCTCCGAAATTGTTGTTGGCTTCTCGCCTCGTTTTTGGTTTTCTCTAGTTGGTTTAGTTTTTCTATTTGCTGGAACGTTCTTATACTATACTAACAACCAAAATGAACAGGTTAATCTTGGCATAAACGATCTCAGGGTCGGTGGTTCTAAAAGCAGTATTAGTAGCAAGCTTAACATAAGAAGAAATAGGGCTCGTGTTAGAGAGTATTATAACACAAATAGCGATCTTAATCGAAAATACCAGGAGCCTCTTCTGTTTTCACCAATCGATAACTATTCAAACAATATTAAACAGCTTGAAAATAGCTCAAATTACAAGTTTTACAAGGTTCTTCCTAACGACACATTCTCCTCAATTATAGAAAAGATTACCACCATAGCAGAAGAACGGAAAAGTTTACTTAAACACTTATTAGCATTGCCCAAAGAACAGCTCAGATTAGTTAATGGAGAGGAGATAAAATATATTTTTTCAAAGGAAGGTTTTCTCGATGAGATCATAAAAGAACTTTCTGGGGGAAGAGTTTTAAAAATCACCCGACTTGTTCCGGGAGACTTTACCTCGATCATTGAACATCAACCCTGCGGAGATTTCCGCAGAAAAGTTCAAGGAACAATTACATCTTCTTTTGCGGCCGCTTTATCAAACATGGACGTGCCTTTCTCTCTAGTTGATGATTTTGTTGATTTATTAAGCGACCGAGTTGAGTTTAACAAAGATCTTCAAGAGGGAGACGCGTTTACCCTAATATTTAATGAAAAGCGAAGTGTTGATGGAAAATTGATTTCAATTGGACCAATCTTGGCGGCGGCAATTGAAAGTAAAGGTAATTTTTACGCCGCCATAAGAGCAGAAAGGGACAACAAAGACTCCTCCTTAAAAGAGGGTATTAAAAACCGAGGTTATTACTACAATGAGCGTGGCGAACTTTTAGGGGATTTTTTTCTGAGGTATCCCGTTCAATTTACTAGAATATCCTCAGTCTTTACAAACGCCCGTTTTCATCCGATTCTCCATAAGTTTAGAGCGCACAATGGGGTTGATTTCGCGGCCCCTAGTGGCACTCCGGTTAGGGCAGTTGGAGCTGGTAAGGTTGAATTTGCTGGCTTTACTAAGGAAGGGGGCTACACGGTAAAGATTAAACACAACGAAAGATATAGCTCCGCTTATCTGCACCTATCAAAAATTGCAACTACTGTTAAAAAAAATAGCTCTATCAATAAAGGTTCGGTCTTGGGTTATGTTGGCCAAACCGGGTTAGCGACCGGTCCACATCTTCACTTTAGCATTTATGATAAAGATAAGTACGTTGATCCTTTAAAAACAAAGTTCAGCTATGAGCCGCCAAAAGAAGTTAGCATTCCCAAACAAACTTTAGCGGCAATAGTAAATTCTTTGCGAGCTGAACACCAGATGGTTTACATGGCCGCAGATAGAGTCAATAAAAACGAGAATAACGGCTAGCTAAGCCTGGGCAACAAAATGCTCTATGCTTCCGTCCGCTTTGCCAACATAAATTTCATCAACTTCTCCAATAAACAAACCAGTTTCAACAACGCCAGTCAAACTTTTTATTAACAAATTAAGTTCGCGGCTAATTTTTAAAAAGTCACCAAATAAAACCAGATTACCCGATTCAGTATAAGCCGGTCCAAGTTTTTCGTTGGCTAACTTCAGCTCAACTTTTTTTGCTCCCATTTTCAGCAATTCTCGCCTTACATACTCTATCGCTTGAGGAACAACCTCAATCGGAACAGAAACGTCTTGTAATTTATCAACAAACTTTTCTTCCGAGATTAAAACAATAAACCGTTCGGAGCGGGTCGCCATAATTTTTTCACCAAGCATCGCCAAACCTCCAGCGCCCTTTAAACTCCAAAGAGAACTCTTCTCTACTAAATCAGCGCCGTCAAAGCTCCAAGCCAACTGACCAGAATATCTTGAAGTTAGAGTGGTAATACCAGCTGTCTGCAAGGCTAAAGCTGTTCTGGTTGAGCTTGGAACCGCACTAATTTTTATGCCTTCGTTACTAATTCTTAGGCCTATCTCAGAAATAACAGCTTCTACCGTTGAACCAGTACCAACTCCTACGATCTCTCCATCTTTAATCTGGTTGGCAATTTTTTTAGCGAGTGTTTTTTTTAAATCTATGTTCATGGCGCTCCTATTTTTATGGACTTTTCGCGAAAAACTCGAGGCAAAAAATCGTCCTTATTATACTGCCTTTTGAGGGGACGCTTTGCAAGAATAGATCGATTTTCGAAGAAAAGAAGCAAATTACTCTTGCATAAACTCCCAGATCAATCGCTATATAGCTAAAATACCTAAGGGAAAATAAAATATTATTGATGGAATCGCTTTATAATTCGGCAATCTGGCTGGTAATTCTTTTTTTTATTGGGCTTATTAGCCTACCAATCAATTTAACCCTTTTGCGTTTTTCCAATGATTTTGGATTTGGAATATCGAAGGTTTTGGGGTTGCTATTAGTTGGTTGTTTTATATGGGCAACTTCTCTTCTGCTTCCATTACCACTTTCCCCGATCAGAGTAAAAATTATCTTTAGCGGCTTTTTGTTTTTTTCTCTAACGGCAACTCTTTATCTTCGAAAAAAAATTCGGCCAGATCTAAAAAATATTATCAAAGAACTTTTCTACGCCGAATTGATTTTTTTTCTGGCATTCGTTGCAATTGCAATTAATTTAGCTTTTCACCCGGAAATTTACTGGGGAGAAAAACCAATGGATTTAAGTTTTATTAGATATTTTAATCGACTTACAAACTTTCCGGCTGAAGAGCCTTGGGCCGCCGGCATGCCACTTAAATATTATTATTTTGGTTACTACTTTTGGGGATTGGTTCATAAGCTTAGCGGTGTTGATCCACGATTTGGTTATAATTTATCGGTTGCAAGCGCCGCTGGTCTGTTTGCAAGCACGCTTTATTCAATTTTAACAACATTAACCAAAAAAAGAATTTTTGCATTTTTCGGAGCTCTTTTTCTTGCCGTTTTTTCTGCAAATCTAGAGTTGTTCAGATTGGTTTTAAGCGGATCGGATGTTTATTCAAGTCCAGCAAAGAACTCTTTTGATCTATTTTGGGCAACTACCCGCTTTTTCACCTCTCCGGCTTTCACGGAGTTTCCAATCTGGTCATATTTGTTTGCAGATTTACACCCGCACATGATCGCGCCCCCATTTTCAATGGCCTTTTTGTTTCTCTTAATTCCGTTAATTGGAGGAGCTGGAATAAAATTTTCTTCTATTACTCTTGGAAGATTACTGCTTGCCGGTCTTTCTCTCGGAGCGTTAATGGCAATAAACGTTTGGGATTTTCTTTTTTATTCAACATTAACTCTTGTTATTATCCTGTTTCGACCCCTGCCAAAATTAAATATCAGGTCTATAGGAAGGGTGTTTATAAGAGCTATCAGAGATATTTTTTTCATCTCGCTAGCGGCTTCTCCCATACTTTTACCTTTTTTTATCAAAGTGCGGGGCGATTCACTCCCGGGTCTAGGTTTCGTAACAGCCCCAGAATTCAATCGTTTTTGGCAAGCTTTTTCCGCTTTCGGACAATTTGTCGCGCCATTAATGGTCTTGGCTATGATACAAATATTTTTCGCCGCCAAAAATAAATTTAAAGCTGTTGTCAAAATGTCGCTCGCGCTAATAATTTCTAGTTTAGCATTCCTTCTCTCACGAATAGAGATTTTTATTAGAGCTTCTGAAAAAACTCCTCTTCTCAATCCGCCAAATTTCGAGATTGCTTGTTTTGCAGCACTTATAATTTTTTTCGGGACGTTGTGGCTTGTTATCACCGACAGATCTTATCTGCGATCTTTTTTTAGCGGAATTTTACTTATCTCTTTAGGCTCAACGATTATTCTAGCGGAACAACTTTATCTTTTTGACAGGATGAACACGATTTTTAAAATCTATTATATCGTATATCCTCTTTTAGGAATCGCCACCTTAGTCGGTTTGCAAAAATTGCTTATTGCCTCAAGAGAAAAAGATTTTCTCTTTCGCTATGCCAGCAGTGCGCTTTACACAGCACCTCTCTTTCTTAGTTTCGCAGGCGCGATATCCCTGATGGTTTTAATGGCTCGTTTTCAAAGGGTTGCTGGTCCTCGTCCAACACTGGACGGCGAAGCTTATTACGCGCAATATTCGCCCAATGATAACGCAATTGTGCAATATTTAAACAAAATGGTGCAAGGAGTGCCGGTAATTGCCGAAGCATTCGGGGGCTCTTATGGAGATTTTACTAGAATTACCATGCACACTGGCCTGCCTACTGTTTTAGGTTGGGAATATCATCTTGTTCAACGGGGTGTCAGTCGAGACGAGATTAACAAGCGCCAAAATGACTTGCGCTTGCTTTATCAAACTAGTTTTATCGATCAAGCGGTTGAAATCATCAAAAATTATAAAATTAATTACCTTGTTTTTAGCGGATTGGAGCGAGCAACTTACGGAGATCAAGGACTAAGGTTGTTTCTTGATTTTCCTAATATCTTTGAAGTGGTTTGGTCGGAAAATTCAAGTTATCTATTTAAAATCAAATTATGATTCTCCTATTAGCAATCTCTCTAATAGCCTTATTTTACTCAACTTTGACCCGCAGAATATATGAGTTCACGTTTTTAACTTTATTAACTCTTCCTTTGTTGGCTGTTTTGCTGAGCAAATTGTCGGTTTCTTTCAAGCTGTCGATTTACATATCTTTATTATTAATACAACTGCTAGTCGCTCTTTTTTTTAATTTTTCTTTTCAAAATCCTTTTAGAAAAAAAAATTTTGCCTTTCAAATCGGTCCGTTAACCATATTTTTTATTTCTTACGTTTGTTTTTATGAGCTCTGCCTTTTATGGCCAGATTTTTATCCGATCGGCGAAAGGCTGAGAGATTACTCTTTACTAAGCGCAGTTATTAACAATCCGACCTTCCCAATTGAGCCTTGGTTTGCCGGAGAAAGGCTTGGGTACTACATATATTGGTATAGATTTGGGGCGGTCTTAAGCAACCTTCTCGAAATTGAAACATGGGTTGTGTACCATTCTTTAGCGGCTTTCTCTCTAGCTTTTTATGCAAGCTCTATTTATGCGGCACTTAAGGTTGTTCTCAAATTCAACTCAATTAGCTCATTTTGCTTTACGGTTGCTATTGCTGTTGGTTCAAATTTTTCTGGCATTAAGCATTTTTATCTTGAAGACAAAAATTGGTGGGGGCCTTCAAGGGTAATAAAGGGAGCAATTAATGAATTTCCAGCTTGGTCTTTTCTGCTTGGAGATCTTCACCCACATTTTTTGAATTTAGGTTTTATACCCTTCGCTTTTTTATTGTTATCAAGAGCGATTCCGCATTGTTTCTCCTTGGAGCGACATATTCTTCTCGCCATATTCGCTTTTATAACCATGCCTCTCTGGTTATTCACGGCCAATGCTTGGGAAGCTCCTATTTGGATCATATTTTTATTCTCGCTAATATTCGCGGCGGTCAATTTTAAATCTTTAAAAAACATTAAAAAGTCAGAGCTATTTGATAAGCTAAAATTTTCTCAAAACGCGCTCGTTCTTCTCTCTTTTTTGCTAATTTTATCAATTTCTCTGTTCTTAATGAAAAAAGAAATCTCTGTTGAAAGTTATCCTTTTAAATTAGTCAAAGCGCCGATAATAAGAACTAACTTAAGTGAATTAGGCTTACATTTTGGAGTGCCTTTAGTGATTATCTTCTTCGGCGCCATTTTTACGGCACAAACTATTTTTGAGAGATTTTTTAGCGCGCTACTGGCCGTGCCTCTCTTTTTTTCAAGCGAAGCGCTTTGGGTTCTTTTACCCCTTTTCGGAACAATCTGCTTTAGAATATGCAACAGAAAAAATGTTGCTGAAGCCCTTGGGGTAACCGCCATATTTCTTTTAATTTTACCCGAAACTATCTTTATGGATGATCCTTACGGGGGAGAAAATGAGCGAATGAACACTATTTTCAAAATTTACAGTTCTAATTGGTATTTCCTAAACCTCTACGCAATTTATATGCTTGGTTCTTTATATGAAAAATTTAAAGAAAGTTTCCCAAAAATCTCTTATATAACTTATCCATTAGGAATCGCGTTTTTAATAGTTCTTTCGGGTTTTTTCTCTGATACCACTAAAATTAGATCATTTAAAGGCACAGTCATGCAACCCAAAGAGCGTGGTTTGTCTCAAATCGAGAGTGAGTTCGCCGGAGCGGCTGAGACAATTAAAAAGCTAGGTGACGCTCAAGAAGGCGTTGTGTTGGAGGCGCAGGGAAACCCCTATAGTTACACCTCCGCTATTTCAACTCTTGCTGGCAAACAGAGTTATTTGGGATGGATTAACCACATCAATCTTCTTTATAAAGCTTATGCCGAAACAGAGAGAAGAAATAATGTTACCAAAGAGATTTATCTTGACAATTTCTGCGAAAACAAACGGACTCTTCTGCAAAAAGAAAATATTAGATACGTGATCTTGGGTCCGCTAGAGCGCAAAGCTTATCCAGCTTTAAACAGCCAATCATTTAATTGTCTTAAAATTATCAGCAATTACGGCGACTTTTTAATATATGAATTTAATTAGAGAGTTTTTAGGTTTTAATTTGCCTAAGTTTTAAAATTAAAGTATCTTTGCCAGATAAAATCTAAATGATCCTTATTAATATTAATGAAAAATATTCAAATTAAATTTTTAGGGGCATTCGTTATCTCTTTTCTCTGCGTCGCCAATTCAATCTGCGAAAGCCAGAGCAGTTCATCTTTTAACTTCAAAATTATCAACGGAGCCCCAGCCTCAACAAAAGGTTCGCCAATCGGTTTGGTCATAACAAAAGATTTTTTTGGGAGAACCGGAATTTGTTCTGGTTCTCTAATAGGACCAACAGCAGTTTTAACGGCTTGGCATTGCGTGGATCAGGTTTCTCGCAATAATATTCGAGTGAAATTTGGCGAAAAATTTTTCTCTCTCAGCTCTTTTTATATTCATCCAAAAATCAAAATTGGAAAACAAGATGGTTTTTTATATAACGACTTGGCAATTTTGCGGCTACGCAGAAAACCTAGAGGAGTTAAACAAATTCCTCTTTTAACTTCGGTAAAAACATCTCCCGGCGCTAAAATTTCCATAGCTGGTTACGGCAGAGATCAATTTGGGAAAATAGGCGTTCTTAATGTTGGAACTGCTACAATTGCGGCTGTCACTAGAGATCATTTTATTACTCACTTTACTGGTATCAGTAGCAACACTTGCAATGGCGATTCCGGAGGACCCGCCCTAGCAAAAAATAAAAATAACAGATTGGGATTAATCGGAACAACTTCTTTTGGAACAGTGCTCTCTTGTGGGTTGGGAGATACCTCTTTTTATATTAACCTTCAAAGTTCTTCTGCGATTAGTTTTATAAAAAAACGGGCTCTTGGGGTTGTTTTTAATTAACGTTCCAGCGAAAAGTTATCTATTACCTTACCCGACAAATCTATGACCTCTGTTTTAATCAGGTTTTGATCAATGTCCAAAATCACAAAATGAAACGCTCTAAAATAAACGGCGATTTTTTCGGAATCACGTTGGTGCTCAGCGAGCGGCGCGCCGCCGCCACCGGTAACCATATACAACGGTCTTATTATTCCTCTCTCGTTATTTAAATGAGATCTTTGATAAGAGTGCTCGTGACCGCTTATAACTAAATTAACTTGGTACTTTTCAAAGAGCGGAACCAAACTCTCCCTAACCCTTAGAGTATCTCCATGTCCTCCAGCTGAAAATGGTGGGTGGTGAAAAAAAACTATTCGCCACAAATTTTCCTGTTTTTGACTTAAGTTGTCTTTAAGCCACAAATACTGATTAGAATTTTGATCTAAAGGAAGATTACTATCGAGCGCGAAAAACTCGGCCGCTCCATAAACAAAAGAGTAATAACGTTCACTGCCGCTAGTTCGTTTTGGCAGATGAAAATAGTCGAGATAAGCATCGATGTTTGAAACATCGTGATTGCCAAGCGCTGGATAAAAAGGAATGCGCGGAAGCAATCTACGATAAGGCTCAAAAAAAGCCCCAAAATAATTCTCCCTCTCTCCTTTAGGATAAATTAAATCTCCGGTATGAATGAGAATATTGGGACGAACTTTTTCAATTTTTTTTGCAAGCGCAAATTGCTCCGGCGAAGCGGTTCCCGAGTCTCCAAAAACAACGGCGCGAAATTTTTCAGCGCCACTTTCCGGAGACGTTTTAAAAACTGCTTTGTAAATTTTTTTACTACCAGAATCTGCCAAAATATAATACCGATACGATGTTGATGGTTTTAACCCAAAAACTTTAACCGCCCTATAATTAGAGGGGGCGCCGCGGAAGAGTCTTCTTTCAGTTGTTGAAGATATTATCCGCAATTTTCCATACCCCTTATCGCTCGCAACCCAAGCAACCGTCATGTTGTCTTTGTTTGCGTCTTGAAGATATGGGCCAGCTATAATTTGATCGGCGCAACAAATTTTTTCGCCAAATAAAAGCAAGAAAAAAAATGAGCTAATGGCAAAAGACATTCGCATAGCCGAAAAAGAATAAAACCACCAAATGATGGTGGTTTAAAAAAAATTAGTGGCTACTGCCGTTGTACTTCGGCGCGATATGTTCGGTTGTCCGAGATGGTTGACGATCTCCCATCCTATATGGATTATCAATAAATATTCCGATAAGCATAACTCCCAGTAAGAACAAGGGCACGCCGGCGTAAAGCCAAACTATTTTATTCTCAAACTTAAGGTGCATAAAAAACAATGCCACCAGAAGAGCTTTGATTGACGCAATCAACATCGCAACCACTAGGTTAAATTCGCCAAAATCAAAACGAGAAATAACTACGGTTATAACCGTTAAAACCAAAAGCGAAACAAAAACCTTCAGATAAACCGGATATGGCACGGTGTGTCCGAAATCGTGAGGATCTGGGAGAGCGTGAGCATCGTGAGAATGAGATGAATTTTCAGACATATAACTAGCCTATTAAGTAAAGAAGAGGAAAAAGATAAATCCAAATAAGATCTACAAGATGCCAGTACAAAGCGCCAAGCTCTACGGGTGTGTAATAAACCGGAGAATACATCCGTCTCATAGCCTTGGTTGATGCCCAAAACAAAACAATCATTCCGATAACAACGTGCAAAGCATGCAATCCTGTTAAGCAATAATAAATACTTAAAAAATTTGAGAATTGATGAAAATGTTCACCTCCAATAAACATGCCATGGCTATATTTTGCACCATACTCAATCGCTTTAACGATCAAAAAAATACCCCCACAAGCAATCGAAATAAAAAGATTTTTAACGACCTTTCGGTTTTGCCCGTGCTGAGCCGCGTCCACCGCTAAAGCTGCTGTGAAACTACTAAAAAGCAAAACCGCCGTGTTAAACATTCCCAATTTCCAATTAAGCTCTTTGCTAGCAGCGTGAAATTCGGCAAAGTAGTACCACTTAAAAATAGCGAACGCTGTAAATAAAACTGCAAACAAAAGAATTTCGGTTGCCAAAAAAAGCCACATACCAAGCTTAGCCGCATGATAAGCGGTTACCGCGTCCATATGATGCACATGCGGGGGAGCGCGATGCTCCGGCGCGGTATCCATTGAACCAAAATCTGTCGTTCCATGTTGTGCCACTGAACTCATATCAAAAATCTATAAATTTTAAAAACTAATGTAACGCCACCCTCCCATAATCATATGGTCCATGGTTAACTATCGGTTGCTGGTCAAAATTTTCCGTTGGCGGTGGAGACGGAGCGCGCCACTCCAAACCAATAGCTTCATACGGGTTGGCTTCAGCAAATCTTTTGCCCCAAACAAAGGTAACAAAAAGATTGATCAAAGCCATCATATAACCAACACCATTAATAAAGGCTCCCACCGTTGAAATCGTATGTAAGTTTTGAAATTCAGCGGGGTAATCATAATAGCGACGAGGCATACCCTCCATTCCTAAAACAAACTGCGGCAAAAACGTTAAGTTAAACCCTATCATAATTAATGCCCAAGCAATATTAGCAACAATAGTGTTATAGTGCTTACCGCTAATTTTAGGAAACCAATAATGAAGCCCCATTATCAAACCAATAACCGCGCCCCCTTGAATTGTGTAATGAAAATGCGCCACTACAAAATAAGTGTCGTGATAAAAAACATCTACTGCCAATGTTGCTAAATAAACTCCTGTTGTACCCGCTATTAAAAAAAGAAAAACAAAAGCCATCGCGTACAACATTGGAGTAGTTAAGCTAATAGATCCTCGATACATCGTGCTAACCCAATTAAAAACCTTAATAGCAGTTGGCACAGCAACTGCGAAAGTTACGATTGAAAAAATCTTGGCTGAGGGGTCGGAAATTCCAGCGACAAACATGTGATGTGCCCAAACAAAAAAACCTATCGCGGCAATCCCAACCGAGGAAAAGACCACCATTTTATAACCAAATAAAGGTTTACGCGAAAAAACTGGTATTACTTCGCCGACAATTCCAAATGCAGGCAATACCATAATATAAACAACAGGATGAGAGTAGAACCAGAAAAGATGTTGAAACAAAACCGGATCTCCTCCGAGCTTTGGATCAAAGATGCCCAAACCAAACATTCGCTCAACTATCAAAAGCACCAAACTCATTCCAACAACCGGCGTTGCCAAAACCTGAATTACTGAGGTCGCGTAAATCCCCCAAACAAAAACTGGGAGTCTAAACCAAGTAAGACCGGGCGCTCTCATTCGGTGGATGGTTACAATAAAATTCAAGCCAGTCAAAATCGAAGAGAATCCCAAAACAAAGGCAGCAGCGGTCATCATAATTACTCCAGTAGATGTCCGAACGCTATAAGGGGCATAAAAGGTCCAGCCGGTATCTGCTGGATTGCTAAGTCCAATTATCGCCATAATTGCTCCGGCAACATATATGTAGTAACTAAAAAGATTAAGCCGCGGAAAAGCGACATCTTTAGCGCCAAGCATCAGCGGCAAACAAAAGTTGCCGAGCACCGCCGGGATGCCGGGAACAATAAATAAAAAGATCATTATGACACCATGCAAGGTAAATAAAATATTATAGGTGTCAGGATCGATCATCTGTTTGCCAACATGAGCAAGTTCCAAACGCATCAACAAAGCAAAAACCCCACCAAGAAAAAAGAAAACAATAAGAGCTGAAAGGTAAAGCAGGGCTATTCGCTTGTGATCGAGGGTAACAAGCCATGACCAAAGACCTTTGGGTTGTTTTAAATAACTCAAATTAAATACGCTCTGCCCTTCATTCATATCCTGCTTGTCCATAAAAATTTAGAAATAAAATTATTTCACGCTCTTAATAAACTCTATGATGTCTCCGATTTCGTCATCCGAAAGCTGTCCTTGATAACTTGGCATTGCCGGCGGATAGCCCTCGACAACTTCTGCTTGTGGTTCCAAAATTGAACGCTTAATATAATCAGCATCAGCTTTATAAGAGCCTCCTCCAACGAGTTTTCCAGATCTCTCCCACAAGCCTTTAAAACTAGGTCCTATTACTTTTGAACCATCAAGCGAGTGACAGGAGATACAGATTTTCTCCTTGTACAATAGCTCCCCTCGTTCTTTAGGAGAAAGCTTGGCTCTATCAACATTAGAAGAGGTTGTTCCTCCACTAACAATCGCCTTGCTCGATCCATCAAGCGTTTTAATAAATTCAATAATTGCTCCGATTTGATCGGCATTAAGCTGACCATCAAAACTCGGCATTAAATTTGGGCTAAAGCCTTTAACAACTTTAGCGTTTGGATTGATAACTGACTCTTTAATATAATTTTCGTCAGCTTTGTCAATTTTACTGCCATCAGCAAATTCTCGCGCCGAATTATAAAGTTTTAAAAACGATGGACCCACCAACCTCGAACCATCCAAAGAATGACAAGCATTACAGCCACTTTTTACATAAAGCTCCGCTCCTATATCAGCTGGCTTTAGTCGAGATAACCTTAAAAGATCGCTATCATCTTCGAGCCATCTATTAAACTCAGCTTCGGAAACAACCTTTAGACGAGCACGCATGCCAGAATGCTCGGTGCCACAATATTCTGTGCAAAATATATGATAATCTCCCGTTTTTAGCGGCTCAAAATAAACGTAAGTGTAACGTTCTGGTATAACATCTGCTTTAACCCTCATTGCCGGAATAAAAAAGCTGTGCAACACATCCGTTGAGGTCATTAAAACCTTAATCGGTTTACCAACCGGAACAACCAACTCTCCGGTTGTTTTTTTGCCATTTGAATATTTAAAGTCCCATTTCCACTTTTGGCCCTCCGCCATCACCTCAAGCTCTTCATTCGGAACCTCTCGCATGTCGGCAAAATATACAACACCATAATACGCAACATAAACACAAACCAGAGTTGGAAACGCCGTCCAAACAATCTCCAAAAAATTACTTCCTTCTATGTGCGGAGTTTCTTGATCGGAGTTGCCTTGTTTGCGATAACGAAAAGCAAAGTAAAGCATTGCTCCGCAGATCGCCACAATACAGGCAACTGAAATATCGGTTATTAAGTTATTAAGCCAATCTACTTTGGCGGCATGATTTGATGCCTGCTCCGGAAGAAATCTAAACATCTAAGCAATTAAATAATTTTAAAACTCACTGTACAAACTCTTTATTTTCTAACCTTAAGCGAAAAATAAACTACTCCCATCACCAAAAGTAACGTAAGCGCTCCTCCAAGTTTTAAAACATTATCAATAAACCAAACATACTTACCCTTAATATGATCGTAACGAAAGCAGGTTAAAAAAGCTTGATCAAACCAAGTGCCAACCTTCCCTTGCGAAGCTTCGATGAGTCCAAGCTTAACATCCCACGGAGTAAACTTAACACCTGAGACATATCTTGCAATTTTACCGTCAGGAGTCAACAAAATCAAAACAGCCGTGTGTACGAACTCTTCTGAGTCGGGTTTGAAATTAAATCCAATCTGCCGCATCAAACTATTAATAGCGGAAAGATCTCCCGCTAAAAAATGCCAGCTATCTAGCGGTTGCGTAGCGCTTAATTTAATCTCTTTTTTTAAAAGATTAGTATACTCTTCTCTCCTCTTTCTCGCTAGATCTGTACCTTCTTTATCGTTAAAACTGACCGTTATTACTGAATAATCTTTTCCGAGTTCTAGCTCTAAAGTTGTTAAAAGTTGAGAAACACCAGAAAGCAGGAGCCCGCAAAGGCGAGGACACTGATAATAAACGGGAACCAAAATAGCCGGACGATCTGGCAAAATCAGCTCTTTAAGCGATTTTTTTTCTCCCAAATGGTTGTAAAATTGAATTGTCAAATCTATCTGATCGCCGATTTTATTTTCAACCCCGACATCAATCTGAGGCTTTTCAAGTGCAATCGACTGAAAGGCGGTTGCTTGCGCAACAATAAAAATAAAGCAAAAAACAACCAAAGAGTGGACAAATTTGGACATTGATCTTTTAAAATTGCTTCGAATCTTGCTAGCTTTGAAGCAAGTCTCGTGTTTTAATGGTTAGTTAACTTAATTTTTTAATGATTTTATATCTTTCTTAAATGAAAAACAAACTACAAGAGCAACTTAAAACAGCTCTTAAAGAGAAAAGGCAAACAACCCTTAACACTTTAAGATTACTGCTTTCAGCGATTCAATACGAAGAGATGCAAAAAAAAGTCTCCGATCTTTCAGAAGAAGATTCTATCGCGGTTATCCGTAGAGAGCTTAACAAAAGAAAAGAAGAGCTTGATTTTGCGGTTCAAGCTGGACGGCTCGAACTAAAAGAGAATTTAACAAAAGAGATCGATATTATTGCCAATCTCCTACCAGAGCAGTTTTCCGAAGAAAAATTAACCGAAATTTTAACTACCCTTAAAGAATCTGGTCAGGCTGGTTCGCTAGGGGCGGCAATGAAGCTTCTTAAAGAAAAACACTCCGGAAAATACGACTCCAAACTCGCTAGCGATTTGGCAAAAAAAATCTTTGGGTAAAAAGCTAATTATAAACGAAGCTTGCGCTAAAGCTCTTTGGAGATGCGCACCAAATGATCATCGCTCCCAAAAGTAACGCTAAATTTTTTCCCTAAAGAGGGAAGATTAAAAAGATCCTTAAACTTTTTGGCGCTCTCTCGATCTCCATAAGAAACCAACCAGATAATTTTTAGATTATTCGTTTGATTTTCTTGAACAATTGCCATCAAATCCCCTTGCCACTTTGAAGCTATCGAATCTATAACGTGTTCCGCAATAGAAAAAGTCTCTAAAAATTCTCTTAAAACAAATTCCCCCAAAACATCGGAATAAATAATCTTTGCGCCGCCGCTAAGATTTAACTCTATTTTTTTACCTGTACGCTCTTTTTTTAAATAACTTGCTGGATGGATTATCTGCGCCGTAGTTATAGGGGGATCTTGAAATATCTTATCAATTTCGGCATAACCTCCCCTTTTAAGGTAAAAATGAACAAATTTAAAACCAGCGCTATAAGGAAATAATAACAATCTTTGCAAAAATTTAGGAACTCCCGAAAGACCCGAAATTATTCTGCTAGAAAGTTGCATTTGCCCAACTAGACCATCTACTTCGGCAAGATCGGCTACTTTTTTCCCGCCAAGCAACCCTGAGAATGAAAAATCATACATCAAAGCGGTCGCATCTCCTTCTGCCAAGCTAAGCCTTGCCAACAACAGATCTCCGTTTTCGATCTTTGGATCGATCAACTTATCAAGACGAAAATGTTGATCCTGCAAAGCATGAGTCAACTCGTGAGCCACGACTGGCGCCTGCAACAAACTAGGCAACCAATCAACCATAATAAATTGTTTCTTGCGAGGATCATAAAGAGCTCCAAGTTGAGATAAATATAAACTTATCAAACCATCTTTATAGTTATATTCTTCCGGCAAAAGCCCCAAAGCTTTTAACGCTATCTCTTCATGGCGAAGTTTCTCAGGAGGTAATTGTTCATTAAGGGTGTCTCTAATATACTTTTCTACCTCTTTTTTTGAGTACACAGAGCAAGCAACCAGCTCTTTTGAAACAAGCCCACGGACTGCAACAACGTTAGTTAAAGTTTCTGAAACCAATTCGCAACCACTAGGAGAAGTTTTTTTTAAAAAATTATCTCCAGAAGGATCTTTTTTATTGTCAAAATTTTCAGCAACAACCCAACAACTAACAAAAAGAGCATTTGTAATTACAATAAAGAAAAGGGTTAAAAGGAGGGGCAACTTTAAGTTGGCTTTTCTGAAAATTTGATTAAAGCTCATCTTGTGCTAGTTTTAGGAGATATTTGCCATAGCTATTATTTTTCATCTTCAAACCAATCTTTTCTAATTGATCTTTATCTATGTAGCCTGCTTGAAAGGCGATCTCTTCCAAGCAAGCAACCATTAATCCTTGACGCTCCTGAATTGTCTGAATAAAATGCCCCGCCTGCATCAGCGATTCATAGGTGCCGGTATCAAGCCAAGCAGTGCCGCGATCAAGTTTTTCAACCTGTAATGAACCCTTCTCTAAATAAATTTTGTTAATGTCAGTAATCTCTAACTCACCACGCGCCGACGGTTTAAGGCTTTTGGCATAAGCAACAACCTCGTTGTCATAAAAATAAAGTCCTGTCACTGCGAAATTTGAACGAGGAGCCTTTGGTTTTTCTTCTATTTGAACGGCTCGCCCCTCCGCGTCAAACTCGACTACGCCGTAACGTTCTGGATCGGCAACTTGATAAGCAAAAACAGTTGCCCCATTTTTTTTCGATTTTGCTCTTTGCAAAGACTCACCAAGCCCTTGCCCAAAAAATATATTGTCACCCAAAGCCAAGGCCACGTTGGAGTTGCCGACAAAACGCTCTCCAATAATAAAAGCTTGGGCAAGTCCGTCCGGGGAAGGTTGCTCGGCATAACTAATATCAATACCAATCTGAGCGCCATCTCCTAAAAGTCTTTTAAAACTCTCGGCATCTTGTGGGGTAGTAATAACAAGAATGTCCCTGATTCCAGCCAACATTAGGGTTGAAAGCGGATAATAAATCATTGGTTTGTCATATATTGGCAAGAGCTGTTTGCTAACAGCCTTGGTAATCGGATAAAGCCTTGTGCCAGATCCGCCGGCAAGAATTATTCCTTTCATACAACGCTCGAAAAAGATATAAACATAATTAACGTTAATAGCGATTGATTATTTAAAATTAGCATGAATTCTATACCAAACGAAAATAAATATTCAAACGCCGACTTTGAAATAGATCCAAATAACGGCTTTTTGCCTAACACGGAGCCGCTGTCAAAGCTTTCTAAAGAATGGGAGATTGTCGATGAACTCGGCGCTGAACTCCCAAAGCTCTTACTTTGCGATCAAGTAAAACAAAAAATCGCCAAACTTAAAAAGTTGCCAGTTGAAAAGTTAAATTCGCGAGCCGAGCGCGAACGCGCCTTTATGATCCTTTCATTTTTGGGTCATGCCTATGTTTGGGGAGAGAAAAAAATTCCGGGATCAATTCCAGCCTCCTTGGCAGTTCCTTGGCATAAAATTGGTTCTTTATTAGGCAGACCGCCCGTGCTCTCTTACGCTTCCTATGCGCTTAATAATTGGAGACTTGTTGATAATAACCTTGAAATATCCGTCGAAAATTTGGGGCTTAGGCAAAATTTTTTAGGAGGTCAAGACGAAGATTGGTTCGTGACAATCCACATAGAGATTGAAGCCCGAGCTTCGTGGGCAATAAACCAACTTTTAAACCTTTCAGCGCAAGCCAAAGCCAAAGATTTCGCTGCCGCTTCGGCAACGCTAGCCGTCATAGCCGGAGCTCTCGAAAATATTCATACTACCCTCTTAAGGATGCCAGAAAAGTGCGATCCATACATATACTACAACAGAGTTCGCCCCTATATTCACGGCTGGAGTAATCATCCTGCTCTGCCCGACGGCTTAATTTACGAGGGGGTCGAAGAATATGGCAACAAACCTCAAAAATTTCGCGGCGAAACTGGAGCGCAAAGTTCGATTATTCCGGCGCTTGACGCCGCGCTCGGAATAAATCACCAAAATGATCTTTTAAAACAATATCTTTTAGAGATGCGAAGCTATATGCCTCCCGCTCACAAAAAATTTATCGAAGTTTTAGAAAATCTACCAAATATTCGAGAAGCCATTCTTAATGCCCGCAACGAAGCCGGCAACGCTTTGACCAATTACAACAAATGCGTTGGCTGGGTTGAGAAATTTAGATCCCTGCACTTAGAATACGCCGTTTCTTATATACACTCTCAATCAGAAAAAACCGCCAGCAACCCAAATAAAGTCGGAACTGGCGGAACGCCTTTTGTTAAATATCTCGAAAAGCATCGAGATGAAACTCTTGCTCACATAATCAGTTAAACAATGTTTCTCAAGAAAACGAATCAAATCTTTAGTCTTCCCGGATTTATAGATCTCCAATTAAACGGTGGTTTTGGTTATGATTTCACGACCGAACCAGAATCAATCGAGGCGGTGGCAAAACTTTTACCGCGTTACGGCGTAACCTCTTTTTTGCCAACCATAGTCTCTTCAACGATCGACACCTACGAAAAGGCTCTGAAAGTTTTTGAAAAAATAAAACTTAAGAAACCAGACAAAGCGGCTCGCGTTCTAGGGTGGCATTTTGAGGGTCCTTTTTTTAACCCCAACAGAATTGGCGCCCATCAAAAAGAAAAAGTTTCAAAAATAAACTTAAAACTCATCAAAAAATGGTCTCGTTCCAAGGGGGTGGCGATGGTCACGCTTGCTCCCGAACTTAAAAATGCCGCTGAAGCAATTTCAATTTTAAAAGCAAATGGAATAATCGTATCGCTAGGACATTCTGAAGCGAGTTTCGAAATAGCTTCTGCCGCCTTTAAAAATGGAGTTTCATTGGCAACTCATCTCTTTAATGGCATGCCTCCAATTTGTGGGCGCGCGCCCGGTCCTGTACTTGCCGCGTTGTTTAGCAAAAACACCAAAATAGGCTTTATTTGCGACGGGGTTCATTTGCACGAAGCTAATATTAAGCTTTTGGCAAAAATTGCTGGCAGAAGGTTAATGCTAGTAAGTGACGCTCTTGCAGGTATGGGAGCTAAAAGCAAAAGTTTTTTTCTTGGTGATCAAAAAGTTTTTGTTCAAAAAGGATCTTCAGCGGCCGTTTTAAAAAATGGAAAGTTAGCGGGTAGTGTTTTGCCTTATAATCTCGCCGTTAAAAAATTTTTTGAACTTATCTCTCCCACCCTTGAGCAACTCAAGCTGATCACCTCATTAAACCAAGCATCTCTTTTAGGAATAAAAAAAACTATTGTTGGCGATAAAGTTATTTTGGGCGCGGATTTTTCTCCCTTAGCAGTATATGTTGATGGTAAATTAACATATAAAACTTAAAAAAGTTTGTTTGTTCTTATTACGGCAATATATCATAATATATAATTGTTATTTTTAGATTCCTTAAAATTTTAAAACCACATAATTTTGAAAAGCCGCTATTTAGAAATTAAAGGGGCGAGAGAGCATAATCTAAAAGATCTCTCTATAGATATTCCTCACGATCAAATGACGGTTGTTACCGGAGTTTCCGGATCCGGCAAATCGTCGCTAGCTTTTGATACGGTTTATGCCGAAGGTCAACGGCGCTATGTGGAAACATTCTCTCCTTATACAAGACAATTTTTTGAGAAGGTCAAAAGACCAAATGTTGATTCGATCAAAAATGTCCGCCCTGCGATCGCCATCAGGCAAAAAACCAAAATTACCAGCTCAAGATCGAGCGTTGGCACCTTAAGCAATATTGATGATTACTTGAAAATCATCTGGTCAAACTTAGCAGCTCCATTTTGTTCCAATTGCGGCAATCAGCTTTCTTATTGGACCAGCGATAAAATCGCCAGAGAAATCTTTGAACTTTTTGAAAGATCTCCAAGTGCGATCTTTTATATATGCTCAAACTTTAATCTTAAGAAAAAAAATCCTGTTGAAGAGGTTGAAAGGTTAATTCTTTTTGGCTATGAAAGGGTTCTAAATCAAAAAAATTGCAACCTGCTCAACCTTTCTGAGTTAAGCCCCGCATTTTTGAAAGAACAAGATTATCTTCTGATCTTGCTAGATAGATTAACTAAAAAAACTCTTAAAATAGAGCGAGTCGCCGAAAGCGTTGAGGCGGCTTTTTCTATTTCTGGCGGAAAGGCTAGTTTGGTGGCGCAAACAGAGGGCGCTACCGGTCCGAAAATAGATGTTATAAACTACAACAAAATCCCAAGTTGCGGTTGTTCCGATATAACAATAGATGCTCCCAAGCCATCTCTTTTTTCCTTTAATCATCCGTATGGCGCCTGCCAAGAGTGTAAAGGCTTCGGTTTTAATCTCGAGATCGATCCGAGCAAGGTAGCGCCAAATCAAGATCTTTCGATCGAAGAAAACGCTATTCATCCTTGGGCGGGCGCGTCAATGAAAATTTTTAGGCGCAGGTTGTTGAATTTTTGTGAAACTAAAGGAATAAATTTAAAAACTCCTTGGAAAAAGCTTAAACAAGAGCAAAAAGATTTAATTTTAAATCACAAAAGCAGAGAATACGTTGGCTTAAATCACTGGTTTAAAAAACTAGAGAAAAAAAGTTACAAAACTCATGTGCGAATTTTTCTCTCAAAATATCGCTCTCAGGTTTTGTGTAAGAGTTGTGAGGGTTCAAGATTAAAGCGAAGCGCTCTTGCTTATCGGCTTGGCGGATTGTCTATCGCCGATCTTTGGAGGCTACAGATAAAAGAGCTAAAACCGTGGTTTGATTCGCAATATCAAAAAGCATTACTTCTCTCCACTTTTCCCAAAGAGCTGACAGGAGTTTTTCAAAATCTTTTGTCGCGCCTCGATTATCTATTAAAACTTGGTTTGGGTTATTTAACCCTTGACCGACAAGCTCGCACCTTATCTGGCGGCGAAACTCAACGCCTAAATCTCGCCGCCGCAATTTCCGGTGGAATTGTTTCTTCTCAGTTTGTTTTAGATGAGCCTTCTGTTGGCTTGCACTCGCGGGATACGAAAAATTTAATCTCCGCTATAAACGACCTGAGAGATCAAGGAAATTCCGTGTTGATAGTTGAACATGATTTGGAATATCTAAAAAACGCCGATAATGTTCTAGAAATTGGTCCCGGAGCTGGAAACAATGGCGGCTCGCTCGTTTATTTTGGAGAATCAAACAAATTTCAATTGCCCTTTTTTGAAACAGAAAAAGGTGTTGAGAACTCGGAAAAGGCAAAGATCGCTATTAGCATAAAATCTGCACGAGCTCGTAATTTAAAAGGTTTCGATCTTGACATTCCTGCCGCCAAGTTGATCGCGATAAGCGGCGTTTCCGGAAGCGGAAAAAGCACCTTAGTAAAAGAGGTTATTTTTCAAAGTTCCCCTGGTTCCTGCGAACAAATTTTCGGCAAAGATTCTTTTGATGAAATCCTTTTTGTTGATCAAACTTCTCTTGCTAAAAGCCCGCGCTCAAACATCGCCACTTATTCTGGAATCTGGGAGGTTTTACGAAACCAACTCGCCAATTCTCCTGATGCCAAACTTAGGAAACTAACAAAATCACATTTTTCATTTAACGTCGACCGCGGTCGTTGCGCGACCTGCAAAGGCGCCGGCTATTTAGTGGAAGAGATGCAATTTTTAGCAGATGTTTATTTAACCTGCGAGGTTTGCCTCGGGAAGCGTTTTTCGGGAAAGGTTCTAGAATGCTTTATTCGCAACAAAAATGCCGCGGATCTTTTGGCAACCACCGTTTCTGATTGCGGCGATTTATTTTCCGATCTGCCCGAACTAACAAAAATAACTTCGGTGTTAGAAAAATTAGGTTTGGGACACTTAACCCTCGGACACCCGTTAAGCGAACTTTCGGGCGGAGAGTCTCAAAGACTTAAATTGGCCCCCTTTATTGTTGAAGCCGAGAAAGAAAAGGCGCTTTTAATATTTGACGAACCAACCACCGGGCTTCACCGCAAAGATGTTGCTCGCTTAGTTCGACTCTTTCGCGAGCTAACAGATCGTGGACAAAGTATAATTTGTGTCGAGCATAATCTTGATCTAATAGCCAGCGCCGATTGGATTATTGATCTTGGTCCCGAAGGAGGCTCTGAGGGAGGAGAATTAATTAAGGTTGGAACTCCGAATGACTTTATTAGCGGGGAGCTTAATCCACGATCTTATACGCAGATTGCTCTTAAAGAACGATCAAAATTAGACGATCAAACCAATAAAATTATTCAAAAAAATTTCAAAAAGGATGGATCTTTTGCTGAAATTTCAATTTTTGGGGCGAAAGAACACAACTTAAAAAACATAGATATCAAAATACCTCTTTATAAATTAGTTGCCTTAACCGGCGTTTCTGGATCTGGGAAATCAACTATCGCAAAAGATATTATCTACGCCGAGGGGCAAAGAAGATATTTGGAAACACTTTCTCCTTACGCCCGCCAATTCGTCTCTGAGCTTAAAAAGCCTGACATCTTGGATATTTCCGGCGTACCTCCAACTGTTTGCGTTTATCAGCACACCTTTCAGCCCTCAAAATTATCAACCGTGGGCACAATGAGCGAAGCTTACAATTATTTGCGATTGCTTTACGCCAAATGCGGATTACAACACTGCCCGGATCACCCTGCTTCCAAAATTTCAGACCTAAGCGCGGAAGAGATCGCCGCCGAAATCAAAACGAGCTATAATAAATCAATCAGAATAATGGCTCCAATAGTTTCCGGCAAAAAGGGCAAGCACAATGAAATTATTAAAAGAGCAATAGACGAAGGTTACGACGAAATTCAAATTGATCGAATCCTGTTTTGTTCGCCAAATTCTGCGCTTGACTCTCTTGATCGCAACAAACAACACTGGATTAAATACGTCATTGGCAAATTAAATCCAGCTAATATTCCCTCTGACTTGCTAATAGAGTGCGTTAACAAGGCGCTAGCTCTTGGAGAAGGAGCGCTCGAAATTTTTTCTGATAACAATTCTTATCTTTATAGCGCCAAAAGAAGTTGCTCTGAGTGCGGACGGGGGTTTTCAAAACCCGATCCGGAAGATCTCTCATTTATCTCTAGACGCGGTGCTTGTCCATCTTGTTCGGGAAGCGGCTTTGAAGAAACTGGCGCTTTTTGTAAATTTTGCGGCGGCGCCAGATTAAAAAGGGAAGCTCTCTGTTTGACAATCAACGGTCTTAATATAGCCGAAGCCGCCTCAAAAACGCCCCCCGAAATGCTAGGCTTTTTAAAGAGTATTAACCTTAAAAGCTTTCCCAAACTAGAGAAGCTAGCTCCGGTTATTATCTCAGAGTGCGAAAGGAGGTTAGAAACGTTAATTAAACTGGGCTTGAGTTACCTGCCGCTTGACAGAAGCGCCCGCCAACTCTCTAGCGGCGAACTGCAAAGGCTCAGAATTGCCTCAGCTATAGGCTCGCCCCTTACGGGCACGTTTTATATATTTGACGAACCAAGCGCGGGGCTTCATCCTCTCGAAAATAGATTAACGCTAGCGGCTCTCAG
Source organism: uncultured Pseudomonadota bacterium (assembly GCA_937864035.1). Taxonomy (GTDB): domain Bacteria; phylum Bdellovibrionota_C; class UBA2361; order UBA2361; family CALMIO01; genus CALMIO01. The sequence goes on along the minus strand of CALMIO010000002.1, from coordinate 273,257 downwards.
GGAACTGGTCGAGCAAGGCAACTCCGTTTTAATGATTGAGCACGATCTCGAATCAATTCGAGCGGCTGATTATGTGATTGACGTTGGTCCGGGTGGGGGTAAAAACGGTGGCAAAATTATCTATAACGGAGACTCAAAAAATTTTAAAGTCGCTGAAGCTCTTTCTTTCAATAATATTGAGGTCGAAGCTTCCGAAAAAAAATTTTTAACAAAGTGGCTCACCGTTAAAAATGCCCGCTTAAACAACCTAAAATCATTGGATTTAAAAATTCCATTACAATACGTAGTCGTGGTGGCAGGGGTATCTGGAGCTGGTAAAAGCAGTTTAGTAAATGGAACTATCGCGGAAACTATCTGTTCAAAATATGGCAAAGAAAAAAAATGGCTTTCTCCATACGGTGAAATTACTAGCGATCTTGAAATAATCGGTGTCAAGACCGTCGATCAATCTCCGATAGGTGGAACCTCTCGCTCAACACCGGCTTCTTATCTCGGAATTTGGGATCATATAAGAAAAATTTTCGCCAATACCTTAGAGGCTAAAGCTCGAGGTTTTTCGCCAAGCTATTTTTCCTTCAACGCTGGCGAGGGGCGTTGCCAAATTTGCAAAGGTTTGGGAGAGATTAAGCTAGAAATGAGTTTTTTGGCGGATGCTGTAATGATCTGTGAAACTTGCGGTGGTTCGCGCTATGGCGAACTAGCAAAAATTCCGAAATTTGAAGGCTTGAGTGTTGACCAAATACTAGGTTTAACCTTCGAAGAGGCTAAAAATCTTTTTGTTTCTTACAAAAACATTCATCGGGTGGTATTAGCTGTTTGTGAATTGGGTTTAGGATATCTAACTTTAGGACAACCCTCAAACTCACTCTCTGGAGGCGAAAGCCAAAGAATTAAACTAGCAGAGCAGTTAGCAATCGAAAACGCATCCAACACCTTATTTATCTTGGACGAACCAACTACCGGTTTGCACAATAGCGATGTTGCCAAACTGATGGCTTTTCTAAAAAAATTAGCTAGTTCGGGAAACACCATCATTATGATCGAACATAACGAGATCGCATTGGCTAACGCCGATTGGATCATTGAGCTTGGACCAAAGTCGGGAGAGGAAGGTGGAAAAATAGTTTTTCAGGGCGAATCTAGAAAACTACTCGAAGCCAAAACTGCTTGGGGAGGTTTTTTAAAAGAATCTTTATTGCGCCTGGGATCAGAAAAAGCCTTATAAGACTTGTCGTTAACAACCGATTGATTTCTCTCGTTTTTTTGGGTCAATTTATACTTTCTTAGGTCCCAAAATTATTTTAAGATCTAAAAATGCCTCCATTAGTTGAGAGTTTATGCTCATACAAGTAGCGAACGTCGATCGGTTTTTTACAAGATTCGCTATAAAAGAATTAGCTAGGGGACTTTTAAAGACCCCTCTTGAGACGCCGTCTCTCGCGCTTTCCAAAAACACCAACGACTCAGTATCAGAGAAAAATAAAAGGTTACAAAGAAATGCTGAGCGTGCTGTTGGATTGCTGAGGGTTGATCAAACCAACCTTAAAATAATTCGCAATGGATTGATGGAGCTCTCGTATGTTAATCCCCAATCTAGAGAGACTTGGAGTCATTCAATTGAAGTGGCGCTGGTTTTGTCTTCAATAGCAGACGAATACAAATTTGATCCGAAGAAAGCCTTTATTGTCGGGTTGCTCCATGATGTAGGAAAAAAAGATATTGGAGATATTACCTTTGGCGCAAACGGCGATCAAAGAGAAAAATTCAAACTAAGAGATGAAATAACTTCAAATGGTCCAGGAGATAACCCCTTAAAGATTGCGGAACTTAAGACTCATCCGGAAAATTCTTTCCGTTTTCTTATAAAAAATAACCTCAAAGAAGAGGCTGTTATTTGTCTGCTCCACCATACTTTTCAGACCGACCCCTATCCAAGCAAAGAAAAAATAAGGGAACTCACAAGAGATCTCCCTTATGATCCAGAAAGTGAGGGAATAATTAAATTTGCCAAATTGCTTTCTGTCGTAGATTTTTTCTCTGCGCGCTTTAGAAATGATTTGCGAAATTGCAGGCAAGGATTTTCTCCAAAAGATGTTTTAGGATGTTTTTTTGATTGTCGCGGAGATGATCCAGCCCTGCTCGAAATGGTGAGAGTTGTTATAAATAGTGGAGCTTTTACGAAAGAATTTGCTTCGGCCGCGCTAGATCAAATATATCAAAGATTTTCGCTCTCTCTGCCAAAAGTAGAAAATTTTTAGCTGTTTTTGAAAATAAAGAAAAAAATCATCTTTATTTTAATTCCGCCATTTGTCGCGGCGCTTTTGTATTTTATCTTAAAACCCTCCGATGAGCGGCTTGTTTTAGATAAAATCAAACTAATTTGCTCTTTTTTGAATTACAACCAGGAAGAATTTAAGGCGTATGAAGCTTTGATCTCCTCCAAAGATTTCGCCGAAAACTTTGCCGAGAAGTTCGCCGCAACCTTAAACCTTGAAAACGAGAATAAAAAATATCAAAGAACAAAAAAGGAGCTGGCAAATGATTATCTATCTCTCAAAAAATCTCTCTGCGAGATTTCACTTGAGCTGACAAATATCAAAATAAAAATTGAAAAAGAGCGAGCCTTAGCAACCGCCGACGCCAAACTGCTTGGTCGCGATTGTGGCCGTACGGACTATTTTCAAGAAATTCATCCAATAAGAATCAATCTGGTTAAAATAAATAGATTATGGCTTGTTTCGGGTGGAGAAAATCTTGATAAGATTAATTACTAAGCTTTCTTGTTAATACTCGGTCAATTTTGTGCCGATCCATGTCGACAATCTCAAAAAGGATCCCATAACATTCAAATCTTTCTCCGATCTCTGGAAAATGCCCAAGATGATCAAGAATGAATCCAGCCAAACTTTTGTAGCGAGCCTCTTCGCCCTGAGGGGTTTTAATCTTATACAAAGCCTTAAAGTCATCAAACGGCAACAAACCGTCTATTAAATGTGAGCCATCTTGCCTTTCAACCACCAATGGATTGCTTCTTTCAGCCAAAGCTGGCATCTCTCCCATTACAACCTGAACGAGATCGTTAATCGTAATTAATCCTTCTATGGTTCCATGTTCGTTAATAACGATGGCAAAATGAACTTTATTTTTCTTAAATTGCTCCAACGCTTCAAAAGCCGAAATTGATCCGGGAAGAATTAGTGGCTTTTTTAAAATTGATTCTATTTTTTCTTCAAATTTTATGCTGGTCTTAGAGCGGCCTTCGTTGGGGTTACCTTCTTCTCTCAGATGGCTCTCTGTAAAAATTAAATCTTGAGAAATTTTCCAAAGATCTTTTATGCCAATAACTCCCTCTAGATTATCTAGCGAATCTCTGCAAACAGGAAAATAAGAGTGCCCGGAATTTGCTAAATCGCGCCAAGTTTGTTGGTTAAGAGCGTTAAGATCTATCCAAAAAATGTCGCCACGTGGGGTCATTAAAAGATCTATCGATCTTTGATCGAGCTTAAAAACCCGCTCTATCATCGCCGTTTCTTGCTCTTCAAATACCCCAACTTCTTTTCCATAAGCAAGAACTATCGCGATCTCTTCTTCGCTAAAAGGTTTTTCTTTTGCGTGTTTGGCTCCAAAAAATTTAAGACAAAAATCTGTTGACTTTGAAAAAAGCCAAACTAGCGGTCTAGATATTTTAATTAAAAAACTAATTGGTTTTGCTGTGAGCACCGTTATCTCTTCAGCGTAATTTACAGCTAGCCGCTTTGGCAAAAGTTCTCCAATAATTAGGGTAAGATAAGTTATGCCTACTACTACTATAAAAAAAGAGATCAGGTTCGCATGCCCTCCGATTGTCGGTATGCCTTGAAGTTCAACTGATAAAGACTCAGATAGCTTTCCCCCTCCTATGGCACTAGCAAGCACAGTTACTAAGGTAATATAAGTTTGCACCGAAGCAAGAAAAACTGTCGGTTCCTCAAGCATAGAGAGGGCGACCTTTGCCCGCTGATCGCCGTATTCAGCAAGCTCTTTGAGCCGAGATTTTCTAATTGAGAGAACTGAAAGCTCTATGGCGGTTAAAACTGCGTTTATTCCGAGTAAAATAGCTATAAAAAAAAGATCGATTAACATTAGCGAGCTCGTTCGTTGCGGCGTTTAAAAAAAAGCAAAAATTACTCTCTGCTTAAATTAAAAAAAAGGATTTAAAATAATTTCATGGGCTACCCCGTTAAACCACAATATTTTTTTGTTTTTTTTCTTTTTGTTGTTTTAGAGATCCTTCTAAGGCTATCAGGAGTACCTTATTTTAACACACATATTATCGGTGGGGCAGTAGGAGATGGCGGCCTATATTTTTGGCTAAGTAACATCGTCTCAGAATCAATTTTTAGCCTGCCTTGGTTTGAGATCCCTCAATTTTATCCACACGGATTAGCTTTGGCTTGGAGCGATTCTTTTATTTTACCCGCTTTATTTTGGAAAATTATTCTCTCGTTTGGGGTTAGCGAAGCTCTTTCTTATAATTTGTTGTTACTTTTAGCTGAAACCCTAAACGGATTTTGCTCTTTTCTTCTACTGCGCGTCTTAAAAATTTCCTTTGGCAGATCTATCCTTGGAGGAGTGGCGGTAATGTCATTGCCGTATTTTTCAGCGAATTTAGGACACCCACAACTGTTGTTTTTTTTCTTCATCCCCCTTGCACTTCGCTCTCTTTATTTATTCAACGAAAAACCAACGGCCCTTTCGGCTTTTTCCTGCGGAGTCATATTAAGTTTATCTTTTCTCTGCTCGGTTTATTATACTATCTTTATCGGAGTAATTATTTTTCTTTTTGTCGTACTCTCTTTTTTAAGGGGAGAGTTCTCAATTAAGCGATTTTCTTTTGCGCTCATTCCCCTACCTTTTTTATACATTTTTATCGCGCCTTATCTGGTGGTAAAGCAAAGTTTCGGCGCGCGCCGCCTATATGAGCCGTTTGCTTTTAAACTATCGGTCTTAAACCTTCTGCCTTTTTCCGGAGAAACCGCCTCCTCTTTCTCTTTTTTTGTTATTCTATCTTTTGTCTTGGCGCTAATCTCAACTTGGAAAGCTCAAAGAAAATCCTCTGACCATCAAAATATTTTTCTTTCCTCGCTCTTTCAGCTTTTGGCAACTCTGGTTTTATTATCGGCAACCGAATTGAATGTTCCCCTTTGGCTTAAGAGCATCTTTTTATGGATTGTCTTTTTATTTACTTTATCAATTCCCCTTAGGACAAAAAAAGAACTTTTCCCTCTTAGTTTCACGCTTTTAATTTTTTGGTTTGGACTTCTTTTCTCTCTTGGCCCTCCGGCCGAAAATATAAAAAATATTTCTAGTAGCTTTTATATTTCGCCCTATCATTTTTTATTTGACTTTTTCCCCGGATTTGATAGTCTGAGGGATTGCTCTCGTTTCGTCATTCTCTCTCATTTTGCTCTGGTTGTTTCTCTGCTTCTTTTGTTGGAAAAGAAAGGCTTCAAAAAAAATCTTAAAGAAAAATTGATCCACCTTCAAAATCAGAAAAATTGTCTGCTGATATCCCGTTTTTCCTTAATCTTATTGATACTTTCTATATTATTTAACCTGTTCGATTCGCAAGCGATTAACTTTGGTCCGATCCCCAAAAAACTCTCTTTGCCAAATTATTTAAATGAAAAGGTGGTTCTTAGCTTACCGCTTGTTACAACGCCACTCGACAAAAATGGCGAAATAACAAGCTGGAAAGATTGGGCAAATACCAACATGGAGCATTTAAACTCAATTCGCTCGCCAAAAATCAAAAGTATCAATGGCTACAGTGGACAACGACCAAGATTGCATCAGCTCTTACCTAAAAAGTTCGCCAACTTTCCCGACGAGCGTTCGTTAATGACCCTAGCTCAATTTCCAGAGCTTGAATACATAATACTCCGGCTTGATAAATATCCGGTAGATCGGCGCGAATATATTTTGTCGGGTCTGGCAAAATACTCCAACTATTTAGAGGTGGTAAGAATTTTAAACGAGCTGGTTTTGTTAATAAAAATTAAATCTCGCTTATTTGAGTCTCCAAGCACGAGATTTTTTATTCCAGCCAGACATGATTATCGAACTCTTATTTTGCTGTTTAATACCTATGAGTCCCCCCCCAAAATAACTATCAACCGCCAAACAACACCCTGCCGAGAGCTTGTTCCTTCAAAAAAAATAGGGTGTCCTCTTCCGCGCTCTTTGATAGCAATTTCCCCTCTGCAAGTTGAAATTGAAGGATCAAAAAACTCCAAGATCAGCGAAGCTGATCTTAGGTAGTTTTTTTGTTGTGGCAAAAACTTACTCTTTTGTAAAATCAATTCTAAACTCTTTGCCTTGATCTTTAAAGCCAAGTTTTAAATACATCTCGTGCACTTGCGGTCTGCTGTAGCGGCTAGTAGCGATAAGTTTATAACATCCAAGTTCTTTGGCTTTATCTATAACCGTTTGAACTATTTTTTTTCCTAAGCCAGCGCTTCTGTCTTTCTCATCAACAAAAACATCTTCCAGTAAACCAAACGGCTCTTGGTGTAAATCATTGTTCATTAGATAAAGATAGGCGCGCGCGACTTCTCTCTCGTTTTCTGTGATTGAAAACCTAATTCCTTTGGCTAAGATCTCTTTCTCGAATATTTTCATTTTCCAAAATTTGATTTATTACCGCCAGCTCTTCTTGGGTGTTTACCCCTAAGATTTCTCGGCGACTTGCTATATCATACGCTTCCACTTTTAAATTGTTATTTATCGCTATTTCTACCAAGTCTGTCAAATAATATTCGTTTTGAGCATTATTGTTGTTTAGGTGGTAAAATCCAAGCTCCAAAAAAGAGCTTTCAATTACGTAAATTCCTCCGTTTTGTTCGGCAATTCCAAGTTCTTCAGGCAAGCAGTCTTTTTTTTCTATAATTTTTACAACCTTACCAAATGAGTCTCTCTTTATTCGACCGTAAGGAGAAGTCGCCACCTCTTCCTCACCATACCTAAAAGAAACGAAGCTTATGGTATTACTGCTGCCTTTATGAAGCTCTAATAAATTTTTTATTGTTTGGGGTTTTGTGAGCGGCACATCTCCGCTGGTAACTAAAAATGTTCCTGAAAAGCTCCTATCAAAATTCCAAGCCGCCTTGAGCGCGTCTCCGGTGCCAAGTGGTTGCTCTTGTTTTGCGAAAAAAATCGGTGTTTTAAGGGGTGCAACGTTTTGGTTAATAAATTTAACCACTAGTTCAGCTTTATAAGAGACAACTAAAATAATTTTATCAATATCGACCCCCATTAGGGTGTCAATTGCATGCGCAAGTAAGGGTTTTTCTAGGGTAGAAACCAAAACTTTTGGCAGATCAACTCGCATTCTCGTTCCCCGACCGCCAGCTAATATAACAGATCTTATTTTTGACATTTTGCTCTTCTTTTTCCCCTCATCTCGCCGAAACGACCAGCTTTTTCTCTTTTTAAGAGAATCTCTTACTAAATTTCAGCAGATCTCTCTAAAAAAAAACACTGTTAGATACGATATCATATCAAGATCTTCTGAGAAATGGGCTTGTTGGTTGAATTTAAATTTCAACCAATAATTTTTAGAAGTTTTAGGTCGGTTGTTTTTTTGAGGGGGAATATTATATGGATTCTACGATGGGAAAAAGAGAAGGAGAAGAAAAAGAGAGAAAGAAAATTGCCAATATATTGGCGCCGCAATTAAAAAGGGATTATGACAAAGTCAAGGTCAACTGGACGGCGGAGCTTGACAAGTTTGAAGCATCTCTTGAAAAGCTAAAGGTCGAATATGAACATTATTTTCTTGCACTAAACAATTCAGCTCCAGAAAAATTTCATAAAGAGATCGTCAAAAGATTAAGAGAACTAACGCAAATGCCTTTTAAAACTCAAGCATCTAGTTTTCGGCTTAAAACTTTAGATGGTCGCTATCACACATATAACACCTATTGGCAAAGAGTTTTAAAAGAACGCGAAGCAGGAACATATTCAAAAGACACCTTTAAGGCAGATCTTAGAGAAAAAACTGCTCTTGAGGAGCAATTCGCATTAACAGCTGCCGGCATTGCCGAAGGCGCGCTTAAAGAGCTTTATAAAAGCTATAAAAACGCTCTGGAAAAAACCTCTGGAAATAAACAGGCAATAGACTATCAGAGCTTTCAAAAGAGTATTATTAACCGAGCTCGCGAGTTCAGAGAGAAACACCCCGATCGCAAAATGTCCTTTAGTGTCGTCGTAACAAAGGGAAAGGTTTCGGTTAAGGCTCGGTTAAAATAAGGGATCGCTTGCTTTTATTAGCTTCTGTTCTTAGCAGCTTTTTTGTTGCGCTTGGTAATTCTTTTTGTTCTCTTGTTTTTTCTAACCGTCTCTGTTTTTTTGGTTGGTGATGCCATAGGAATATTTTTTAAATTAAATATCTAAATTTTTAACAAATAAAGCGTTTTCTTCTATAAACTTTCGGCGCGGCTCAACTTCATCTCCCATAAGCATGGTAAAAATTTCGTCTGCTCCAATTGCATCTTCTACCTGAACCCTTACCATACTGCGAACCGCGGGGTTCATTGTGGTTTCCCAGAGCTGGTCAGCGTTCATTTCGCCAAGACCTTTATATCTAGTGATACTAAGCCCCTTGCGGCCCCTTGCGTCAACTATTGAAGCAACCTCTAAAAAGTCCTCCGCCCTGGCTATCTCTTTGTTAGAAGCTTGATCAATAAAAACCAGCGGAAAAACGCCAAGCTTTCTTCCCTCTTGAAGAGCTCTTCTAATCTGAACAAATTCTACTCGCTGAAAAAGATTTTTGTTTATCGTTGTTTTGCGTGGCGTCCCCCTTATCCAGCTGCGAATTTCTAAGGCTGGTTCTTCTTTTGAACCGACAACTTGCCAACTAATATTACTGCCCAGTCTTTTCTCTTTTGCCAAAGCAAGTTCGGCGCTTAAGATCGGATCTAGCGGATCAAAATTCTCCCAGTTTAATTGATGAATTTTAGATATTCGATAAATAATATCTTCATCTTGACGCTCAACCCCAAATTGCAAAAGCAAAGAAGGAATTTTGCTAAGAGCGATTGAGATTCCTTTGAGAGCCCCCTCGGATGTCTCTTTGCCATCAGCTGATTTCGCAACAACCCCCTCAATGCCCCCGCCAACAATGGTCTCTAAAAATTCGCTCTCGTCTTTAAGGTATTTCTCAACCCTGCCTCTTTTGATTTTGTAAAGTGGTGGTTGCGCCATAAAAAGATACCCCCTGGCGATTAGCTCTGGCATTTGCCTATAAAAAAACGTCAGGAGAAGGGTTCGAATATGACTACCATCAACGTCGGCGTCCGTCATGATTACCACCTTGTGATATCTAAGTTTAGAGATGTCAAAATCGCTCTCACCAATGCCCGTACCAAGCGCTGTAATGATAGCGCGAATCTCTTCAAAGGCTAATATTTTATCAAATCGAGCTTTTTCAACATTCAAAATTTTTCCGCGGAGGGGTAAAATCGCTTGGTTTTTTTTGTCTCGTCCCTGTTTCGCTGTTCCACCAGCCGAATTTCCCTCGACCAAAAAGAGTTCGCATTCTTCCGGGTTTTCGCTTTGACAATCCGCGAGTTTGCCCGGCAAGGCTCCAACATCTATAGCGCCCTTGCGACGAACCAACTCACGGGCTTTTTTTGCCGCCTCTCTAGCGCGCGCCGCCTCCAAACATTTTCCTATTATTATTTTGGCAATCGCCGGCTTTTCTTCAAGAAACGCAGACAACTGCTCGCCAACAAGTTGTTCTACCAATCCCTTAACTTCGCTATTGCCAAGTTTTGTTTTTGTTTGCCCTTCAAATTGTGGTTCTGGAATTTTTACGCTAATAACACAAGTTAATCCCTCGCGAGCGTCTTCTCCTTGAATTCCCTCTTGAACATCTTTCAAAAGCCCCCCCCTGTTTCCGTAGGAGTTTAGGGCTCGCGTGAGAGCCGATTTAAAGCCGGCCAAATGAGTTCCGCCTTCTATCGTGTTTATATTGTTGGCATATGTAAAAAGATTCTCTTGATATTCTTTGTTGTATTGCATTGCCAACTCGACCGCTATGTGATCTTTTTCGCCCTTAATGTAAATCGGCTCGGGAAAAAGCGGTCCTTTGTTTCTGTTAATGTGAGAGACAAAGCTTTTTATGCCACCTTCATAAAAAAAATCTTGCCCCTTAGATGTTCTTTCGTCAAAGATTGAAATTTTTAAGCCGCCATTTAAAAACGCTAGTTCGCGCGCCCTATGCGAAATGGTCTCAAAATTAAAGCTTTGTGTAGTTTGAAAAATAGAGTGATCCGGATAAAAAGTTACCTTTGTTCCTCGCCTCTCAGATAAGCCAATCTGCTTAAGGGGAGCGACTGGCTCTCCTCTGCGAAATTCCATAAAAAACCGCTTGCCATCTTGATCAACCTCGACCTTTAGCCACTCAGACAGAGCGTTAACGCAAGAAACTCCTACTCCGTGAAGACCTCCCGAAACTTTGTAAGCGTCCTTTTCAAATTTTCCACCAGCATGAAGCTTCGTCATCACCACTTCGACACCGCTTACCCCTTCGGTCGGATGTATGTCGGTTGGTATGCCGCGACCGTTGTCAACAACAGAAAAAGAACCATCAACGTGAATCGTCATCTGAATTTCGGTACAAAAGCCTGCTAAAGCTTCGTCGACAGAGTTATCTAAAACTTCGTAAACAAGTTGATGATAGCCCCGCTCATAAGTGTCGCCAATGTACATCCCGGGACGCTTGCGAACCGCTTCTAAGCCCTCAAGAACCTTGATTTGTTCCGAGCCATATTTTTTATCCGAAGCCTCTGAAATATGAGGGATAGATTCCGACATTATCAACCCAAATACTTGATTTTTCTTGATTTTATCAAGCAACTAATACCATATTATTATATACCAACTGGGGGTTCATAGCAAATAGTTTTAAGGCGTTTTCGGTGTCTTTTTATGAGACGAAGATTTTTGTTGGGCTAACCCTTTTAACCTTCTAAAAAACCACCTTCTGCTTTGATAATTTTATATTCTCTACCTTTTGTTATTTTTTGTGACAATTCTTCGGTTGAGGTAACTATTATCTGGCGATTTTTTTGAAGCAATATGTTAAAAAACAATTCTTTTCTTCGAATATCAAGCTCCGCGTCAACATCGTCAAAAAGAACCAATGGAGATTCTTTTCGTTCATTTTCAAAGCTAGTTATTGTTGCCATCTTTAAAGCGAGCACAATTGATCTTGCCTCTCCTTGAGAAGCAAATTTTCGGGTGTCTTTGCCGTCTATCGTTATTTCAATTTCATCTTGTTGAGCGCCAACCAAAAGAGTCCTGCGCGCGATTTCTTCCGAAGCGCGAGCCGAAATTGTCCCAAAAAGAATGTCAAAATCCATGTTTGATTTATCAAGGTTGTTATTTTTTAGCCTGAGCCGCAATTCACCAGTTCCATCGGTAATTTCAAAATAAAGAGCGCGCGCCTCCGCGCCAATTTGTTTAATAAAGTTATCTCTCTCTTTCCAAACTTCGATTGAGGTTTCCGCTAGTAGTTTATTCCAAGGTTCTAGGTCCTTTGGGGTTATTTTTTGCAGATCTTTTATAAGACGAAGTTTGTTTTTTACAACTCGGGAAAGTTCATAAAATTTTGTTAACGCAGTTGGGTTAATCAATGTCCTATGTTTATCGACAAATGTCCTCCTGTATGTTGGTCCGTCCTTAATCAATCCAAGATCTGCTGGATAAAAGTAAATTGAAGATAGTTTCCCAATTAATTCAGAAAAGCTCTTTAACTTTCTGCCATCTATAAAAAATTCTTTTCGATCTCTATGTAAGATAGCTTCTATTCGAGAGACAACCTCAAAGGATAATATCTCTGAGCGAATCTGTGCTTGCTTCTCGCTGTGGTTTATCAAATCTTCTGTTTGCGCGCTTCTAAAACTCTTAGAGTTGCTTAAAACAGAGAGCGCCTCTAAAAAATTTGTTTTTCCCTGTCCGTTTCGACCAACTATTAGATTAAAAGTTGGTTCAAGACAAATTGTTTGCTTTATAAGATTTCTAAAATTTGTTGTCTCTACTCTGGTTACTTGCATAAAGCGAGTTTCTTAATTTTTTAATGGGCTCGCTATGGATTTTAATAAATTAAAATTGTGCGCCTACGCCTAAGGGTAATTTTTAACAAAACTTTTGGATTGTTAAAATTTTCTATCTAATAATTGAACTATTAGTCGTTTCTCATTGGCATTATAAAGCCAAGATATTCTTTTTGATCGGCTGGATATATCTTTAGTGGGCGTTTTTCTCCACTTAATTCAAAAAGCACTATCGAGTCAGAATTTATTGGATTTATAAAATCCAAAAGATATCGAGCGTTGAAACCAGCCCTAAAACTCTCTCCATCGTATTTACAAGAAACCTGTTCAAACCCCTCTCCTGATTCTAGAGAGGCTCCTTTTATGTTTATAATATCTTTTGTAAATTCAAGTTCCACCACCTTAATATCGTCTCCTGTTGCCATTAAGGAAGCTCTTTTAATCGCTGATGAGATCTCTCCAGACAAAACAGAGCATATTTTTCCAACCTCCGCTGAAAGCAATTTAGAATAACCTATAAAACTCGCGTTGATCAGGGCGGCTGATATTTTAAAGTTATCTCCTTCAACTATAAACATTCCGTCTATTATGTCGACTCCTAAAATATCGTCTGGGTTTACTGCTTCAACTATTCGTTTAATCTCGGAGGCAACCCGACGTGGCAATATAGGAAGGTTCTCTCTGTCTATTTTAAGGCCATCTGCTTTTTTGCTAATCAACGACAATCTGTTTTTATCTGTTCCAATAAATATCAAATTATTTTCGTTATAGTCGCAACCTATGCCACCTATGTTTAATTGGGTTTGGTCAAAAGAAACCGCGTAAATGGTTTTATTGATCATCTCAACAAGATCTCCGGCTCGAATCCTTCCATTTGTTTTTATATCTGTTCCTTTTATATCAGGAAAACCTTCTGCTGGCACAACTGAGAGTTTATATTTTGATCTTTCTGATGTTATTTCCAACCTTTCGCCATCCTCGAGGGAGATGTTGATTTCCCCATCTGGAAGTTCTCTTATAAGGTCGCAAAAAAGTTTAGCATTAACTGTTGTTGTGCCGCTTTTTAAAGAGACGCAATTTATCTTAGCAACTGCTGTTATCTCAAGGTCGCTAGTTAGTATTTTAAGGTAGTTCTTGTCTGCTTCTAATTTAAAATTAGCAAGAATTGGCAGGGTGCTTTTTTTTCCGGCACAAGAGATTATTTTGATAGCGGCGCTACTGAGGACGGATTGATTTATTTTTATATGCATAAAACTTTTTTAATATTATTAATTTATAAATTAAATATAGTAGTAGTAATAGTACAACAAAAAGTTGTAGATAAACAAAACAAACCCCTATAAAACATATATTTTTACTGTTTAAAAACTGTAAGTTAACAACAGTAAAAATATATGTTTTATAGAACGAGCAAATAAAACAACCTTAATAAACGACATCTTACAAACAAAAGGCGCACAAGAATTTAACAACTTTTGTCGAAAAAAATAAAACAAATTTAACGACTTGCCTCGTTTTTGTCGGGTTAAATATTGAGTTTAAACGACAATAGGAGAATTATTTTTTTTGTTTTTTAGCTGTCTCCAAAAAATGTTTTCTCTATTTCTTTAACTGTCATTATAAGCTTGTCGTCAACTAATAGTCGTTCTCCAACAACACTACAACTATGAATAACACTAGAATGCTCTCTTCCGCCAAATTGAGCGCCTATTTCTGGATAAGAAAGCACGGTATGTTTTCGGCAAAGATACATAGCGATCTGCCTAGGAAAAGATATATTTCTTGAGCGAAGTTTAGAGCAAAGTTCGGAAACTTTAATGTTAAAATGACAACAAACCGCTCGTTTAATATCATTAACGCTCAACGAAACCATTTTTTGCTGAGTAAGGGGGCGAAGAATAGAAACCGCCTTTTCAAAAGAGAGGTTGTCGGGTTTAATTAAGCTCGAAAGCGCTCTCAGCCTAATGATTGCCCCTTCGAGCTCTCTAACATTTGAAGAGAGATTGTTAGCTATGTAGTTTATTATCTGATCATCAATCTGAATAGAATGAGCCGCCACCAATTTTCTCAAAATAGCCACTCTGGTTTCATAATCTGGGGGTTGTATGTCGGCAATAAGACCCCATGAAAAACGAGTTTTAAGCCGCTCTTCTAAGCCGCCAATTGAATTTGGGGTAGCGTCAGAGCTTAAAACAATCTGTTTTTTTGCCCCATAAAGAGCATTAAAGGTGTGAAAAAACTCCTCCTGAGTTCTCTCTTTGCCTCGCATAAATTGAATGTCGTCGATTAGCAAAAGATCAACTCCTCGAAGCCTTTCTTTAAAAAGCTCCATTTTTCCAGAGCGCAAAGCATTGATTAAAAGATTCGTAAAAGACTCAGATGACAAATAAATAACGTTTTTATGGGGAGCGGTTTTAATAAGATGGTTGCCGATAGCGTGAAGCAAATGAGTTTTACCAAGCCCGGCACCGCCATAAATAAAGAGAGGATTATAGCCTGCCCCCAAATTCTGAGCGACGCTATAAGCCGCGGCGTGGCTAAACTGGTTGCTATTTCCAACGACAAAAGAATCAAAGGTATAGTTCGGCAATAAGTTTGGTTTTTCAAAAAGCTCTTTTTCAAAAGAGGATTGAATTTCCTCCGAATTTTGAGAGTTTGGACTATGAAAAGATCTTCTGGGCAAACCGCTATTGGTCGCTCTTATTAAAGAACTCCTTGAGCCGTTAATCTTTGAGGGAGATCTAGCTGGTTCAAGACCCCGAAAAAGATAGGAAGCAGAAGTTGCCCCGTTGCGACCCCCACTTTTTTTGTCGCCAATATAATGAGAATTGCCGCCAATCTGAGGTTCGCTGGCGGACGGCCTCAAGGATGGATCTGTTAAAAACTCTATATTAATATTAGCAATACCAGCAATTTGCTCAAAAGAAGCTTTGATCATATCTTTAAAGCGATTTTGCAGTTGGGAGCTTATAAATTTTGAGGGAACTTTAAGAGCAACCTTTCTTAAATCTCTGTCAAAAGATTCTAGTTTGATTGGATCGAAATACGCTCTGAAAAGTTCGCTTTCGGTAGAGTTTTTTATGAACCTTATAAATTCCTCAAAAATAAATTGATTTTCTGTCTTATCGCTGAGGTTGTTCACGGGTATTGCTAGCAAATAATTTAAGTTTTGTTTGCAAATTGCAAAACACTACATAAAATTATTTTTCGATCGTTTTCAACAAGAAAGAAAAAATTTTTTTCTTTTAAAAAATATTGTAGTAAGATCAAATTGTTCTGATCAAAAAATCGCTCATACTTAAAGAGAGCTAAAGTAAATCAAGAAAGAGATGTCATCACAAGTTTTTCAAGCATTACAAGAGATCGCAAAAAAACACCCAACAACAAAGCCATTTTTTAAAAATTTACTTGTTTTACAGATTTTTTTGACGACCGGTTGTTTTCTTTTAAAGCATCCTTTTTTCGAAAAGGTGGTTTTTTATCAGTTTTTGGAGCCGAGATTTTTCGCGCTGGGTTGCGGGTTGTTATGGATAAACTTGGCTCTTGTTTCTGGGGTGGCGCTGTTTTTTTTAAGAAGAGGGATTTTTTCCCCCGTTTTAATGGTTATGGTTGTTTTTTTAAAGCTCTTATTTTTATTGGTTTTTCCACTTTTAATTCTCTTTGTTGGCGGGGCGGCGGGAATTAATCTGTTGGTTGGCTATGCGACTTTTATCCCAGCCGCTCTTTTGCTTGCGATTTTTCCAAGATTTATCTAAAGTTATCGAGATTTAAGAATACGCTTTTGATAAATAGAGCATGTCAGATCATACGTATCTAGATAACATTTCAGCTAAAATAGCCCCTCTTTTTAGCGAACTTCCCTTTTACAACCAGAGCGAAGCTCAAGTAAACATAACCAAATCAATGGTTGCCCTTGGGGTAATGGCTGGTCTGTTGCTCTCTTTGAGGTATGCGAGTGGTCAGATTAAGTCTTTTTCAAACATTGAAAAACGAATTATTCCTCCAGAAAAACCAACCTTTTTTGGCGTGGTTGATTTTATTTTTGAAAAAATAACAGATTTTTACGATCAAATTCTTGGCGGAGAGCAAAACAAAGAGTCAAAAGAAAACCGAAGAGAGCACCTACCTTTGGTTGTGGGAGTTTTTCTCTTTATATTTCTTTCAAATCTTATCGGTCTAATTCCCGGAGCGCCGTCCGCAACTACGACCGTTTGGGTTAATGTTTCTCTGGCTTTTGTGGTGTTTTGTTATTTTAATTGGCAGGGAATAAAGGCGAACGGTCTGATTGGTTATTTGAAACACTTTATGGGTCCAATTTGGTGGCTTGCTCCCTTAATTTTTGTTGTTGAAATTGTTAGTACCTGTATTCGAATTCTTACTCTAAACCTCAGGCTTTATTGGAACATAAAGGCTGATCATATTGTGCTTGGGGCTTTTACCGGCCTAGTAAAGTATGTTGTACCGGCGGCTTTTTACGCGCTAGGAACTTTCGTTGCCTTTATGCAGGCCTTTGTTTTTACAACCCTAACGATGGTTTATATTTTGCTGGCTACCTCTCATAGTAGTGAGGAGCATCACTAAGGTAGAATAATCTTAATCAAAGATTGTATTTGCCCCCTAAATTATCGTAAAATTTCAGTACAATTGACACTTTATCGATTTTCTTTTAACTTACATCTTCTCGTTTAATTAACGATTTCGTATCTAAAAACAGATCAAAGCTTCTTTTGATTTTTATTAAGCTGTTTTTAGAACGAAAAATTCGAACGGATAATGTTAAAGCTTTAAAAAACTAAGATGAAATACCCTTTTCTATTATTAACCCTTGTTGTTTTTGTTTGTGTGTTTGTTGATCCGGTTTTTGCTGATGAGCATACTTCCCAAATAACAGCCGGAGGCTTGATTTCGATCGGAGCTGGTTTGGCGATAGGTTTGGCGGCTCTTGGTTGCGGCTTGGCTCAGGGGAAAGCGGTCGCTTCAGCGCTTGATTCAATTGGACGCAACCCGTCGGCTTCTGGACAGCTTTTTATTCCGATGATTTTAGGCTTGGTTTTTATGGAAACCTTGGTAATTTTTTCCTTTGTTATTGCCTATTATCTCCAGATTAAGGTTTAAAGAAGGCAGAAGGTTCCAAAACAAAAATAGCTTTTATTTTGCGAGGCGCTCTCGGAGAGAAGAATGCTTGAAATTTTAATCGGCTTTTCTCTTGCTGCGATAGGAATTGGATTTATAATTTATCTTTTCGGCCTTTTCCTCTCGCCGCTTTTTTCTTCCTCTTCGACGCGCCACCTGACAAGCTTTTTTTTTGAGCGAGCATTTTTTTTTATAGCCGAACCGAGACTTTTTTTAAGACAACGAAGGTTTAAGCTACTTGAGCGCGCCTTACAAAAGCAAGAAGCCGTTTCCGGTTTTAAAAATCTTTCGAGAGAGCAACGGCTTGCCAAAATCGGCGAATTAAAGAATCTTTTTTTCCTTGAAAATGTTTGGGGTGACTCGTTAGCGGCCGATCAAATATACAGCCACAATCTTTTAGTTTTAGATCTATTGGTTGGTATAGCCACCGATCTTAAATTAAAGATAGAAAGTCTTTCTGTTTTAGATGGACTTTTGCTTAGCAGGACCGAACTTTTAAAAAGATTAAATGATGCTCGCTTAAAAACCGGTCGTTTCGATCGGCTTTTTGATAGATTTTTTTCTTCCAGAAGGGAGTGGGCAACACGAGAGTTTCGCCAAAAATCAAAAGAGATAGAGGGACGACTCGAAGCGAACCTTAGGGCTTTTAAGGAAGAGCTTGAAAAAGCGACTGTTGGCCTATCTGCGGGGGAGCGCAATCGAGGCTTTTCTTCGGAAGAAGAGAGCATTATCGTGCATTAAAAAAGAGAGTGGGGATGAAATGATTGAAAGAAAATTGATAATTTTGGGCTCTGGGCCGGCCGGCTTAACAGCCGCCATTTATGCCGCCAGAGCAAATCTTGAACCCTTGGTTATTAGAGGACCGCTCCCCGGTGGACAACTAACGACAACGACCGAGGTAGAAAACTTTCCCGGTTTTAGGGATGGCATAATGGGTCCTGAGTTAATGATTCAGATGGAAGAACAAGCCAAGCGATTTGGAGCGGAGTTTTCTGAGACCGTTGTAAGAGAGGTTTCTCTACAAGGTGGTAAAAAGATTTTAAAAACAAGCGATGAAAAAACATACCTTTGTTCGGCGCTAATAGTAGCTACCGGAGCAACTCCTCGTTTGCTGGGAATTCCAAACGAGCGCGATCTTATGGGATACGGTGTTTCTACTTGCGCCACCTGTGACGGCGCTTTTTTTAAAGGAAAAAAAATAGCGGTTGTTGGTGGAGGAGATTCTGCCTGCGAGGAGAGTAACTTTTTAAGTCGATATGGAGAGAAAGTTTATCTGATTCATCGTCGCGGAGAACTTCGAGCCTCTAAAATTATGGCGGAGAGGGTAAAAAACAATCCAAAGATAGAGATTCTTTGGAACAAAGAGGTGGAGGGAATAAAAGGTGATAAAAAAAATGGAGTAACAGAAATCACCCTAAAAAGCACAACAGGAGAACCTGATCTAAAACTTGCTTGTTCCGCTCTTTTTGTGGCAATAGGACACACCCCTAACAGCGCTCTTTTTAGGGGCATTTTAGAGATGGACGAAGCTGGTTATGTGGTAAAAAAGCCAGATTCAACGACGACAAATGTCTCCGGAATTTTTGTTTGTGGAGATGTCGCTGATCATGTTTTTCGGCAAGCGGTAACTGCGGCCGGCACCGGTTGTATGGCGGCGATGGAAGCTGAGCGTTGGTTGAGTGCGGGAAATGATTAACAATGCCCAATCTGGGCTCAATTTTTGTTTATTATTCGTTGTTGTTTTGATTCCAAGAAGTTGCTAGCGCATCGGCGTACTCGTTCCAAAGCCAACCGTTGTGAGCTTTAATCCAAGACAACTTTATTAATGGGCGATTTTTTTTAAGCTCATAAAGTGTCTTTATAAGATCTAGATTTTTTATTTCGCCGGTTTTTCTTTTCCAGCCCCGCGTTTCCCAAGAGGCCGCCCAAAGGTTTATTGTTTTAACGCAAAGTTCTGAGTCCGAAAAAATTTCGATCTCTTCGTTAATTGGCGCTAGCCTAAAACCCTCAATTAAAGCGGTCAGTTCCATTCGGTTGTTAGTTGTTTGTGGTTCGTAACCGGAGAGCTCCCTTATAATCTCACCATTTTTAACCCAAACCACTCCCCACCCTCCCGGTCCCGGATTTGGCTGAGCTCCTCCGTCGGTAAAGATTCCACTTTGAGGGCCGCCAGAGAACTTAGTAAGAACCTCGGAGGTTTTCATTGGTTATAATTGTTTCCCTAAGATTGAATAAACAACGTGGCACAAGAAAGCTATAGATTATTTATCTTATATAACGTTATAATCTATTGGCAAATTAAAAAAGTTTATGATTCTAAAAGAAGGTTCTAGCGCTCCCGAATTTAAGCTAACCGATCGAACCGGTAAAGTTTATAGTTTGTCGAGTTTTGCTGGCAAAACTACAGTTTTATATTTTTATCCAAAAGACGACACTCCCGGTTGTACCATAGAGGCTAAAGAGTTTTCGGCGATGCTTGGCAAATTTGAAAAGTTGGGAGTTGTGGTTATCGGCATTTCTGGGGGAGATGACGGCGCCAAAGAGAAATTTTGCGAGAAACACGATCTTAAAGTTCTTCTCTTGTCAGACACCAGTTTTGTGGTTTCAAAAAAATATGGTGCGTTTGGCGAGAAAAAATTTATGGGCAAGACCTATAATGGGATTTTAAGAAAAACCTTTATTATAGATAGTGTCAGTAAGATTGTAAAAATTTATGATGATGTTAAAGCCGAAGGTCACGCTTCCGAGGTGTATGATTTTTGCAACAACTTTTTAAAATAAAGCGAGTCATAAATTTATATTTTAGGAGAAATAGTTATGAAAAAATTTGTTTTATTTTTACCTCTCGTTTGTTTGTTGGCGGGGAGAGTTTTTGCAGAAGATCTTGATACGATTTTTGATAAGGTTAAAAAGTATGCTGCGGCAGGTAACTATCAAAAAGCAATTGCTGAGCTTGGTTGGGCAAAACAGGAGTTAGAAAAGAAAAACTTATCAAAACTAGAAAGCTTTTTCCCGAACGAACTAGGGGACCTGCGAGGTGGTAAAATAGAAGCGAACGCCGCTTTGGGCATTTCTAATATAGAGAGAACTTATCAGGGTGCCGGATATTCGGTTAAAGTTTCGCTGACTGGATTTGGTGGTGGAGCGGCTGGAGCTGGCAACCCACTCGCTGGGCTTGCAAGCTTGGGGCAGATGGCGGCTATGTTTGGCGGTAGCCAAGCGGGAGAGGAGAGTTTTAGAGTCGGAGATCTTACAGCTCGTGGAGAGAAAAAAGGATCTAGGGCTGAGATAACAGTTTTTACTCAAAGTGGCGGAATTATGAAGTTTGAAACCGATAAAGCTGACAAATATGATCAGATGAAAGAGTTGGCAAAGAAATTTGACTATGCCGCGCTCGATAACTATCTTCGAGGCAGTAGCAACTCTTAGGTAGTTTGAAAAAGATTGGTTGCGGTTCGCTCCATAGCTCTTCTTGAAAAATATTTTTAGATAGAACCGAGCATTATCTCCAAAATTATTGAGCGAACCAATAAAAAGCAGATTCTAGAAGATTTGCACACCTAGCAATTGCTCGGTTTTATGGAGGCCGCTACCCAATTTAAACAGTAAGCAAGCGTATTATCTTTGATTTTTTGTTTCGACAAATTTACGTTCAAAATCATCCTCTAGCAAAAGATATTTTATTTTAAATCATTCGGTGTTTTTTTTCAAAAATCCTTGGCGAAAAGAGGCTTTGAAAAACACTATAATTAGGAGCGGAGCGAGCAAAGATAACAAAATATAGCAACTCTCGATAGGGCCTAAAAAACTTTTGGGGGTTACTATATAAAATGAGGGCGACCCAAAATTCTCAATCCCTTAAAAATATTGAGAGCTGATATAATTTTATCAGCTAAAGAAAGAGAAAAACATATCAATCACGGGTCGTGGCTCATAAAACTAACGGTAACTTGACATGTGTGTTTATAAACCAGATGGTTCTTAAGAACCTTGTCCTATCTGGTGGTGGTTTATGCCTCTGCCAATTTTTGAGCTCGCGCCTCAAGCAGAGAAATGGCCTCGTCCAAGGAGATGTTTTCTGGATCTATGCTCTTTGGTATTGAGGCGTTAAGTTTTCCGTCTGTGACATAAGGTCCGAAACGCCCACTTTTTAATAGAATTTTTGTTGTGCTGTCCGGCTTTGTGCCGATCTCTTTAGCCGATTGTTTGGTTGTATTGGCGCGCCTGCGAACTTTTGGTTGTTTTAAAATCTCTAAAGCGCTGGAAAGATCGATAGATAAAACATCAATCCCTTCCGAAATAGTTCGGGTTTCATCTCCGCATCTTAAATATGGTCCAAAGCGACCGTTAAAAAGAATTATCTCTTGATTGTTCTCGGGATTTATGCCTAAGCTTTTTGGCAACTCAAGAAGCTTTAGAGCAACCTCTAAAGTTACAGATCTCTCTTCCATTCCGGGTAACAAGGAAGCCATCTTTGGTTTTTCGGTCGCCCGATCTTTTTTTGAGCGTTTTTTGCGGGTCGATTCCTCTTTAGCCGGCATTTCTCCTAGCTGTATGTAGGGTCCAAAACGCCCCTTTTTTAAGTACACCGATAAGCCACTTTTTGGATCGATGCCAAGACTTGCTGGTCCTTGTGCGGCCGAGGTCAACAGGGCGGTTGCTTTTTCTAGGGTCAACTCATCTGGAGCGGTGTTTTCTGGAAGACTTGCTCGGTTTTCACCATCAGAAAGAAATGGCCCAAATTTTCCAATTCGTACCTCAACATTACGACCGTCAATCTCTCCGATGGTTATGCCGCAAACTTCGCGAGGATCAATCTTTTCTTCTCCGTTTTCAACGAGCTTTATAAGACCAGCATGACCATTTCCATAGTAAAAATTGTTTAAATATTGAAGGCGCTCTGCTTCGCCGCGCGAAATCGCGTCCAGATCATCCTCTAACCTAGCGGTAAATTCAAAATCTAAAAGCTGGGTAAAAAATTTGCGAAGTAATTCAACAATAGCGATCGCCAAAAAGGTAGGAATCAAGGCTTGTCCACGCTTAAAGGCGTAATCTCTGGACAGCACCAGATCGACTATTGTTGCCCAAGTTGAGGGGCGGCCTATTCCGAGTTTTTCAAGCTCTTTTATTAGGGTGCCCTCGGTAAACCTTGCTGGCGG
Source organism: uncultured Pseudomonadota bacterium (assembly GCA_937864035.1). Taxonomy (GTDB): domain Bacteria; phylum Bdellovibrionota_C; class UBA2361; order UBA2361; family CALMIO01; genus CALMIO01. Next base: position 250,867 of record CALMIO010000002.1, on the reverse strand, counting down.
TTGGGTGTCGTGAGAAAGAGCGGTTAGCTTGAGCAAGTTGATTTGATCTCCTTCTTTAAGAGGGGGCAAAATTCTCTCTTTATCAGCGAGATCGGAATCTGGATCATCCGAGCCTTCAACGTAAGCTCTTAAAAATCCCGGGAAAGAAATAGTTTTTCCGGTGGCGCGAAAAATCGCTTTACCAAGGGCGATATTGACCCCGACTCGCTTGCCCGATGCGTCGTTCATTTGCGAAGCAACAGTGCGCTTCCATATAAGTTCGTATAATTTGAGAGCGTCTCCCCCTAATTTTTCCCTGACGCTTTCAAAAGACGCAAACTGCGATCCGGCTGGTCTGATTGCTTCGTGTGCTTCTTGGGCATTTCTGACCTTGGTTTTATAGATGCGGGGTTCGCTTGGTAGATAATCTTTGCCATATTCGGAGAGAATATAAGATCTTGCCGCGCCGATCGCCTCTTCCGATAAGGTAGTCGAATCGGTACGCATATACGTTATGAAACCATTTTCATAAAGGCTTTGAGCAACTTGCATTGTGCGCCTAGCGGCGAAGCCAAGTTTCGCGCTAGCCTCTTGTTGAAGGGTTGAAGTTACAAAGGGGGGAGATGGTTTTTGGGTAAAAGGTTTTTCTTCTACTAAGGTGATTCGCGGGGTTTCTTTTGAAAGGCTTTCTTTGGTAGCTTCAGCTTCCGCGGCTTTTAGCCAACGAGCTGAAGAATTTGGCAGAAGAGTTCCGGTTAGCGGATCAAAATCTTTGCCGATAGCGATTTTTTCTCCATCAAGCTCTACTAAGGTTGCGGAAAAAGATCTCTCGGGAGAGTCTTTAAAAAATTCTCCGGCTAAGTCCCAGTAGTTTGAAGATCGAAATTTTATCCTCTCAAGTTCGCGATCAACCAATAGCCGCAAGGCAACGCTTTGAACACGACCCGCGCTAAGTCGAGGCGCCATTTTTTTCCAGAGAAGTGGGCTTATGGAGTAGCCGAACAATCTATCAACTACCCTTCGAGTTTCTTGTGCTTGTACCAGATTTAAATCTATGTCGCGCGCTTTCTTAAGGGCGTCTTTAATGGCGTCTTTTGTAATCTCATGAAATACAAGCCGTTTATGAGGGATCTTGGGTTTTAGGACCTCAAGCAAATGCCAGCTAATAGATTCTCCCTCGCGATCTTCGTCTGTTGCCAGCAGTAATTCCTCCGCTTTGGCGAGATCTTTTTTGAGTTCGTTTAGTTGTTTACTTTTGACCTTTGGGATAACGTAAAGTGGTTCGAAATTATTTTCAACATTTATTCCAAGCCTTGCCCAACGCTCTTTTTTAATAGTTTCTGGAATTTCAGAGGCGTTGTTTGGAAGATCTCTAACATGACCATAACTAGCCTTTACCAGAAACTCTTTTCCAAGAAACTTTTCGATTGTTTTGGCTTTTGTTGGCGACTCTACAATAACTAGTTTTGTTGGCGACATTATTTCTAACTTTTAGAGGGTTAAGTAAATATAATCTAACCTAGAGCGCCCTTACCCTCAAGGGAGTCTCCCAAAAATTGGCGGCGCTTTAAAAAGATTGCAAGAATCGAGAGGGCGCTTGGGGTAATTCCCGGAATTCGAGTGGCCTGAGCAATTGTGTATGGTCGGTGCTTTTTTAATTTCTCTCTAATTTCGGTTCTAAGGCCGGGAACCAGATCAAAATTAAACTCAACGGGAATTTTTTCTCTTTCAACCTCAGTCAACTTGGCGATATCTATAGCTTGTCTCTGTAAATATCCTTTAAATTTTAGTTCTACTTCGAGAGTAGAAACCAGATCGCTTGCTAGAGCAAACGGAGGGGGAAATTTGTTAATTATCTCCGATAAAGTCAGCTCTGGTCTGCGAGCTAAGATTTCGATGTTTTCAGAGTCTTTAAGTTCGGTTGTTTTTAAGGCGACTAGCCATTCATTTGTTTCTGAGTTTGGTTTTACTCTAAAATCACGGCACCAGCTGAGAGCCTTTTCCCAAAGGTCGATTCTGGCAGTTGTTTTTTGTAGTTGTTCTTCAGCAAGTAGGCCGGTCAGCCGTGAAGCCTTTGGAAAGAGCCTCAACCAAGCGTTATCTTCCCTAAGAGATAGCCTATATTCGGCGCGAGAGGTAAACATTCGATACGGCTCATCAACACCTAGGGTGGTTAGATCATCTATCATTACACCTATGTAGCTTTCGGCTCGCGACAAAGTGAACTCATCGTTAGATCTCAATGCTCGCAAGCCCGCATTGATTCCGGCGACAACTCCCTGTCCAGCCGCTTCTTCGTAACCAGAGGTGCCGTTGATTTGGCCCGCAAAAAATAAACCAGAAATTATTTTTGTTTCGAGGGTTGGTTTTAAGTTTTTTGGATCGGAAAAGTCGTATTCTACGGCGTATCCTGGTTGTAATATTTCAGCCCTTTCCAACCCTTTGATGGTGCGAACAAAGTCTAGTTGAATTTCTGTTGGGAGACTAGAGGAGATGCCGTTAGGATAAACTATGTCAGAATCGTAACCTTCAGGCTCTAAAAATATGGTGTGTTTCGGTTTGTCGGCAAATCTAAAAACCTTGTCTTCTATTGATGGGCAATAGCGCGGTCCGCCAGATTTAATTTGACCATTAAACATTGGGCTGAGTTCTTTATTTTTTCTGATGATTTCGTGTGTCGCCTCATTTGTTTCGGTAATCCAGCAAGATATTTGTGGCTGGGTTATTTTTTCGGTCATTATCGAAAATGGTTTTGGGGGTTGTTCTCCGGGTTGTTCTTGTAGGATATCAAAGTTTATTGAGCTTCTTTTTAACCTTGGGGGGGTGCCAGTTTTTAATCTTCCCAAATTGAAGCCGAGCGAGCGAAGCGAATCACTAAGAGAGTTTGAGGGAAGATCCCCAACCCGTCCCCCGGGTACTTGATCTTTGCCGGTGTGCATTAAACCTTTTAGAAAAGTTCCAGAAGTTAACACTACTGCGGTTGCCGATATAAAGGAGCCATCTTTAAGGGTTACTCCGTTAACTGTTTGGCTATTTGGATGAAGCTCAATTTTTTCGACCTCGCCTTGAATTAGTGTTATATTTGGCTCGCTCAGAAGAATACTTTTGACTCTGTTTTTATAGAGATCTCGATCAGCTTGAGCGCGCGAAGCTCTAACAGCCGATCCTTTGCTCGAGTTAAGGGTGCGAAATTGTATGCCGGTTTGATCTATAGCTTTTGGCATAATTCCCCCCAAAGCATCGATCTCTTTGACAATCTGCCCTTTTCCAAGCCCCCCTATGGCAGGATTACAAGACATCTGTCCGATTCCGTCGGCTCGCAGTGTGACAAGAATTGTTTTTGCTCCAAGGCGAGCGGAAGCGCGAGCGGCCTCAACGCCAGCATGACCAGCGCCGATAATAACTACGGAATTTTTAAAGGAACGGGTCATAATAAAACGATGTTTGTTAAACGATGTTCCGTTTAATAAAACATCCTATAAAAATTAATAAGTAAAATCAACAAATTAGCCAATTTATTTTGAGTCTGACTGCTTATTGGCATATAATAACTCTAGGTGCCATTCTGCAATCTCATCTAAATAAGGTAAAATCTCCTATAAGGCAACACCATTAAATTTAAATTTTTACTAAACGTTATTATTTATAGAAACTATCAACAACTATCAACGATTTAGTGTTATATGAAAAAGCACAAAAACAAAGCCTTCTCACACAAAATTCAACCCTCTCTATTCTTTTCGGATATCTAACCAGGCTTCTTTTTTTAAAGCATTAGAGCATTTTTATTTAAAATTCAGTGGCTCAGTTATTTAAATTATCCTCCTGTTCCGCCAAAGAGGCCCTATTTGGGGCAACTCCCAAGACCCTGATCCCAACGATCTTGATAAACAGGCGTTTATACATAAAGGGTCAAGCAAGTAGGTTTGCTTATTCTCTGACCTCGGCTGGAAAAACAAAGATTGGCGCAATCCTTTTATCAAGCTTTGCTGGTTTGATATGTTTTGTTGCGTTGTTGATCGCCGGAAGGCTTTCTGCCCTTCCAGCAATTACCGCTTTTCGAGCACAGCCTGAGCTTGTTCCGGCGATTGCTGAATATAACCTTGCGCCCCGCGACATTCATCAGCAAAGAGAAATTTCCAGCCAAATTCACTACATAGGAGAGATAATAGGCGGTTTTAAGAAAAAACTTCCTAAAAAAGATCGAATTGAATTGGCAAGTTTAATTTATTTAGAAAGTATTCGCTCGGGAGAAGATCCGTTTTTTATTACGGCGATTATTAAATCCGAAAGCTCTTTTAACGACAAAGCTCTATCTTACGCTGGCGCTATGGGTTTAATGCAGATTATGCCGGCGACCGGAAAATATATTTCTAATCTAAGCGATCTAAAATGGGAAGGACACACAAAGCTGAACGATCCGGGTTATAATATAAGACTTGGAATTTACTATCTTAAGCATCTAAAAAGTTACTTTGAAAGCAATCTTGAGCACGCCTTGGTTGCTTATAATCTTGGACCAAACAAACTCTTTGAAATTTTAAAGCGAGGGGGGCGCTTACCCTCCGCTCCGCTTGCGTATGCGCGCCGGATTATTAAAGATTCTGCCAGATGGCAGACGGAATGGGCGGCCAACAGGGAACAGTTTCAGCATCTTGAAATACAAGATCTAAAATTAGCGGTTGCCGGACTACCCCAATCTCCAAAAAGCTGATCTTAAGAAACAAGCTAGAATTTTTAGTTAGGCGATTGTAGTTATACTGGCTTTTTGGGATTTGTTAAAAAAATCTTCATAAGATAATCTGGTATTTAATCTCCGTTTATTTTGGGGGATTCGACTTTTCTTAGCCGGCCGGCTTTGAAAAATTCCTTGAGATTTTTAATAAAAAAATCCGAGACTAGCCCTCAGAGCTTTGCTAGCAATACACTGTGCTTGAATTTTGGAGGATTTTTTCTTGTAATTTTTTAGGATTGAATTTTGACAACCGTTCTCTCTCCGGCCGATCTTTATCCAGAGCTTTTTTTTGAGGTTCAAAATTACCACCTCTTTTCAGACTCAAAAACTTTTGTTGATGCAGTGCTATTGCGCCATCCAGATCTGATCAATGCTGAGTTGGCCACAATAAAAAAAAGAGATCGGGAAAAAATTCTTGATTTCGTAAAGAGAAATTTTGATATTCCCAAAGAGCACGAGGATTACTTTTGTTATCATGGAAGGCAAAGCATTATTAGTCAGATTGAATTTCTCTGGGGAACAATGGTGCGGCGCTCTCGCCCACAACCGCTCGGATATGAAAGTGGTTCTCTGCTTTATTTGCCTCGTCCTTATCTTGTGCCCGGTGGAAGATTCAGGGAGTGTTACTATTGGGATAGTTATTTCACAATACTTGGATTAGAAAAAAGCGGCAGATTCGATCTGATTTTTAATTTAATAGAAAATTTTGCTTACCTTCTTCGCAAGTTTGGTTTTATACCTAATGGCAACCGTTCGTATTACTTAAGTCGCTCTCAACCCCCCTTTTTCTCCCTGATGCTGAGATTTTTAGGGACAAAAATGACCGCAAAAGAGATCTTCTCTGTATACGGTGACGCCCTAAAGATTGAATACTCTTATTGGACTGGTTTTAATTTTGAGAGTTTGGCTTATCAGCCTTGCGAACGAGCGGTGTTTTTTGATAAAAGGTTGCCTCCGCTTGTTCGTTATTGGGACACCAAGGACACTCCACGAGAAGAGGGATATTTTGAAGATTTAAATCACGCCGAACCATTAAAAGATCAAGCCGCTAGAGCGCAATTTTTTCGCGACATCCGGGCGGCTTGCGCCAGCGGTTGGGATTTTAGCAGTCGTTGGTTTAAGGATGGGATGAATTTTTCTACCATAAACACAACCTGCATCGCTCCGATTGATTTAAATTGTTTGATATTTAATCTTGAAAGAGCCCTTTTGGAAATGGCGACTCTTTTTAAGGATCAAAAACTCGTGGATCATTTTAAGCGAATCAAAACCGACAGGATAAAAACAATAAGAAAGTTGTTTTGGAGCGAGCAAGCAGAATGTTTTGTGGATTATAATTTCTCTGATCCGAAGCAGATTTCTGGGATAACCGCGGCTGCTTGTTTTCCTTTGTTTTTTAAAATTGCCACCGAACGTCAAGCCCAAAAAAGCGCCATAACCATAGAAAAGAAATTGCTAAGAGATGGTGGCTTATTAACTACCGAAGTTTATTCTGGACAACAGTGGGACGCGCCCAATGGTTGGGCGCCATTGCAATGGATTGCGGTAGCTGGATTTGAAAATTATGGAATCTTCAAACTTGCGGAAACAATAGCGCTAAGATGGCTTAAACTTAACCTAAAGATATTCAACTCTCAGGGAAAACTTCTAGAAAAATATAATGTCGTTGACATCAATTCTCCGGCAGGTGGGGGAGAATATCCAAACCAAGATGGTTTTGGTTGGACCAATGGCGTTTTTTTGGCGTTAAATTCAAAATACAACCTTATCTCGGAAGCGGACAGCAATAAAGACACTAACGTTCTTTCCAATTAGCCTTAATCGTTTTGAGTAGTATTTGATTAGCCATTTTGCGGTGCTATAATCTCTGAAGCAAAGTTTATAGAAACCACGATCTCTTTTTATAGGATTATCTCTTTTGTGTCTTTGGGCCGATAATTTGCTGAATCTATGAAAAATCCCCTCTTTATAAAAATTATTTTATTTTCCACCATTGTTTTAATTGCTGGAAACTCTCTTGCTGATAGTTTTTCTAACGAACTATCTCCAAGTCCGCCAATGGCGGGCCCTTATGCGGCTCAGAATGTTTCCGCACTAAAAAAGGGAGTTTTTTTATTTGGAATCTCTTCAAAAACAGTTGCTTGGTTTAGGCGAGTTGAGCCAAAAAAATCTCCGAGCATAAGAAATATAGCCCGATCTTTTAGCCGTTACGGCGGCTTTCGTTCTGCAAAACACATTGGAGGAGGCATCATTGCGGCAGAAAGAGGAGGAAACAATACCGCAAAACTTAAGCGAGCTATCAAGATAGCTGGCTATGCCGCGCCAAATTATATTCGACGCTCTTTTGCTCCCGTGCCTAACGACACCTTTGCTCGGTTTGGCTTTCAATGGGCACTCGCTAAAGAAAAATCTCTTTTTGGCTTTGCTAAGGTTGACGCTGGTGTTCTCGGAGCTTGGGATATTACAAAAGGCGATCCAAATCTTGTGGTTGCCGTAGCGGATACGGGAACCGATCCTAAACATCCTGATTTGGCGCCAAATCTTTGGGTTAATTCGGCTGAAATAGCTGGCGATGGAATTGACAACGATCAAAATGGATATATTGATGATGTTTTTGGTTATAATTTTGTAGGCAAAAAGGGAGATATAAAAGACGACAACTTCCATGGCTCTCATGTGGCGGGAATTATAGCGGCAAAAGAGGGCAATAATCGTGGTATCGCTGGTGTTGCTCCCGGGGTGAAAATTGTAACTCTTAAAGTGCTCGATGCGCAGGGAGCAGGAGAAGATGCGGGCATAATAGAATCAATAAATTATATAATTGCTCTTAAGGAAAAGAGAGGAGTTAATATCCGAGCACTCAATCTATCTTTGGGTGGTCCGGACGATTCCGATGCCCTTAAAGCCGCTCTGAACAAAGCTGGCAAAGCGGGAATTTTGGTAGTGGCGGCCGCGGGTAATAATGGGGGCAATAACGATGACTCGCCGATCTATCCAGCGAATTATTCGCTTAGTTTGTCAAATGTAATTTCAGTTGCCGCGAATAACGAACAGGGACGGCTCGCGTACTTTTCTAATTATGGAAAGAATTCAGTTGATTTTGCGGCTCCGGGAACAATGATTTTTAGCTCAATCCCCGGTGGTTGGAGTTTCCCGTTTGATGGAACCTCAATGGCGGCTCCTCATGTGAGCGCTATTGCCGCCTTGGTTTTATCTTTTAAACCAAAGCTACTACCAGCGCAGGTAAGAGATATTTTGCGGCAAAGCTCTGCGAGTTATCAGCAGGAAGGGATGGTTGGCAAATTAGCCGTGCCCGGAGTTGTCAATGCCGCCAAGGCGTTGCAAATTTCAGCGGCACAATAAACCTAAATTCTTAGTAGTGCGCTAGGACACTATCGCATCTCGCAACCTCTTAACTGCGTTTTGCGCTGCTTTTTTCAATAATTTAAAATTAGACAGAGAAACAAAAACTCTATTTGTTCTAATAACTCTGCCAGTAGTGCTCTTTGCGTCACGAACCAATCTAGTTAAAGTTCTCGATCCAGTAACGGTTATCGCTCCGCCGTTGGCGTTCGCAAAAGCTACAAGCGCCGCAAGCGCGTTTTTGGTAGCAGTCACTTTAGAACGTTGTCTTTGAGAGGCTAGAGAAGTTGAGACATGCTTTACTCTACCAAGCAGAGTTAGCAGATTAACAGCTTGAGCCCTAAGATCCCCACCAGCCAAACAATCGGCTACGCCGTTGCTATTTCCATCACTATCAGCTACGCCGCAACCACAAGCTCCCGGCAGAAGTTTGGCAGGATCAAAGGGACAAAGATCAAAGTTTTCGTAAGCGCCAACATCGCAGAGAGCCGAGCCGTCTCCATTGCCGTCTTGTGGACGAGCTACGCCGCGCTGATCGTTGGCTGGACAACCAGCGGAGAATTTATCTATCGCTGGGCTTCCCGGAAAGATGGCGTGAGTTAGTGTTGGGCCACCATTGTTAGCTAAAGCTTGTAGCTGAGGATCGGTGTTTTGCAGGTCGCCAAGAGCTACGTTCCCGAAGCAAGAAGTATTGTTTATTATATTGTTGCCTGCCGAAACAGTGGTCGCTCCGCCAGAATTTCCGCAATGAACAACGCTCGCGTCCCCGTCAAAAATATTGCCAACAACGGTTGTGTTGGTCGTTGCAACACTAGATATTAAAGAAGCAGGGTTGACAGGAGCAAAAGAAACTTTGTTTTTAACAAAAGTATTGTTTCTAATAGTTGTGTTGGGAGACTCGAAAACTGTTGCTCCAAAGAGAACACCGGTATTTTCAGAGACAGTTGAATTTTCAAGAGTAGCCTCGGTTGCTGAAGTCATAACCAAGAAAGCGGACCCACTAATAGCAACGTTTTTTGCAAACAAAGATCGCCTTACTGTTGTTGCGCCAGAGCCACCTGCTTTTTGAACCAATAAAGCGCCAACAGAAGAAGAGCTACTAATGTTATTGGTAAAGGAAGAATTTTCAACCAAAATTGAACCAGAGTTATTAGCCGCAATCCCAATCCCACCAACAGACGAAACCGCGTTGTTTAAATACGTGTTGTTGTTTGTGAAGACAACAGAACCATTACTGGCGGAAAACATACCGGCTCCTATTGCTGCTGCGCTTAAATTTTCAGAAAAGATAGATCCTGAAACAGTTATTTTTGAGATTGTTTGAGCATATATTCCACCATAATTTCCGCCTAACGCAGTATTTTTGCTTATGGTAGAGTTCGTAAGGCTAAATTCTCCCGGAGCAGCGGTAATATTTACATATCCTAATCCAGCTTCGGTAGTGGCTGAGTTGTTTGATAAGTTTGAATTATTTATAGAAATATTCGCATTATTTGTTGACAAATACATGCCTCCATAAGAAGAGGTTATTGAGCGATTGTTTTTGATAGTTGTGCTATCAATCTCAATTGAATTACCCGAAGACAAAACCCCAACATACATACCGCCAATTGCTGTATGAGAATGATTATTTGAAATTTCACTTTGATAGCTTCTAAAAGAGCCGTTAGTTAAACTGACAAATAATCCACCAATACTGCTAGTTGTGGAGCTGTTTTCTGTAATAACAGAATTTTTAATAGTAACATCGCCGGTACCTTTAATAACCGTCAATCCCCCAACAGAACCAGTGGACGCAACGCTATTAGATATAGTAGTACCTTCGATTGTAACATTTCCATCTCCAATGATAGCCAATCCTCCATAAGAAGCTGCTACACTATTGCTGATATCAGAATCTTTTATTAAAGCCGCTCCTGTATGCACCAAACCACCGCCAGCACCCGCCGTTGCCAAACAGTTTTTAAATTTAACATTTGAAAGAGTGAGTAATTGACTCGAAGCAGAGTTTATACAACCACCATGTCCTGCGGCGACAGCTCCATTTATCAGAGACATTCCGCTAATACCTACGGCCGCAAAGGAGGTTGTAATGTGAAAAATTCGGTCAGCTAAAAGCCCAGAGATGATAGTTAAGTCAGCTCCGGCTCCGTTTATTTTTAAAGAGCCTGTTATATCAAGATCTCCAGTTGCGGCGGCGTTTTCTCCCGAACCAGTATTAGCCAACAGATACACTCCGGCAGGAAGATTGATGGTATCTGCTCCGGCTAAGGCGTTTGCTTCTTGAATGGCGGCGCGCAAAGTGCAAACCCCGGCGGCGGTAGCGCAAACGCCGTTACCCGGAGCGGCATCAACAACGTCCATGTTTGAATTAACCGTAAAGGTCGCGGCTTGAGCGATCGAAATGCAGGACAATAATATTACCGAAAGGACAAGCAGTTTTTGAAGATATTTCATAAAGTTTTAAAATAAGAGCTTGGTATTTAAGATTGTTTTTACCTTATAAGCGAAAAATGTTTCACAAGGCAATAGTGTTTTTGTATGTGACTTTTTGTTATTCAAATAACAAATAAAACAGCAATTTAATTACTTTAAGATTGATTGTATTAAAAAAAATTAAAAAAATTAAAGTAGAAACTTTATGCTAGAAAATAAAAAGAGCTTATGAGATAGTAGCGGATGTTGTTTTAAAGTTCAGCCATATGATAAAAAAACTATTAAAATCCTTTATCTATCAGCTTCTAGCGGTCTCGGCGACGCTTCTTCTTTATAGAGAGGTTTTTGCTAAAGCAGAAGTTATTTTTGTATTAGATGCTTCGGGATCGATGAAAGAAAAGATCTCTGGCAAGGCTAAAATTGATATAGCAAAGCAATCTTTGCTTGAGACTTTTAGTTCAATTGGTCAAAGAGCGGAAGTTGGCCTTCGCGTCTTTGCTCATCGGGTTGAACAGTCAAATAAAGCGGAGAGTTGCAAAGATACTGAATTATTACTTCCACTTAAAAAACACTTAGTAACCGAAATTAAAACAGCTCTGCAAAAAATAAACCCAAAGGGATACACGCCGATAGCTTGGTCTCTCCAGCAAACCCCCGGAGATTTTTCTTTTGAAGGCGAAGCCGAGCGAGCAATAATTTTGCTCTCTGATGGTGAAGAGACTTGCGGAGGCGATCCTGTAAGCGTAGTGCGCGAGTTAATATCCAGTGGCTTTAAGGTTACCGTGCACACCGTTGGCTTTGACGTTGATTTGAAAACTCAAAAGTTGTTAATGGCGATAGCTAGCGCTGGCGGAGGTAAATATTATGACGCGAAAGACGCGATTCAGCTAACATCGGCCCTAAAAGATGCCGCCAAAAAAACACTTGTTCCAGAAAAAGAAAAAACTGTTTATGGAACTGAAATTGTTGGAGGCAACGATTTTGAATCGGCGGTCGCCTTGCCGCCTAACATGGAGTTTCGATTGGATCACCATCTCAAGCGCGGTGATTACGATTATTTTTACGTTGATCTGCCAGAAAGCCAAGAATTGCTTTTGAAAATCCAAACGTACGAAAAAGGGATCTCAATTAATGATCGCAAAGAGGGCAGATCGAACGATAATCCCTATGCTGGTTTGAAATTTTTAGGACCAAATCGGGCTGAACTTGCTAACATTGTTGTGATTGGCCAAAAATTTGGAGTTAAGGAAAAAACCGTTATAATCTCCGAAGCCGGTCGATATTACATCTTGATTGGCAATGAGTATGACTCTCAAAACGGAGAGCATACAACTTTTAGTTATAAGCTAATCTCTCGAGGCGATTTAGGAGGAGAGAAAGACGCTGGCAACGATATCTCTTCTGCTCTTCCAATATCCGCCGAGCGTTATGCCACCAATTTTTTGGGTGGAGCCGATGATGTTGATCTTTTTTCTTTTAAAGCGAAAAAAGGAGATCGATTTATTGCTGGATTTATTCCCGGAGAGAGCTTTGAAACTTATATTAATTTAGCGATTTTAGACGACTTCAAGCAGGAGATTATTGGCAAAAGCGGCTCTTCTGGTCAGGGCCTTAAGCTTGATGAGTTTGAAATTCCAACTGACGGGGAATATTTTTTAAGAATCAAATTGCCCGGTAAAGATTACAAGCCGTTTTCTTATACCTTCGAGCTTCGGCAAACTGCGGGAACCTCTCCTGCCCCAGTTGCCATTGCCGCTGAAAACATTGACTTTGCCGCGGAAGAAGAAGTAAAGAAAAACGGGGGTGACGATAGCCAAGTTGAAAAGTCTGGCGAAAAAGTCGCCTCTCAATCTGCTGCTGATGCGAAAATCGAAGGTGAAAATCTAGTGGTTGAAGTCGCGACAACGCCGACGGCAGCCAATGCAAATTAGCAAGGCGAAAAATAGCCTTTTAATCACTCAGTGAAAGAGATTTTTGTTTAGTTAAACCGATTTAAACCTTTTGCGGCTTGGGTGTTTTTTATCAAAAATGATCGATTATTTTTTAGAGCAAGCCACCCAATTTCCGTTTTGCAAGCAGTGCCTTCCACAACCTCTAGGAACAATAGATGTTGTTTTCCCTCCGACTAAATAAGGTTTGCCGCTACGTTTATCGAGAATTTGGATTCTTACGTTGTTGCCGTAGGCGCAACCCTGTTTGCTAAATCTCGAAAGACTACCATAGCCATTGCCTGGACCTTGATCTTTAACGGAGCGCTCGCCATTTACGATTACTGTAGCTCCAAAAGCATCAACATGAATTGCAAGTTTGCCATCGCTATCCGAAACGGGCTTCCAAAGAGCTCGGCTAATACTGCCTATAGCGTCCTCTTCGCTTGGACCTTGCTCAGCCAAAGCTTTTAAACAAAAACCTATTTTTTCGCCGCCGCAAACATCATTGGCTTCGGCCGCTGAAAATCCCAACCTAACGAGCTCTTCGCTGACAACCTGCCTTGAGCCATTGATTATTGAACCAACAGCTGCCTGTCCTCCTCCAAAATTAATCTGACAGTTTTTCTCGGCTCTAAAAAAATAAAGTTCTCCCCTGCTAGTTAGTTGTCTAAGCTCCCTGATGGCGCTGTCTCTTTTTGAGCCGCTTTCGCTCGCTACTCCATGAAGCTTTACTAAAGTAGAAAATTTTTTCTCATTAGAGGTGATTCTTAAAAGATTGTTTCCAAGGATTTCATCGACCACGATCCGATCACCATCTTTAAGTTTTATCGGATTTTTGAGTTTCCCGTCATGAACAATTCCACAAGAAGAGGTAACCTCTAGAGGAGATTTTGTGTCTTCTGGATCTGGCAAACCATCATCAGATTTTGTGCAAGATAATTGCAAAACTAAAGCTGCAAGAAAAAATATTCGAAAATATGGCTTATAATTAAGCATGGTTTGTCTCTACAAGATTCTCCTAAAACTATTTCGCGTCCTTCACAAGGAGGCACAACCTATAATCGGCTAAAGAAGTTGTTTTGCTTCCGTGTCTTTTTTCTTAGATTTGTGGGCACTCTCTCTTTTGGGTGCAGGTCTCGAGCCCTCTAGTTGTATCTTGCGCCCGGCAGATTTTTTTGAATAAAGCTTAATCTTTCACCGGTTGTGATATTGGTATAGCTATTTACATCGCCCACCCCGCAATCTGAGTTCGCGCCCTGCGAGAGAACTCCGATTGCTCCGGTGGCGCCATTTTCGCCCAGATGAACCAAGGGACCGCCAGAGTCGCCAAAGCAAACATTAACATCTTTTTTGTTGCTGAATCCTATAAAGAAAAGCTCATTAGTAACATTTATAAGAGAAGTTTCTCCGCTTAATAGATCTGTTGCTAGATCGTTTGGAGAAGGATCATCAGTTATTTTTGTCTGTCCATAACCATAGACAAAAACTTCATCTCCAACATTTTTAGCTGAGCTTAAGTTAATAGGCAATGTCGGAACGTTGGCGGGGGTTCTCAAGCGAAAAACGGCAAGATCGTTTAAAACTCTTCCATTGGGACCGAAAGACATAGACATAGTTTTAATTGAACTTACGGTATATAGTTGAATTGATCCGGGATTACCAGTTCCAATTGCTGTGCCAAGAATTTGAAATTGATTCAACAAATCGCCGTATGAAAAACAATGCGCCGCTGTTATTCCTCCATCGGCAGTTAACATTGTGGCGGTGCAGGTGTAAATTGCGCCAGTTTGCCCGGTACCTTTATCTCGAACAATCGTGAAAACTCGCACAACCGGAGATCGATCGTTCTCGCCGCAAGCCGTGCCATTAATTATCTTTGTTGGCAAACCAATAACGGCGCAAGCAGAAGACGAAGAGTCATCATTGCTGTCTCCGCCGCAAGAAACTAGAGATATTATCAAAAAAATGACAAGAAAAAATTTTATCAGATCTTTTTTACGCGCAAACATATAAATAATTAAATATAATCTTTGATTTGCTACATAATATGATTAACAGTACTGTATTTCAAGGAAAATTTAAAAGCGGAATTTTTAACTTTTACCTTGCTTTTGTTTAATCAGCTCGTCGAGCTTTTGAAATTCTTTTTGTAGGCCATGTTTGGTCACGCAAGCTCGCAGATATCCGACCGCTCCTTTAACGTTATTTGTTTTCAGAAGAGCCGCTATTAGCAACTCACAGCTTGGAACGTTTGCCAACCTCCCATAAAAACTTTTTTTATAAAGATCAATCGCCAAGTTTATCTTGTCTTCTTCTTCTAAAATTGTTCCCAGATTGAATTGAATTTGGTGGCTCTGGGCGTTTTGAATATACTCTCGCGCCCAGAGAGTCGAACTATTTTGCCATTTAAACAGGTGTTTTTGATTTAGAGGCATTAGTAAAATGGCGTGAACAGCGGCGGTTAGAAAAACAGTCTTTGGTGGAAGATAATGAGATAATAGAGCGCCGAAAACCAAACATAACCAAGGTAAGGCTTGATATAAATAGCGATCGGCCTGAATCATTGGAGCTGGAACAATGTTTGCGGTTGGTAGCAGAATAATCAGATATATCAACAAACTCGCGAAGGTTGTTTTGGAAATTTTAAAACTTAACCAAAAAACTAAAATTCCAACTGCGATAAAACCTAATGCCTCAAAATATATCTCATTTGATGCTGGCCATTCGTAATAAACGCTCAAAATTTTCGGATAAAAAAATTGGATAATTTGAAAAGCCATCACTTTTAGGGCAATCGCTATCCTTTCTTCTGGAAGATAGTCATTGGCTGGACTTAACCAAATAACCATCTTTTGCGATTGAAGCGATAAAACTCCTCGCAATCCGGAGAAAACGAACAAAAGAAGAAGTGTTAATAAAAGATTTTTTTCATTAACTATTGATCTCAAATGGCTTCTCAAAGAGCGACTTTGATCCCTCTCATTTTTTAACCAAAGAATAATTATTCCAACGATTGGCAGGGTAACGGCCGTGCCCTTTGAGCAAAGAGCCAAGAATCCAAATAGGATCGTCAATAAATATCTAGAATCAAGCAGGAGAATTAAAGAGGAGGTGTAAAAGGCGGCGCATAAAAGATTTTTGCGAGAGGAGATCCAAGCAACCGATTCAATTTGCAGAGGATGAATTAGAAAAATTAAAGCTGAATAAAATATAAGCCATTTGTTTGTTTCTATTTTTTTTAATAGAGAAAAAAGCAAAACGCCATTGATTAGGTGTAGAGCAAGATTGAAACCATGGCTGATTCGAGAGTCAATGCCAAAAATCTTATATTCAAACCAATAGCTGATTGTTGCTAATGGTGTCCAATCACCAAGGGTCAGGGTTTTGAATGAGAAAATCTTGAAAAGATCAAAAGATAAAACATCTGGATTTTCGAGATAATAATAAGGGTCATCGAGGTTTATGTATTCAAACCAAATGCTTGGTAAGTATAATAAGATCGTTATTAAGAGGACGCCTCCCAATAACAATCTTTGATCAATTTTTCTCAAGAGTTTTTAGATTAGCTTTTCTCAGCAAAGCCGTTTACTTTGTTTTTTAGCTTTTCCATTAAGCCGGAAAATTTCTCTCTTCTGACTATGCTGGCAAATTCATTGCGGTAATTAGAAATCAACCCAATGTTTTCCACTATTACGTCATAAACCTTCCAAGGATCTCCATTTAAAGAATAAAGTTTGTAATCAATTGGAAAAATGTCCTCTTTATAGGTAACTTTAGTTCTAACTAGAGCCTTTTCGTTTTCAATAATTTGGTTGCCAATTTCAACCATGTTTGGGCGAGCTAATTCGATTTTTGAAAGATAAGTGCGTGCCAACAGTTCAGAAAACACTTCTGTAAATTCCTTGCGCTCACTTTCCGAAATTTCTTTCCAGATCGGACCAAGCGATCTTTTTGCCATTTCAACAAAATCAAAGTATGGGTTTATAGTTTCTCTCAGCTTTTCTCTTCTAGCCTGCCTATTATTATCACCCGGAAACGCGACGTTAATTTCAATTACTCGATCTAAAACTTCTTTGACTTCAACGGTTGGCGGCAAACCCGTTTTGCGCCCGGAGGGGATATTTGCGTTAGATTGGGCTATGCAAATTTCGGATAGGTTCAACTGGAATGTTAAAAAAAACAGCCATGTAAAAATAGAAAATAATTTATTCAGCATAAATAGATTATTCATTGTTTTCTTTATCCTTATTTTCAAAACTATGTATAAATTTTCCAATAATATCTTCAAAGTCAACTACCGACTCTGTTTCTATAATTTTTCCTCCTTCGGGAATTTTTTTATCAGAAGCTCCGCGCGACACCTTAATATAGCGATCGCCAATAATTCCTTTTGTTCTTATAGAAGCTATGTCGTCATCATTAATTAAGATGCCTCGTTTGAGATTTAAGGTTACGATTGCTCGCGGATCGGCAAGCTGTATGCTTTCTACCTCTCCTATCTGCACGCCGGCAATTTCGACCGATGCTCCGTATTTTAAGCCGGAAACATTATCAAATTCGGCAAATAATTTATAACGTCCGGTGTTTGAAAGGCGCATTCCGCCCAAATTTACTATTAACACTGACAGCGCTGCTAGCGAAATTATTGCGAAAAGACCAACAAAAAACTCAGTTGAAAATTTGCGAGTTGACAATTTGAATTCTTGGCTTTTTTGATCTTTATCCTTTGATTCCATAACTAACTTTTTAATTTAAAATTAAAAATCTTTCTTTTAATTAACAACCACAAATTTTACCAGTTTATTTGAATTGGCCCTTTGTTACTGCCGTTTATAAATTGTATGACAGCAGGATTTTCAGAATTTTTAAATTCTTCGGGTGTGCCATCGGCGATAACCTTGCCGCCAAATAACATCACAACCCGATCCGACACCTGAAAAACCTCTGGTAGTTCATGGCTAATAACAATGCCCAAAAAGCCCCATCTTTTTTTGGTTTCCTTGATTAAATCATATACCTCCTGTCCAACCAATGGATCTAGACCGGTATTAGGTTCGTCAAAAAAAACTGCTTTGGGGCTGGAAATTAAAGCTCTCGCCAAGCCAGCTCTTTTTCTAATTCCGATTGATACCTCTTGCGGGAGGGCTTTGGCGTAAGGTTCTAAACTTAACGATGCCATTATCTCTCTAGTTTTTTTCTCTATCTGCTTTTTGCTAAAGCGGCCAGCAAATTCGCCTTGCCATATCGGGAAAGCGACGTTTTCAAAAATTGTCATTGAATCAAGCAAGGCGGCCGACTGAAATAAAATACCAAAATTTTTACGAATCTGAGCAAGCCCTCTGTCTCCATAATTAAAATTTAATTTTTCCCCAAAAACAGCAACCTCGCCGCCGTCTGCCGCTAAAATTCCAATAATTAGTTTTAGTAAAACTGATTTACCAACACCGCTTGGACCAACCACAGCGGTTAGTTCTCCGGCATTAAATCTGATTGAAATATCAGAGAGGACGGTTTGAGCGCCGAAACTTTTTTTGAGATGCTTTACCTCTATAAAGTCGTTTTTCATTGAGATTTCTAGCGAAAAATTACCTGAGTTAATATTGTCGTAATAAAGTAATCGACCACCAATACTGCCACCGAAGCTGTTACTACCGATTGAGTGGTGGCGCGATTAACGCCTTTGGCGCCAAAGCCGCAGGTGTACCCCTTGTAACAAGAGATCCAGCCAAAAAGAAAACCAAAAACAACCCCTTTAATTAAGCCAGAAAAAACATCTGTCATATCAACTGCTTCTATCATATCCCCAAGAAACGTTCCGGCACCAAGCCCAAGTAGTCCAACTGCCACAAAGTAACCACCAGCAATTCCAATTATAATAAAAATGGCGGTCAGTAGCGGCATAACGATCACGCCAGCCAGAAAACGAGGAGTCATTAAATATTTTATTGGATCTATCGCCATCGAACGCAAAGCATCAATCTGCTCGGAGATCTTCATTATTCCAATTTCAGCGGTTATAGCAGATCCAGCGCGACCAATTACCATAAGGGCCGTCAGCACCGGCGCGAGTTCGCGAATCAAACTTAGAGCGACTGCTGAACCGGTAAAAGCGGTGGCGCCAAATTTTGCAAGAGTATATTCTCCCTGAACAGCGAGCACGGCTCCCGTAAATAAACCAATCAACGATATAACTATCGTTGAATTGGCGCCTATTTCTAGAATTTGCCTGAGTAAAAGATGGAATCTAAAGGGAGGTCTAAAAATATTGAAAATGGTTTTAATAAGAAAGATCCAAGCCTCGCCAAAACTTTTTATGGTGTCAAAAACAACCCCGCCGAAGAGTTCAACTTTTTTTATTAAAATCATTTTAATCCTAGACCAACAAAATAAAACTCGTTTGATGTTTTACGGGTGGATTCAAGCTCTGCGCGAAAAAATTTGACATACTGCTTACTAAACTCTTTAGACAGCTTAGCCGATTCTTCTGATTTAAACAGCTTGCAAACAAAATTTCCCCCAGCCTTCAACCTTCTATTTGCGATCTTGCCAGCACTCTCGGCTAGCTCTTTAGCTAGAGTGCGATCTTGCTCCGCTATTCCTGTAAGTTTAGGCGAAAGATCCGATAGCACAAGGTCAAAATCTTTTCCGATGGCTCGGCTTAGATCGCTTTCGTCTCTAAGCAGGTCAGCGATATCACCTTGGAACAGTTTAACCCTTTGATCATCAAAGGGATCTATTCTGACAAGATCAACGCCCATAATTAAAGTATTTAGAGCGACTTTGCTGAGCAAATATTCGATCCAACTACCTGGCCAAGCGCCAAGATCTAAAATTTTAAGAGGTTTTTGATTTTTCGGGAGGATCTTATATGAGAGATCAAGTTCAGCTAGTTTAAAATAGGCTCTAGAACGATAACCACCAGCCCGAGCCTTCTGATAAAAACGATCTTTGCGCTTATATTCAACCATTTTTAGGAAAAATTGAAGAAAATTAAGATGTTATTTTATTTTTATTCTAGTATAGAAAAAGACTTGAATTTAATATAAATTTAATATAGAATTTTTATAGAAGTCTTTTTGCTCAAATTGGCAAAGCTTATTACAAAAAAATTTTGGTTGAGCAAATTACTTATCAAGATACTTGTTTTAAGGTTTTTATGCCAGCTTTTCGTAAATGAGGATTAAAAATCAAAAGTTTACAGGTGGTTCGTTGTATAAAAAAGATACTTGGTTTATAATTTTAAGGAGTTAAAAAGATGATTATTACACTGTTTTTAATTGTCTCTGATATTCTTGCTCTGTTAGTTATTGCTTATTATCTTATAGCCGCCGCACAAAATTTTATATCTTGCGGTTTGCCTCTTCATAACAAGACAACACCAGTAAGAGCCAACTTTTTTGATTAAATTAGTTGCCATTTCCGCGGGTCCTGGTGAGCAAACAAATACGGATGATTACAGCTGAAATAGCCCTTATTTTCTGGCGTTATCCTTAAGGTTTGGTTGTCAGCATTGTTCTTTAAACCCCAAATAGTCAAAAATCAAGGCGTTGTTATCTATAGTACGAGTAGCAATCTTTTTCCCCTTAAATATAGCTTCTTGTTTTAGTCTTACTTTTTCCCCCACTCTTTTGTAACTTTTATTCAAAAGATTTTTTCCCCAACATTTAATCACTAGTTTTTTTCGATTTTAATATTATAACCGCAATTAAAATGGATATTTTGGAGGAAAAACTTAATTCGGAACAATTGCTCGCGGCACGGCACGCAACAGGTCCCCTCTTAATATTAGCTGGAGCGGGAAGCGGTAAAACGCGGGTTTTAACTTATCGTGTTTTTAATTTGATCACCAACCATAAAGTTGCTCCAGCCGCTATTATGGCGATTACCTTTACTAATAAGGCAGCCGGAGAGATGAAGGATCGACTCTTTGCCCTGCTAGGCAGAGATGCCTCTAAAATTTGGATCTCAACCTTTCATTCAGCGGCGGCACGCATCTTGCGGCGACACGCGGCAAAACTAGGTTACACTAACGATTTTGCTATTTATGACGAAGACGATTCACGTTCTTTATTAAAATTAACCTTGAAAGAGCTTGATTTGGATCCAAAAAAGAATTCAGCTGGATTTTACTCTAGGGCGATCGATTTTGCGAAAAACAACCTTAAAACCCCAGAACATTTTTCTTCTAAGGCTTATAGCACGGCTTTGATTGGCAGAGTTTACGCCAGTTATCAAGAGAAACTCCTTAAAGCCAACGCCATGGATTTTGGAGATCTGCTCTTAAATTTGGTTGCTCTTTTAAAAAGCGATGAGACGCTAAGAGAATATTATCAATCTTCTATTAGCCATTTGTTAGTTGATGAATATCAAGATACCAACAGCGCGCAACTTGAATTTGTCAGGCTTATTTCGGCCAAACATAAAAACGTAATGGTAGTTGGCGACGAAGATCAATCAATTTATTCTTTTAGAGGGGCTGACATTCAAAATATTTTGAAATTTCAGGAACATTTTCCAGACGCCGAAATTGTTCGCCTAGAGCAAAACTATCGCTCTACCGGCAACATCCTTAAAGCGGCCGATAAACTGATCGCTCCCAATAAGGCAAGACTTGGAAAAAAACTTTGGACGGCTTCAGGAGATGGTGACCCAATTGCTGTTTATGTTGGCTATAACGAAGAAGCCGAAGCCGCCTTTGTGTCGGCGCGCGTCGCTGAGGAAGTAGCTAGCGGGGTTGATCCTTCGCAAATAGGAATTTTTTATAGAATCAACGCGCAATCTCGCGCTCTTGAGGAAGCCTTATTGGCTCGAGGGCTTCCTTACCGAATATATGGCGCGATTAAGTTTTATGAGCGTAAAGAGATTAAAGATATCATAGCTTACTTAAAATTTATAACCAATCCGCAAGATATACAGAGTTTGCTCCGAATTATCAATTTTCCACCACGAGGAATTGGAGCAACAACAATTGAGAAAATTACCAGTGTGGCAAAAAAAACCCCCCTTGATCGCGCGTTGTCAGAAGTTGCTTCGCAAAATCGTTCGGTCCAATCTTTTTTGACATTACTTAACCGTTTTCAAGAGAAACTTCATTTGCATACTCTAGATCAATTTATAGAATCAATTATCGAGCTTAGTGGCTACCGAGCGCTGTTAAAAGAAGATCGCGATCCTCAGGCGCAGGCGCGATTTGAAAATCTTTTGGAACTTCTTTCTTTGGCTAGAAAATTTAAAGAGGAAAATAATTTTAATTCCGCTAGAGATTGTTTGTTGTCGTTTCTTGATCGAGTTTCTCTGGCTCAATCGGCAGATATCGAATTGACGAGCGAAGGTGTCGTGGAGCAAAATGGCAAACCAAACAAAGCAGTTTCCCTTATGACCTTGCATTTGGCAAAAGGCTTAGAATTTGACTCAGTTTATTTAACCGGCTTGGAAGATGGCTTACTGCCGCACAGCAGATCTCTTGCTTCTCCAGAGGAGATAGAGGAAGAAAGGCGGCTTGTTTATGTAGGAGTAACTAGGGCAAAAGAAAGATTATATTTAACTAGAGCTCGCTATAGAGGTCTTTTCTCTTCTGGTGGTGGTTTTACAGCTTCCCCCTATCGCCTTGGCAGTAGATTTTTAAGCGATCTGCCACGAGAAGTTACTTGCGCTGCGCTTAAAGATGGTAATGTCGCGGAATTTTTTCAGGATATATTCGATAATCTCTCCGATTTGAATCTTCAATTTGATGAAAATTTTAAGGACGAGTTTTAATTTTTTCAGCCATTATTTCAGCCAAAGTATTTGTTTATAAAGGAGCGTAACAATTATTGGCGGTCAAAAGTGTTTGGCGCGAACTTCGATTCGACCTGTCATCTCTGGTCAAAGTTTCTGGCGAAACTTTGACTGGGGTTCGAATCCCCTTCTCTAAAATATATCGATAAATTCAAACTGGCGGAGAGAAGGGGATTCGAACCCCTGATAGGTTTTAGCCTATACACGCTTTCCAAGCGTGCGCCTTCAGCCACTCGGCCACCTCTCCAAAAAAAACAACCTTCTCAAAATTACCCGCAAACTTTGACTGAAATTTAAATCCCCCCAACTTTTTAAAGTTTCTATAAACTTGGCGGAGAGTGGGGTCGTTCGCACCTTACGGCGCGAACTTCGATTCGACCTGTCATCTCTGGTCAAAGTTTCTAGCGAAACTTTGACTGGGGTTCGAATCCCCCACCCCAACTTTTTAAAGTTTCTATAAACTTGGCGGAGAGTGGGGTCGTTCGCACCTTACGGCGCGAACTTCGATTCGACCTGTCATCTCTGGTCAAAGTTTCTAGCGAAACTTTGACTGGGGTTCGAATCCCCCACCCCAACTTTTTAAAGTTTCTATAAACTTGGCGGAGAGTGGGGGATTCGAACCCCCGGTAGCAATTTTCATCACTACAACGGTTTAGCAAACCGCCGCCTTCAGCCACTCGGCCAACTCTCCAAAAAAACTCCTAAGGCACGCGTCCTCCTCCTAATCCGATCGGAAGGAGAGGGATTCGAACCCTCGATACCATCACTGGTATGCCGGTTTTCAAGACCGGTGCCTTCAACCACTCGGCCATCCTTCCCGATAAAAAAACCAGATCGCCCAACGAACGACTATGCCTAAAATAAAAATCGTAAAACCTAAGATTAACCAATGATCCTCCTAATTTCAAGAATAACCCCACAAGTCCAAACAAATTTTAACGAACTTGAATATAACTACCTATTCAGATATCCTCAAACTCAATCAGAAAATTACTTTAGCCCCTTAAGCCAATTAACTTAGCTGTTAGCGCCAAACGGTCTCTTGGCCAAAACCGTTAAACTAGGCATTTAGGGGTAATATAAATTAATCTGCGCGCCCTTAGCTCAGCTGGATAGAGCGTCTGACTACGAATCAGAAGGTCGGTGGTTCGAATCCTCCAGGGCGTGCCAAATTTTTTTAAAGATATTTTTGGTAAAAAATAAAATCAACAAATCAAACAACGCTCCACAAGTTGAAAGAAAAATCAAAAATAGCCAATCACCAATGGCTTGAGTACCTCATGCAAGAAGCAATCTCCGAAGCAAAACTCGCCGCCACTAAAAATGAAATTCCAGTTGGTGCAGTCATAGCAAACGAAAATAAAATAATCAGCAGAGCTCACAATTTAACCGAATTAAATCAAGACGCCTCCTGTCATGCCGAAATTTTGGCGATCCGCGACGCTAGTCGCCAAATCAATAATTGGAGGCTTAATAAACTGATCCTCTGCGTAACCTTAGAGCCTTGCGCCATGTGCGCTGGAGCGATCAAGCTAGCAAGAATCAGTACGGTTGTTTATGGAGCTAAAGACCCTCGCGCCGGAGCGATAGAGTCAACAAACAAACTTTTGGTTGATGATAAGCTGGGCAAAGCCCCCGAAATTATTTCGGGAATTTTGCAACATCAGTGTTCGAGCTTGCTGACAAATTTTTTTCGCGCCCTAAGGGCAAAAAAGAAATAATATTTTCAAAGAAATAGCTGAAAGTATCTCTAGCTTTGCGAAATAACGAAGCAACATATAGCCTGCTTAACTGGACATAAGTATCATAAAAATTTCCTTGCCCTATAAGCGCGTTATCTTGTAAAGCTGTTTTTCTACACCATTCGTTGATTATATGTTTTATTCTATCCGAATATTCGGCGTGACTGTAAATTGGGTGTTGAAAATGTTGCCGAGAGAAATTAAACAAAGATCCTGTTGTCTTATTTGGGTCAAATACTAAATAAGTAGTTTTTTTCTGAACCCCTAAAATGTTTTCATTCTTTTCAATGATCTTGCCAGATTCAAGACCGTGCTCCGTAAAAACCACGGATAATGTACGGCTCCATATTTGAGTCTCGTCTTTTTTACTTTCATCATAATATATAGTGTCGTTTTCAGTGAGTTCAACAATGACTCTTCCTAAAAAGTCAGTTGTTAACTTGCGATACAAAGCTATATTACAATCATTTTGTAAAGCGTCGCCAAAAATAATATTTAAAAAATAATAAGCATTTGCAAAGGGTTTTTCTAGAACGCGCTGATGAAAAGATCTTATTATTTTTTCCAGTTCAACTTGAATTAAGGACTTTTCTTTTTTTAACTGATTTTCTCTAACTTCTTCTTGTTGCTTCAAAAGAGAGACCAGTTTTTTAATTCTCTCTATGACGATTCTTTCTCTTTCATTTTCTTCCACAGAAGCAAGATCCACTTCAAGATCTATTTTTTGGGATATTCCAATTTGATTTTCAAGTGTTAGAATAGCCGGCTTTTCTAAGTTAAAAATTATATACTTAACATCTCCTAGATCTTGGGTTGGAAAAACAACCCTAACCAAACTGTTTCCCGACAAAAAGTTTGCAATATCTTCTTTTGTTTTTATGGGTTCATAATATATATTTAACCACGAATAACATTCCTTAACATATTTTGGCAACAATTCTGGTTCGACAAGCTCAAAAAATGATCTAATAAGTTTTTTGTGATTAGAAAAAAGATCTGGAGTTAAAATTTTTGGCTCGTATCCTCCCATAGAAACATTGCGCAAGATTTCAAAAAAAACATCGATTGCTCCTTCTGGTCTTATCGGGACCGAAACGTCGCTCCGTTGACCAGTTGCCATATTTAAAATTCTTATAGTAGGAATTTCTGAGTTTATCCGTATAAAGATAAATTGTTGACATGTTTGCCATTCATTTCCCGTCGGTAATGCGTCGACTTTATTATAAAGCTCTTCAATCTCAGGGTTTGTTTTTTTTGAACCACTTTTTAGCATCTCTAAAGAGATTTCTCTACAAAGATCGTATGCCAGATCAAATGCTTGGTTTAGATCAATAGAAATTTCTTGTTTATTAACATATCTTTTTCTATCATAGCGCATGCAACATAAATTTATTACCTTTTGATTTGGCGCGCTTGTAAATTCAACCATAGCTATAGGAAGTTCATTGCCTTTTATATCCAGTGTGTAAGATTCAAATACGTGTCGAATATTTTGTTGTATTAACTTATCTAAGGGTTGGCTTCCAACATAGTAACGGATAAAAAAAACATTGGTTGTGGTTGTCGGGGGTTTTTGATCTTCGGAAACAGAAATTTTTTCTCGAGAGTCAACAATTTCTTCGTGTATTCGGCGGCACTTTAGAAGAGAATCAAAAAAACTCTTTTGTAATTTTACATTCGTTGTTTGGTTTTGAAGCTTTTGTAATAATGAGATGGCTTCAGGTGTTGCTTGATACTTTTCTAGATATGTACAGCTAGGCTCTTTGACTGATGGATAGGGTAGAAACCGGAGCTCGATAATAGGAGGGGCATTCGGAGGAGAATTGAATGTTAACAAGCAGTTGAGCAATCTGATTGCTATTGGGAGAGACGGAGAGTAACCACGATCTTTGGTGTGAGAGCGATCAGCAGAATCTGATACTACTACGGAAACTGGTTGGTTCATTTTGTTAAACCGCTAGATCTTTTTATTATAATAAAAGTTGGTTACCTAAGATAGTCTTTCTGTTGAAGGTGGAATAAAATTTGTGTATTCTGTAAGGTTCTATTAACCCTAGGAAAAAGGTATTATTTTGGAGAGATGGCTGAGGGGTCGAAAGCGCTTGATTCGAAATCAAGTATATCCGCAAGGGTATCAGGGGTTCGAATCCCCTTCTCTCCGCCAGTTTGAATTTATCGATATATTTTAGAGAAGTGGATTTGAACCCCAGTCAAAGTTTCGCCAGAAACTTCGGCCAGAGATGGGTGCCCGAATCGAAGTTCGCGCCTAATATTTGCAGCACTTTTCTTCCTCCAATAAGGATCGGGGGTTTAAGGTATTAAAAGGATGTTAAATTTTATCGATTTACTGGGTTAAGTTATTATTCTTGAAGTTGCTTTGTTTGATCGGTATTTTGTGTTTTAAGCTGATCTCTTAACCAAAGGCTTTGATCTCTAAGTAGTTTGTAATAGTAATCTAATTCTTCTCCCTCAAGTTGTTCGCTAAAAATAGAGATGCTTGCGACAAGAGTTGGACCAACTAAACTGATTTTTACTCCTCCCACTAATCCATCAGCAAGTTCGAGAGCTTTGACTAGGGTTTTAGCAACCTCTCCGAGCGGCACATCGCATAGGTTTAGCCCTAGATAAAGGAGCTCCTCAGCATTAACGGCGCTGCCTTCTTCTGTAATAATTTCAAGCTCTCCTAGCTCCTCGATTTTTACAAACCAGCGCCTGCCGCCGATAAATTTTTTATCTATTGTTTTATGAGGGTCAGAATTGAGATGTCGAATTAGGGTATCGACTTTTTTGGCTAGAGTTTTTTCTCCCTTTACAAAAGCAAGAGCTGATTTTGAAAACTCTTTTATATAATTCATATTTTTTGAACTAACTTTATTCTTTATGATAAGGGTGATTGTTTAATATGCAGAATGCTCGGTAAATCTGCTCTAATAATAACATCCTTGCCATTTCGTGGGTAAGAGTCATTTTTGAAAGGGATAAAAGCATGTCGGCGCGTTTTAAGGCTTCGTCGCTCAAGCCGCTCGCGCCTCCTATGATAAAAGCAACTTCGTTTGTGCTTTGTAGCATTAGTTTTTTAAACAGCGCCGCGAATTCTTGAGAACTTAACATTTTCCCTTTTTCGGTCAGGGCGATTTTACTAACGAAACTGGCGGCAGTTGTTTTAAACAGAACGCTCTCTTTTTGTTTAAGATCTCGATTTAATTTTTCACTTTTAAAGCTAATAAGCTCTATTTTTGCTTGACTTTGCAAACGTTTTAAAAATTCATTCTCGATCGACAGGATGTTCTGATCTCCTTTGCCTCGATCTAGTGAGATAATTTTAATCTTGAAAGACATTTAGTGACATTAATTACGAAGATCTTTTTTGATTTTTTGCGATTTATCGCAAGATACCATTGAGTTAGAATGGGTGGAAATAAAAAAAAGGTTTGGCTTATAAAAATAATTTAGAAGAGAAGTTATTTAAAATAATTTAAGTTGGCTTCAATTTGGCTGTTAAGAAAGAATAGCTAGTAATTTTTAGTGTTTATGGATAGACTGTTTTAAACAGTTAAATTATTAAATACTTTCATGAACAGAGAGTCAATCGGCGATCAAGATCTATTGCAAAAGATCGTTTCTTTATGCAAGCGCCGAGGTTTTGTTTTTCAAAGCAGTGAGATTTATGGCGGCTTAAAAAGTGCCTACGATTTTGGACCTTTAGGCGTTGAATTGAAACGCAACATCGCTAATCTTTGGTGGCGCGAGATCGTGACTAAAAGAGAGGATGTTGTTGGAATTGACGCATCAATCATGATGGCGCCACAAGTTTGGCAGGCTAGCGGACATCTTTCCGCTGGTTTTGCCGATCCTTTGGTTGATTGTCTAAATTGCAAAGAGAGGTTTCGCGCTGATAAAGCCCCGCAAAAACCAGCGGGAGCAGAAGTTGCTTATTTAAAAGGGGGCAAAAAAGATGGCGACAAGATTGTTTCCAAAGTTAAAGAGCGCGGTTATGTTTGCCCAAATTGCGGTTCTCCGGAGCTTTCAGAAGAGCGCAAGTTTAATTTGATGTTTCGCACTTCGATCGGGCCGGTAGATCCGTTGGAAGATTTTATCAATCAAGTTGCTGGTAAAAATTTAGATCGAGTGCTTTTAAGAGAAAAACTAGAAGAGAGTATAAACCGTTCGGCAATTTATCTTCGTCCGGAAACCGCTCAGGCGATGTTTGTGCAGTTTAATAATGTTGTGCAAAGTATGTCGATGCGAATTCCGTTTGGTATAGCTCAGCAGGGTCGATCTTTTCGGAACGAAATAACGACCGAGAGATTTATCTTTAGAAGCTGTGAGTTTGAACAGATGGAGCTGGAATATTTTGTTGAACCGGGCACGCAAGCAGATTGGTTTGAATATTGGAAACAGCACAGATTTAGTTGGTGGTCTAAGTTGTTGAACAATCCCGATCGTTTAAGAATAAGAGAACACTCTCAAGATGAGCTCGCTCACTACGCCGAAGCTTGCGTTGATATTGAATATAATTTTCCTTGGGGCTGGGGTGAGCTTGAAGGGATTGCTTCGCGAACCGATTACGATCTTAAAAGACACTCTGAAGCTTCGGGAGTCAAGCTAAGTTATTTTGATCAAACAAAAACTAATCCGGAAACCGGTAAGCAGGGGATTCATTTTGTGCCGTATGTTATTGAACCGGCGGCTGGGTTATCGAGGGCGGTTTTGGTTATGTTGTTTGATGCTTATTCAGAAGAAGAAGGCGTGACGGCCGAGGGCGAGAAGAAGAACCGCGTTTTTTTAAAATTAAAACCTCAACTTGCTCCGATTAAGGTGGCTGTTTTGCCGTTGATGAAAAAAGATGACATGCCAAGAATGGCACGAGAAATTGTGGATGATTTTTACTATGCTGGAATTAGCGCTCGCTATGACGAACAACATTCAATCGGCAAGCGTTATTCGCGACACGATGAGATAGGAACTCCTTTTTGTTTAACTGTTGATCCTCAAAGCTTGCAAGATCGCACGGTGACAATTCGCGATCGCGACACAACAGAACAAGATAGAATACCGGCAATGAAGGCCTTGGAGTTTATTAAGGAGAGACTAAAACTTGATTAGGGGGATTTTTAGGGGTAGAGAATAGCAGTTTAATAGCTTTAATAAGGCAGAATAAAATTACTGGGTTCTTTTTGATAAATCCTTTAACCTATCGTTAATAGTTGTCGATAAAATTTTTTAGGATCTTTTTAATTCCTATTTATTTATGAAAGATAAACTACTTATAGTTTTGGCAACCTTACTCTTTTTATCATTATCTATCTCTGCTTTTGCAACACCTTATTTAGGCGGGTCAGTTTCAACTTCGGTAATTGGCAAGGCGGGTTATGCTCCGAAGGTGGCGTTTGACGGAGAAAAAATCTATTTATTAGTTGTTGACAACACAATGAATGTGAAAATGTTAACAAAAGAGGTGTTGAGCACAACTTGGAAACAGACAACTATTGGCACAATGGAGTTCTCTGATTCTAGTGAGAGACGCAATACCCGTTTAGTTATTGATCCATCTGGCTGGGGATGCGCCGCTTGGCACGGTACTCCAAACAAAGCTGTTGTTGCTGTTAAAAGTCCGGATGGTGGCTTTGCTAATGGGGTTGCGATTGGCTCTCTAGCAACGGTGTCTGGTTTAGCTTCCGACATAGATTGTGCTGTTAACGGTTCTGGAGAGGTGTTCGCGGTTTGGAGAACGCAAGGAGAGATCTTTGCGAATTTTAGAGATTCCGCCGGTAATTGGAGCACTGAAGCAAAAATTGAAAACGCCATCGATCGCAGTTATTCGGTTGGACAATATGATCAAACTGTTGCGGCTTTGATATCTAATGATGGAGTTAGGCAGGCTTTGTGGCTTGATCGAGCATCTACCTCTCCCGATCGTTTTGTCATTTACAAAGCGGTCGCTCTTAACGCCCAACCGAGCGGTTCTTCTCCCGCGACCACGCCGCCGGTTAGAATTCTCTCTCCTTTTACCCTTTCTAAAGATGGAAGCAATGGCGAGTACGCAATGACTTTAATAAAAAACGACGAAATTGACCAAGAAATAAATCCGATAAGCGCTGGTATTAGTTTAATAGGTGGCGATCCCTTTGCCGCTTCTCTTTCTGGACTTTCTTCAAAAAGGCGAGAACTTCCAGCATCATTAAAGATTGGAGGAGCGGTTTCGGGAGAGAAGTTTGCTTTTGCGAACTTTAAAGGGACGACGGCGGAGCCGCTTTTGGTTGCGCTAGAGGGAGATCGAGGTTTTGAATTTAATGTTCAATCAGATGGTTTTCAAATTCCAAATGGCAAATTTTATGGAAATTCGCTAGCGCGAGGAGGCTCTAACGAAGCTTTGATAGCGATAGTTAATGAAAAGATTAACACCAGTACATCTTCAAAATTGCTGATTAGCGTCTATATTTTAGGAGATGGCGAAACAAGAATAACTAAAAAACTAGCTTTGTTTGAAGATATCAATCCCGAGACCGCCTCTCCTATTTTTCCAGCGGTTGCCATGAGTAATTCAGGTAAGGGGGTGATTGTTTATCGTAGCCCGCAAGATGGTGTTATTAAATCTCATGATTACGATCCGACAGGCGTTCCTGAGTTGGAACCGACGCCGACACCAGTTCCTCCTCCAGCCGCTGAGCTTACACTAGAGGCAAAAAACAATCTTTTAGAGATTGCGTTGCTTTTGAAAAAGCTTAGAGCTGCTCGAACAGCCTCGCAACGACAGCAATATAAAAACCGAGCAAAACTTATTGATCAAAAGATCAAATTAGCTCGAAGTAAAATTAGAATTTATGAGCATCTTCTTTTGTTAAATGGTAGGTTACCAACCTTTAGAAAGAGATATTTAGGAGCCATTTCAAAATTTCGTTTAGCAAAACAGAGACACGCTTCCGGTAGTCCGGCAGGAAATCAGATGAGGCAAGCGGCAATTATGCTTTTGATCCCAGATTAGCTTGGCGACAGGAGATTTGTTTAGTAGTAGTTTCGCGAGCAAAAAGTTTTTAAAACCTTGACCAAATATATTGATTTGTTACTTCATGGTGAAAAAGAATCTCGCTGGTTTTAACTAGAGTTCCAAGCTCTCTTGGGCAACGATTAGCAGAGGCTGATTTGCGTTCGCAAAACTTCTCGACGTTTTCTTCTCCAAGAATTTCTTTTATAAACTCACTTCCTTTAGCGAATTTAATCCCATCATAGATATTATCCGGCAAAAAACGAGTTCTAGTTCTTCTTGTTTCTGAGGTGATTTGCTCGGTCATCGGACCGTTAAGCCCTGTTTTAACTAGGAGATAAAAAGCAAGATAAGGATTAGCGTCCGGAGCGACGGTGCGGACTTCAATGCGTGCCGATTTTTCATTGCCAAGAGGTATTCTAATCATTGAAGTTCGATCAACCGGCGATGATTTAATCTGATTTGGCGCTTCAAAATGAGGATCGAGGCGGCGATAAGCGTTGACACTGGAGTTTAGAAAAACGCATAAATCATTTGCGCTGTTTAAAATCCTATCAACAAAGTCCCAACCAACTTTAGAGAGTTTTTCTTCACCGGTTTTGTCAAAAAAGATATTTTTGCCATCTTTCGCGAGCGATATGTTAGCATGCATTCCACTCCCATTGATTCCAGCTATTGGCTTGGGCAGAAAAGAAGCTGTAAGTCCCATGTTGGCGGCGATTTGGCGGGCAGTCAGTTTATAAAGTTGCACCTGATCGGCAGCGACCAAAGCGTCGCAATAAGCATAGTTGAGTTCAAATTGAGATGGCGCTACTTCCGGATGATCTTTTTCGTTTTGAAAACCGAGCGCGCGTTGAGCTTCAGCCAAGCTGTCTATGAAAACTTTTAGTGGATCTTTTGGTAAAGAGTGGTAATAACCTCCGCTAGATACAAGCTTAAAACCATCGCGCGAAGCGTAATTTTGTTCGGCGTTTATCCCCTGAAATAGAAAGCCCTCGCATTCGACCGAAATTTGAGCGATTAATCCTTGTGATTTATGTAAATCTTCGACAAAAGTTTTTAGTTGTGCTCGCATATCGGACGCATAACTACTACCATCCCGATCTTTTATAACTCCAAAAACAATTACCTTTCCCGGTCCAAATACGTCAGAAGGTAGCCATCTAAAACTAGGCCAGTCAATCTCAAGGCGGAGATCTGATTCGTTAACAACTGAAAAACCACGAATTGAAGAACCGTCGAAAGTCAGATTGTCGTGCGACTTTAGTAAGAATTTTTTATCATAATCAAGCATGTGAAACCTGCCTTCTAGATCCGAGAAACAGACGGTAACCGCTTTTAATCTTTTTTCATTTTGTAGATAGCGAAGATAATGATCTTGCAACTCTTGGCTTGAGCGCCTGCTAAGTTGCTTTTCTTTGGCTTCGAGATTTCTCTCTTCTAGCTCGTCATAAGGAATTTCTAAAAAACTTTTAAGAATTACTGGTGATTCCATAATGCTTGCTACCCCCTAGTTGTTTAAATGTTAAAAAATTAAAAAAGCTTGACTTTATGATAAAATTATGATAATTAATTGTTATTAACAATAGTTTTATCTTAAAAACCAAAAGATTTATAATAAATTCGTAATTATTATAAATTTTAAAGTGGTTTAAAATTCCGCAAGTTTCTCACCGCTATTGTTATCGATAATAATATATTGCTCAAACTTTAATTCAGCCTTGACCGCCTGTTCTTTTAAGTTATTTAGAAATTTCTTTTTGACTTCGGCTGGCATCAATTCAATAGGAAAATTTTCAAACAAAAGATATAATTTCTCTCTCTCTTCTTTTAATCCGCGGAATTTATTTCCAGCAATAGGTTGCGACTCGATCCACGCTTGATAACTTTTAATTCCCTTTGAAGATTCTTCTGAGCTCTTAGTTTCTTTTGATTCGCTCAAAGTACCTCCAACCTCCTTTTTATTTCTAATTTTTTCCACAAATTCAGAGAATTTGAGACGAGTCTCATCGTTAGGCGCCAGCTCTAAAGCTTTTTGAGCCTCTGCTAAGGCTTGCTCTCGATCTCCTTTTTGCGCGAGTGCAACCACCAAGAAGGCTCTCGCGTTAAAGTTATTGGGAGCTTGTTCACAGAGCTCTCGTAAAGTTGATATTGCTCTCTCGAATTCCCCCAAAAACCCAAGACTGGCGGCGTAGCGAGCTTTAATATCTGAATTATTTGGCTCTATTGCCAAATACTTTTGATAATATTCCTTTGCCTTGCTAAATATCTGAGTTTCAAATGAGATTTCAGCCATTGCCAAGAGACTGTCAGGATCATTTGGATCTAATCTTAAAATTTCTCGCAAAATTTCGATCAGCTCAACTAGCACGGATTGATCTGTTGTTTGGTTGTTCTTATTGATTTTAGCAATCAAATATTCTGCCGCGTTACGCCATGCTATTAAATTGTCTTTTTCTTTAACAGCAAGCTCTATAAGTTTTTTATATTCTAGATCATCAACGACGCCTTCCTCGGACGTCGAAGTTGCTGAAAATTCAGTAAAATGTTTTTGGGGTTTTGTGCCAGCTATAGTTTTATATATTGCGGTAATAAACAGAGCTGATAACAGGGAAACGCCGATCCAAATTTTAAAATTTATTTTAAAAGATTGTTGGTGGCAACGAGCTAATCCGCAACGAGCGCAAAAATTATCATTATCTTTTAGTTGATAATTACAACGACTGCAAAGAAGATGTTCAATCATGGTTAAAGTCTATAAAGGCTCTCTCTTTTATGATATCCGAGTTGAACCAGTAAAGCTCTCTTTATTTTTAAAAATTTATAATAAATACTCAAATACCGAATCAGCTAGCATAATTCCACGTTTTGATAAATAAATTCGATCTCCTTCTTGATTTATTAAATTCTTAGAAATCAAAGGGTCGATCTTTTTAAGATAAATTTTCTTTAAATCTTCTCCAAAGAGCTCTTGAAAATTTTTAAGGCTCACACCTGATATTTTACGGAGTCCTAAAAAAAAGAATTCAAAAACTAAAGACTCTTGGCTTAACTCTTCCTGCCACGCTCTGGGAAAATTTAAAGAACTGACGTTTGACAAGCAATTTATGTATTCTTTTGGTTTGGCAAGGTTAGACCAGCGACAAGCTTTTAAAGAGATGGGATCTTTGTAAAAAGAATGAGCTCCCGCTCCAAATCCAAGATAATTATCTCCGTTCCAATAGCCTAAATTGTGCCGTGAATAGAGATTGGCTTTCGCAAAGTTGCTAATCTCGTAGTGCTCATAGCCGGATCTTTCCAGTTTGTTTATTATAAGCTCAAACATCTCTGCTGAGATTTCATCGTTAGGCAGTTTTAATTTTCCTAAGGAATAATCGGTAAAAAATGGAGTTCCTTTTTCGATTGTCAGTTGATAGGCGGATATGTGATCTGGGGCTAGTTCGACAAATCCAGCAATATCAGATTCGAGCTCGCCTATACTTTGCTCAGGCGCCGCAAAAATTAGATCTAGATTGATGTTGTGAAAGCCGGCTTGGCGGGCATCTTTCAATGCCGTCATGGTATTTCTGGCAGAGTGATTTCTTCCTAGTAAGCGCAAAGTTTTGTCATTTAGAGACTGAGAGCCAAAACTAATTCTATTGATCCCGATCTCAAGCCATTTTGAATATAGCTTTGTTAATTTATGATTTGGATTTGCTTCGAGTGTAATTTCAATATCCGTTTCGCATGGGAAAAGTTGTTTAATCGATTCGCAAATTTTACCAAGACTTGTTGGTGAAAACAGCGAGGGAGTGCCTCCCCCAAAATAAATAGACCTTACTTTTTGATTAAAATTTTGATATTTTTCGGCGGTTAGCCGAACCTCTTCTATAACCGATTTGGCGTAAGCGTCTTCGGGAATCTCTTTTTCAACATAAACATTAAAATCGCAGTAAGGACACCGCGCCAAACAAAAAGGTATATGCACGTAAATTGCAAGATTTTTCATTAATATTTGAGTTTTGATCGCTTTATTAGCCTGCAGATTATACTTTATACTTTGCCTGCGAACTAAACAACTTCTAGCTTTGGCAAAATAATGCAGGATAAAAACTTCAAGTTGAATAATTATGGTTAAACGAACATCTTCGGAAACCGCCAAACAATTTATTTCTTTTCTATTGATTCTGCTTCTCTCTTTGATTGTTTATAATCTCAGAACTCCGCTTAGTGAAGAAAGTTATATTGCTTTTAGATACGCGCGCAATATCGCTGCTGGCGGAGGTATAGTTTATAATTTGGGCGATAGCCCCTCCCATGGATTCAGCTCTCTCGTTTGGACGTTGTTTTGCTCCATTCTTTATGAGCTCAAATTACACCCCGAAACAACAATTAACAAGATAAACTTGATCTTGTTCGGGGTTTTTATTTGGTTCTTTTTTCTTAAGAGAAATTTTTCGCTACTAACAATACTTTTCATTTTACCTCTTATTTTTTTTGATTTTTTTATATTTTGCGATCTTTTTTCAGGAAGTGAGATTGTTCTTTATAGTTTACTTGCTTTATCGGCGATCTTGTTTTTTGATTCGGGACGTTCTAATTTTTCATTTTTTTTAGCTGGCTTAGCAGCCTTTATCAAAAGCGAAGGGGTAATTTTATTGCTTTTTATAGCTATAGCCGAATTTAAAAGATCGCCGAAAAAAGCCTTGCTTTATCCGATTTTTTTTATTTGCGGATTATTGGCTTTAAATTATTTTTTGTTTGAATCTTTAATCCCAAACTATATTCAAGCGGCTATTTTTAACGCTCAACCTCAACTGATTGAAAAATTTAACTTAATCACGGTCAGCCTCGAGAACAATGGCGCCATAATTTTGCCTTATGTTGTTTTTTTGATTTCGCTTCTTTTGGGAAATTTAAAAGCAACAACGCCTTTAATTTACAGTTGGTTATCATTTAACTTGCTAGGTTTTTTATTTTTTTCTTGCCCGTTTGATTTAAAATTCAATTTAATGCCGACGTCTTTAACTGTTTTATGTTTAGGTTCGGAAAGCTTGATAACAAAAATTTACAATCTTCGATATGTTGTTAAAGTTAGGAAATTAGCGATTGTTTTATTTTTTTCTTTTTGTTTGTTTGTAAATTTTCAATTTTTTATCAAAAATCAAAACTTGATCCAATCGCAAGACGTTTATCTTTTGATCGCCGACAATTACCTTGAAAAGATCGGCTCTGGAGAATCGGCACTTGTCGAGAGCGAAGGTAGAATTGCTTTTTATTTACAACAAGCCAAGTTTCTTGACTGGAGTGGGCGCACTTCAAAAGAGATATTGGAATTTCGCCGCCAATTTAAAAACTCTTTGAGCTCCGAACCATTTTTAATTTATCTTATGGCGCGCAAACCTGATTGGATTATTATTCCTCGCCAACTTATCGGGGCGCGGCAAGCAACCGCAAATAAATGGTTTATTGATAACTATATTTTTGAAGATTTATACACTCCGCACTATCGAGGCGGAATCGTTATTTATAGAGCCATAAAACACCCTATCCTGCGTTATCACACCGATTGATTTCCGCGAAATTCACAGTCAGCTTTGTTTGTAAATTTATTTTTTGGCCACGAGTAGATCTGCCTTGTAATATTATTTTAACAGTTTGATAACCGTCGGCTGGCTGAAGTTCTTCTCTTTTGTGATTTGTAAAGTATTTTTTGTCGCCAATTATTCGCAAAAAATGGCTCTTAATAATTTCTTTAGAAAGAGCTGGCACTTCAAAATTACCAAGAGGGTAAAATCTGATGCTTTTTAGTTTTTTGTTAGAGGAAAGAGAGCGAGGTAATTCAAAACGAACCGAATTAAAACGAACAGCTGTTCTAAGGGGGTTTACCACCGTTAGCCCAATAATGGTTTGCGAAAATTTCTCCAGCAGAGGAGGATTTGAAGTAGGGTCGCAAACATTTTGGGAGAGATCAACGTCATAACCACTAACTTCTGAAAGGTCGAAAATATCTATTTTGTTAATTCGTATCGGTTGAGCTGATGATTGTTCAGCTAAAAATATAAAATTAAAAAGAAGTAACAATATGGTTAAGGGAAAAATCCTCATAATAAAAGATGTATCGTCATAAGTAGATTAAATTTTAAAGATTATTGTGGTGTTTATCGATTTAAGAGAATCTAGTAATCTTAAATAAAGCGCTTAGATTTAATTCTAAAATTTTATGGATAAAACAAAACTGTTAGCAGAGTTCTATGATTTTTTGAAAGAGCAGAGCCTGATTTCAAACATTAGTTCGCTTTTAGGGTGGGATCAGGAAACAATCATGCCGCGGGGTTCGGGTGCCGGCAGGGTTGCACAAATTGAATATGTAAGCCGGTTGTATCATAAGAAGAGAACCGATCCAAAATTTTTGGAGATAGTTGATGCTTTATGGGAGATTAAAGAGGAATTGACAGAAGATGACTCTGTTAATGTGCGCGAAGTTAAAAGGGATATCGATAAAACGCGCAAGCTCCCGGAAGATTTTGTAGCTCATTGTAGCGCCCTGCACGCTAAATCAAACATCGTTTGGCAAGGTGCTCGTAAAAATAACGATTGGCGTTCCGTTGAATCCTTACTGACGGAAATTTTTAAATTCGCCAGAGAACGGGCCGAACTGCTTGGCTATTCCGAGCATCCGTATGACGCTTTGCTGGATGATTACGAACCCGGAGCAAAGATTAGTCAAACAAAGACAATTTTATTGGATTTAGCGGAACGTCTGCGTGCTTTAATGCCAGCTATTTTGGAGAAACAAAAAAGTAAGGCGACAAGCTCCGTAACTCTTAAAATGTCGCAAGAAGATCAGGCAAAACTTTGTCGAAAAATTTTAAATGATATTGGTTTTGATTTTAGTAAGGGACGCTTAGACCTGTCAGCCCATCCTTTTTCTACGAGTATTGGCAAAGACGATCAAAGAATAACTTACCGTTTTCAAGATCAGTATATCGCTTCTATTTATGGAGCTTTACACGAGGGAGGACACGCTCTTTACGAGATCGGTTTAAAAAGCGGTGATTGGCATGAAAGCGTCCCGCTAGCCAACACCAATTCTTGTGCTCTTCATGAATCTCAATCTCGTTTTTGGGAGAACATTATAGGACGAAGCCTTCATTTTTGTCGTTATTTGGAGAGAATAATTAAAGATCTTAAGCTGACTGATGTTGAAAGTTTCACGGCTGAAAAATTGTGGGATGATGCGAATACTGTTTCCCCGAGTTTAATTAGAGTTGAAGCTGATGAAGTTACTTATTCTTTGCACATTGTTATTAGAATGCTCCTTGAGGAGAAGTTGCTTGAAGGTTCTTTGGCGGTCGCTGATGCGCCCGAAGCTTGGAATGATCTTTATCACCGTTATCTTGGTTTAACTCCTCCGAATTACGCTGATGGCATTATGCAAGACACTCATTGGTATCATGGAGCGATAGGCTATTTCCCAAGTTACGCTTTGGGAAATATTTACGGAGCTCATTTTACCGAGAAACTCAAAGCCGATCTGATTGGATGCTCCGAGCTCGTTGAAAAGGGGAAATTCGCTCCGATATTTGATTGGCTAAAACAAAACATTCACAGGTTTGCTTCGCGCTATCAACCGATGGAGCTGATAGAACGCGCCAGCGGCGGAATGCCCGTTTCTTCTGACGCTTTTGTTGGCTACATACAAAATAAATTTTTAGCGTAAATTATCTTTATGCTGTTTTAAGAGAGCGATCAGTTTTTATACGGCGATGCTAATACTACTAAGAGATAGCAACTCTTTGAGAGCTTTTTCGTAGCCCTTGACCCTCTTTGGTTCTGCTAATTCCAGCACTTCTTTTAAGGAGCACCATTTAAATCTTTTAAATTCCGGATGATGAAGATTTAAATTTATATTTTGATCATCTCCTAAAAAGCGTAGTACACAAAAAGATTGATCTTGACCTCTAAATTTCCCCTTTAAAAATTTAGGGACAATATCAAATTCGTATTGATTGGTGGCGTTAAGTTTTGTAATTATTTTAAACAACGCTTTGGGCGCTCCAAGTTCTTCGCTTGCTTCTCGCAGGGCGTTTTCTTCCAAACTGCAATCTTGCTCAATCCCACCTTGTGGTAGTTGCCAAACATCCGGTTGCAGGGCGCGCTCACCCAAAAAGATTTTATTTTCAGAGTTAAGAATAATCAGACAAACGTTTGGTCTAAGGGGCAACATAATTAGTTAAGTTTTCGGCAGATATAACGCCGTTCCTTAGAAGATTTTTTAACATAATTAAGGGAGAAAAATAAGAGCTTTCTTGGCTTGTTAGTTTCTGCCAGCCGTTTAAATTTTGCTCTTTCGATAATATTTCA
This sequence comes from uncultured Pseudomonadota bacterium, assembly GCA_937864035.1. GTDB lineage: Bacteria > Bdellovibrionota_C > UBA2361 > UBA2361 > CALMIO01 > CALMIO01. Next base: position 211,573 of record CALMIO010000002.1, on the reverse strand, counting down.
CGCTCTTTTTCCCCTATTTTTAAAGATTCAAGAACAACTGTTTTGCCAGAATAACCACTATAATCGCACTTTTGACAACCGACTCCGCGAAAAACCTCAAAACCCATTTTTTTAGTTGATGGGAGATCTATTACTTTACAGGTGGCGCATAACTTAGATACAAGCCGTTGATTGATTATAAGCGAAAGCACGTTTAAACAATCATCTAGAGTAATACCAAGAGTTTTAAAACGAAAAAAAACTTCCCTAACTGAACCGCAATGAAGAGAACTTAACACCAAATGCCCGGTACTAGCCGCTTCAAAAACGGCTTTAGCGCTCTCGTTGTCGCGTATTTCGCCAATCATTAATATATTCGGATTTTGTCTTAGCGAACTTTTGATGGCGCGCCCGAAAGTTAAGCCGTTTTTCTCGTTGATGTTAATTTGTCCAATTCCTTCTAAGGTTATTTCAACCGGATCTTCAATTGTAAGAATTGATAAAGCTTTGCGGCTTAGTTTTGAAAGCATGCTATATAAGGTGGTTGATTTACCACTGCAAGTTGGACCGGAAACAATGATTAACCCTTGAGTTTTTGAGAATGCTTTGTCGATCTGATTTTTAATCATTTCTGGAAAACCTAAATCTTCAAAAGAAGAGATCTCGATTCCGGAATGAAGTCTGACAACCAGTTTTTCTCCCCAAATAGTTGGCATTAAGCTAACTCTGGCGCTAAGATCTTTTTGAGAAGAATTTATTTTAATAGCTCCATCTTGCGGCAATTTGTCGCAAGTGATGTCGAGCGCGGCCAACACCTTAATTCGCCTAATAATTTGCTTTAAAACTTCGCTTGAACAGAGATCTTGATAGTAGTTCATCATCTCGCCGTTTTTTCTGGCGGAAAGGACGCAACTGTTTCTTTTGGGGGTTAAATGAAGATCGGAAAAATTATTGGCTAAGGCAAAGTTAAAAAGCTCATTGATAAATTTTCCGATTTTACCTCCATCGCCTAAATTAAAATTTTCTTTTGTATATTTTATTTTATTTTCTTCTTTTTTTAGCAGAGAGATCTCTTTTTCAAGACGTGCGCCATCACCGTGATATGCTATTGGTATGGCTTCGGCGAGTAATTTGTCGTTAACTTGCACGAGGAGAACGTCGCGACCGGTAATAAAATTTAAGGCTTGATTTAGCTCTGGATCTTTGGCTCGGCAACCGGCGGCGCAAAGTAGGTACTCTGAAGGCGGTCTATGTTCAATTTTGATTGGCAAGATCCCGTAACGTTCGGCGTTTGCAAAATGAAGACACTCTCTGGCGCTGGCAGTTGAAATACTGGCGATCTCTTTTGGGGTGAGAACGCGCAGGGATTCTTCTAATAAATTACCATAAGACGGAACTACTTGCAGGGAATTTGATTTTACGCTCATTTTTCTCTCTACACATCTCTAATCGAAGCTTTATGTAAAAAGTTGTCAAAATTTTACTTTTAAAAATTATTAGCAACAAAAGATATTTTTTCACGATTTATTCTTATGTGGTTTGTTTTTAAAGCGCCATGCGTATGCCACTGAATCGTAAGAACAGTTGATAGGCAATTCATTTATTTTAAATGGTTTATGCGCAATAGATTAAAAAATAACAATTTATATAGGGGAATTGTCGAATCAGGGCACTCGCTACTTGAACTACTGTCTTGTTTGTCTCTTTTTACTATTTTGCTGGGAATTGCTACCCCTAGTTTTCAAGTTTTTGGTAAAACTCAGCGGTTTAACTGGGAGGTTGTTAATTTAATGCAACTGATTGAAAGAGCTTCTTTCGAGAGTCAATTGCGAGGTGGAAAATATCGTTTAATTTTGTCAGAGTCAGAGGCGCGGCTTATAAATGAATCTGGAGAGGAGGCAAGAAGAAAAGGAAGAGTAAATTTTAAGTATGCTTCGATTGTTTTAGAAAGTCAAGAAAAATCGACGGTCTTAAGTTTTTTTTCTAGTGGTGTGGCAACTCCGGCAACCATTTTGCTTAAGCGTAAAGATAGTGATTCTAGTTGTAAAATAACTATTTCTCTTAGAAGTAGAGTTTTAACTGATTGTTTAAAGAGGTAAAAGCTTATGCGACTAATGCTTGCTTTACTTCTCTCTTCCGCGGTGACTTTTGCTTGGGCGGGACTTTTGGATAATTGGAGGCATGCGCTAAAAATTTTAGCAAAAGAGTTTCTTAGAAACGAGCGATGCTCATACGGCTTAAACGGGGGCGCTTTTGAATGCCAGAAAGGGCTGAGCGTTTTAGGAGGAAAGTACAGAACTTGCCGAAGTTCTTGCGGCACAAATGCTGGAGAAACAAAGATCATTATAGAAGATTAAAGATGTTGGGTCTAAAAAAGAAAAAAGAACTTTCAGGTTTTACTCTGCTCGAATTGGTTTTTGAGGTTGCTTTGGTTTGTTTATTGCTAGCCAGTTTCACCAGCATTGTTAAAGATTATGGGGCTATTAGCGGAATGCTCGGTAAAAAAATAGATAAAGCGCGTCTTAAAATCAAAGGTTTTCAAATTGTCAATGGTGTTGCCCGGGATCTTGACACTCATAGGATAAATTTTCTGCCGATTATTCATCCAAAAGGAGAGATAAAATTTGCTGATGGGAGGGTGAATCCTGTTTCTAATAACGTTTCGCTTAAGCCCGCCAGCGACTCTACTGCGATAACTTCATTTGCTTTAAGCTGGACAGAAAGTTTGTTAGTCCTTAACCTTGATAAAACCGGAGAAAGAGGCGTTGCTTGTTTGAAATATCTTTCTAAATTTCGCTCTTTTCCCAAGGAAAATTTTATGGCGTTAACGAATGAATTTTTCTTTGAGGCTCATGTTGCTCTTGCGCCGATTAGCGATAAACCAAGTTGCTACGAAATTAAGGTGGAAGCTGGCAAAAGCATGCTTTGGGAAATTGGTAATGTTAGAGATCTTCGTGTAGTTGTTGCGTTAGTGCCGATTAAGAAAATATATACAGTTTATTTGGATCGCAAAAATACCTTACGTTATCTTGGCCATCGTTTGGGAGAAAATATCGAAAACCAACCTATATTAGCTGGAATTAAAAGTATCAAATTTAAAACGGTTGATCCAAATTCCGAGATCATGAGATTGATTTTTATTGGGGAAACTTTTGATGGGAAAAAAATTGTTTCGGGAGCGAGTAATATTCTTACGAGACTCGATTTAGTGGATTTAATTATTTAATCATGAAACGCGCGGCCGTTGGAATAATCGAGCTTTCTTTATTGTTTTGGTTGCTTGCAGTATCACTTTTTGCGGCGTTTGCCACAAAAAGCATACAGGAAAAATTTTACCAAATTGGTGAAATCAATGGTTTTGACGGCAGGCTGTCTAAAAATTTGCAATTAGTATTGTCAGCTGGCAATCAAAGAGATGTCACAATTTTACAACTTGCCAAAAATGCCCAAGAGGCTTCGATTAAAGATTTAATAAATCAAAAGCTTTTGTATTTAAGCAATTTCGCAAATAACGATCCAAGAAAGCTTAACTTTTCAATTCTCTTTAAAGAATCTTTTTTCTGCTTAAATAAGGAGTTTTTTGATTTTAATATTTTATTTACTGTTGGTTCGCTTATCTCTGGCGAGATCTGTATTTTAGAAAACTTTATTCTCATGCCTAAGATGATTTTTAATGAAAATCTTCGTGCTCTTGGGGAAACGGTTGTTTCTGAATCGGATTTGTTGATGGCGAGCAAAGGATTTATTCATATTAACACTCTCAAATTAAAAAATCAGAACGCGATTGTGATAGCCGGAGGAGATCTTTTAATTGAGAGAGTATTTTTTGAGAATCAACCAGATATTTTGCGTCTTGCTGCCTTAAATCTGATCTCGGCAACCGGACAGGTTAAGATAAATGAAATAATCGGAGTTGGCGATATTTTTGCAAGCAGTCGCCATGGAGTTGTTGCGCCGCGAGAACTGTCAATTTCTAATTTTAGTAACCTGCCTACTCGAGAAGTTTTGACACTGATGTCCGATTTTGATTGAAAAAAATAGGTTTATTTGATACTCTAATAAGCTCTTTTTTAACTTAAAATTTTTGCCCGGTCGCCAAGCGGTAAGGCAGCGGACTCTGACTCCGCCACGCGAAGGTTCGAATCCTTCCCGGGCAAGCAAATAAACGAACCTGAAAGATTTATAGGTTTTAAGATATTTTTGCTTATCTTAGCAGGTCTTGAGAATCAACCAAACCAACGATCTTTCCCTGATTGTCAACAATCGGCGCCTCATCGATCTTAAATTTGCGAAGTAAATCAATGGCTTCTTGAATTGATTTTGAGAATAAGATTGCTTTTGGTTTTTTAGTGCAGAATTTCGATATTTTTTCTGACATTATTTCGGCTCGTTCGTTCATTAAACGACGAAAATCTCCATCAGTTAAAATGCCAAATAATTTTCTCTTTTTTTCGGCGACAACAATACAACCAGAACGGCGTTTAAGAGCGCAAAGTTTATGCACGGCCTCGCTTATTAAAGTGTTTTTCTCGACTACGCAAATTTCTTTTAACGATCGCATAACCTCGCTTACCTTCCTAAGGGAACTGCCTAGCGATCCTGCTGGATGAAATTTGGCGAAATCTTTTTTGGAAAAACCTCTTTCAGCTAAAACCGACATCATCAGCGCGTCGCCAAGCGCTAGCATGACGGTAGTTGAAGTTGTTGGCGCCACGGCAAGAGGCTTTGCTTCTTTTACTTTTCCTATTTCTAAACAAACTTGACTTGCTTTTCCAAGGGAAGAGCGGGCGCTGGCGGTGATTGAAATTACTTCGATAGATAAATTTTTTAAATGAGGGAGAATTTTAATAACCTCTTGGGTTTCTCCGGAATAAGAGAGTAGCAATAAGAGATCACCTCGAATTAACTTTCCTAAATCACCGTGCAGAGCCTCTGTTGGATGGAGAAAAAACGATGGCACGCCAACACTGGCAAAACTAGCGGCGATTTTTTCCGCTATAAAACCTGTTTTACCTATTCCAGACACAACCAACCTCACCCCGCTTGGCAGATCCGCAATTAATCTAACCGCTCGCGCGAATTCTTTAGGGAGTTTTCTAGCTAGCCGCGCAACAGCTAGTGATTCTTCTCTCAGAACTGAGCGAGCGATTTTTTCAACTCTTTTCGCAAAAATGGAACTATTTTTTAACGACACTTAATTTTTTGGTAAAGTTTTTGCTTATCTAACTTTCCCACTAGGTTTTTCGATTTTGTCGCAATTTGCTGTGCAAACTGTTTCGCCTAAAACCCTACCCCCGCAACTTTGATAACAGATCCGGTAACGTTCGGCGCATTTTTCAAGATCCATCGAACAAGAATCGCGCCAACAGTCGTACCATTTTTCTTTCTCTCCCGTCAGGCGATGGCTGAGTACGCACGAGTCATAATTCATTTGGGCACGTTCCTCGCAGGTTTGATAGCGCATCCTTTCCATGTCTTCGCATTGGCTTTGGGTAATGGAGCAATTAGCGACACAACTTGCCCCAGACGCGCTTTTCGGCGGTATATAGGTGTATTTTGTTTCAAAAACAGGACCGCAAGAACTGAGTAAAAATAGTGATATGACAAATGTATTTTTATTAGGCTTCATAATCAGATAAAAGTTTTTTAATTTTTTATATGTTATTTTATCTAAAGATTTAAATAAAAATGGGTCTTAATATAAATGTTTGACCAAACTGATATTAAAAGTTATACAATATAAATTTGATCTTTTAAACTAGCCTAATTTTGTTTGTTTGTGGGATGAAATTTCCATCTGACGCAAAGGTTAATATTACTTTGCGCGATCAAAATCAAGAAGCCGCCGCTTTCCTGGCTAGAGAGTTTGGTTTTTCTAATGTTACCTCAAGAGTGCTTGCCGCTCGTGGAATTATAGAGCCCCAAAGTGTTCGCCAATTTTTGGCGCCATCTTTAAAGGAGGGATTGATATCTCCGTATCAGATGGTTGATCTCGCGAAAGCTTGTGAACTTATCGAGAAAAGCTTGAACCACGATCAAAAGATTGCGATTGCTCTTGACTATGATGTGGATGGATTATCTGCTGGCGCTATACTTTATAATTTTTTAAAGCAAGCGGGAGGAAACGTTTATGGTTTTGTTCCGGATCGCTTTTCGGAAGGATATGGTCTTAACAAACGCATTGTTGAGGAGGCGCAAAGTTTAGGGTGTAATCTTTTAGTTTGCGTTGACTTTGGAACTCATAACAGAGAAGAGCTGGATCTTTGCCGCAAGTTAAATATTAAAACTATAGTTATTGATCACCATCAATTGGGAGACTCTGCTCACCCTAAAGCTGATGCGTTTTTAAATCCATGTCGCGAAGATTGTGGTTTTGCTGGACGCTTAATGAGCGCAGCTGGCTTAGTTTGGTATCTGTTGTTAGGTTTAAAAGATTCAGTTGCGCGCGCGAGAGGAATTGATCCAAAAAATTTTTTGGATTTGGCGGCCTTAGGAACGGTTTGCGACATGGTGCCGCTTATTGGAATAAATAGAGTTATTGCCAGAAGGGGCTTGGAATTGCTTGCGAACAGCGAGCGAGTTGGAATAAAAGCTCTAATTAAAGCGGCTGGACTTAGTCGTAATTTGAAATCTTCAGATCTCTCTTTTGTTCTTGGGCCACGAATTAATGCCGCGGGCCGTATTAATAATGCTAGCAATGTTTTTGAACTTCTTACCACTGTCGACAGCGAACGAGCTTCTTTGATTGCTCGCAGTTTAAATGATTTGAATAGTGAAAGACAAAAAATTGAAGCAAAGTCTCGAGATCATGCTTTAGTAGCGGCTCAAAAGTTGATATCGGCTGATGTTGATGGGTGTCGTCGTTCTTTAGTTATTTGCGATGATGGTTATCACATTGGGGTAATTGGCATAATCGCCCAAAGGTTAGTCGAACATTTTTATCTTCCTTCGGCCGTCATTGGATTTGATCATGATGGTTCTTTGAAAGGTTCAGTTAGAGGCGTTCAAGGTTTTTCTGTTATCAAAGCCCTCTCTCAAGCAAAAGATCATCTAATAAAATATGGGGGGCACGAAAGCGCAGGAGGTTTTTCTCTTAAAGTAGAAGAACTAGAGGCTTTTCAGAAGAGTTTTGAGCAAGCCGCTCGAGATCAGTTAGGGGGGACAAAAGCAGAGATCAAAATAGAGGCTGATACGGAAGTTAAACTCAGCGAAATCGACGAGTTGGTAGTCAAAGAGTTTGAAAAATTTTCTCCGTTTGGTATTGGCAATCCAGCTCCCTGCTTATTTTCCAAAAGAGCCAGAGTTATTGAGTTAAAAACCTTAAAAGATCTTCACTTAAAAGTTAAACTTAGTGATGGATCTCATAAAATAACAGCACTGCTTTGGGGAAAAACTGAACATCCCGAATTAAAAGTTGGCAACATTGTTGATTTTGCTTTTAGGGCGGATTGCTCCTATTTTGGAGGTATTCCAGAGGTACAGGCAAATTTGCAGGCCGTTAGAAAAACCCTCTAATTTTCTACGCTTAATCCGGTTACTGCGATGTAGTCCGCGTAATAACGGTGCAGATCAAAATTAGCGTCAATTAATCGAGCCGCTGATTCAGCAATAGTTTGTTCCCGAAGATTCACGAATAATATACTACTTTCCCCCGCGATCAATCGTTCTCTTTCGCCGATTGCGACTTCTTCGGCAAAGCGTAGCTCTTTTTCTAAAGCAATTATCCGCTCTTTGGCGGCTTTAATATTGATCAAGGCTTTTTCGAGATCGGCTTTTAGATTGTTTTTTAAATTTATGAGTTGTTGCTGAAGATTTTGCCGTTGGGCTTCCGCCGCAAGCAACTGTCCGCTAGCGAAGTTGTTTTGCAAAGGAAACTCAAAGTTTATGCCAGTAATAATTTGGGGATCACTTGAACGTTTATTTGCCTCTTCTCCAAGATCGTCAGATATGCCTCCTTTAATTCGCAAACGCGGCAATTTTTGATTGCGAGCAAGATCAATTTCGATCAAGTTTTTCTCCAATCTCATTGAGAGTTCTTTTAAATCCGGTCTTCTTTTTATTGTTTCATCAATCAAGCTGTTTAAATTTTGTTCGTATTCAAATGTCAATAAAGGAAAATTTTTTGGAAGCTCTTTTATTGAGGGCTCGTAAGGTTTGCCATCTTGATCAACCATAAAAACACTTAGACCGATAGCGGCTTCACGCAAACCAGCTTTTGCTGAAATTACTTGAGCCTCTCTCTGCTGAATAGCACGGTTGTTGTCAATGACATCAAACATTGCCTGCTCGCCCGCCGCGGCTCGCCTTTCTAACTGCCCTCCGCGCTCTTTAGCGACAGCTAACAATTCTTCAGCGATTTTTAATTTTTTTCCAGTGGCAATCCAATTAAGATAATTGACCGTAGCTTCTCTTTCTAATAACAGCGTGGTGTAGAGAGTAATTTGTCTCTCTCTAACAATATCTAAGTCGGCTAGTCGCAGAGAAGCTCTACGGTTATCAATCCCTCTATCTCTAAGAAGTGGCAAATCAAAGCCTGCTAAAAACTGTCCCCCTTCTCTGGTTAAAAACTGATCGTCGTATATTGGAAAATTACCCCTACTAATTTTATATCCGCTAAACAGATTAACACCCTGAAATTCTAAAGGTTGTTCGAACATCACCGATCCGCGGTTTCCATTGTATAGTCCTGAATGGTATGAAAATTGATCGACACTTAATTTGGTGTCGAAATTACCTTGAACGGATTGTCTAAAAAATTTGCTTTCGTTCTCTTTTTGAATTCGTTGCAAAACAATCGGATGGTTTTTTTTTAGCTCTTTCAAGAAATTGTTTAGAGTTAGCTCTTCTGCTTTAACATCATAGGAGAAAAAATAAAGTAGCAATAAGCAGATCAATCCAGAGATTTGTTTATGAATAGATCTGTAAAACATCTCGAATACTATTTATTGTTTAATCTAATAAATGGCTGAATACCTCTTGTGTTCAATTGCAAATCTGGTTGATTTTCTACGGTTGGAGGGAATCCGTTAAAAAGTCTCCAAAGCTCCCAGCCAAGTTTAACATCATCTAATAAAATCCAGCCAACGGCTCTTACCCCTTGTCGTAAGTACGGAGCGGCCGGCCAATCTTCGATACTCTTTGGAAAAACTAAGACTCTAAATTTTCCTGTTCCATCATCTGTTTGGTCAATCATACCGACAACCCCAGAAAAGCTCCCGATAGCCACCGACGGCCAGCCTGCAAACTGAATTGCCGGCCAACCTTGGAATTGCAACCTAGCCTCCCTGCCTATGCTAATTAGGGGAATATCATTGCCATCTACATAAAGTTCTACAGCAGGATCTTCCGCATTGGGAACAAGGGTTGCTATAGCAAAACCGGCCTTGACATATACTCCGCCAGTAGCGGCAAATACTCTGACAATTGTTCCATCGCGTGGGCTCCGGATAATTTGGGAGGATTGGCGTTGTAGTTTTATGTTGGCTTGAGCAAACTCAACCTGAGCAATAGCTAGATCGCTTTGTAGTTTAGCGATCTCTAATTCGGCAAGCTCGTAATCGCGCTGTGAGACAAGGCCTTTTTCTGAAAGTTTTCTCTTTCTCGTAAGATTATTATTTGAAGCTTCAATTGCTCGTTCAATTGCCGATACCTTCATTTTTTTGGCTTCTACCTCCATCTCGATTCGGGAGAGCAATTGCGGATCTAAATCTTCAATGCGCGCAATTGGTTCTCCTTCTTGCACTTGTTGCCCTTCAATAACGAACCACTCCGCGATTCTACCCTCTACCGGCGCCTCTATATTTTGAGGACGATTGTTTGGTGAATAAGCTATGACTTTGCCAGTGGCAAAGATATTTTGCGTCCAAGGAGCAAAAATTAACGCTACAACGATCGCTAAGAATGTAAATCCAATTACTTTGGCTGTTTTTAAAAAAAGTTTTGGCGAGGAAACGTCTTTTAAAGAAATGACTTTATCTCCTAGAACTTCTCTAGTTTCTATATAGGATGGTAGGATGCTTTTTTTGATCTCTTCTCGGATTTTTTTCATCTTTTTACATTATTTTTAAGCGCGATTTCTTTGACAAGTTATTGATATTGGCTCGAAGCCATTTTTTGTCAGTTCATAACTGCGCGGAAAAAATCCTGCAATCTGTTCGCTGTGAGTTGTAACTAACAACGTCCAAGGTTGATGTTCGGCCGATAATAATTTGACTAGGGAAGGGATTGATTCATCGTCAACATAATCTAACGTTCCGTCAATGATTAAGAAACGAGGCTTAGCTAAAATAGCTCGAGCGATAATCAATTTATACATTTGTCCAGACGAAAGAGGCCCACCAGCACGAATAAATTCATGTATTCCATCTGGCAATTCTTGTATAACATCATTGAGTCCGACAGAATCAATAGCTTGGCGAATCTCTTTAAGAGAGAGGTCGGCTCTGCCAAAGCGGAGGTTTTCTTCGATAGTGCCATGAACAATTTCTATTCCTTGAGTCAGATGAATCGTTGAACGAAGCGAATCAAGCTCAAGGTCGCTAACGTTGACTCCGTCGATTTTAACTATTCCGGAGTAAGTTGTGTTCAGCCTATATGGAATACTTACTAAGCCGCTTTTACCAGAACCGTTAGCGCCAAAGATGACAACCCTGTCACCGGGTCTTAAAGTTAGATTGATATTTTTTAAAATCGATCTGTTTTTTGAATCGAATCCTATGTTGATAAATTCAACTTCGGCTGGTTTGCCGGAAACCGATAAAATTTCTGGTGCGTTATTTTCGGTTGGCACACTAAGTAAGCCTTCAAGTTTAGTTGATGAAGCGACTAATTTGAAAAAATCTTCTAAATGTTTAGTAAGCGATATTAAATTTGCAAGGGAGGCAGACAGAGCTATTTCGGCCGCTACTAATTGCCCTAGCGTGAGTTGTCCACGCATTACCAAAATGCCCCCTAACCCTAAAAGTGCAGAGATTGATATTGCCTGCAGAAAATAACTTCCAAGCTGGTTTCGAAAAATAATTTTAAAATACTCCTTTTTGCAGATTAAATATTTATTAACCAAACGATCAGCTTGAGAGATAACATAAGCGTAACCCTGCGGCATTCGTGCCGAGATGGGAACGGTCGCTACATCTTCGAGCCATGCCAAAACATCGTATTTTGCATTTGATTCCCTGAGGGCGGCATTGATGCCACCTCGAGAAAATAAAGCCAAATGTAGGATAACCAGTGAAATTATTAATATTGCAAAAATTAAGAAATATGGGTGGTAAAAAGCAAGCAAAATTAGCGCTATTGGCGCGGCTATGAAAGCGGCAATCCCATCAAACAAAAGACCTGCCAAAGTTCGTTTGATTACAAACACTTCTAAAAATCTATTGATGTAATCGGGACCAAAAGTATCGATTAAGAACCCTTTTTTTATTTTTGCCAACCTTTCAGCAAGATTCAGCGAAACTCTTACGATCAACCTTCTCTCTAAAATTTCGATCAAATACCTTTGCATTCCGCGCATGCAACCTACTATCATTAAAGCAACCAGCACCGCAGTTGAAAGCACAAGAAGTGGTTGTTGTAATCCGCCCAAAGCCACCGTATTGACCACAGATTGAACCGCGATCGGAACTACTAAATATAAGACAGCAATAGCTATACTATAGAGAGAAACCGCCCATAAATCACGACTTTCTCCTTTGAGAAGATTTTTTAGAGTTTGTATTGACTCTGTTAGAGTTCTTTCGGAAATTTCCGCCATCTGCAGTTAAAAAGTAATCTGAGTAAATAAAGAGCAACTACTAGTAGAGGCCGTTTTATAGTTGCTTTTAAAAAGCATATCTATATCTTATTGCTTTTGATAGAGAAATTTTGTATAATTATACGCTCTTTGAAATAAAAGAAATCTTTACCTAATTTTATATTATATCATTTAAGTTTTTATGGCAAAAAAGAGTACGCTCCATCGAAATAAGTTACGCATTGAGAGGGAGGCAAAAGGTCGTGAAAAGCGCTCTCTTTTAAGAGCTCAGTCTTTGGATTTAAAACTTTCTTTTGAAGAGCGAATGATGGCTCGTCAAAAATTACAAGCGCTACCCAGAGATACATCCTCTACCAGAATCAGGAATCGTTGCCAAATAACCGGCAGACCTCGAGGTGTTTATCGGGAGTTTATGCTATCTAGAATTATGTTTCGCGAAATGGCGCATAGTGGTTTAATACCCGGCGTTACAAAATCAAGTTGGTAATTTAAAATTTTTTGGGCGGGCGCATTTTAATTTTCCTGACAGCTCAATATGTTTTCAAAATCGCGATTTGAAAAGGGCGTCGCGTCGCCAATCGAAAATTTTGAGAAACTTTATAAATTTTTTTAAAAATATCTAATCGCGCTTTTAGTTTCGATTAAAAACCTTTCAATATCACTTTTCACAATCCGCTTTTCATCTTTTTTGCCCACTCCAAATTGTTTTTGGCGAGTTGATAGTCGGGCTTTATCAGCAATGCTTTTTCGGCGGCGGCTATCGAGGCGTCCCATCTGCCAAGAGAGGCGTTGCAAGCCGCTATATTGTTGTATCCTTCTGCATAATTGGGATCGATTTTTGTTGAAATAGCGGCCGCCTCTACGCAAAGTTCAAAATTTCCAATATTATAAGCGAGCAGAGATAAATCAAGTAGATCTTCAGCTTTTTTTAGTTCGCTAATTTCAGTTCTTTCTCCATTTTTTTTCTCGGCGAGAAGGGCTTCCGCAAAAATCAAAGATTTTTTTGCTGTTTGATCTTTTGGAAAATCTTTCAATATGCTCTCTGCTTCGGCGCGCAACTTTGGAAAATCCATCTTTTTTTGCAGTATTGACATCAATAGATACCGACTATTTAGATAATAGGGGAAGAGCGACGGATGATCCTTGATTAACAAATGCGCTTCTTCTATCCGATTTTTCCCTAAAAGCCAACGAGCATAAAAGAAAAAAGGATTTGGAGAGCGGGAATCATATAAAATTGCTTGCCTAAAATGTGTTTCGGCAATTTGATCTCTACCGAGCGCTCCATTGACAATCGCGATATTGACGTGTAGGGTTCCATAATAAGGGATAAATTCCAAAGCTCGAGTAAAATACTCTAAAGCTTTGTTATAATCTCCTTTTGACATCCTGGTTAATCCGTAATTCATCAACCCTCTTCCGTTTTTAGGGCTTTTAATAGTTGTATCAAACCAGAGAGTCTCTTCATTGTGCCAAACTTCATTTCTGCGATAGGTTGCGATAGAAGATATAATTACTATTCCAGTCAAAATAAAGAGCGTCGCTATTTTTTTACTGAAAGTTAGTCGTTCTGCGCTTAAATATTGGTAGTAAATAAATTTCAGCGAAGCTGATAAAGCTATTACCAATCCTACGAAAGAAAAAAACATTCTATGATCGTTTGTAACCTCATCTAAGGGAATTATTGATGTCGGCAAAAGAGCCAGCAAAAACCAGAGAAGCCCAAATGAAATGACTCGAAGTTTTTTTGAAAACGACAATTTATATATTGTGAGAGACAATCCGAAAATAAACAGCGCTCCTAGAATTACGGCTGAATCATAGAAACTGCTTGCTAGATGCCAGTCGGTGTCAGCGGTAAGATCGTATGGTAAAAAAAACGCCCGAAAATAACGGAAAACAACATATGTTTGAGTTGCCCAGTAAATTGGCATTTTTGAAAAATTGATTGGAGCGCCAGAATGCATTGATCGGTTTAGATAAAAAAGCGCGATCATAAGAAAGAAAACAGGCAAAGTTTTTATAACGGCTCCCAAAAGTTTCCTTCTTTCGCGGATAATGTTAAGAGAGCTGTTTTGCTCGAAGAGTAAAATGTAAGCTGCAAATATTGGTCCAAATGCTAAGGTAGATTCTTTTGCTAAAACTCCTAAGGTTATCGGAATAAAATATAGGCAAAGTTTTTTACCATTATGCCAATTTGTGTAAATTAACAGAGCAACAACCGAAAAAAGAGCCGAGTATAAATCTGCTCGTTGGATAATGTAGTTAACTGTTTCAGCGGAAACTGGGTGTAATCCAAAAATAACCGATGCCATAAAAGCAAACCACCAATTTACTCGATCTCTCATGGAGTTTTGTTCGTTTATTGAATCGCTCCAAGTCAGTAAGCGATAAGTAAGTTTTTGTATGGCAATAAGCAGAATTATATAAAATAAAAATGTTAGAATGTGGAAATAAAATAGATTTTTATAACCTCCTGCTAGCCAATAATCAAAAGCGATCGAAAGAGTAGTTAAGGGGCGGTATTCTTGATGTTCTGGATGCGAGCTGAAAGTTTCGGCGTTTTTAAAAAAAACTTTCCAGTTACCAAGATCACGAATGTAAGGATTTTCTGTTATGGCATGAGAATCGTCAAAATGAAATGAATTATCGAAATGATTTGAATATACGGCGGTAAGCAAAAGTATAAATAATATCCACGCAAATAACTTATTAAAAATTTTCATTTTAATAATAATTTAGTGTTCAAAATCATACCAAATTTTGTTGGCAAGGTCGCGATCTCGTCCTTCAAAAATTTTTTTAAATTCTCTTGGATTTTTTAAAAAATACCAATCCCCGAAACGATCAAATTTTCTACAAGAAGTAACAATGTAAGATCTAAAAAGGGTTACGAATTTTCTGCGACTTTTTTCCCCGTGGGCTTTAAGTCTTTTGGCGAAATCAACATCTTCAACGCTGACCAGCTCTTCGTTAAAACCTCCGATGGCAAAAAAATCTTGGCGACGAACGAAAAATAAGCCAGCGGAGATCCCATAAATAACGATTAACGGCAACAAACAGAGACCTGTTAAAAATATTCCAAGACTTAACCTTTCAGGCCAGATCCAAACGCCGCCGCCGATAATTCTTGGAGATGATAATTTTTTTAGTATATCCCTAAAAATCTCCTTAGAAACAAAGCTGTCAGCATCAACCGTGACTATTATGTCGCCGCTGGCAGTGGCGGCGCCGGCATTTCTGATTTGCGCCAGATTTTTGCTCTCGTTTTTGATTACTAAGCAATTATTTTTAAGGGCTATTTGTTCGGTTTTGTCGGTGCAACGATTGGCGACGACTATTATTTCAAAATCTGCCGCGGTGTTTTTTTTAGCCGCTTCTATGGCAGCTAAACATTTGGGAAGATATTTTTCTTCGTTCCGCGCCGGAATAATGATGGAAATTTTTGGATTTCTTTGCAACCTATAATTTACTCAAATTTAAGCAATAATAAAATTTTTTATTTTTCTTTTATAATCTCTTTTTTGTCTTGGTCCATCAGCATTCCTTTGGCTAAGGTTATCATTGAACCGATATCCGCCAAATTTGCCGGCAGGACAATTGTGTTGTTAGTTTTAGCTAGTTTGCCAAACTCTTTAACGTAATTTTCGGCTATTCTAAGTTGCATTGCTTCCAAGCCGCCCGTGCTTTTCAAGGCTTCTCCGACCATTCGTAAACCTTCGGCTGTCGCTTTGGCTGTTTGCAAAATTGCTTCGGCGTTTCCGCGTGCTTCGTTAATCTGAGCTTGCATTTTTGCTTCTGACTCTTTAATGGCGCGCTGTTTTTCTCCTTCAGCCTGATTGATTTTAGCGTCGCGATCTCCTTCTGATTGGAGTATGGAGGCTCGCTTCTCTCTTTCAGCGCGCATCTGTTTTTCCATCGCCGAAATTACATCTTCCGGGGGAGTGATATTTTTTATTTCATAACGCAACACCTTAACACCCCACGGATCAGATGCTTTATCGACTTCAGCTACTACCGCGGCGTTAATATGAGCCCTAGCTTCAAAAGTTTTATCAAGCTCAATTCTGCCTATTTCGCTCCTTAATGTAGTTTGCGTTAGCTGACTAACGGCAAAAATATAATCACTAATTCCATAGGAAGCGCGATGGGGATCGAGTATTTTGATATATAAAATACCATCAACTGCCACTTGAACGTTGTCAGAAGTTATACACACTTGCTCTGGAATATCGATAGCTGATTCTTTCAAAGAGTGACGGTAGGCGATGCGATCGAAAAATGGGATAATCCAGTGAGGTCCAGCATCTAAAGTTGAACTATATTTACCAAAACGCTCTATCACATAAGCCATCTGCTGAGGGACAAAGACCACCCCTCTCCAAATAACAAAAAATATAAATAATAATAAAATAACCCCTAAAGAAGAAAGCTCCATAAAATATTATCTCCAAACACTTAATTTGATAATTTACATTGATCTAAAAATATTTTTAGATCAATTTTTGCTTAAACAAAAAGAGTTAAACCTTCAATTCTAACAACTCGCGCCTTACTTCCAGCAATCAACTGATCAGATGATTCATTAAAAACCTTCCAAATTGTTCCTCGAAGCTCTCCCGAACCAAAGGTATTTTTTGAAAGATCGCTTTTAATTATTACCCATTCCCCCACAAGATCCGTATGCCCTGCTGTTAAGCTTGCGTTATAGTTCTTAAAAAATCTCTTTTTAAGAATAATAAGTAAGATAATAGAAATGAAACCAGCAAAAAACCATTCTTGCCAACTGGCATAAAATACTCCCATTGCGCTAGCAATGCCAGTTAGCAAAAAAGAAATTCCAAAAACAAGCAAGACAAAGCCAGCCGGCAATAATAATTCTACTGCTGACAATATTATTCCCGTGACAACCCAAACCCACCAGTGCATTCTTATACTTTAAATATGATTTTTTGCCTTAAAATCTTGCTATAATATATTATAGCCAATAATAATAGTAGGACTTGATTATTGAAAGAATGATTTTGAATATATCTATCACTTTTTATGATTAACTTAAATTAATATGTTAGAAAATATTAATTTAGAAAACTTACTATTTTTAGATATAGAATGCGTTCCGTCTTTTCCAAGCTATGACGCGTTGACCGATGAGTTGAAAATATTGTGGAGTGAAAAATCAGCTTCCTTTAGAAAAGAGCAAGAAACCTCGTCTAATTCCTATGAAAGAGCTGGTATTTATGCGGAATTTGGAAAAATTATCTGTGTTGCTTTGGGAAAATTTTATTTTGAAGAGCAAAGATTAGGAATAAAACTAAAGAGTCTTCAATCAGATGATGAAAATAAGTTGCTTAGTGAGTTATCGGAGCTGTTAAACAAACAACCAGCAGATACTGTTTTAGTTGCGCATAATGGCAAAGAGTTTGATTTTCCTTATATCTGTCGAAGGATGATTATTAATAACCAACCACTTCCTAAAATTTTAAATTCGGCGGGCAAAAAACCTTGGGAAATTCAACACCTAGATACAATGGAGTTATGGAAATTTGGAGATCGCAAGAGCTTTACTTCGCTAAATTTATTAGCAACAATCTTTGGTTTGCCAAACCCAAAGGATGATATTTCTGGCAAAGATGTTGGAAGAGTTTATTGGCAAGACAAAGATTTAATTAGAATTTCTACTTACTGTAAAAAAGACGTTTTAATTACGGCTAGGGTTTTTTTACGTCTTATGGGTATAGAGGATCTCTCAGAGGCACATATTAAGTATTTGTAATTTGCATCAGCGCTAGCTACCAGAAAAGTTATAATGACTTAAGCTATTTTTGATCAAAATTAGGAGATTCTATGGTATAATCTCCGATAAAGTCTCTTTTATATCTTTCCGATTTTAAAGTAATATAAATCTTAGGCGTAGGCAGAGATAATCAGAGTATATTCCGATTTTATGGCTAGTAGGTGTTTTATAAGGACACAAAAAGGCTTTTCCTTTATTGAGTTGTTGATCATTATTACAACAATTGGAGTAATAGCGGCTATTGCTATGTCTAATTTGAACAATCTTAAGGCTCGCGCTTTTAACGCCGGCGCTAAAAATCTTGTTAAAGAGGTGGTATCGGCAGTTGAATCTTGGATTGCGAATAATCCTTACACGAATCTTGTTTCTTGCGACAACGCTGCTTGTCAGGTTCAGTATCCGGGTTTTGAATTGGGCTCACAGCGGCAACTTCATCTCCACGCGTTAGTCTCAGACGAAGCTAACCACCGTTTTTTTGTCCAAACTTGCCATGAAAATGGTGATATTGTTTTTGGCTGGTCTAATCACCCTGATTATTACATAGCGCGCGGTTTGAGCCCTGATGTTGGCGATATCATAGAAGCAACTACTTTTGCTCCGGGTGGTTGCGACGCAACTTGGAATTAAGCAATTTAATCTGCAACAATAGTAAGAATTTTGTCGCTTACAGAGCACACTCCGCCAGCAATCTCAAAAACTTGTTTTGAGTTGTTAGGCTCAACAATCTCGATCTGAGAATTGTCGAGAATGCCTACGCAATCAGCATGGTTATTTAAAACCTGAATCTCTCCACTTATAGTTTTAAGTTTTGCTGACAGCACGTTGCCCTCAAAGATTGTTCCACTAGCTTTGATTAGTTTTAATTTGAAAGGCTCCATAAACTATCCGCAAAAATCAAGAAAATTATGCGGCGGTCGCATATTCTGCCGCTAATTTTTCTGCTTTAGCTTTAGCGTCATCAATAGTGCCTACCATGTAAAAAGCTTGCTCTGGCAGGTCGTCATGTTTTCCATCAACTAGTTCTGCAAAGCTACGGATGGTATCAGCGAGCTTACAATAAACACCAGGTGTACCGGTAAACTGCTCGGCCACATGAAAAGGCTGAGACAAAAATTTCTCTATTTTTCTGGCGCGAGATACTGTCAGCTTATCTTCGTCGGAAAGCTCATCCATTCCTAAAATCGCAATAATATCCTGAAGCTCTTTGTATCGCTGTAGGGTTTGTTGAACTTTACGAGCGACTCGGTAATGCTCTTCACCAACAACGCTAGGTTCGAGAATTGTTGAAGATGAACTAAGAGGATCGACCGCTGGATAAATTCCCTTTTCGGCTATTGCCCGAGAAAGTTCTGTTGTCGCGTCAAGATGAGCGAAAGTCGTTGCCGGCGCAGGATCGGTATAATCGTCAGCCGGAACATATACAGCTTGAACAGAAGTTACCGAACCTTTATTGGTCGAAGTGATTCTCTCTTGCAGTTCTCCCATGTCGGTGGCAAGAGTTGGTTGGTAGCCAACTGCGCTTGGCATGCGACCCAAGAGAGAGGAAACTTCAGAACCTGCTTGCAGGAATCTAAAGATGTTATCTATGAACAACAACACATCCCTGCCCTCTTGATCGCGGAAATATTCAGCTGCTGTTAAAGCCGACAAACCAACTCTGAAACGAGCGCCGGGAGGCTCGTTCATCTGCCCGTAAACGAGACAAGCTTTGCTTAAAACTCCTGATTCTTTCATTTCATGCCAGAGATCATTGCCCTCGCGAGTACGTTCTCCAACACCACCAAAAACGGAGTATCCACCGTGTGCTTTGGCTATGTTGTTAATCAGCTCCATAATAACAACCGTTTTGCCTACCCCAGCGCCGCCAAAAAGCCCGATCTTTCCTCCTTTAACGTAGGGAGCAAGCAAATCGATAACTTTGATGCCCGTTTCAAGCATCTCTTTGGAAGTTTTTTGCTCTTCAAAACTTGGAGTTGGTCTGTGAATCGGCCACTTCACTTCGCTTCTAATCTCTCCGGCTTCATCAACAGGCCTGCCTATAACATCCATGATTCTACCTAGAGTTTTTGGACCGACCGGAATAGATATCGGCGCACCAGTGTCAATCACTTCTTGACCACGAATAAGTCCCTCGGTTGAATCCATGGCGACGCAACGTACAGCGCTATCTCCTAAATGCTGTGCCACTTCCAAGGTTAAATTGTGTAAAGAATCATCAATAGCTGGATTGGTCACAAGAAGTGCGTCATAAATTTTTGGAAGACCCTCTCCTTCTGGAAAGACCACGTCAATAACTGCCCCTAACACTTGTGAGATTTTTCCTTTTCTGTTGGCTTTTGATTCTTTAGTTGTCATTGTTAATACCGTAAATTATAAAAAATAAAATTAATTAATTTTCTTTTAAAGCTTCGGCTCCGCCCAATATGTCGAGCAATTGAGAGGTGATGCCGGATTGGCGTAATCTATTAGCGGTTAATTGCAGTTTTTTAATCAGGTCGTTAGCGTTTCTGGTTGCTGCGTCCATGGCCCTCATTCTACTACTATATTCACCAGCTTTAACCTCAAGAGCTGCGTTTAAAATCTGAGATCTGACGAGTTTTGGCATTAAATTATCAGCAACACCTTGTGGATCCGGCTCGAAAATAATTTTTATGTTTTTGATCTTTTGGAAAGAATTATTTTTTTCGTTTTCTCCTCCTAAAGTATTAGATAAAGATCGCAAGCTTTCAAAAGAGAAAGGCAGTAGCTGTTTTAGGGTGGGAACTTGGGTCAAGGTAGATTTGAATTCAGAATATAATATATAAGCGCGATCCAGCTCATTATTTAAAAACTTTTTGATTAAACTTTGCGCGATATCTTTTGTGGGCCAATTTATGGGATCTTCCGGCAATTCTTCATAGCTTTCGATATAAGCATGCCCCCTTCTTCTACAATATTCTGCCGCTTTGCGAGATAAGATCGTAATTTCTATTTTGGCCTCCGGAAAATTTTCTTTTAACTCCGAAAGAGCCAGATCAAGTTTTTTATTTAAGTTAGTGTTAAAGCCTCCACATAAGCCGCGATTAGTGCCAATTACTATTAGTCCGATTTTGCTGGTAGTTTTTTTTGATTGGGCTAACTTAATATTTTCTGGATTAAATTCACCGGCGCTGAGAGCTTTATCAAGAGAATTAGCCAATTCAGCTGTGTATTCTCTGGCAGTCAAAGCGGCGTCTTGAGCCCGTTTCATTTTTGCCGCCGCTACCAGTTTCATGGCATAAGTAATTTTTTTGGTGTTTTTAACCGAAGCAACTCTTCTAACGTAATCTCTGTAATTTGCCATAATTAACTAGAGCAAAAATTTTCCAAATGACAACCTAAACAGACGCCGTTTTCGATAGATGAGAAACGTTTTGAACCTTGAGTTGTTTATTAGGTTGATTCCCATTCGATGATTGGAGATTAGTAGGTTGGTTTTGAAGTCGCGGATTGGAACCATCGATGCCTGCGTCAAACTCTGATAAAGCAAGCTTGATCGATTGCTCTAATTTTAACTCCAGATCTTTTGAGAGCTCCCCCTTTCCTCTTAACTCATTTAGGAGTTCAGAGTGTTTATTTTTTAAGAAATTATGCAGATGATTTTCGAAACGTAAAATATCTGCTACCGGAAGACGATCCGCGAACCCCTTGTTAACCGCGAAAATGGAGATAACTTGAAGTTCAACCGGCATGGGTTTGTATTGATCCTGCTTGAGAATTTCAACAAGCCGCTCACCGCGCGCCAATTGAGCTTTAGTCGCCGCGTCTAAATCCGAACCGAATTGGGCGAAAGCTTGTTTTTCCCGAAATTGCGCCAAATCAAGCCTGAGAGTTCCGGCAACTTTTTTCATGGCTTTAACTTGAGCCGCCCCACCAACACGAGATACGGACAATCCAACGTCAACAGCAGGTCGCACCCCAGAGTTAAAAAGAGCCGAACGAAGATAGATCTGTCCATCGGTAATCGAAATAACGTTAGTGGGAATATAAGCGGATACATCTCCTTCAAGAGTTTCGATAATCGGCAGAGCAGTCAAGGAACCACCACCCATTGCGTCGCTAAGTTTAGCCGCTCTTTCTAGCAATCTTGAATGAAGATAGAAGACATCTCCCGGATACGCTTCTCGGCCCGGCGGTCTGCGTAACAATAACGAGACGCTTCTGTAAGCAACTGCGTGTTTTGAAAGATCGTCATAAACAACTAAGGCGTGTTTTCCTTTGTTCATAAAATACTCGCCGATTGTGCATCCGGTATAAGGAGCTAAAAATGAAAGCGGCGCGGGCTCGGAGGCGGTTGCCGCCACTACGATCGTGTGTTCCATAGCCCCGTGTTCGCGAAGTTTTTCTACAACCTGCGCCACCGAAGATCGCTTTTGTCCGATTGCCACGTAGATACAAATAACCCCATTTCCTTTTTGATTTATAATAGTATCGAGAGCAACCGCTGTTTTGCCTGTTTTTTTGTCACCAATAATCAATTCTCTTTGTCCCCTGCCGACAGGAGTCATTGAGTCTATGGATTTTAATCCCGTTTGCATCGGCTCATGAACGGATTTTCGCTTGACTATGCCGGGAGCTTTAACCTCTATGCGGCGATATTCGCTTGAATTTATTTCTCCAAAGCCATCTATCGGCGCTCCAAGCGCGTCAACGACTCGCCCCAGTAAGGCTTCACCGACGGGAATTTCGGCTATTTTGCCAGTGCGTTTACAAACATCACCTTCGTTAACGAGCTTGCTTTCTCCCATTAGAACAGCGCCGACGTTATCTTCTTCAAGATTGAAAGCGATGCCCTTGATACCACTTTGAAACTGAATCAATTCACCGGAAGCGATCTCTGATAAACCGTAAATTCTGCAGATGCCATCTCCAACTGAGATTACTGTTCCAGTCTCGTTTAATTCGGCGCTTGGCGCATAGTTCGCAATTTGTTTTTTAATCAGTTCTGTTATTTCAGAAACGTTACTAGCCATTTTTGAGCTCCTTAAAATTTTAAATCAATCATTTTTTAAAACTTACTATGATAGTTTTTATAAAAAACACAACCCTTTAAATATTTTTTTTGCTGTTATAATCAACATTCGCGAGAGCCACCCTTAAATCATCGATAAATTTTTTTGCGCTGGCGTCTATCAAACGATCTCCAATTTTAATCTTGATGCCGCTAATAAGATTTTTATCTATTTTCCAACTTATTTTGGTTTGAGCCGCGAATTTTGATTCTAAATTTTCTTTTATTTCTTCTTGCTCGTCGGTAGTTAAATCGCGAGCTGACGTTACTTCCACATGTTTTAATTTCTTGTGGGCGTTAAGTAACCTTTGAAATTCCTCCCATATTTCCGGTAAAAGAGTAATTCGGCCACGATTTAACAATGAAGAACAGAACCTTGTGAAAATTTCTTTGGCGTTTAAAGTTTCGGTGAACTTTTTCACCAACTCTTCCCGCTCTGAGCTATTAATCGATCGATTTGTTAACGATAATTTTAAATCAGGCGTTGAATTCCAGATTTCGATCAGTTCTTTGAATTTTTCCTCGACAAATTCAAGGTTAGCAAGTTCTGTCGTGTCAAAGAGCGCTCTGGCGTATTTTTTCGCTATTTTGTTTGATTTCATGGCTTCTGAAGATTGTTTTGGTTAATTTAATGCCTCCAAATTGTTTAACGCTTTTTTTAGAATGTTTTTTTCAGCCGCAGGAGTCAGCTTGTCAGCAATTATTTTTTCAACTGACAAGGCGATTGTTTCGGCTAGTCGATTTTTCTGGCGACTAACCATAGCTCGCTTTTCAATCTCTATGATTGATTTTGCGTTCGTTATTATCGCCCCAGCCCTTCTTTCAGCGCTTTTTATTATTTCGTTTGCTTCACTTTCAGCCTGCTCAAAAATATTTTTTTTAAGCCTCTCTTTTTCCTCTGCTAGAGAGCGCATTTTAAACTGAGTCTTTCTTAGATCTCCCTCTATACTATTGAGCTCAACTGCTAACCGAGAGACTTCTTTGATCAACGCTTCTCTTCTACTTGACCAAGTTTTTGACAGAGGTTTTCTGAGAATCAGGTAAAGAGCCGTAATATAGATTAAAAAATTAACCCAGTAAACTCCCAGCTCGGGGGCGGAGTGGCTTTCAGATGCCCAAAGCAGTGGTTCAAAAAGGATCAATTGCGCTAGAATTACAATCGTTATGTTATAGAGCCTTACAGCTTTATTCACCGACAAATTCTCCTAAAATTTTTTGACTAGCAAGTTCAGCTAAACTTTGCAATTGAGCGTTTAAAGCTTGTTTATACTCTGGTTCCAAGAGAGAGAGTTCGCGCCTTCCTTCTGACACCAACCGTTCCCCTTCTTTTTGAGCTCTATCAACAATCTCGGTTGCTTTTTTTCGCGCGGCGAAAATAATCTCGCTTTTTGCGAGCTCCGCCTCTTTGCGAGCTTGCTGCAGTTGTTGATTAAAATCTATCTCTAGGTTTTCTATAAAT
This sequence comes from uncultured Pseudomonadota bacterium, assembly GCA_937864035.1. Classification (GTDB taxonomy): domain Bacteria; phylum Bdellovibrionota_C; class UBA2361; order UBA2361; family CALMIO01; genus CALMIO01. The sequence continues at coordinate 187,554 of CALMIO010000002.1, read as the reverse complement.
TCCCTTTTTTCAATAATTTCTCGCTCTCTGCCGCTAGTCGCCGATTCTCGGGCGGCTAACAATTCGCTAAAAGGTTTAATAAAAAAAACATTTAAACTTTTGATGAACAGGATAAAAGTCAGGGCGAAAAAAATGATTGCCCCCAAATCAAAAGGAGTAATATCAAAATTTTTTAATATAGCGGCGAAATTATCCACTGCTTAGTCTGTTTGATTCTTTAGTAACAAGTAATATTAAAGTAAGAGTAAAATGGAGAGAATACTAAGAGAGAAAAAATCTCTCAATAGTTTCATAGTAAATAATGATTATGATTCTTATAAAGGGGTAATTATCAGCCAAATTACCCCCTTCGAATTATTCCTTTTTTTCCTCTTTGTTATTAACGGCCACGCTTTCAAGTAAAATAGCGCGACTGCCAGCCGCTGAAGGCTCGTTGTGTTTGTTTTGCTGAGGGACGCTAGCTGTTGTCATGAGAGAACCGAACAAGCTTGTTGTTGAGCTTGCTTTACCTGATTGTTGAGTTGCTGTGTTAGTAGTCCCTGTGGCTTGCTGTCCAGCCTGGGTTCTTTGAGAATTAACCTCAATACCACTTGTTGTTGTGGTGGTTGATGAGCTGGCTGTATAACTTTTCTCTTTCTCAACCTCTGTTTTGGTAGCTGTTTGATTTTGAAAAGCCATTGCACAACGTCCCTCAAAAACAGCCCCCTCCTCAATACTTAAAGTTGGAGAGGAGATATTGCCAGTTACTTTAGCATTTTTTCTTAATGCGACCCTTTTCGTTGCTTTAATGTCTCCTTTAAGTTTTCCTTTGACGACTACTTCGGCTCCATCAATGTTGCCGGTGATATCACCGTTTTCTCCGATTGCTAAAAGATCTGTTGAAGTCATATCTCCTTCTACTTTGCCATCGATCTCTACGGATTCGTTAAAAGTTAATTTGCCGACAATCTTTACGTTTGCGCCAATTACAGTAGAGATCTTTGCACTCGACAAATTTGCAAAGAGTTGTGCAGATTGAGTTGCAGAACCTTGCCCAGTTGAAGTTCCACCTGAAACAGCCGATAAAAACGTTAATCCACGACCACTATCTTTAGCGCTTGAGCTTTGAGCCGAATCTTCTCTATCTTTTTTCCCGGACTCATTCCAACCAAATGGCATAATCTATCTCTCCAAAAATAAAAATTTATCTAAACGTAAATTATCAAACTCTTTTATAAAAAACTTACCCTTACTTACTACTTTACACCCTGTATTGCAAAGCGCAAGAATTTTTTACTTATTTTCAAGGAATTATGATAAATTTAATCCCTTGGATCCATAAGCTCGACCAATCTTTCCAACTCTCCTTCCGAGAAAAATTCGATCTCTATTTTTCCTTTGCCGGGAGAATAAGAATTGATAGAAACCTTTGTGGCAAATTTTGATCTAAGTCGTTCGCAAATCTCTGGATAAGCGCCCTCCTTAATTGATTTACGCCGCTTTGTCATCTGCCTATGAGAGCCCTTATCTAAAACTACCACCCTAGAAACTATTGTTTCTAGAGCCCTCACGGAGAGATTCTCGGCTATTACCTTTTTTGCCAAGCTGATTTGAGCCGATGGTTCCTTAATTGTTAAAATAGCCCGAGCGTGTCCCATTGTTAGAGTACCCGTTTCCACCATTACTACAACTTCTTGAGGTAGTTTAAGTAGTCTTATGAAATTTGATATAGTACTTGGCTCCCTACCAACGCGCTCTGAGATCTCAGAGAGAGTCATAGAAAAATCATTTAACAGCTTTTCGTAACCGCGAGCGATTTCAATCGGGTTTAAATCCGCCCTCTGCACGTTTTCGACCAGAGCTATCTCTAAAGCCGCCTTATCGTCGATTTCGAAAATTAAGCAAGGAATTGTTTTTAGACCAGCTTCCTTTGAGGCTCGCCATCTTCTTTCTCCGGCTACTATTTGATATTTAAAATCTTGATTTGATTGATCCATGTTGGGGCGCACGAGTATAGGTTGCAGAACCCCATTTTGTTTGATTGATTTTATTAGCTCATTAAGCTCTGATTCTGAAAAACTTTGTCTAGGTTGCTTTGGATTATTAGTTATTTCGTTAAGGGGTAGATAAAAGAGACGATTATAAAAGTGATTTTGTTCGGTCACTTCGATTTTTGAGTTAATTAAGTTATCTTCACCATTCTTTAATGTTTTTAGTTGAAGTTCTGTTGTATTTTCATCTTTTGTTCCCATTTTGACTGAAACTGGTACAGGATTAGAAAATATAGGAGTTGATATTAAAGAGCTAAGCCCTCTTCCCAAAACCTGCTTACCCCCCTTTTTAGCAACATTCTTCATAAAAATATAGAAAATTCAATATGTTATAAATTTAAACAGCTATAGTTTTCTGTTCAGATGAAATTCCGAACTGCTCTATTAATCTGCTTTCAATCTCTTTTGCTAATTTGTAATAAGCCAATGCCCCAGTTGAGTTTGGATCGTATTCTCTAATTGGCATACCGTGGCTTGGACTTTCTGAGATTTTAATATTTCTTGGAATAACCTCTCTAAACAAAATTTGATTGAAAAATTTTCGAGCTTCTTCAGCTACCTGAGCCGAAAGCTTTGTCCTGCTATCATACATAGTCAAAAACACGCCCAAGATATATAAATTTGGATTAAAGGTTTGTTTTACAAAATTTAGCGTGTTCATAAGAGCAGAGATTCCTTCTAGTGCATAATATTCAGTTTGTAATGGGACCAGAAGACCATCAGCTGCTCCCATGGCGTTTAAAGTTAACAACCCGGAAGAAGGTGGGCAATCTATAAACACGAGATCATATCTATCTTTTAGAGATATAAGTTGGCTTCTCAATATTAACTCTCTGCCAGGTTTTTTTCCTATTTCGATTTCAAGACCAACTAGATCTGGATTTGAAGGCACAACATCTAAATTTTGAACTGTTGATGGGAGAATTAATTCTTCTATGGTTGTTTCGCCAAAAAATAAATTATATATGTCTGCCCTATTGTCATTTTTGTCTTTGACATCGACACCCAAGCCACTGCTGGCACTACCTTGTGGATCAAGATCTACCAAGAGTATTTTATAACCTAAATTTGCAAATTCAGCTGAAAGGTTAATGGCGCTGGTTGTTTTGCCGACTCCACCTTTTTGATTGCAAAAACCTATGACAAGCATGTTTTTGGTAATAATAAAAATTTTTGCAAATTTTAAAGCAATAAATTATCTTCTAACTGTTTAATTATTAATTATCATCAATTGGATACAGTGTACAAGAGAAAAATCAAAGCTATATCTCTAAATTTGATACCTATATTTTCCACGTGGAAACTTTTAAAAATCTGATATTTAAAGCCAAATTCTAATTAATAATTTGTTGGATTATCTTTTGATGGTTAGTTAATTAAAAGTAGTATCTTACTTTCCACGTGAAAAGTAAGCGTGTATTATAAAGTTGTAATATCATACTGTCGAACAGCTTTTGAATAAATTATTTCAGTCAAAATGATTGTTTTGTGTAAGTATTTATATTTGCTTGTTTTTTTGTTTTGAAATATCCCAATTTTATAAAAGAGCTTTTTGAAAAAAGAGGGTGGCACCAAAGATAGAATTTTAATTATAATTACTCAAGAATATGTTCCCTAAAAATAAAACATTGTTTTATGATTAACCTTAATAAAATATCTGATTTTTTAAAAGAAACCGTTGTAAGCGCAGGTGATTTGGCGGTTAGATTGCGTTCAACGCCGGCCCGGGAGCAAAGAATTATTAAAGGCACAGAAGGGGATTTTGCCACCGCATCTGATATTGAAGTTGAAAATTTTATCTGTCAAAAAATAAAAGAAACCTTTCCGACTGCTAAAATTTTTGCGGAAGAAGGAACAAAAACAAAACTTTCGCCAGAAACATTTATCATTGATCCGATTGATGGAACGAAAGTTTACGCTGATGGACAATCAAAAGAGTGGGGGATTATGATAGCTTGGTACTCTGGGAGCAATAATGATGCTTCTTGCATCTATCTTCCGGATTATTCTTCGTTACTTTTTGCCGCAAAGGACAAGGGAGCTACCGAGCTTGATCCTAAAAGTAAAAAAGAAAAAAAATTAGACTTTTCATCTAAAAATCAAACGCTACTTCAACTGACCTCTCGCGTTTGGGGAGTTTCCAGCTGTTTCTCTCCTGATAGAGCTCAGTTATTTCAAAACGATCTTAAAACCAAAACAAACCTTCTTGATCATCAGCAATATCCCTTTATGGCTTCTGCTTATGTAGCAAAATTGTTCGCCGAAAATAAGCTAAATTTAGTGGCAAATATCGATCCAATTGATGATTCAAATGTTTGGGATATTTTTCCAGTAACAACTCTAATTAAAGAGGGTGGAGGAGTAGCTGTTGGAATAGATCGAGGTGATATTGTTTGGCAAGAAAAGGGAAATTCTTTTTGCGCCAGCTCATCGGCAAAAGCCGCAGAAGAGTTTCTTGAACTTGTTAGAAAATATAAAAAATAAACGGGTTTTTAGTAAAAATAACAGAAAGATTTTACCCTATTCACTCCGTATCCATTTATTTTATTTTTTTGCGCCCAGCAAATAACTTTCAATAAATTGATCAATCTCTCCGTCTAAAACTCCTTGGACGTTAGAGGTTTCAAAGTCAGTGCGCAGATCTTTAACCATCTGATAAGGTTGCATAACATACGAGCGGATCTGGTTGCCAAAATCAATCGCCATTTTTGCTCCCGTTGCCTGTTTGATTTTTTCGCCCTGCTGACGCTGTTCTAATTCGTAAAGTTTTGCTCTTAAAATTTGCATGGCACGGTGTTTATTTTTATGTTGAGAGCGCTCATTTTGACAGCAAACAACTATCCCAGTTGGCATATGAGTAATTCTTACGGCAGAATCAGTTTTATTGACATGTTGTCCACCGGCGCCAGAAGCGCGATAAGTATCAATTCTTAAATCGTTTTCGTTAATTTTGATCTCAATCTCCTCTTCAATATCTGGAGTAATTGTGACAGAAGCAAAGGAGGTATGTCTGCGAGCGTTCGAATCAAAAGGAGAAATCCGCACAAGCCTGTGAACTCCATGTTCGGATCGAAGATACCCATAAGCATAAGCTCCATCAACAAAAAAAGTGGCGCTTTTTATGCCGGCGCCTTCGCCGGATTGATAATCAAGCTCTTCAAGTTTGTATCCTTTGCGCTCCGCCCAACGCAAATACATTCTCAGTAACATTTCTGCCCAGTCTTGCGCTTCTGTCCCACCAGAACCGGAATTGATCTCTAAAATCGCGCTATGTGAGTCGAAGGGTTCCGACATTTTGCAGAGAAATTCCTGCTCCGATACTAACTTATTTAAATTAGCAATCAGTTCAATGCTCTCTTTTTCTAAATCGGAATCGTGACTTTCTAAGGCTAACTCAAAACAAGTTTTGGCATCTTTTATTAACTTGTTAAGTTGCTCATAGCGTTCTACCTCTCTTTGCAACTCTGAACGCTCTTTTAATAGCAATTTCGCTCTTTCTTGATCGCTCCAAAGCTTTTCGTCGTTAGCTGATGCCAATAGTTCTTTTAGGCGAATCTCTTTATTGGCGATGTCAAAGATACCTCCCCAGAGCCACAACGCGCTCTGCTAAGGTTACTAGTTCGCTGGATAATCTTGTTTTCTCAAATTCAAAAGACATTTTAATCTAAAAAGTATCCTTAATAAGGGCAAAAATTTCACGATAAACCAAAAATGTTAAAAGAGTTGCGGCCGCAAGGACAATATAAAAGAAAAAAGTCACCTTTCTTTGTCTAAAACCGATTAACGCGCCAAGTGCCAAACCAACGTAAAGCAACCAACTTGGATGTCCAGCGCTTACCCATGGCAGAAAGATTAAAAAACCGACATAAGTTGAAAGTAAAACTGAAGCTAACTTTCTAAAATCAGAATATTGCATAACGCGCACCCTGTTTATAACTAATTGTTTTCAAGAATATCAGAAATCTTTTGGAAAAACATAGATAAAAATCGGAAAGGAGCTATTTGATTGTTTAGTTGGCGTAATTTAATGTCATTTCGGCTATTACTTTTATGCCATAAATTGAACCAATCAAAACAGTGGTATTGACTATCGCGATTAAGATTAAAATTTTACAGAGACGATTTCTATAAATTCCCCCTAAAGTTGTTATGTCTTCTAAAATATTCTCAAGATCGGAGACTCTTGGCCTTCTAAAGTAAGCTTCAACCAATCCAGTTATCCAACCAACCCTAACCATTGGATGAGGAGCAATAAGCGGGGCGCTTAAAGCGGTTGCCAATACACTTAGTGGATGAGCTAGCGCGATTGCCGCTCCAATCGCCCCAGAAAGACTGGAGATTAAAATCCAAGACCAAAAAAGATCGTTTACTTTTGCTCCGCCGCCAGTCAAAAAACCATAGATAAAAAAAGCGAGAAAAAAAGCCAAAAACAACCAGCTAATAATTCTAATAGTTGGCGATCTACTCGGCAAAACGGTTAGCTTGCTAATTTCCTCAGATGTAACACCTTCTAGAAGATAATGCTTGACTCCGGGAATATGTCCAGCCCCTATAATTACAACAATTGACGAACTAGTTGCAGTTGCAATTTTATTCGATATAAATTTGTCCCGTTCGGTTATTAAGGTTTCTTTTAACTCTGGCAATTCCTTTGAGAATTCTCTTAGCAGTTCATCAAGCGCGTCAGCCGATTTTATCCGCTCAATTTCTTCGCGTGAGATTTGCTTTCGATCAAAGCTAGAAAATATCAACGAAACGATTAATTTTCCGATCGCAAACCAAGAAAGTTTTGCAAAAGCTCGTCTTAGAGTTATTTTAATCTCGCGATCGGCCAAGATAATCTCCGCGCCAACTTCTTTGGCGGCTTCAATAGCAGCTAGCATTTCCGCGCCCGGTTTGATTTTAAGTTCTTTGCCGAGCTTCGCTTGAAAGGCGGCTAAAAATAACTGTGCTAACAGCAAAAAAGCTCTTTTTTCTCGAATGACTTTGAAAATGTCGGTGTTTTTCCAACGTTCTGGATTGTTTAAAGCTTCAAAACGTGGCTGGCAAAGCTCTACCGCGACGGTTGTGGGGCAGATTTGTTTGATAATTTTTTCCGCTTGAATGGCGCTTTCTTCGCTAATGTGAGCTGTTCCAAGCAGGTAAATATCTTTATTACCAATAGTTATTTTTTCTAAGTTTGGCTCTATAATCTTCCAATCAGGCTTATTATCCATTCGCTTTAAAGTAAAATGACTATATGTTAATTTGAAGATAGTAAAGAAACTTCTATTTTATTTAAATAATCTTAATTTTATCTTTCAAGTGACTGCTTTGACTACGGATCAATTTGTCGAAAATAAAAATAATCGACCTCTGCTGGCGCTTACTTTAATACTCGCTGCTTGTGGAATATTTGTTTCAGCGCTGGCGTTGTTTCATCAGATTAAGCTGGAAAATGGCCTGCAAGAAGGGAGATCTTTTTGCAATATAAATCAAGCTTTCAACTGTGATCTGGTTGTTTCAAGCAGTTGGAGTGAGCTTATTCCTGGAGTAAAAAATTCTATACTAGGAATGATCTTTTTTATGATCGTTTTCTTTGTAGCGAGTTCTCGTCAAAGAGGATCTTTGTCAGCTAAAGGTCATGCTTTTTTGCTTTTTATCATGGCAGATTTGGCGATGACTTTAAGTATTGTTCTATTTTTAATCTCGCAATTTATAATTAAAAGTTTTTGTTTAATTTGCATTGCTTCGTACATCATTTCGTTCGCGTTGTTTGGGGTCTCTTTAATAATTTTTATCAACGAAAAAGGAGCAAAAGGCGGTCTTATAGATGGAATAAAGTTTTTATATTCAAATATTTTTTCAATTCTTATCATGATTGGGGCGGCATTTTCTATGCCGATTGTTTTTAAACACTACCTACAAGCTCAAAGCGGATATTCTGAAAAAGAACTAGCAATCAAAAAAATGGCAAGAAGGTGGCAACTTGCCCAGCCGCGAGAAGATCTGCTAAAGATGCCTCTTGTTCCAACTATTACCGTTGGTCCTGCTGAAGCTCCTGTTAAAATAGTTAAATTTTCTGATTTTGAGTGTCCTGCTTGCCAAAACTTGAACCGCTCGCTTGAGAAAATCATGGAGAAATTCGCCGATAAAATTTATTTGGTATTTGTAAACTTTCCTCTTGATTCCGAATGTAATCCGGCACTTTCAAGCAAAATGCACCCAAGCGCCTGTACTTTAGCAAAAATTTCTTTATGTTTGACCGAAGAAGATCGTTCGTTGTCAACCAAGCAGATCTTAAATACTCTTTATGAAATTAAATTGGAAGGAAACGACATTTCTTCTAATTTAAATCAAGTTCTTTCTAAATTGAATTCGACTAAATTAAGCCAAAATAAATTAGAAAAATGTTTATTGGCTGAGGCTACTGTTGACAAACTTCGTCAAGAGATCGCTTTTGGTTTGTATCTTCAACTTGCCGCCACTCCAACGCTTTATATTAACGGCAAATTGTTAGAATCAAATGACCCAGATTTTATAGAAGATGTAATCAGGAGAGTTGTTAATGAATAAATATTTGGATGAGTGGATTAAATCGGAGGTTGATTATCTCCTTCCCGATCAAGTTGTTTGGGTTAATGGTAGTGACGAGGAATCAAAAATATTTAATAATGAGCTTGTCAAAGCAGGTACTTTTATTGAGCTTAATAAACAACTTTATCCCAATTGTTTTTTGTCGCGCTCTCATCCAAGCGATGTCGCTAGAGTTGAAAGCCAAACATATATATCCACAAAAAATCCTGATGATGCGGGACCACTAAATAATTGGCGAGATCCAGAAGAACTGAAAAGCACCCTTAAAAAATTGATGAGCGGGTGTATGCGCGGTCGCACTATGTACGTTATTCCATATTTAATGGGACCGCTTGGTTCTCCTTTCACTAAAGTTGGGTTTGAGCTGACAGATTCCCTATATGTTGTCCAAAACATGCGAATAATGGCGCGAATAGGAGATGTTGCCATGAAGCAACTTGCAAATGACGCGCAAGATTTTGTTAAAGGCACTCATTCGGTTGGAACATTTGATGCTCAAAATCGTTTTATTGCGCATTTCCCTGATGAAAATAGAGTTATTAGTTTTAACTCTGGTTATGGAGGTAACGCGTTGCAGGCGAAAAAATGTTTTGCTCTCCGTCTTGCTTCATGTATTGCTAAACAAGAGGGATGGTTAGCTGAACACATGCTGATTCTCGGTATTAAAAATCCCAAAGGAAAGAAAAAATATTTCGCAGCTGCTTTTCCTTCGGCATGCGGCAAAACAAATTTAGCGATGCTAATTCCCCCCAAAAGTTATCAAGAAGCGGGATGGGAGATAACGACAGTAGGCGATGATATTGCTTGGCTTAGGGTCGGAGAAGATCGCAGGCTCTGGGCAATAAATCCGGAAAATGGTTTTTTTGGAGTTGCTCCCGGAACTTCTTTAAAGACAAATCCGAACGCAATTGCAACCACGCGGGCTAATACAATTTTTACTAATGTTGCCCTTAATTTAGCCGATCAAACACCTTGGTGGGAAAAGATGACAGCCCATCCGCCTCAACTCGCTATTGATTGGCTTGGGAATGAATGGTCGCCAGATTTAGGAACACAAGCTGCTCATCCGAACTCTCGTTTTACGGCACCAGCCAGACAGTGCCCATCAATTGATCCTGCTTGGGAAGATCCTAATGGAGTCCCAATATCGGCAATTATTTTTGGTGGCAGAAGATCAAAGTTGGCGCCATTAGTTTATCAAACGTTTTCTTGGGAAGAGGGGGTTTTTGCCGGAGCTTCAATGGCATCTGAAAGAACGGCGGCAGCCGAAGGAAAGATTGGCGAACTTGCTCGCGACCCGATGGCGATGCGCCCCTTTATTGGTTACAACGTCGGGGATTATCTGAGTCATTGGTTATCGTTTGGCTTGAGATCCGATCTTCAATTGCCGCAGATTTTTCACGTCAATTGGTTTAGAACTGGAGAGCGAGGAGAGTTTATTTGGCCGGGATTTGGCGAGAATATCCGGGTATTAGAATGGATTTTTAATCGATTAGAAAATCAGATGACCGGAAAAAAATCTGAGATAGGTTTTTTGCCAGACATCAATGAGATTAACTTTGAAGGATTAAAATTAACAGAAGAGATTCAAAACGAGCTGTTTAAAATAGATCACAACGCTTGGCGCGAAGAGTTAGAAGGAATAATAAAATATTTTCAAAGCTTAGGAAGTCGTTTGCCGGAAAAACTGATGGAAATTGCTTTGCGCAAAAAACAATCTTTCTCTTGAAAGAAGATTTAAAATCGTGAGCAAAGTTTTTATTCATATTGTTTGTTGGAATAACGCCGACACCATCGAAGAAGTTTTAAAGTCATTAACTGCGCTTGAAGGCTTTAAATTGTTTGACAACTTGATGGTTTCCCTGCTTGATAATTGTTCAACCGATGGCACAAGAGAGATTATACAAAAGAGCGATTACTCCAGCTTGCAAGTGGAACTTCTCTCCCAAAATATTGGTTTTGCGGCGGGAGTTAACAGGGGAGTTAGAAAATTTTTAGATTTAGGCTTTGATTTTTTTTTAACTCTTAATCCTGATGCCAAACTTGCGCCAAGCGCTTTGGCTGAAATGATTCGCGGGATTATGCTTAATCCAAACTTTGGATTTGCCACTCCTAAAATGCTTTTGGATAACGGAGAACGAAAAGCTGACTCCAAAGAGCTTATCGATTCGGCGGGTATTGTTATGACACCTTTCTTGAGACATTTTGATCGCGGGCAGTATCAAGTTGACAACGGCCAATATAACGAACCAGCGGTTGTTTTTGGAGGTACGGGAGCGTGTCTTTTAATTAAAAGAGAGTGTGTTCTGGATCTAATTTGTGATAATTTAAAATTTGAAAACGATAAACTCAAAGTATATCCTCAACTTTCTGATGATGATTGTAGGGCTCAGCTTTTTGATGAAGCTTTTTTTGCTTATCGCGAAGATGCTGAGCTTGCTTGGCGCGCAAATCTCTTTGGTTGGCAAACAATTTATCTGCCGAAAGCGGTTGTTTACCATAAGAGACGGGTAACTCCAGAAAAAAGAGCTTCACTTGATCCGTTTATCAATAAACTTGGGGTCAAAAACAGGTTTTTGCTTCAGCTTAATCTTTTCTATTTAAGCACTTCGCTGAGCGCCAACATTTTTGGATTGTTTTTAAGAAATATGATTGTTTTTTTGGCATTGTTTTTTAAGGAACAAACATCACTGCCGGCTCTCTATGAGGTAACTCTGCTGCTGAGAAGGGCTTTGGAGCGGCGCGCTTACTATTGGCGGAGAAAAAAAAGAAACGCTTCCGAACTTTCAAAATGGTTTAGCTTTAAAGACTATGTTGAGAAATTAGTGGCGAAATAATATAGCGATATTTCGCGGGCGATGGAATATATCTTAGAAAAGACTTCCTGCTATCGAAACTTGACCGAATCGGCTAAAATTTTGTTTTGACAGATATATTGCTATGAGATCTAGAGAAAAACCAAACAGTATCTCCGTTGTGGCTCCTTGCTTTAATGAAGCGGAGGGTATTCCGGAACTTTTAAAAAGGTTAACAGCAGTATTAAAAGATCTCTCTAATCAATATGAAATTATCTTAATTGATGATGGCAGTACGGATCAAACTTGGAGTGTGATTAAAGAGAGCCGCTCGCTATATCCTCAGCTTAAGGGAATCAAACTTTCAAGAAATTTTGGTCACCAGTTAGCGTTGACCTCTGGTCTTGATCAAGCTAAAGGAGAGGTTGTTTTAATCATTGATGCTGATTTGCAAGATCCTCCGGAGCTTTTACCAGAAATGCTTGACAAGTGGCGTCAAGGTTATGACGTTGTTTACGGACAGAGATCTGTTAGGCAAGGAGAACCAAAGCTAAAAAAGCTTTTTGCTTATGGTTTTTATAGGATTCTTTCTCGCATAGCAAAAATTGAAGTGCCGAGAGATACTGGAGATTTTAGGCTGATAGATCGCCGCGCGTTAGATGCTTTAAATTCTCTTCGTGAACGCCATCGTTTTGTGCGTGGTATGGTGTCTTGGGTTGGCTTTAAACAATGTCCAATTTTTTACGAACGCCCTCCGAGATTTGCCGGCGAAACAAAATATCCCTTTAAAAAATCTTTGAAACTCGCTTTTGACGCGATTACTTCATTTTCTTACATGCCTCTGCGAGCGGCTTCTTTTTTAGGGGTTTGGGTTTCGATTTTCGCTTTTTTTTACATCGCGGTCGTTATTGTTTTAAAATTTTTAGGAATCAATTTTCCCGGTTATACTTCGATTATGGCGTCCATTTTGTTGCTTGGTGGAGTGCAGTTGATAGTACTTGGAATTTTGGGGGAATATGTTGGGCGAATTTTTGAGCAGGGACAAAATCGCCCCCTATATATTATTTCAGAGATCGAGGGAGAGCCATTATCACAGAAAAACAAAAGCAACCAATAGCAATCATTGGAGCTGGTTACACCGGCCTTGCCGCCGCCTACGAACTTGCCAAAGCGGGACGCAAAGTCATTATTATCGAGAGAGAGCCTGATATTGGAGGTTTAGCAGGAACTTTTACTCTTTCTACCGGAGCGCGAGTTGAAAAATTTTATCATCACTGGTTTTCGTCTGATAACGATATTCTTGAATGGATCGAAGAACTTGGCGCTAAAGATAAAATTAAATTTCATCAAACCAATACGGGATTATACTATGCCAATTCAATTTTTCGTTTAGCTAGCCCATTAGATCTTATATCGTTTCCGGCTATTCCGTTGATCGACAGAATTCGCACAGGGTTACTGGCTCTTTATGCTAGGCGTATAAAAAATTGGCGCACTTTAGAGAATGCTTCAGCGATTGAATGGCTCAAGAAAATAGGAGGCGAAAAGGCTTTTAAAGTTATTTGGGAACCCCTACTAAAAGGCAAATTTGGCGCGGAAGCCGAAAATGTAGCTGCAGTTTGGTTTTGGAATAAACTAAAACTAAGAGGATCTAGCCGCAAAAGGGGGGGGAGGGAGAGTTTGGCTTATTTTGATGGGGGATTTTTTGCTCTTTCTGAGATCATCAAAGAAAATCTTGAAAAACTTGGGGTGGAACTTTGTTTAAATTTACAAGCTTCTAAGATACATTCATTTGAAGATGGTGTTATTATAGAAACAAATCAGAGTAAGATAAAGGCGGAACAGGCGCTAGTAACTACCCCTATACCGATCTTTAAAGAGATTGCTTCCAAATTACCCCTTTCTTATATCGATCAAATATCAAAGATTAGATATTTAGGAAATGTTTGTTTAATTTTAGAGTTAAAGCAGAGCCTTTCTAAAACATATTGGTTAAATGTTGCCGATCCAAGTTTTCCTTTTGTTGGTTTGATCGAACACACCAACATGGATGATTATAAAAACTATGGTGGATCGCGAATCGCTTATTTATCTAAATATGTTGCCGTGGAAGATCGCTTATTTCAAATGTCTTCGGAAGAGTTTTTTGATTATTCTTTGCCATATTTGCAAAAGATCTTTCCGGCATTTAGTAAAGACTGGGTTATTTCGAGCTCTGTTTGGCGCGCTGAACACAGCCAGCCGATTATAACGCGCGGTTATTCAAAGATCATTCCTGACTATCGAACTCCAGATCCAAAAATTTGGCTGGCAACGATGGCGCAAATATACCCCGAAGATCGCGGCACTAATTACGCCGTTCGCGAAGGTAGAAAAGTCGCCAGATTGATGCTGGGCAACTTAAACAAATAATCGGCTGACAGATGTTTGCTTACTATTGTAAAGTTAAATAAAAATAAAACATTTATTTTGTTTAGATGGTTTTTTCTAAGATGAATTCTGACGGAGAAAAAAAACAATCTTCCGATCTGCTCTCTTATTTTTCAACGCGCCAATGGATAATTTTTGTGCTGGCGTCCGCAATTGGATTGGCCCTGCGTTGGTTCGACTTGGCGGACAAGCCTTTCCATCATGACGAATCTCAGCACGCGATGTTTGGAAAATATTTTTACGATTTTCCCGAACATCAATATTATCGGTATAATCCGATGTTGCATGGTCCATTGCTCTACAATTTTTTAAGGCTGGTTTATAATTTTTTTGACTCTACCTTTTTTGCAGCACGCGCATCCACAGCCTTTTTGGGTTCTTTGTTTATATTTTTACCACTTATTTTTAGAAGCTTTTTTTCTCCGCGTGCTTGTTTGGCTTTAATTGTTGGCATAGCGTTTTCACCTAGTCTTGTTTATTGGTCACGCTTTCTTATACATGATTATTTTGTCGTGACCAGTTTATTAATTGCGTTAGTTGGTGTGACTTTAGTAAGTGACAGATATAAGCCGTTCTTTTTCTTGATTGGATTTACTTTGCAATACTGTATAAAGGCAAATGTCTTTGTAACTATCGCTATTTTATTGGGTTTTATAATTTACGAAGCGCTTTTTAAATGGGTTGTTTTTCGCGAACGCAGTAGTCAAATTAGCGGCATCTTGATTCATGCGGGTTTGATCGTGGCGGGCTTGCTCGGTGCTTTAGTTTTTCATGGGTATTTTCCAGAGAATTGGGGAGGAGCTTATCTGCTCGTTGCTTTGCCGGTTATTTCTCTGGTTGTTTACATGAATAAAACTCTGCTTTGGCGCTATCCAGTTGAAACTTTTATCGGCGTTGCGATCTCGACTTTTATATTTTGTTATTTGTATTCTTCCGGCTTCCGTTACTCCGGTGGCATACTAGGCGGCTTGTACAAAGAGTGTTTGCCCTATTGGTTGCATCACCATACGATCGAAAGGATCAAAGGTCCTTTTATGATTCATTTTTATATGTTTTGTTGGTATGAGCTGGTGTTTTTGCTGGCCATGTTTGGGCAAGTGATTATTTTATACAAAAGTCTTGGTCAGTTTGGGCGTTTTTTCTCTTTGAGTTTATTATTCGTTGCTTTTTTGGCGGCGGCGATTACAAATGCTTCTGGCGTGCTTATAGAAGATATAACCATTTGGAAAACATTTAAGTTAAAAGACAACATAGATGTTATTGGTTTTATCCTGCTCATTGCCAACGGATTGATCGTGACTTCAGCGCATCTTGCCAAGCGGGAGCGAGTTTTAGCTTTTACTGGATATTTTTTCACAGCTTCATTTTTTACTTACAGTTATTTAGGAGAAAAGGTTCCTTGGCTTTCAATTTATCCGCTAACGGCTGGTTTCGTTTATTTAACTCTTTTTTATGATTCTTATCTTCCGCGACTCAGTATTTATAAATCTTTTAGCAACTTTTGTTTTGGTCAGATTTGTCGATATTTAGGATTAATCTTTTTGACTTTGGCCGTACTTTTTGTTGCAGAAAACATCCTTAGTCTGAGTGTCATTTTTTCAGGGCGGTTTTTTGAAGTTACTTTAAATCTCTTTAGGGCTTCTGGTTTTAAAACTTTTATTGCTGATCTTTATAGTGGTAGTCAGCAAAACCTTTTATTCTTTGGTTATGGATTTGTTTTTTATGGGCTTTATCAGATCAATAGGATATATCCTTTTTTGCCAAAAATTAACTTAGAGCCGTTTTTGTTGATCTTATTATCAATTATTTCGATACGTACGGCGATTCAGGTTAACTATGTTTACGCTGGCTCGGAAACAGAGTTTATTTCGCAGGTTCACACAACACGAGAGTTTGATAATATTATGCAAGCTATTAGAAGAGAATCTTTGGAAAATCTCTCTAGTAAACCTATTAAGATTTTAGGAGAGGGCGATTCTGTTTGGCCAATGACTTGGTATATGGTTGGTATTCCGGAATATCGCTTTACCGCTAACCCTAATGAACGCAAGGAGTTTGATTATCTTTTATCATCTTACTCGGATCAGGCTAATCCACCGGAAGGTTTTTCTGCTAGAAGGATTACATTGCGTGGTTGGTGGGTGCCTGACTATGGGCAGATGACTTTAAAAAGGTTTTTGAATTTTGCTATCAATCGTCGCCCATGGAATGGAAGCGGTTTTACTTATCTTTGGTTTTATAGTAAGCGGTAAAAATTAGAAAGATTTTGCCTTCGATTTTCGCATTATTTTTTAATGTCCCCTATTTAAGATAAATAAGATATCTTTTAATCAGCTTTTCTCTTGTTCTAAAGCTTTAATAGAAAACCAAACTTGTTTATTAAAACTAAGCTCAATATAGTAATCGCACAAGAAAGATTTTTTTCAAAATGTTTTTACAAAACGCCATAAAAGTTGCTTTGGGTTTACTCTTAGTGATTCCTTCGCTACTGATTGCAGATCCCTATGTACCTCCCAGTTTGCAAGAGTGGGTTAATTGGGTTCAGGAAAAGAGCCCGAGCGATTTTTGTCCGCGTGTAAAAGATAAGCCTCAATGCGTTTTTTACGGACCGCTTGGACTTAAGTTTAATGACAACAAGAGAGAGATTTTTTTTAATCTCAAAGTTTTTGCAATAATTGAGAGTGAGATATTTTTGCCGGGAAGATCCGGAAACTTTTGGATCAAAGATCTAAAAATTGAACCGTCAAAAGCCTCTCGAGTTGTTTTTGCTAAAAAAAGAGAAATGGTCGGGGAGTTTTCTTATCCGGCAATAAAGCTTCCCAAGGGTGAACATATTATATCGGGCGTTTTGCAATTTGTTGGTTTTGGTGAGCCAAATTTTTTAAGCCTACCTGATGAAATTTCTATTATCTCAGATTATGACAAACGACTTAATGCTCAGGGTGGGCTGTGGTTTTCTGAATTTGGGCAGATTAAAGAGGAGCAAAAACAAAATATTGATTCTATACAGCTTAAAGTTTACAGGAAGCTAGAAGATGGAAATCCTTTAATTCTTGAAAGTGATATTCAGCTATTTGCCACCGGTTCTAGTCGTGAGTTGAATCTTGGAAAAGCTCTGCCAGAAGGGGTTAGAATTTTTAAAGTTGATTGTTCTATTAACTGTTATTTTAACGTTCAGGGAGATTTGATTGTTGCCATAAGCGAGGGATCTCATTTGATTCGCATCACAGGGGTTGTTTTAGATCCAATTGGTCAATTGTCGGTAGCCTCCTTTGCGGCTACGACTAAACCTAAAGAGGAATATTGGGGTTTCAGACCAGACAATAATTTAAGAATAATTGAAATTATTGGTCCTATCTCTGTTGACCCGAGCGTAATCGCAGCCCCTAAATCTTGGGGCGCGGGGATTTCCACCTATATTTTAAGAGGAGATCAAGCTGCTCTTACAATAAAAGAAAAAATGAGAGGATTAAAGGTTGAAAAAAGCGCTCAGCTCACAATGACTAGGCGATTTCACCTTGATAATTCTGGAGAGTTTTTTTCTGTGTCTAATATTTTAAACGGTACTCTTAAAAATTACGATCGACTGACGGTAGCCGAAGACATGAAATTAGGAAGCGTTTTTGCAAATAATAATCGTAGTTTAATTACTTCTGGATTAGATGGGGAAGGAATTGAGTTTCGACATAATAATTTGAATTTAACTGCCGAAGGTATCGTTCAAAAAAACAATGTTCCGATTGCCGCTACTGGTTGGAAATTGCCAGCAGATCAACTTACCGTAGAATTACAATTGCCACCAGCTTGGAAATTGATTCATGCGAGTGGGGTGGATAAAGTCCAAGGAAGTTGGTTGGGAAGTTGGGATTTGCTCAGAGTTTTTTTGACGATAGCAGTAGTTTTTTTGTCAGCTAAAATTTTAGGAAAATATCCCGCTATTTTTATCGGCGTTGGGCTACTTTTGAATCACTCACACAATGAATTTCCTTTTAGCTATTGGTTTAGTTTATTAATCTCGTTTGCTATTTTAAAGGTTGCAAAACCCGGAAAATTCTCTTTTTGTGTAAGATTTTATTTTTTCTCAACTCTTATTTTATTTTTTATCACCTTTTTGCCTTACGCCACACAAGAGATCCGATCTTTTTTGTATCCCGGGCTATTTCCGGAAGGTAATTTTTATTCAGGAGTTTATCAGGAAAACGTTTATAGACAAAAATCAACTCATTCAAGAAGAAGAGAGGTTGAATATGCGGCCGCGCCAGCACCCGATGTTTTAATGCGTCAAGAATCTATGGCAAAAGATTTGAGAGAAACAGAGGATGCCGCAAACTATGCCCACTCTGATTTTTTGCCAGCAGAAAGCATCAGCCATAAAGACGATCTTGACAATGGTTTTAATCAGCTCAGCAGTACAACTCTTTTGCAGATAGGTAGGGGGGTTCCCACTCGTTTTGCCAGTTCATACAACCTCTCTTGGAGTGGTAGGGTATCGGAAAACGAGAGTTTTCAACTTTATTTGACACCACCTTTGGTTAATCGTTGTTTCTCTTTGTTTAGAGTAGCATTTTTTGCTTTTTTTATAATTTCATTTTTTGACATAAAACGAAAAAAACTTAAACTTTCATCCTTATACATTGGACTTATTTCTACGGTTTTTTCTCTTCTTGTGGCGACAAACGGAGTTGCTGATGATTTTCCCTCAAATCAGCTGTTAGCTGAGCTCAAAGAGCGTCTTATTAAGGGGCAATGCTTAGAAGAATGCGCAACCATCGATCAACTGGAACTCAATTTGGAAAAAACTGGCAAAGCAAATCTAGTTATTACTCTCTCGGCGCGCGCTCATAATTCGTTGGTCGCTTTGCCCGGTCCGTTGTCAGAGGTTGTTTTTCACTCTTTGGTTGATGCTCAGGGAAAAGATCTAGTTTCATTGACTGATGAAGATGGCACTGTTTGGGTTTTAAATCCACTTGGGTTGCAGAGAATCAAAGCAAGTGGTTTTTTAAGGCGTGACAATAATATTTCTTTAGCTTTTAAATCTTTTCCTAAAGAAATTTTGTTAAAGTCTGATCATTTTGAGTTTACTCCGATTAGAAACGAGGCTTCGCAAGAAATCGTTTCCCTGCAGATTTCGCGTCGAGTGGTTGATAATATCGAAGGGGGAGATCAAAATAAAATTAGCATTACTACGACAACCCCTAATTGGTTTCATGTTACAAAACGCATTCAGGTTGATTCGACTTGGCGTACCGAAACTTTGATCAGAAGATTTGGCTCTCTCTCTACTAATGCTTCTTTCTCATTTCAACCAATTGAGGGAGAAAAGATCTTATCAGGAGCGGTTTATAACACAACTGCTAAAGCCTATGATGTTTCGTTCGACGTTGGAGAGATGGAAAAAGTTATTATGGGCACTATGACAGAGAGCCCAAAGTTAATTTTGACAGCTCCTTCAGATTATAGCTTGAGTATAATATTAAATTGCTCCACCCTTTTTGCCTGTAATTATCAAGGGCTTGCCCCGGTTGAGCTGTACGTTGGTGGTCAAAAAAACTTTCGTTTTGAACCACGGGCTGGCGAACGACTGAGCTTTTTCTTTAATCGACCGCAAGCAACAGAGGGCAATCACAATCTGATTACCTCGGCGGCACTGGAGTTAGTAGAAGGAGAAAGGGCAATAGCGGGTACTTTATCCTATGATATTTTAGCCGCCGCTCCTTTTAAACAGAGACTCGTAGCGCCTACTGGAGCTGAAGTTAAATCTATTTTAGTTAATGGAATTGAGACAAATGCAGAGAGAGCAAATGGCACGTTGGAAATTCCGATAACTGCCAACAATTCTTCAGTTAAAATTTTATTAGATTTAAATTTGAATTCTGCTTTATTGAAAAAAATTTCAGGATTTAATTTAGGCGTTGAAGCGATTGACTTGCGCGTTAATTTTAAGCCATTAAGCAGGTATTGGACTTTGTATCTTTACGGACCGACTTTTGGACCGGTTGTTCTTTTTTGGGCAAAATTGATAATTCTTGCTTTTGGCGCTTTGCTTTTATCGAAAATTGTTTTTTCTCCACTTGGATTTTGTAGTTGGTTTATTTTTGGCTTGGGAATAGCCAATCTTTCAACTTTGGCGATATTGCTTGTAATAGGGTGGTTTGTTGCGCTAAATTTTCGTTTAAAAATTAAGGCAGATATGGTTTGGACATTCAATTTTTATCAGATTTTTTTAGTTTTTTTAACTTTAATTTTTCTCGGAGTTCTTTACGCCGCTGTTCAAAATGGCTTGTTGTTTAGTCCAGATATGTTAATAGTTGGGAACGGTTCAAGTAACTATTTTTATAGTTGGTACGTCGATAGGAGTACTCATGGTGACATACCAACAGTCGGTATTGTCTCTATTTCAATGTTTTTCTGGAGACTGGTAATGCTTATTTGGTCCCTATGGGTTATTGGAGCGTTGGTTCGTTGGTTTAAGTGGGCTTTTGATATTTTTACGCAAGGTGGAGCTTGGCGGCGTCGTTCAAAAATCGCCGCTTAAGCGGGGTAGCAAAAACGAACTATTTTTGCCAGCTATTTCACTTTAATTTTATCGTCAGATTGAGATCATTTTTTGGGTCTTTTTAGCAAGAAAGGAGGCGCTAAATTTTCGTTTTTTGCTTGTAGCTCCAGATTTCTTAGTAAAACAGCTGGGCTGATTGTTGAAATTGGTATCATGCCGGACTCTGCTCCGCAAAAACCGTTCTCCATTTCCAGCTCATTACTAACGGCAATAATATTATTGAGAGCTTGCAGTGGAGTTCCAACAAAATCAACACCGCGCACCAAAATTTCTTTGCCATCGGGGTAAACTAAAGTTGCGTAAGAGATCTCTCCAAAAAAACCTTGAAAATCATATCTGGTTGTTTCGGTTTCGCCGCCGTTTGTTTCGTAGACGATCATGCCAAAGGGCTTTTTCTGTTTTTTAATCTCATTTAGCAATAGTTCTTTAAGCTGATTCAAAGGAATTGCTTTTGCGCTACGAATCACAGTTACTCCCATCCTGCTAATCGGCCGTTGCGCTTTGCTATTTCTGCCATGTCCGTTTAGTAGATTTTTTTTATCTGGTATTTGTGCTCGGCTTGTTAGAAATCCTTGCAAAACGCCTTTTTCTATCAGAATAGCTTTCTCAGCTGGAACTCCCTCATCATCATATTCATAAGCGCCTATTAGTTTTCTCCCCTCAAATTTTTTTATTTTAGGAGAGTCATAAACATCAATTTCTATTGGAAGAATTTTTTTATTCAGTTGTCCCTTAAAGGTTTGTCCTTCACCGGAAGAAAGCAAGCGATTCCCTTCGAGACGATGTCCAAGCGCTTCGTGAAAAAGAAGTCCAGCTGGAATTGGATATAGCAAAACAGGACCAGAGAATGCATGAATTGTTTGAGCGCGGCTAAGTTTAATTAGCTCGCGGTGTTTTTCTAGCAACATGTTTTGAAACTTAGCAAGCGAAGGAAGCTCTTTTTGGTCGGCGACGTTAAGCACGAGGTTTCTTTCAATTTGAACCCCTTCTTTAGTAAGTTTTTTTAATGATGCTGAAAGAGTAAACACTTTAGAGTGTTGTAAGATAACCGAACCTTCACTATTGACAAATATTTTACTCTCTTGGGCTGAATCAAAATCAACCCAAGCGCTTGAAACTCCCGGCAAGTTGGCTAGCCAGCCGGAGATTTTTTTACAAAAGTTAATCCAATAAGATTCGTCTATTTTATCTAGACGAGAATGTTTTATGGAACGAACCTTTTTTGTTTTTAGAAACGAACAAAGATTGCGGTTGGGATCAGGGCGTTTTAATCTCTCCGACTCTTTGCGGTTGTAATCCGTCAAAGCTTCACGAAATTTTGCTTCTGAAAGACGCCAAAGAGCAACTCGCAATCCATCAAACGATCGATCGTCAATAGGCATATTGGTTAAGCTTTCCGTAGTAGTCTGCTCGTTTTGTTCTTCTTCTTGAGGCACATTTAAGTTTCCTTCAGTTGTTTGATCTAATCTATAAGAGCCGACCCGAATATCATTAAAAACTATCCGGGTGCGATCATGTGATTTTTTAAAAATAGATCCATTGCTTGCCCAAGTATTAAACCAATGGGTGTCTCGGAGCAGAAAAGAGGAATAATAAACCTTAGGAAAACCGGGAACTTTTAGTTTTAAAACCCGTTTTAGGTCTTTTCTAAGAATTGAAAGGATTTTGCTAGCTACCTTAGGGTTTAACATAGGAGAAAATACCTAAAAAAGGAGTAAATGTTTATTATAACATAAAATTCAAAATTATAGTATTGGAATAGAAAGAAGTAAGGAATTATGGGTATTTTAGGATATTTGGCGGCTAGCCTTTTACTAGCAGTTCGCACAATTTGCATTAACTCTCGATTTCAACTTATCTTGATTAAGTTCTTTGAGAGGAGCATAAATGGTCCCTTTTAAATTAAGTTCGTATTCGGCATCACTGTAACTTTCAATCTCTTGAGGACCTGTCATATTGAATCTTTTTTGATCTCCACGATAAAATTCTCCAAGTAAAGTTGTAACTAAAACTGACTCAGCTTTAACTGGACGCTCGTTTCTAACGATAGCCCTAATCAGATCTTTTTTGGGGTTAATTTCAACCATGTGGGTGCTAAGCTTGGCGCGTTGGCAATTTTCTTGGTAACTTTTTGAGGTTTCTTTGAAGCCATCTTTACATATTACCGATCCATCAATGTCGGCTCCGGCTTCACAATCTATTCCATCATGAAAAGAACAATCAATTGCTGACGCTTCTGTGTTTTGATCAAGATTGTCTTGATGTCGAGGTTGTTCTTTGGTAATAGGTGGCAGATCAACAATTTTGGCTGAAGGATCGGCGGCTTTATTAGAGAAATGAACTCGACCTTTCTCGTCTTTCCAACTATAAATTGGTTCAGCAGTGGTTTTGATGCTAAGCAAAATTATCGGTAAAAAAAGAGCTTTAAAAAAAGATTTTTTTCTCACTAGATAAAATTGAAAATCTTTAAGAGATTTAAAATTCCGTATGGATAAAGAAAGATATAAATCGCGGCGGCTAGGGCTAAAAATGGTCCAAAGGGTATAGGATGAGAAATGCCTTTTCCTCTGGCCAGCAACATCATTACCCCACAGATTGAGCCAATTAATGATCCGATAAAAATTGTGAAAAACGATGCAAACGGTCCAAACCAAGAACCGATCATTGCTAGCAATTTAACATCTCCTAAACCCAAACCTTCTCTTTTGCGAGTGAATAAATAAAGTCGGGAAACTAGAAAAAGAAAACCGCCACCGACCAAAGCTCCAATCAATGAAGCGATAAAAGTTGGCGCGAAAGGATCGGGAAGAATACGAAAAGCCTGATTCAAAACGGCTAAAAATATCCCAGAAATAAAACCCGGTAAGGATATTGAATCTGGAATAATATAATAGTCATAATCAATCAACGTAATTACTAGGAGTGCGCAGCTAAAAAGATAAATTAATAATGCGGCTAGAGTGAAACCAAAGATATTAAGAGACAGAATTGCTAGTAGCGCAGAGGTTATTTCAGTAATTGGATATCTTACCGAGATTGGATTTTTGCAAAAAGCGCAACAACCTTTCAGAAAAAGCCAACTTATAACTGGAATGTTATGAAACCAAAGAAGTTGCTTGTCACACTTTGGGCAAAATGAACGAGGTGGATAACATAAAGTTAAGCCGGCTTTGTTTGGATCTGGTATTGGAAGATTGGCGAATAAATCATTGAAGGAATCAGATTGCTCTTTTCCTTCTTCGGCAATTTTTTCTTCACGGCTAACAGTTTCCTCTTCTTCTTCGCTCGTTTCAAAAATTGAAAAAGGCAATCGGTAAACGCAAGCCGTTAAAAAACTGCCAATAATTAAACCAAATATGATAACGATTAGTTCAAGCACTAAAATCAATCTTCACAAAATTTTTCTTCTAATACAAGGCTGGAAATATAGGTTGTAACCTTGTGGAATGATCTAACAATCTACTACTAACTGGCAGTGCTTTATTTTTGCGAGTTAACTTTAGGTAAATCGGTTATAATTTCATCTCCCAAAAGCTCTGGTAGCACAGGATGAATTTGCTTGCCTCCATCACTTTGAAAAAGTTGTTGAGGTGAATCATTGATATTTCTTTGCAAGGTCATTAAGGCATCTATGACCGTCTCCGGACGTGGCGGACAGCCGGGAATATACATGTCAACAGGTATTATTTTATCTATACCGGCAACAGTGGTATAATTGTCGTAAAATCCTCCCGATGAAGCGCAGGCGCCAAAAGCCACGACCCATTTGGGTTCGGCCATCTGCTCATATATTCTTAAAAGAACTGGAGCAAGTTTATGATTAACGGTACCAACCACCATCAGTAGGTCGCTTTGTCTGGGAGTAAAACGGGGTAGGGCGGCGCCGAAACGATCGGTGTCATAGTGAGAACAGCTGGTCGCCATATATTCCATGCCGCAACAAGCAGTAACAAATGGATAGGTGAAAAGAGAATATTTTCTTGCCCAACCGATAGCCGCGTTTAGTTTTGTGTGAATAAAACCTAACTCTTGAGGGTAATTACTCATTGTAATGATTCCTTCAAATGGAGATTTATAAACTCTCTCATTCTAAATCTTAGATTTTAATATAATTTTTGATAATCGTCAAAAAATTAAAGTAAGAATATCTTTATTTTAACTCTAAACCCTCTTCAATCAATAATACTGGAATACCTTCGCGGACCGGATATCCAACTTTGCGATCTTCTCTAATTAAAATACCTTCTGTTTTTTGCTCTATCGTTTTACCGGCGACATTTTTTATCTTTTTTTCGGAGATTAGTTGGTTGATCTTTTCAATTTCTTGACCGCTAGCCAGAAATAATTTCTGATGGGTTGCCGGACAAACTACAATTTCTAAAAGATCTTTGTTAATCATATATCTATTTTTTTGTCTATAACGTAACCTACCTTTTCATCTTCTTTTATTGTTGCCGCTTGAAGTGTCGTGTCGTGCTCGAAAAATAAAATTATATTTTCTTTTGCCGCTTTTGATAAAAAGAGTTTTTTCTCTTCAATTAAGGTGGCGGCGCACATATCATAACCCATATGGTAAGCTAGCGGAAGATGGTGCGAAGTTGGGCAGAGATCACTTAAGTAAATCAGCGACCGATTCTTTCCGATTACTTCCACGATTTGTTGCCCGCTTGTATGACCATCTATTCTGTGGAGTTTGATGTTAGTGGTTAAGTCGTGAGTTCTTTGATCAATTAAATTTAGTTCGGTCTTTGATAACGGCTCAATGTTTTCTTTTAGATAGCTAGCTCGTTCGCGAATGTTTGGCGCTAAGGCTAGTTCGTAGTTGCTTTTTTGCAAATGGACGCGCGCTTTTGGAAAGCGCAAGTTATTTTCGCCGCTGGCTGAATCAATGTAACTTATGCCGCCAGCATGATCAAAATGCAAATGCGTCAAAATTATGTCGGTAATTTGATCTGGGTGATGAGGAAATAAGCCAAAGTTTCGATTTTGAACATTATAAATTTTTTGCAACTTTTCGTTCATTTTATCACCGACCCCGACATCAACCAGAAAAATTCTCTCTTTTTCGTAAATTAGTAAGCAATTGGTCGCTAGTTCAATTCTGTTTTCTTCATCAGGGGTAATTTTTTTCGCCCAGAGATTTTTGGGAACCGATCCGAACATTGCTCCGCCGTCAAGCCAGAGCGAACCAAAATTATGATAAGAAATTTGAATTTCGCCTAGGTCTATCATTTTATTTTAAAAATTCTTTAAATTAGAGCTTGTTTGCGCAAGATCGCTTATCGATTTCACCGCGAAATCAATATAACTTTCGATCGACATCTTTTTTACTTGGCGCAAAAAATCTTTAGCTTTGGTGACAGCTTCATGTTTAAAACTAGCGATTTTTTCTGCCAGTTGACAAGTTGTTCCTGCTAAATCTTTGTGTTCGCATAAAATACTGACAAGCCCTATTTGACGAGCTTCTTCGGCGTCGATTTTTGAAGCCGACAAAGCAAGATAATTTAAAGTTTTTTCAGAGAGAATTTTTGAGAGCGGAGCTAAAATAATTGCTGGCGCGATGCCTCTTTCCAGCTCTGGCAGTCCAAATATTCCGCTTTTATCAGAGACAATAATGTCCGCTAGCGCCGCTAAGCCGCAACCTCCAGCTAAGGCATATCCGGAAACTTGCGCAATTAACGGTTTGCGAAGCGCGCATCCAATTTTAAAAAGCTCTCCTAGTTTTTTGAAAAATTCAAGTTTTTCATCCTCTGAAAAAGAGGTAAGCTCTTTAAGATCGGCTCCGACGGAGAAAGCTTTTTGTCCAGCTCCCCTAAGGATGGCGGTTTTGATGGATGAGTCGGAATCAATTTTTTTAAAGCAAGCTATTAACGATTCGACCGTTTCAAAATTTAAGGCGTTAAGTTTTTCCGGACGATTGATCGTAATCGTCAAAACTCCCGAATTTGATAGATCTGCCAATATTGAGCTACCGTTGTTCATCTATTGTACCACCTCTCCTTGCTCATCTATGATTTTTTCCGCAAACTCAATGTCAGCAGGATTATTAATTTCGGCAAAGCTGCGCTTTTTGGGATCGACCAGAGTAACTTTGATTTTCATCTGATTTTCCAAAGCGCGAAGCTGTTCAAGGCCTTCAGCAAGCTCTAGCCGTGATTGCGGTAGCTGGCAAAAACGCTTTAAGCTATTCGGTCGAAAGGCATACAAGCCAATGTGCAAAAATATATCAGCATCTCCTCTAAGAGTATAAGGAATTGTTCCTTTTGAAAAATAAAGGGCATAACCTTGATTGTCGAAAACAACGGTAGTCCCGCCAACCATGCCGGCGTTAATAGTTTCTTTATATTCCTGCAAAGCTTTTTCGGTTAGTTTCATTGCTGGAGTAGCGATTTCGACTTGCTGATTGTTTGTTAGTTCATCTATTAGGGATTTAACTATAAAGGGTGGCATTAGAGGTTGATCTCCCTGAAGGTTAACAATAATTTCCGGAGAAAGTTCGGCGTTTAATATTGCTTCTAAAACTCGATCCGTTCCAGTTTGCGGATTTGTTGAGGTCATAATGACATTTCCGCCGAAAGATTCTACTTTATCCTTGATTCTTTGATCGTCGGTGGCGACGAATATTTTTTCTTGAGGTAAGCCTGTAGCCATAGCTACTTGATACACTCTTTCAATGACCGCTTTGCCTTTGATTAGCGCTAATGGTTTACCCGGAAATCTTGTTGATTGATAGCGCGCTGGAATAACGATAACCGCAGAATTTTTCATAAAATAACTTTTGTAGCTAAGAAATACTGAGAACCAAACAGTACAACATTTTTTCTTTAAATTGTAGTTAGTTTAAATAAATTATAAAGATTACTTTAATTTAAATAATTTTTTAGCATTTTCTGTTGTTACTTGGGCCACCTCCTTGATGGTTAACCCTTTGCAAAGCGCTAAAATTTCGGCGATTTCAACTAGATCGGCACTCTCGCACCGTTTGCCGCGTTTTGATTGGGGCGCTAAATAAGGAGCATCTGTTTCCAGAAGAATTTGAAAAATTGGTATAGCAGAAGCGACCTTGCGAGCTAGCTCGTTTTTTTTAAAAGTAAGCGAACCGGGAAAAGATACGTAAAATCCCATCTCAGCGAGTCTCTCGGCAAAAACCTGATCTTCTGAAAAACAGTGAAAGACGCCGCCAACCTCGGCGACGTTTTCTCTCGTAAGAATGTCTAAACATTCCTTAGCGGCCGCTCTCGAATGAATAATTAACGGTTTTTTTAGTTTTTTTGCCAGAGCAATTTGTTTTATGAAGATCTTAATTTGTTCCGATAGATTATCTTGCTGCCAATAAAGATCTAGACCTGCTTCGCCGATTGCTACTACCTTGGGGTGATGCGCTAATTTTTCGATCTCTTCGATCGATTCGAAATTTGCCGGATCGTTTGGGTGTATTCCAATCGACGCGTAAATAAACTCATCTTTTTCCGCTATCGATAAAGCCTTCTGGTTTGATTGAATTCCTTTACTGGCTCCAATGCAGAGGATGTGCTTGACGCCGCCCGTTCTTGCTCTTTTGACGACTTCTTCGCGATCTTGATCAAATTGCGGATCGTTTAAATGGCAGTGAGTATCAAAAAATTCTATGCCGCTTATCATTTAGGGCAGTTAACGCACAATCGATCCAACAGGGATGTTTTCGCTAAGGGTGACGATCTCGACTCTTTCTTCGTTTTCAGGACAAGCCGCGAGCAACATTCCTTCGCTAGTTTCTCCCATAAAAAATGCCGGTTTTAAGTTAGCAACAATCACCACCTTTTTGTTGATCAGATCTTCTGCTTGGTAATATTTAGCGATGCCGGAGAGAACTTGGCGTGTGCCTAAAGTTTCGCCAAGGTCAATAATTAATCTTAGAAGTTTGTTTGATTTTGGCAATTTTTCGGCGGATTTAATTTGACCAACAATCAATTTAATTTTTGCAAAATCAGAAATTTCGATTAAACTGCTGGTGGCTTGAAGGCTCGGAGAGGGCTCTTGGTTTGTGGCTTGTAAAGTGTTGCCGCTAATCGGAGTGTTTTGATTTGATTTTTCGCTGGAACTTTCCATTTTGTATAGTTAGTTTATTATATAAACGATCAAAAAAGAGTAACATATTTTTTAAAAAAGATCATTATAAATCCAGCTTATTTGACGGGAATTTTTAATAAAAATTTAATAAGCGGCTCTGTTGTTGAGTGATATTTTCGGCGACAAAAAAATTAAAAACAGCTGATAATGTCAATTGGCTATTTAAGTTACGCTCTTCAATTAGTCTTTCAGCATTAAGTAAATTTAAAGCGAGAGAGCATAGAGAGCTTCGTTGAAATGAAGTTAGTTGCGATCGAGCTTGGCGCGCCACACTTAACGTCAATCCGCTCAAAGTTATCAGGCAATTTTTTAGGTCGTTTTTTTGAAAATTAATTATTCGGTTTGCCAATCTGCAACCAGCTGGATAGCTGGGGTTATTTAATAACCTTATAATGTCCGTTTGGAGCTCTTCAAACAGTACTTCTTTGTCGATTAAGTTTTTTCGATCGGCTTCCCTTAAAGCAAACATTGAGTTAGCGGGGTTTTGGGAATTGGTCATTTGATCCTCTTCAACGCGAATTAGTTGAGCTCGCGATCTTATAGTTGGCAGAATTTTGGAAGCGTTTTCTGACAATAAAATAAAAGTTACGTTACCGGGAGGCTCTTCAAGGATTTTGAGCAGGGCGTTTGCGGCTTGCAAAGAGATAAGTTCTGGATTTTTCAAAATAACAACTCTTTTAAAGCCGCTTGCTTGGTTTAGATTAAGGGTTAAAAGCAGTTCTTTGATATTTTCCACCTTTGAACTATCAGGCTGGCTTAGTGAAACGGTTATGATTGAGGGTGAGGTGTTTTGAGAATTAAAAAAGCATTCTTTGCACGAGCCGCAGTTTTGATAGCTTCCATCTTTTATAAATTTTTTTTCGCATGTTAGAACTTGAGCCAACCAAGAAGCGATTGAGGAAAGCAGTTCAAAGTTTGATCCGTAAAAAAAGAGAGTTTGAGGCAAGCGGCTCGCAGCAATTTTTCTTGAAAGCTCTATTTTTGTTCGCAAAAAATTGTTCATTTTATCTTTTGGTTTAATATTTTCGAGAAAAGATCGGTAATTTCTGCTAATACTTCATTTTTTGTTTTTGAAGCGTCGATTAAAACAAATTTTTCTGGATAAGTAGAAGCCATTTTTAGGTATCCTTCGCGCACTTTTTGATGGAATTCTAAAAGCTCCGTTTCAAATTTGTCTTCTCCCTGTTTAATACTTTTTTTGGCGGCAAGATTTCTTTCAAGACCAGTTTGCGGATCTATATCTAACAAAATAACCAAGTCGGGCACTCTGTTTTTGATAGCGATTAGATTTAATTCTTTAAGCTTGATTGGATCAAAACCCCTGCCAAATCCTTGGAAGGCAATGGTTGAGTAATAATAACGGTCAGAAATTACCCAGTTGCCGGAAGCTAGTTTTGGCTCAATAATTTGCTCGACATGCTCGGCACGATCGGCTAAAAAGAGAAAAATTTCAGCAAGTTTCGAGAATTTTTCGTTTGATGCAAGCAGTAGTTCTCTTAATTTAGTCCCTAGTTTTGAACCTCCCGGTTCTCCGGTTAGAAAATAGGGAGTAGATTTTTCTTTTAGAAGTTTGGCAACGTGTTGTATAGCGCTGCTTTTGCCAGAACCGTTTAGTCCCTCAAAAACAATAAAAGTTGGTTTAGATATAGTTAAAGGCGAGCTTTTTATGTCAATTAACATTTAGTTTCTTTTTTCTGTTTTTTTCTGTTTTTTTCTTGTTGGCGATATTACTTCCGTTACGCGTTTTAGTTTCGCTAATTGGTATTGATGGTATTTTTAATAAATTTTCAAGGCGTGTTAGAGTAGTCGCGTATGGCAAACTATTATTGTATTTTAAAAGAACTTCGTTCTTTTTATCACGGGCTAGATCATCTTTCCACCCTAAAGCGCGCAAATAGTTGGCGGCCGAAGCTATCCCGTCGGCTAGTTCAAAGAGCGATATTTTGCCGTTTTGATTAAAATCAACCCCGTATTTTTGCGCTGTTAGCGGCATGAATTGAGGTATGCCGAAGGCGCCAGCTTTTGAGCCGTAAAGCTCGAAGATTTCGATTTTTTTCTCGGTGGCTAATTGAAAGAGCGCTAAAAGTTCGGGATAAAAAGTTGTTTCTAAGTATTTTGCTCTGGCTTCCAGCTCTGCGATTGTCGCTGGTTCTTTTCTTTTTTGATATTCCGAAAATACCCAACGAAGATTGTTTTCTTGATTGATACCGGCCACGCGCGAGAGCCTGTTTACGACGAGTTCTTTTCCGAGAGCTGTGCCAAAACGGCTTTCAACATAAAGTAAAGCCGAAAGAATATATTTGTTGACTTTGTATTTTTGGGCAACTTCATCTAGTAGCGTTTTATGGAGACGCATTTGTTCTCTGATTTTTTGAATCTCTTTTTTATGAAGAAATCCTGAATATATTGAAGGAGCCTCTTTTGGTTTTAAAGAGAAATGCACCTCTTCAAAAAGAGGCATTCGGCTATCACAATATGTCATATCAAGCAGTTCGTTACTTATTCCGTCGGCTGACAATTTAGCGCGCAAATGTTCCCAAGAGCGAGCAGTATCGCTAAGGCAGTTTATTTTAATCTGGCGATTGGCATTTAACTTTTTTGCTGAGGTGGTTTTAGGAGTTTTTTTTCTTTCGGTTGGTTTTGAGTTAGCAAGGGGCGGGCTGAATAAAAAGTTTATTACTATAATTATAATTAGCAAAAAGCTTTTAATAAAGGAAAATTTACGTTTTAAGCGAATTTTGTTTCGGCGATTTTTGTTGATAATAATTGGAGAGGCTTGAAAGGGGTTAAACATTTTCTATTTTTGCGATGCTTTTAAGTAGGGGAAAAGGGGGACCGAGAGAGCGATTTTTCAGTAGATAATCTGAATTTAACAGCGCGTTGATTGAAAAAACCAACTTTTGCAAGGAGAATTTTGAAGATAATTTTAACTTTTTTTCTGCCAACCAATGTTGGATTGATAATGTTTTTTCGATCGCGGAAGTGTTGTTTAGATCTTTGATAGCAAGCATTTCGCAGATCTGTTTGGCGACGGCGGCGTTTAGCATGATGCTTTGGTTTCCATTGATCAAAAGTTCTGTTAGGTGTGGAATTGTTTGAAAGTTTTTTTGCGGTAATACTTCGCATAGTTTGAAAATTTCAGCTCCCAAAGAGAGCGAGTTTAAGCCGTCGATTTTATTTAGCGGAATTTGCTCATCTTCAGCGAGTAAAGATAATTTTTCTATGATAGCCATCATTGAGTCAGGATCGCTTTCGGCAAACTGCGCTATTCTTAAGCACTCTTGTTTAGTCGGATTTTTAAAGCCGGCTGTTTGTAGTTCTTTCGTGAGCCAAGCGACCATCCCTTTTTCGTCAAGTTCTGGGATTTCAAAGTAGGCTTTGACTGAAGTCAATTTCTCGCGCAGATCTTTGAGCTCTTTTTTTTCGTTTTTTTCCTGTTTGGCGCAGGCGATAAAAATTTCAGAAGATGTTGATTGTGATTTTGCCAATTGAATCAACCACTCGCTGGCTTCTTTCTTGAGCTGAGAGCAGTTGTTAATGACAACTGCCGCTTGCGGTTCTTCTTCAAAGAGCGAGTAGGTGGCGGTTGAGTTTTTAAGATTTTTTAATTTTTCGCCTTCCAAATCTTCGGCATTTATTATTTTTGGTTTTTGCGGCGGCAAGCTCGGGCGGCGTTTTTTGATGGCGGCTTCTATGAAACGGAGCGTTCGGATTCGGTTATTGGCGACAACCGCTATTACTTTTAGTTTTGCTGCTTCTTCCAGTAGTTTTAACATTGCTGTCGGCGATGAGGCATTTTCGCTTTTGGCTTTCGGATTGTTTTTGAAAGTTGAAGATTTATACACGCGTTGGTGATATTTTTTTTAGCCAGCTTGATTATGATTATATATTTTAAACTTTAATTTTCAAATAAAAAAGAGCCACACGCGGATAGAATAGAATGGTGGCAATATTTTGTTTGGGGCTACAGTGGGTAGGGAAGCGATCGATAAACCGAGACGCGTTCAAACAGGGGCGCTAAAAATTAGTTTTTGGCGGCGAAGCGTATTTCGCTCAAGAATTTCGTATAAAATAAAACCAAACCACACGTTGTAAAAACACGATTGTAAAAAGACGCCTCAAAACAATTTTTCTTTAGTTCAAGAAAAACAGAAATTCCGTTTTGGTGCCTAGGGACGGAATTGAACCGCCGACACAAGGATTTTCAGTCCTCTGCTCTACCAACTGAGCTACCCAGGCAGATAATTAAAAGTCGAACTCCTTCTTGTATCATAAATTATACAGAAAGAAAACATTTCTTTGTTCGTGAAAAAAAGAAAGCTAACTTTGTTTGTTAACAGGAAAGCTTATAAATTATCTCTTTAAAATAACGGTTCCAGAGTAGCGATCATGAAGAGTGCGCGATCCCCAAAAAATATTGATAAAACTTAATAAGATTACAGAAACCGGCATACATAAGACTCTAATTAAATAACTAGAAGAGCTGGGAACTCTTCCGGAAAAATCAGTAATTCTTGTTTTGGTTAAAACTAATCCAACGGTTGTGCCAGCCTGAGTCATGATAAAAATAAGATAAAACGTCGTCAGAATTGGCCAGAAAGCTATAGTGTGTCCAATTAAAATTATTAGAGCTTCACTCATTGCTTCGGTTATATCAACGCTCATATTACGTAAAATATATCTTTGAGTAAAACTTACAAGACCAGAACCAAACTCCGCAAAATAAGAGAAATTTACCAGAAGCACGACAATTAAAGTTAGAAACAAACCAACTGCTAAATCAATAAAAAAAGCTATGGCCCTCTGTTTTCCTGAAGCAGGAACATTTTTTTTGATAGAGCTTGAGCTAATTATTAAATTTCCTTGATTGCTCTCGCTTTGAGTGGCAAGCCAACGCCTGAATTTATCTAATTTTTCCCCAAAAGCCCCACCAGCTATTGAGATGAGCGTTGACTTGAAAAACTCCTCGGTGCGCTCAAGAGCCGCTTTTAAAGCGCCGGACTCTATTTCGCGCTCTTCACTTTTAATGGGCATTGCCTTTTTCTTCTGATTAACTTTCTCTGGATCCACTAAATAATCCTCAAATAAAGCGAATAGTATTCTTGCTTCTTCAATTTGCTGTTCTGACAAAGATGGCACAATTTCGATCTCGCTTTCTGCCGGAGCTTGAAGTGAGATCTCCGAGTAAACCTTTAAAAATGCCGAGGAGATTTCAATTTCTTTTTCAGTATCAAGTTTTATCGGCGGCATTGCTATTTAGCTTGACTAATGATGTTAATAAAGCTGGTCGCGACTATAGCCGCGGTTTCGCTCCTTAAAACACTCTCTCCACAATAAATTTCGATAAAATTATTTTTTTCAAACAGCAACTTCTCGCTAGATGATAGATCTCCTTCCGGTCCGACGGCAAGAGAGACTCTCTCTCCTTTATTTATCTGAAGTTTTGATACGTGTATTGCCAATGGAGAGAGTGAGCATATAAAAGCTTTACTTTGAGGCTCTGTTTGTGAGAGCGCGTCAGCTAGCGAATCATAAAGGTTAATTTGAGCTGGAGCATTGGCGGATTGCTCGGCGGCCGCCAAAGAGATTTTTTTAAACCGTTCTTTTTTGCGGGGATCTTCAGTCTTTAGCTTTGCCTTCGATCTTTCAGATTCGAAAATATTGATCGTCTCTATCCCAATTTCGGTCAATTTTTCAATTGCTAGTTCAAGACGGGGCTGTTTAATCGAAGGTAGAAAAATGATTTTAACAGTAGGGGTTGATAGTTGGCCCGCATTTTCTAGAAACTTTAGCAGAGCGATATCCTTGCTCTGCGCTTTGTAAAACTCGACAAGGTATTTTTGCTTACCTAAAGGATCAATCAGTAGAATTTTTTCTCCTTTTTGAACCCTAAGAACTCGCAAACAATGGTGGCTTTGCTCAGGGCTCAGTTCGCAATAATTTGAGCTTATAAGAGCATTTGCTTGATCGGAGGAGATTATAAATTTGATCAACTCGCTAAGCTTTTAGTCCCTTGCTAGAAAGCATCTCTCTGATGCCGTAAATTTTATCATATCCCACGTAGCGATCGTTGCCGATAACAATAGTAGGCGTGTCATAAACACCTATATTTTTACCCCTTTTGTAAATTCCTTTAACACGCTCGCGAGTGTCAGAAGATGAGATTTTGCTTAAAAATTCTCCGAGCTCAACATCAAGCTCTTCACATAGCTCACTAAGAAAAGTTTCGTCGTTCGGATTTTGACCAAGACCCCACCAGCGATGAAAAACTTTGTAGTTATACTCCATCAAAATTCCCATGTCGTTGGCGACTAAAGCTCCTCGTGTCATTCGTCCCGGCTCGAACTCGTTTTCAGGCCAACCTTCAGGAAAAACTAGAGGTATGTTCATTGCTTCTGCTATTCTTTTGGTATCTTCGAAAAGGTAAGAGAGTTTTTCCGGCATAATTTGTTGAGGCATAGTGCTCTGACCGGAAGCTTTCGCGGAAAAAGGTTGCCAAATAAGCTCTACTTCAAAATCTTTTCCAAGTTGGTAGATTTTATCGAGAGCAAGATAAGAATAAGGGCTTTGAAATGAGTAAAATATCTCTAAAGCAGTCTTCATTTTAAATCGAAAAACTAATACTAAATGTAAATTAACAGTTCTTCTAGCTTATTAGGAATCGTCTTTATTTGCAATAAAGAGCTTGCAATAATCCGACCTTATTAGAAAATAAATTGCTTTAATTTAGGTTTTTCTGATTTGGAGTGAGCTTGAGCTGTTTTTAAAAAGCTTCTTGTAATGCTACAAAGAGCCTATTGCGAGCTTGATTCGCTGGATGGTTTTTTGACTTCCTATGATTGTTTGAAATTCCCAAAGATCCGGCGAACGAACCGATCCGCAAAGAGCAATT
This sequence comes from uncultured Pseudomonadota bacterium, assembly GCA_937864035.1. Taxonomy (GTDB): domain Bacteria; phylum Bdellovibrionota_C; class UBA2361; order UBA2361; family CALMIO01; genus CALMIO01. Next base: position 152,166 of record CALMIO010000002.1, on the reverse strand, counting down.
CTTACTATCATCATAAATTCGCCAATTTGTCCGACGTAATTTTGAGGAGACTCCTTGTACTCTTTGGCGCTAGTTGCAAAATTTAAAGTTTTTGCAATTTCTTTGCATTTAGCAAACCAAGTTTCTTTATCATAATTTTTTTTACAAATTTTCAAATAAGACTCTAATACCTGTTTTGCTAGATCTTTATTAGCAAATGGCTCTTTAGGAGCTTTTTCAAAAAGCTCATCATAAAAGAACCAGAGCTGTTCTCGCAAATCTTGCCAACAAGCGATCCTTTTGGCTGATTTTTGATCGTTCTTTTCTATGCCAAGAGCTTTTTTAGCGTATTCCGGATCTTTGGCAAGCAAATCTCCCAACTCGCGATCGAATGTTAGGCACCAATCTAAAGCCAAAGCATAAGTTTGATCGATTGAAAATTTTGCAATTACATCTTTGCTGATGTTTAAAAGCTTAGTTTCGTCGGCCAAGGCTCCGCTCGGCGAGAGGCGCTCGGTTTTAACTTGAAATTCGGAGTGTGGCAAATAAGGATTGTTTTTGCGCCAATTTTCAAAATCAGAATTGACAAGATTTAAAAGATACTCAACAACCGCGTCTACCGGGTAACCTTTTTCATGAAAATAATTCATGTTTGCTTCGGGGTCTTTTCTCTTTGAAAGCTTGCGCTTTACCGTTTTAACGACGCTTTCTCCGTTTTCTGGATCTATAACAGTTTCTTGATCGAGTTTTTGTATGGTTGAGATGTGAGACATTTTTGGAGGTGTCCACGAGAGCAGAGAATAAAGCTCTAGATGGATCGGCACTGAAGCGATCCATTCTTCTCCCCGAATGATGTCAGTTACTCGCATAAAATGATCATCGACGACAACGGCAAAGTGATAGACAGGTATTAGATCTGATTTTAGCAGTATGTGATCAATGTCGTTTGCCGGAAGGCTTAATTTACGGCGCACTCCATCCTCCCAAGAGATTCGTTCGCTGTATTTGCCTTGCGACCGAAGCCTAATCACGAAAGGAGATTTTTTTTCAAGTTCAACTGAGATCTCTTTTAGACCCATATTGCGCCAACGAGCCCACTCTCCGTAATAGCCAGTTCTGATCTTTTGAGTACGTTGATTTTGGCGATCTTGTTCTAGCTCTTCTTGAGAGCAAAAACATGGATAAGCCGTGCCATCACGAATCATTTGAGCTATCACTGAGTGATAAATAGGGAGCCTCTGTGTTTGAATATAGGATCCATAATTTCCTCGTTGTTCGATATTTTCTTTAGAACAATTTTTGTTATCAGACTGTTTGATTAAAATTGGTCCCTCATCCGGAGTCAAATTATATTGGTTTAGGTAATAAATAATGGTCTCAATAGCTCCGGGCACAGTTCTTTCGACGTCCGTGTCTTCGATCCTTAAGATAAAAACCCCGCCACTTTGGGAAGCTAATTTACGATCAATAATGGCGGTGTAAATACCACCTATGTGCATAAAGCCAGTTGGACTGGGAGCCATTCGCGTTACTAGAGCACCGCTTGGCAACTCTCTTTTGGGGTAACGCGTTTCTAGTTCTTCCAGCGAGAATAGAGAAAATCGCTCTTTTGGAAAAAGCATCTCCGCTAGCTGTGCTCGTTCATTTAAATCCATAAAATAAATATTTATGATATAATATCAGTTTTGCAACTTTTTACTTTTTAGTCTAGATTATTAACAATATTAAAAAGTAGTTTATTTTTCTAAATCTAAAATGCGCCGCCGTGAAGAGATGAGTTTTTGGGAAAAACTGTATATTTTAGAGGTCTTAAAAGGTTTTTCCTTGACTTTTGGAACTTTACTCAAAAATTTTATTCTCCACGTTTTAAATTTTTTAGGGATCAAAACAGATTCTTCAGCGAGTGTCGTTGTTCAATACCCGAACGAAAGAAGAGCATACCCGGAACGTTATCGCGGTCGCCACCGGTTAACCTTGAAACCAAACGGAGATATACGTTGCACAGCTTGTTTTTTGTGCGCTACTGCTTGTCCGGCGCGTTGCATTTACATAGAAGCGTGCGAGCATGATGATCCAAATATTGAAAAATTTCCACACCGTTACGAAATAGATACTTTGCTCTGCATTTATTGCGGCTACTGCGTGGAAGCTTGCCCGGTCGATGCCATTAGAATGGACACCGGCATTCATCCCGAAGTTTATCAACCCGATCCCCGCTTGTTTATTGAGGATAAAGAGGTTTTAATGCAACGTTCCAAAGATTTGCACGGTTTAAGCAAGCAAGAGATATTTAAACACCATCAGCAGAAGATTCAAAATCTTGAAAAAGATCTTATTTAAAAGCGCACTACTGTTTTTTTTTCTAACGCACAAAGCGATCTATATAAAAATTGCTTTTGCTGAAACTGGCTCTGAAAGTTTTTATTCACTCAGCGATAATCTTAAAATATCAAAAGAAAACTTACGGCAGTTTAAAAAATTAATTCTTCCAGAAACAGAATTTTTGATAAACTCTTCGCAGTTGAGCGTTAAGGTTCGTTCGCAAATCCTGCCGCAAGGTTTGAACTCGCGTTTGCATCGCGTCCGAACATTTCACTCATTTGAAGTTTTGCCGGATGCCTCAATTGGAGTCATTAAGCAGAACGAAGGAACGGATTGTAGAAATCCGCCAGCATTTGCCGCGGTTAGCGATCCGTTAATTAAGGCTAAATACACCCTTTGGAGTGATCAATTTTGCGGCTATCCGTTTCAAAGATATGACTTTGAGTTGAACTTACCGGAAACAGAGTTTAATGGCGGTTTGATTAATGGAACTTTGCGCCGTTATTATCCGGGGTTTGATTTTGATAAATCAATAGTTCTTTACAAAGAAAGAATAGAATTTCCTTATCCCTCGCCGAAAAACTCATTTATTTTACTTAATTTTAGATTGTTAACTCCGGAAGAGGATCCTTTTTGGGTTAGAAGTTTTTTGTTGCCGTCATTTACTCAAATGACAAGCGTTAACATGCAAGATCCATTTTTTAAAAAATCTTTCGCTCCAGCGGATTTTTTTTCATTTTCATTGAAGCCCTCTAACTATGAGTATAACCAAAAGGTTGAAGACACCCTGCTTTTACCTTTTGCTTTCGGTATGCCAAGAGTCGAGCGCGAAAGCGAATTTTGTTTATTGGTAGAGCCTAAAAGTGAATTTGCTGATGGATCTTTGCCGAAAATAACGCTTGATCAAAATGTGACTACCAATCAAGAAAGCGACGAGGAGCCATATAAAGCTTCAGATCCTTTTAGCTTCAATACTTTTTTTGTGCCTCGCCAAGTTCAGGTTGTAACCTTCATGCCCAAGGATCCATACGCTGAGGTTGGCAAAGAGATTTTATATGTTGATCAGCAGTTGGGTCGATTAATTGCCAGAATGGTTTATGATCAAATGTTTCATCCAGCCAAGCTGGTATTTACCGTATATGGTTTGTTTGAAAGATATGACGAGCCAACAAATTACGAAGCCTTTCCGGTGTATCAATTGTTGTATGATTTTAAAACAAAGATATTTCAAAATTTAAATTTTCATAGGATGATTTTTTGTGATAAAGTTCCGAAAGAGCTTGATCTTAGGCTTTTTGATCCTATAACTGAAGAACCAACCGTCGTGCCGCCAGCAACAAAAACTAAATAGTGGTTTTAATCGATTGCTTGTTAGGTTTTTTATATTCCGGCAAAGCGTTGAAAAAATATCGCTTTGCCGCGAGCGGAAGGATTCATTAAATCGCGCGCCATTTCGGCGGCTGATTGATATCGTTTGGAGGGATCAACTTCTATTGCTTTTAAAATAATTTTATTTAGGGTTGCTGGACAAGAAGAAATTAGACTTTTTGGTTCTTTAACGGGGTGTTTAAATCTCTCTAGTAATTGAGAGATGTCAGAGATTTCTGGAAACGGGCTCTTGCCAGTAATAAGTTCGTAACCCAAAACCCCTACGGCAAAAATATCGCTTGATTCCCTATAATCTCCTAATTCTAAATATTCTGGCGCTAAATATTTCGGAGTGCCGATCATGATTCCTGTTAAAGTCATCGAACTGCGATCTTTAAGCCGCGCCAAGCCAAAATCGGAAATTTTAATTAAACCATCTCTTGAAATAAGGAGGTTTTCAGGTTTTAAGTCTCTGTGCAATATGCCGCGTGAATGAATCGCTTCAAGCCCATAAACAATATGAAGTAAAATTTTAACAATCTCATCTGCCGCAATAGGCGCTAGCTTTAAGATGTTCGCCAACGTTCCGCCATCAATTAACTCCATTGTGTATGCTTGTAGCTCTCCATAATCTATGTACTCATAGGATTTAACAATGTTTGGATGATTCAGCTGGTTGCCAGCGATCATTTCTTTGCGAAACCTCTTAACTGCTTCCTCATTGGTTGTAATGCCGCGAGATAAAATTTTAAGAGCAACATGCTCGCCGCCCTCCCATTTGTCGCGCACATGATATACAACTCCGACATCGCCTTTACCGATTGCGCGCAAAACTTCGAAACGAGAAGCAATAACTGTTCCGGGAGCTATTGTTTGTTGAGCTATTTTCCCCATAATATATATTTTCGGTATCTTTACAGAAAATTTTTAGGATGATCGGCTTAAAAATCTCTAGCAATGACCTAGGGTTAGATGTTTCAATTGCTGATAAGGGTACAAAAAGTTGATTTTTGCCACTCAAAGATCATTGTTAAAAAGAGGCTGTTTGCCTTATAAATTTTGCTTTTTGCAAGTTTTATTGATTTGCCAGAAACCATCTTTAGCTGTAATTTAACCAAATATAGGCTCTTAATAGAAATTTTATGCCGATTTTAAAAAGCGATCTTGCCGTAGAGTCTCGAGATAAATTTCTGACCTACGCTTTAAGCGTTATTTCAGGGCGCGCTTTACCGGACGCGCGCGATGGCTTAAAACCTGTTCAGCGAAGAATACTATTTACCATGTATCGTAACCTCGGATTAAAACCCGGAGGTAGTCATAGAAAATCAGCAACCGTCATTGGCGCGGTTCTTGGTAGTTTTCATCCTCATAGCGATCAAGCTTGTTATGAGGCTATGGTGCGAATGGCACAAGATTTTTCTTTGCGTTATCCGCTAATTGACGGGCAGGGTAATTTTGGTTCGATTGACGGCGATCCGGCGGCCGCCTACAGGTATACCGAGGTCAAATTGACACCATTAGCGTTGGAAGTTATAGGTGAACTTGATCAAGAAACAGTTGAATTTAGAGATAACTTTGACGCCACCCAGCTTGAACCGGTAGTTTTTCCAAGCAGAGCGCCAAATCTTTTAATAAATGGTTGCTCTGGTATTGCGGTTGGTATGGCAACCAGCATACCGCCGCATAACTTGAAAGATGTCGTTAAAGCTCTAGTTGAATTGCTTGACAACCCCGAAATAAGCTCGACGAAACTTGCCGGAGTTTTAAAGGGACCAGATTTTCCCACAGGATGTTTGATTTTAAATTCGCGCCAAGATTTAAATGAAATTTATTCTACCGGTAAGGGCGCGATTAAAATGAGAGCTGAATGGAAAGTGGCAGAAGGAGCCCGTGGAAAAAAACACATAATAATTAGCTCGCTTCCTTATACCGTCAACAAAAAAGAGCTGGTTGAAAAAATCGGCATTCTGATTGCCGAAAGAAAGATCCCGCAACTTAACGACATTCGTGATGTTTCAACGACAGATGTTTGCGTGCAACTTGAGTTAACGACGGGAGCCGATCCAAAGGCGGCAATGGCGTATCTTTTTAAACACACTTTGCTTGAAACTCAATTTTCAGTCAACTTGACAGCGTTAGTTCCAATTGAAAAAGAAAGTGAAGTTTTAAAACCTCAGCTACTAGATTTAAAAAGAATGTTATCTTGTTTTCTTGACTTTAGAATAGATGTTGTCAAGAAAAAGCTAACTTTTGAAAAAAAACAGCTTCTTGCAAGAGCTCATATACTAGAAGGTTTGGTTAAAATTTTTGATGCTCTCGATCAAGTTATTAAAATCGTGCGTTCAAGCGAGGGACGCGGTGATGCGGCGGCAAAATTGCGAACTCGTTTCAAGTTATCTGAGGAACAAGCTTTCGCGGTAGTTGACATGCGAATTTACCAACTTGCAAAAACCAATATTGCTGAAATTAAAAAAGAATTAAAGGAGAAAAAAGAGAGACTTGCTCAAATTGATAAAATTCTTGGAAGCAATAAAAAAATTAAAGAGATCGTCCGCGAAGATTTGATTGAGATAGGGGAAACATACGGAGACAAACGTCGTTGTCAGATCCAAAACGAGTCCGAGAATCAATTTGAATATCGTGAGGAGGACTATCTCGTGAATGAAGAGGTTTACGCTATTATTACCCGAGATGGTTGGCTTAAAAGAATCAGAGCGACTAATGAACTAAATTCGACTAGACTTCGCGAAGGAGACGCTATTTTGGCCGCTCATAAGGCGAGCACCCTTGATTTGGTAGTTTTTATCACGAATTTGGGATCTTTGTTTACTTTAAAGATTAACGAATTTCCCGCTTCTAGCGGTTATGGCGAACCGGTACAGAAAATTTTAAAATTTAAAGACGGCGAAAAAATAATTGTTAGTTTTATCGTTCAATCGAGCAACGAAGCGTTGGCAGTCAACAATGGAGCGGTCATTTTAAACTCTGATCAATTGGCAGTCGGAGAAAAGTTGTTTTTAGTCAGCAAAAATGGCACTGGTTTTATTTTGAAAATTTCCGAGCTTAAAGAAGTCAAGCGGATCGGCAAAAAGATCATGAAACTGCGAGAAGGCGATCAACTGGCGGCGGTTTCAAAATTTGGTAAAAACATAGCGCTTTTTACTAAAGAGGGGTACGCACTTGCTTTTAATTCTAAAGAAATCCCAGAAAAAGACTCGGCGGTTGTTGGAGTTTCTTTGATTGGAGTGCGCGATAATGACACCTTGGTAGCAGCTTATGGTTGGCAAGAAAGAGAGGCTTTCTTAATTATTGATGATGATCAAAAAAAGCGTCAAATTGAAGCGGACGAAATAGTTTTCGGGCGTCGCTCTTTGAAAGGAAACAAAATCATTGCGCGTGGCAAAATCGCCGCCGTCTTTAAAAAAAGAGATGAACCAGAAGGCGCTTTGAATTCCGGAGTAAAAGATGGTAGCGCCAAAAATCAGAGAGATACCAGAGAACAATTAAAGTTAATTTAGAAAAATGAATAAAAAAGCGGTTAACAAAGGAAATTACACGGCCGAAGATATCGAGGTGCTTGAGGGGTTAGAGCCGGTCAGGAAACGCCCGGGAATGTATATTGGCGGCACCGAGGGACCTGCCGGACTGCATCATTTAATTAAAGAGATTCTTGATAATTCAGTTGACGAGGCGATGAACGGTCATGCCGATAAGATTATTTTGACCCTTGAAAAAGACGGCGAAAGCGTGACCATTGAAGATAACGGCAGAGGTATTCCGGTTGATGTTCATCCCCGCTATAAAAAACCAGCTTTGCAACTTTTGTTTACTACCTTGCATTCTGGCGGAAAGTTTTCGGACAAAAATTATTTATCCGCTGGTGGCTTACACGGTGTTGGAGCTTCAGTTGTTAACGCGCTTTCAGAAAAATTGAGCGTTACTGTTTGGCGCGATGGTTACGAGTGGCGGCAAGATTTTTCTCGCGGCAAGCCGCTAAGCAATCTGACAAAAGGGGCTAAGAGTAAGCAGAGAGGAACTAAGGTTTATTTTAAGCCTGACGGCGAGATCTTTCGTTCGATTCGTTTTGATCCTAAAAGGATTGAGCGAATGCTTGAAGAAAAAGCTTTTCTAAACAGAGCGCTTCGAATTTCTTTTCGCAACCTTGTTAGTGGCGAAGATAAGGAATTTTGTTTTCCGGAAGGGATAAAAACTTATCTTCAGCAACTGCTTGAACGTGATCGGCAAGCTCCTCTGGGCGGCGAGATATTTTCTCTGGAAAAAGCCAGTGGCTTAAAGGTTGAAGTGGTTTTTGCTTGGACTGAATCAACTAAAGATCATATTTTATCATTCGTTAATGGAATTCATACGGCTTCTGGCGGAACTCATGAGGAGGCGTTCAAAACTGGTTTGGCCAAAGCGTTGCGCAATTACTTGCAGGTGCATGATTTGATTCCGAAAGGGTTAAAAATAACTGCTGAAGATCTGCGAGAAGGGATGTTCGCAATCGTCTCCTTAAACGTGCCTGGTAGTGTCGCCCAGCTTCAATTTCAAGGCCAAACCAAAGATATGCTTAACAATCCGGAAGTTGCCGAGCCGGTTGAGACGTTAGCAAAAAGCTTTGAGAATGTTCTTAACGCCAAAACAAGCGTTGCCAACGCCTTGGCTCAACGAATTATTCTTTCTGCCAAAGCAAGAGTTGCTGCGCGCAGTGCCGCCGAAGCGGTCTCGCGTAAAGTAGGTGTTAGTCACAGGTTGAATTTGCCGGGCAAACTAGCAGACTGCACTTCGAATCGCCCCGAAAATTCAGAATTGATTATTGTTGAAGGCGAGTCGGCGGGCGGAAACGCCAAACAGGGACGCGATCGAGAAACCCAAGCTGTTTTGCCTTTACGCGGCAAGGTGTTAAACGTGATCGCCGCTGGAGAGACGAAAATAAAAGAGAACAAAGAGATTGCCGATTTAATTTCGGCAATAGGAGCTGGATATGGGGTAAATTTTCGTCCCGATAAACTTCGTTACCACAAGATAATCATTTTAACTGATGCCGATGCTGACGGTATGCACATAGCCTCTCTTTTGCTTGCCTTTTTCTACAGACATATGCGTCAGTTAATCGAGGGTGGATATTTGTATATTGGTTTGACCCCTTTATATAGAATTCGAATAGGCTCCGGCGCGAAAGAAGTTACCCACTGGGTCTATACCGATCAACAAAAGGAAGAAATAGTGTCAGCCAGTAAAAAGGCTCAGTTACACATTACTCGGTTTAAAGGTTTAGGAGAGATGAATCATGAAACTCTTTGGCAAACCAGCTTAAATCCTAGGACTAGGACGATATCTCAGGTTACAGCCCGCGATCTTAAAAATTGCGATCTTATGCTTGATAAAATTTTTGGCAGAGATCCAAGCCAGCGTTATGATCTAATTCAGGAATATTCTGGCAGGCTCGATCTTGATATTTAAATACCTAGGTTGTTTATCCCGTTTAATTCAATCTTTTTCACCCTCTTCACTTTTATTGATTTTAGAACTAGAATGATCATTCTAGATGGTTAATTACCAAGAAAATTGAAAAATTTCCCTTAGTAAATCTAAGTAAGTGTTAGGCTGTTTAGGTCATTAATATCAAGGTATAAAACGGTTTTTTTAAGGGTTATCAGATAGTGGACGTTTATAATAATATATCGATCTTTGTTTTTTGCTCACCTTTAAATTGTTTTTTTGAAAGACAGACCAAAAACTTTTGATTCTTTAAAAAATGTCGGCAGATATCTTCGAAGAATTGGCATTGGCTTGTGTTCGTTATGGAGAGGCGCCCCCCTCTTGGGTTCGGCAGAAAAAGGTTCCGCAAATTAAAGCTCAAGAGTATGGTGATAAGGGACCTCGTATACTTCTTTTTCATGGACTTTTGGGAGCGATGTCAAATTGGGATACCCTAATCCCATTTCTTGTTAAATTTAGCAGACCGATTAATTTTTATTTTCCGATTTTAACAGCTCATAGATCGGAAGTTAGGGTTAAAGCGTTAGCCTTGCTGGCAGAGTATTATCTGCGTGAAAAAAAACTTGGTCCGGTTGTTCTTTGCGGCAATTCGCTAGGCGGTCACGTAGCTCAAAGATTGTGTTTAGCTTCTCCGGAGTTGACGCATTCGCTGATTCTCTCTGGCACTTCCGGACTTTATGAGCATACCGTTGATAATCTTCCGGTGCGTCCAGATCGTAATTATATTCGAGAGCATATGGGACGAGTTTTTTTTCAGAGAGAGTTTGTTACGGAAGATAGGATTGAAGAGGTTTATAAAATACTCCAGAAAAAACTTAACGTTCTCAATGTTATACATGCCGCTAGAAGTGCTAAGCGCGACAATCTTGCGCACCTTCTTCCCCAGATTAACAAGCCGACTCTACTTTTATGGGGCGAAGACGATCAAGTTACTACCATGGCCGTTGCCAACCTTTTTAAAGACGGCATTCCTAATTCAAAACTTGTTTCGATCAAAAACTGCGGTCATGCTCCGATGATTGAATATCCAGAATGGTTTGCAGATCAGATCAGGAGCTTTCTCGAAGAAAATCCGTTATAAATCAAACTGCTTCCAAAGCTATTTCAATTTTCTGTTCTTCCAACTCACATTCCTTGCGATGCTTCAAAGATTTCTCCTTATTTGCTGAAAGCTCGACCGCTAAAGTTTCATTTGCTATAAAATCGCGAAAACTTTTAACTACCTCGTCAGCTCCAGTAATGTTAAGCCGAATTCGATCTGAGATCTCTAATGATACCTCCTTTCTGAAGTCTTGAATATGGCGAACCAGATCTCTTGCTAAACCTTCGGTTTTTAGAGCTTCGCTAATTGTCGTGCTCAAAGCAATAATTAAGTTGTTGGTTGCTTCGACACTCTCGCCACCTTGGTGGGCGGCATAGCTAATTTCAAACTCTTCCGGGGATAAATTTTCGCCGCAGACGGCAATGTTACCATCGGCAAGTTTTTGCCATTCTCCGTTTTTGAGAGCGGTTATGATTGCTTGCGTTTTTGATCCATATTTTGGACCTAGCAATTTACTATTGGCTTTTACGATTAGTTTTCCAATTTCAGATCCGTCTTTATAGAGCGAAAGTTTTTTAATGTTCAATTCCTCTTTGATTAAATCTTCGTATTTTAATATATCCATCGAGGTATTTATTGCCAAACGCGCTTCGCTGAGAGGCTGTCTGACCCTGATTTTTTCTCTAGCGCGAATGGCTAATCCGGCTGAAACGACCTCTCTGACAATGTTGATTTCAGCAGATAGCTTATTATCTATAAAATCCTTATTTACCTCCGGCCAATCTAAAAGATGAACACTTTGCTTTTCTCCCAATCTTTCCCAAACGATTTCAGCTATAAACGGACAAAATGGAGCGATCAGCAGAGATAATTTTTTAAGAATGTAATAAAGAGTTTTATAAAAGGCCATCTTTTCGGGAGCTCGCGGATCGCTTGACCAAACTCTAGATCTGGAGCGGCGGATGTACCAGTTATTAAGAGTGTCGAAGAACTTTGGAAACTCTTGCATCGCTAAATGAGGCGCGTAATTTTCTAAGTTGTCGGTTGTTTTGATAACCAGCAATTGGATCTCCGATAAAATAAAGCGATCCAGCTCGTTAAGCTTTTTGTAATCTAAATCAAACTGAAGCTCATTTAATGTAATTTTGTCAATTTCGGCATAACTTGTGAAAAACGCGAGCGCGTTCCAATACGGAAGAATCAGATTTTTTAAACTCCCTTCAACTCCCTCATCTTTAAATAAAAGATCGTCCATCAATACAGCGTTGGAGCCGAGTAAATACGCCCTAAGAGCGTCGGCGCCGTAGCGATCGATTAGCTCGAGCGGGTCAGTGTAATTTTTTAAGGATTTTGAAAGTTTTTTGCCGTCAGCTGCGAGCAAAGTCCCATGAACCATACAATTTTTAAAAGCCGGCTTGTCGAAAATGGCGGTTGAAAGCACGTGCAAAAGATAAAACCAGCCCCTTATTTGGCTTGCGTATTCGACTATGAAATCAGCCGGAAAGTGGTTTTCAAAATGCTCTTTGTTTTCAAAAGGATAGTGCCACTGACCATAAGGCATCGAACCCGATTCAAACCAGCAATCTAGCACTTCTAACACTCGCCGCATCGTGCCCTTTAGGCATTTAGAACAACTATAAGTTATTGGATCTAAATATTCTTTATGGAGATCGAAAATTTTTACCCCACTGCGTTTTTCAATTTCGGCGATGCTTCCTAATGCTTCTTCGTGCTCGCAACTGTTGCATCTCCAAACCGGAATTGGCGTCGCCCAATAACGATTACGAGAGATATTCCAAGCGCGGGCGTTCTCCAACCATTTGCCAAAACGCCCGTTTTTAACCGTGTCCGGGCGCCAATTGATCTGTTGATTGTTAGCTAGCAGATTTTCTTTGATCTTTTCGATGTCAAAATACCAAGCGTCAATCGCTCTATAAATTAAAGGAGTACGACAACGCCAACAGTGAGGATAGTTATGCTCGTAAGTTCCATCGGAAAAAACCTTATTCTCGGAGCGCAATTTTTTAATAATATCGCTATTAACTTCAAGCACGGATCTACCGCTAAAATCATTTATCTCCTCCAGATATTTTCCATCTGAAGTGAGTGGAGCCAAAATCGGCAAATTATGTTTTTTACCGAGCCAATAATCGTCCTCTCCAAAGCCGGGGGCGATATGTACGATTCCAGTTCCTTCAATATCGCTAACAAAATCCGCCGCGATAATTTTGAAAGCTTGTTTCGAGATATTTTCGTAGTAAGAAAACAAAGGTTGATAAGTTAGATTTTGATTTGCAAGCTCTGCGCCGGTTAGCGAGGCTGTAGTTTTAAAATTATTGCCCAGCTCTTTTTGCAGTAATTTAAGAGCTGATTTTCCCAGTAGTAATTTTTCATCTTTGTGTTCAATAATCAGATATTCTAACTCTGCCCCAACAGCTAACGCGAAATTTGCTGGCAGGGTCCACGGTGTTGTTGTCCAAGCGAGCGCATAAAGAGGTTTGTCTTGCTTGGTGTTAACGCGAAACTTGGCAATAACAGAGCGATCTTGCTTCGTTCTGGTGGCATCATCAAGCCTTGTTTCAGAAATAGAAAGTGGAGTTTCGCACCGGCAACAATAAGGAGTCGATCTGTAATCTTTGTAAATAAGTCCCTTTTTATAACTTTCGGTGAAAGCCCAAAGAACTGACTCCATAAAAGGCAAACTGGCGGTTGAGTATGGAGTGTCAAAATCCACCCAGCGACCGATTTTATCTATATAGACTTTCCAAGCGTTATTAAAGTTTTGAATTATGCGGCGACATTCGTCGTTAAAGCTTTTTACCCCAATTTTGCTTTCGATCTCTTTTTTTTCTTTGACTCCAAGATTGCTTTCGGCGATTGTTTCTATTGGCAATCCGTGGCAATCCCACCCCCAAGCGCGTGGCACGTAATATCCCCGCATCGTTTTGTAGCGTGGAATTAGGTCTTTAAGGATAGAAACGAATAAAGTTCCGTGATGCGGACTACCGGTTGGAAAAGGAGGTCCATCGTAAAATATAAATTCTTTGCCAAAACGTGTTTTGTTGAGGGTTTGTTTGTAGGTTTCCTCCTTCGACCATCTTTCGCGAACTGCTTCTTCTAACAACGGAAACGATGGCTTGCTTTCAACTTTTTTGACAACTTCAGGCACTTTTTGATTTTAAAGGAGAAAATTATCGAAATATTTTGTTAATATCCTGTTTTAGTTGGCTTTTTACAAGATAAACGTACCAATTATAGCTAATTTCCACTATAAATTCTACTGATTTTTTGCTCTTTGATGGTTAAATTTGTTATTTTAAGTTTAAGGTTGGCAACTTTATTGGATCAATCTTCTTTGTTTCTTTGATCTCACTTTTAACGCGGCGCTTATAAAATCTGAAGTGTTTTTGCCGCTAGTGGCTTAGTAGATTTAAAGTAATGTTGATTTATGGAAGATAATTTTAATAATCAAAACGATCAGGCGCCGGTTGCGGAAGATAATCTCTTTGAAAAGTTCGGATTAGAAGTTGCTCATGGAGAAGTCGAAATTGGCAAAACATATCCGATTTTCGGGATGATTACAAAAATTTTAAATGAGGAGCCGGGCAATGCCTTGGTTGAAATTAACTTTAATATTCACGCGCTGATGACACTTACTGAGCCATCGCGCATTGAAATTTTAAAAGACCGAGCTTTTGAACCAGGTATTTTCCTTTCGAAAATCGTGGAGAAAGGTTCAATTATTAAAGTTGATTGCTCGACAGTTATCTTTGGTCGTAAACACAACACCTTTCACGCTTAATTGAGGTAGGATAAAAAATTACCCGCTTTTTACATTCTTTCAACGCTCTCAATACCGAGGAGTTTTAAGCCGTCAACTATGGCGACGCGGACGGCTTTGATTAGACCAACCCGAGCAAGTTTTAACTGTTTGCTTTCGGCTTTTAATATGGATACCTTCGCGTACATCGAGTTGAACCTTTTGCAAAGCTCGTACAAGTAGACACATATTGGTTGTGCGCTGTATTCGCTGACCGCTTGCGCGACGCTTTCCCTAAATTTCGCGAGTTGCTTGATGAGCTCTTGTTCGCTTGAATCTGTTAAGAGAGTAAAATTGGCGCCTAAAATATTTTCCTCTGATGTCTCTCTTAATATAGAATTGATGCGAGCCCCCACGTATAAGATGTACGGGCCAGTATTGCCGGAAACTTGTGACCATTCGTCGAGATCAAATACAATCTGAGTATTGTTTAGCTGATTTAACATTCCGTAACGAATGGTGGCAAGAGCAAGCCGCCTTGTTGTTTCTCTGATTTCATTCTCACTCCAAACGCCGACATATTTTGCTAAGTGCTCGTCGGCAAATTTTTTCATTAACCGATTTTTAAGCTCGTTAAACAAAATGATATTACCTTTGCGACTACTCATTTTGCCTTCCGGGCGAACAACTTGAGCATAATCGATGTGGTGGCAATTTTTCGCCTGAGGAAAGCCTAAAATTTCAAGAGTTTTAAAAAGTTGTTTAAAATGAAGCGACTGGGCGGCGTCCACCACATATAGAGAGCGATCAATATTATAATCTTTAAATTTAATCTCCGCTAATCCGAGATCTCTGGTTGAATAAAGAGCCGTTCCATCTCTTTTGAGTAGCATAAAAAAACCTAAACCGTGGGTCGAAAGATCTATGCCAATAGCGCCGTCCGACAAAATCAAACTTCCTTTTTTATAATGATTAAGGACTATCTCTTTTGAGAGATCTCGCACTTCAGATTCCGTAAAGACTCTTTCAAAGCGGCAATTTAGCCAACGATAGATCTCTTCAAACTCATCCAAGCACCACTGGCGAGTTTCAAGCCAGATTTTTTTTGCTTGCGGTTCTTCGCTTTCCAAAGTTGCCAATTTTTTTCGCACTTCTTGCTCTCGTTCGCTGATAATATCGAGCAACTTGCGAGGATCGCTCCGATTGAAGCGATAAATTTCAACTAGCTCTTCACCAACCGCAGTTCCTTTTGGCAAAATTACCGGTTTGTCGTTATCTTCCCCAAGAGTGCTTTCTTTTAAAGATAAGATCATACCCTCGCTTGTAACTCCATCTTTATCAAGAGCTTCTATTTTTTTTCTGCCGATTTCCGTGCCTGTTGGCGCATAAGCGATAATGTCGCCGATTTTAAAACCGGTTAAACCGCTAACAACGGTTTTTTCTCCTGAACGTCCAGTAGTAAGTTTAATTACGAGCCAATTTTTCTTTTTAGGGTGCTCTTGTGTGGCTAAAATTTCGGCTGAGATTACCCCCGGTAAAGGAACTGCTGTTTGCGCTTCGAGATCTAACAAGTTGTTCGCCTCGGAGTAAACTTGCCCTAAAAATTCGCCGCGCCGCTCGGCGGCGTCTTTGGGTAGGGAATTATTGTACTTTTTTTCGAAAAGCCAGAGGCATTTGGCGACATGAGTTCCTTCGTCTCCTATATAATTAACCGGAATCACTTCACTACCGTTCCATTCTAAAATGCGAGCGATTGAATCTCCGAGAGAGGCACACCTGCAATGTCCAACGTGAAACGCCTTGTGGGTGTTTGGCTGAGAATATTCAACCATTACTCGTTCGCCGTTTCGCTCGGCCGGATTGGTCAAAGTCCCGCTTAGAGTTGAAGTTATGACAGAGCTTGCTAGAACTTCTGGTTTAATAAAAAAGTTTACATATCCTCCATTATGATTGATTTTTGAGATAAATTCAGGAAATTGATCGGTTGCCTCCTGCTTTGTTGCTGTTAAAGAAGCTGCAATATCGGTCGAGATTTGAGAAGGGTTTTTTTTAAATAATTTAGCCAGACCAAAACAGGGGAAAGCAATATCGCCTAACTCTTTGGCTGAGGGGGACTCGAGGTTAATAACATCGAAATATTTATCTACTTCTGGAAACCTCTCCTTAAGATAATTTTTTAGAAAGTCTGATAAAAGTTCCTTAAAATTAGCCACTTAGGTATAAATAATTTTTTAGTTAATCCGTTAAATTCTCTCTAAAAAGGGTGAAGTAATCAAGCTGTATAGCCGACATAAAATTTATAATGGCTTAAAATAGTATTTTGCCCTATATGTCAGAAGATAATATAAAAAATAAGAGCGAGCCAAAAGTTAAAAGAGGTATAACTTCTTTATTATTAGGTTGGTTCGCGGCTAAAGTCAGAAAAACTGAAGAGCTTAGGCGTCAAATTAATGAAGGAAGGTATAATCCCGATCCTAATGCGGTTGCCAGATCCCTTGTAAACGAGGATCTTTAGATCCAAAGCTTAAAGTTATCTATAAATTTATAAAGCTCGCTAATGCCTTTGAGAGGTTATGGTTTTTAATCTTGCTCTGGGCGGTTCCTATTTGAAATTTTTTTTGTTTTAATTTGCAAATATTTTTTTACTAACTTTTGATGCCTTGCTAAAGCATAACTCTTGCAATTGTAAAGGTCTATTTGATTTTTAGGATTTAGAAGCGTTAAAAATTTACGGTAACATCGTAAAACATAAGAGAGATTTCTAAGGTTTTCTACTGAAAGTTTCTTGAGTTGAGCTTCGGTTTTAAAGATCATATTTTCTTCTTTTTCGAGAAAACGTTTTGCGCGAAGAATGGTTTCTTTTATTCGCGTTTTTCTTTGTTGAAGAGAGCTTTTTTTGCTTTTCAGAGAAATGAATTGATTTTCGATTGCATCTAGTATGATCGCCATAGTTGATAAGCTTTTTTCGCCATCGTAAAATCTTTGGTAACCGAGTAGCTCTAAATCGTAAGAGAGCTTATGGAATTTATTGTATTTTCTATTGTCGTTAGCATTAACGATTAAGATTTGATAAACTCGGCTAAGCGAGTCAAAAGATGCGTCGTCAGCCTTTGGTTCTTTGATAAAGTCTTTGGCGCGCTCGATAAGTAGCTCTTGAAGTTGATATAACTTTTTTTCTTCTGGAAGGAAGAATACCCCTTCGCTGTCGACATCTGAATTTGATTTATCTATGGTTATAAGACCACCGTCTTCCTCTTGGTCTAAATCAGAGTAGTCAAGGATGTCTTTTTTGATTGTCCAGTGGCAATCTTCTAGCATATAAGCAATTTGGTCTGAAGAATTATGTTGAAACCACGCGCTGGTGTTTAAAATCTTCGACAATAGTTGATAAATTCGTTTTTTGATTTTTTCTTCATACTTTTTGGTGATTGTTGGAGGAGTATGGGGAAGACCTGAATAATTAAAGCTTGGTTGTTGAATCGCTTTTAAAGATTCAAGGATCTCAACATAGAAACTTGCTTTAAGCGACTCGTCAATTTTGGTTGATTCTT
The DNA here is from genome assembly GCA_937864035.1 of uncultured Pseudomonadota bacterium. Taxonomy (GTDB): domain Bacteria; phylum Bdellovibrionota_C; class UBA2361; order UBA2361; family CALMIO01; genus CALMIO01. The sequence goes on along the minus strand of CALMIO010000002.1, from coordinate 134,642 downwards.
TTATTTGTTTGTATAGATTTTTAAAAAGTACTTTGCCAAGGTAGGCAAGTTCTCTTTGTTCCCAAAGATTATAAGCGTTAAATTGTTTTAAGACTTTAAGCCGCCTTAAAGGTTTATGTCCGTGGCTTAAATCTTTTGAAGCCTCTACTAGTAAGATCAATTTTTGGCGGCACTCCAAGAAGGATGGCAAATTAAAGAAGTTTTCTTGTGTTCGAGAAATGAGAGTGAATGATTTGGCATTGGTTTCTCCTCTTAGCCAGCAATCTAATTGTTGCTTGTTAAATCCCTCAGCCCGAAGGGAGGTTTTGTTCGATAAAAAATCAATAGCCGCTTGGTGATTAGTTGCCGACCGATTTTTCCCAAGATTGAGAGCTTTTTCTCTTAAAAGCCTATGGGCGAGAGTCAGTTCTTGTTTGCAGACGTTAAGAGAACTGATTCCATAATTTTTATTTTTAAAGGATTGTATTAGCAAGGCAGAGAATTTATACGCGAGTTTTTTATCTCCCAACTGTAGAGCGCAATTGATCGCTATTGCTTGAAGGCGAAGCAGGTCTGCTAAGACTATTCCTTGAGGAAGGCGTTTATTCTCTTTCTTTCGCGTACTGCAGATTTTAATGCCGTCTCTAAGAATTCTAAACAAAAGATCTCTTTGCGGCTTTAATTTAGCAAAGGATCTTTCGAGTTGTAATCCCATAATTTGCCGATTAAGATAGTGAATCGCTAAAGATTCGATTGCACATAGAGCATGACGCGCTTTTAATTGTTTTTTCTCTAATTTTTCGATTAAAAGCTTGGCTAAACGATCCCTGCTGGTTTCGATAAGGATATGCTGATCGCTTGTTTGCTCTTTTTTCTCTATTTTTGAACATGCTGTTAATATTGAAAGCATTTTGCTTTGAGCTATGGTTCGTATGTGATTTGGTAGATTAGAGAGTAAGGTCGACCTATCTTTGGGTTTGATAAAAAGATCAATAACCTCAAAGGCTTTTTGGGCAAGCCGTGTTTGGTCAATTGGTATTGTAGCAAGCTCTCGCGCTTGTTTAATCAGAAGATCTGCTTTAAGTATTTTGATTAAATTTAAAAAAACAACTTGGTGGTTAGTTTTTGAAAGATCTAAATCTTGTTGGCGAGTTAAAAGGCTTTCTGAAGATTTAATAAATAAGCTTACCAATTTGAATCTTTCTGGGGTAAAATTACTAGAGAGTATTTTAAGGGCTAATGGGATAAGAGAATCCTTAATCAAATCCTCACAATTTTCTATTTTATTAGGAGATTGATTTAAGATTTTGATCTCTTTAATAATTCTCTTTAAAGCTTTAACCGGAAAATTTTTTGGTTTTGCTTGCTTGTGAGCTGTCTCCGGAAGTTTAGGAGCGTGCTTGCTGTGGCGGTGGTAGGGATAACGTGGTTTGTCTATTAAAAGCAAACTCATTGGCTTTGATCAAACAATATTTGATCAAATATCTCAAATTAACAGACTCTTGTCTAGAACAGTATTTGTATTTTATTGAGGGTATTGATGACTGATAAAGATGGAAACTCTGCCCAAAAAGGCATAATAAAAGCTGGAGAGCATTATCTCTTGGGGTGTAAGGATGTCCGTTTTGATCTAAGCGACATTTATGCTGACCATAATGATCCTCAGATCGAAGCTGATCTTGATCGCTATAGCGTGCTTACGGCTCAGTTTGCCAAGAAATATAAAGGGAGATTGGTTGATGGACTCGGAGAAGCGATAGTTGATCTGCAAAGAATTTATGAATTAGCCAGCAAGCTAAATCTTTACATTGCTCTTCAAAGAGCTTGCGATCTTAAAAATTATGAGTTTGAAAAAAAAGAGAGCGTTATTTTTGAACGTTTGAGCAGAGATTATGGCGCCCATCTTTCTTTCTTTCCGATTGAAATTGGTGAACTGCCCGAAGAAGTTCTTGCCGAACAGATAAAAAATATTCCTATCGTGGCTAAGCACAGTGGTTTCTTGCGACATATAAAAGCAAAACGTAAACACCTTTTAAGCGAGGAAGTTGAGCGAGCTTTGGCTGTTCGTTCTCCCTTTGGAATTGACGAGTGGGACAATTTATTCAAGGAGACGGAAAGCGAGCTGAAATTTAGAATTTCCGATCAGCGGTTTAAAGATCATAAATGTTATGAATCGGATCTTAATATCACGGAGGCGCTTGAACTGATCAATAACAGTGGAAATGCAACCCTACGTGCCTATATGTTAAAAGAGGTCAACGACGCGCTCAAAACAAAGATGGCGCCAATATCAACTAAATGCTTCAATTTGGTTGCTGGAATTAAAAATATCGAAGATAGCGAGCGTGGTTACGCCAATGTTTTTTCAGCCAGAAATTTAGATAATCGCATTTCAGATGGGTTAGTCAAAAGTCTCCATCAGGCTGTTTTGCTGAAGGGCGCCGAAATCAACAGGCGTTATTATAAGTTATTGTCGAAAGCGATTGGTATCGCCCCGCTTGGCTGGTCTGATAGAAACGCTTCGATTTTGGTTGACGAATCTAAGATTTCTTGGCAAGAGGCAAATCAAATTGTTCGCGAAAGTTTTTTATCTTTTAGTCCGCTTTTAGTGGAGCTTGTTGATCGAATGGTTAGTAATCGTTGGGTTGATGCTCCGGTTTACGCGGCTAAACAGAGTGGTGCCTTTAATTATTCGGTAGTAATGCCAGCGCCTCTTGGAGAGAGAAGTTATACATTCTTGAATTATTTAGGCAGTTCCAGAGATGTGATGACTTTTGCGCACGAACTTGGACACGCTGTTCATGGAATGCTTGCCGGCAAAGAGCAGGGCGCTTTGATGTCTCATGCGCCGATCGCTTATTGCGAAACCGCCTCTATTTTTGCCGAGATGTTGACTTTTGAAGAACTGCTTCGCCAAACCGACGACAAGCGCCGCAGGCTTGCGATGTTGATGGAAAAGTTAAAGGGATTTACAAACACGGTAATCAGACAGATTAGTTTTTCGATATTTGAAGAGAGTTTTCACGAGGAGCGGAAAAAAGGAAAGATTTCTCAGGAGAGATTTGCCGAGCTTTGGTTGGAAGCGACTAAAAAATTGTACGGCGATGATGGCGATATATTTAAATATCAAGATATGGATTTTCTCTGGTCTTATATCAGGCATTTTTTCTCGCCGTTTTATGTTTACGCTTACGCCTTTGGAGAATTGTTGACGCAAAGTTTATTCGCCGCTCGCGCGCGTTTTGAGAGGGATAAATTTGAAATTTTGTATATTGAGATGCTTAAGGCGGGGGGATCAAAAGATTTAGTAGATCTGCTCGCGCCTTTTGATCTAAAAGCTGACGACCCGGCTTTTTGGGAAGATGGGATAAAAGTTGGCGCCGAAAAATGGATGATAGAAGCTGAAAATTTATTTGACGAGCTCAACTAGAGTTTCTCCGATTTTAACTGTTCGCTGGTGGTGCGCCGCGAAGTTAAAATTTTGCCGCCAATTATGATTAAGCAGTAAGACTACAGCCGAACCCATTTGGAAGTAAGCAAACTCTTGGAAGGCTTTAATTGTGTTTTTCGCGGAATCGGCGGTTATTTTGATATCGCCGACGTTAAGAGCGGCGATCATAACTAGAGCGGCGGCTCCGTGTTGGCTGTTTAATAAGCAAACTAGCCTTTCGTTGCGGACGTAAAGATCTTTCAAGCTAGAATGAAATAATTCATTTACAGGAAAAAGAGAGCCGCCAATTTTGTAAAGATTAGATATCTCTCCTGATAATGGGAAGTGAACTCGATGGTAATCTTTTGGCGAGAGGTAAAAGTTAAAATAAAAACCATCTTTGAAATCATAATTGTTTTTTTCTCCCAAAAGAGTTGAAATTTTATAAGTTCCTCCTTTGATTCGGAATTCGGTGTTTGAATCAATTTCGCCAGCGCTTCTTAAAAGCCCATCGACCGGTGAGATGAGGGGCGAATTTTCAGCAGTGCGGGCGGATAATTTAAGCCTTCTTCTAAAAAAAGCTCCTATGTTTGGATAAGATTCTAAAGGAAGCTCAGCTTCGCTTAAATTGGCTCCGCTGAGGCGAACAAAAAATTTCAGCGCCGCTTTGGCGAGCCGCTTGGGGCGGCGAACTTCTACCAAGTAACCGACTAGTTTACTTAAGGCTCTTTTAGGAAGGATAAAAAATGCTAAAATATATAAGCGAACAAGCCAATTGTGATTTAACATCTAATTACTAGAATTATATTTTTTGATAAGGACGCGGACAATCTAAATAATAACTAATCTATGAAATATATCAATTTTTTAGCAGTTTGCGCCCTAGTTAATATCGGGGCATTTGGCAAGTTGCTCTTGGCGGAAGTGCCAAGCGCTCCAAGCCCGCAGATCGAGATTAAACCTTCTGCTGGCATTGCCGAAAAAACTCCTTTGGCTGAGGATTCTCGCTTCGAACTTCCTACCGCTGCCCTTAAGGATCAAGAAAATCTTCCTGACAGCATTGATCAATTTTTGCGTTGGCAACTAGCTAACGCTGAAGACTCTTTTCGCGTCAAGCCAACCATTGATAATCGGGCTTATCTTTTAATGGCTTACGAGAAGGTTGTAGCCAAACTTTGCATGCCGCAACTTTTGAATTCATTAAGGCATGCCGGCTCCCCAAGTGATCCCTTGTGTTTGGATTACATTCAGCGGGTTTTGAAACTTCATCCTGGAAATTCGGTCGCAATTTGTGCCCGAGATGGAATTGATTCAAAAAATTGCTTGCGAGCAAGCGAGCTTGATCGTTATGAAGTATTCGCGGTTATTGATTCGCCGCAATCTGACTCATTTAATCCGTTAGCTGGTTCTTTTGGCTCTGTTGATAAAGAATTAGGGAGTAGTTTTGATGATTTGGCGCGGATTATCCCAGCTACCGGAATTCAAGAGCAAAGCGACAAGATAGAAAAGAGATTAAAAGATATTTTTGATGTTTTAAAAAGAGGTTCACAAAACTATAATCCTTTTGCTCCTAAACAGGTAGGTCCAACTCCAATTCCGCTTCCCCCTTCTCCTAATTTGCGGGAGCATCCTCAAAAAAATGAACAGACAAATAGGTTAGAGTTAGAAGCTTTTAAGCTTGCTTTTCGCTTGGCATCATTAAATTGTAAAAATTATAAAATTAAACTAACAGGAGATACTAACACGGGATATCCGCAAGCGTTTGTAAATGAGGATTTTTTTCAAGAGCAAACAGCTATGCCAACACCAGATCAAAATCGCTTTGTCATAAAAGAGATCCCAAACTTAACGCGTATTTATGCCACCCCAAGCCGATGCGGTCAGAAGCTTGCTTTCATCGAAAGCGGCCAAATTGGTTTTTCGGAAACTGTTTGTTTCCAAAAGGGTTGGTATTCGATTAAATGTATAGCCGCGCTCCGTGAGAAACGACGCAAACAGGAAGAAACAAAACTTTTTGCTGGAGATGAGCAGGGACAAGCGAGCGAAACGCGGCAAGGATTAGAAGAGTTTTAATATTTTTGTGATGTTCACCATAACTTTCGGGCGCAAAGCTTTTTCTTGACTTTTATTTACATTTTTGATATCCTACATAACCTCTTTTTTATTAGGAGAATTTTTAGTGGGCAAGAAATTATTTGTCAGTAATTTAGATTTTGAAGTTAGTAACGACGATCTTAAAGGGATGTTCGATGAGATTGGTCCTGTTGTTAGTGCCGTGATAGCTGTTGATCGGGAAACAAAAAGGTCAAAAGGGTTCGCTTTTATCGAGATGGAATCCGAAGAGGATGCTCAGAAAGCAATCGAAGCTTTAAATAATAAATTAATCAACAAGCGACCGATGAAGGTAGTTGAGGATCGCGGCAAAACCGATCGCCCTACTGGAGCTACCGCTGATGGGGTTAAAAAACAAGAGCAACTTCCGCCAATTCAAAGGACTGTTATTTTTAAAAGACGTAAGCGATTAGATCCATTTTTGCAAGATCCTAACAGGGTAATTGATTATAAAGATGTAGCTTTGCTCTCTAAATATTTAAGTGAGCGTGGTAAGATCTTGGGAAGAAAGTTTACGGGGCTTAACGCTTATAATCAACGCAAAGTATCAAAAGCCATTAAGCGGGCTCAAGGGTTAGGTTTGATTCCTTATACTACTATTAGCAGCCGATAAAAGCTGTTTTGGTTATTTCGGAATTTGCTCAAGACTTATTGATTGAGTTACCGAGAGTGAGTCTAATTAACGTAGATAATTAAAAGAAGCTATGGGCTACGTTTGCAGTGAGCGATAAGAGTTTTTACTCTGATTTTTTAAACAATCTAGCCTGAGCGAAACTTCGAAAGCACTCGATAAAAAACCAGAGAGACAAAATAAACATTATTGACATTTCAATTGCCGCTAGGGGTCTTTCAATATCTTCTCCCTTTAGCAGGGTTGGAATTTTAACGACTCCCTTAGCGGTTGCCGCCATTCCCACCAGAGACAAGATAGCCGCTAAATGCATAGCGTGTTTTCTTAATTTCTCCGATCGGGCGCAGAGCCCACAAAGAAATATTAACACTGAAAAGAAGGCTGGTATTAAAGCGGTAATTTGGCTCGAGCCGGTCGCAAAAAAAGTTCCTAATCCTAAAACTAATAAAAGGAACGCATAAACAAATATTTTACTGATCATGTTTATAAATGATATACAAAGATTGTAATTAGCTAGTGGTATTATTTTTGCACTTATTAAAAAAAAATAAAAGCCGTCTTAAGTTTTGCAATAAGGGAGTTTTATAATGCTTTTGCCCGATCAAATTCTAGTTAAAATGTCTGGTCTAGCCTTTGGCGGTAGCTGTGTTGGTTTAGTTGTTGATGGCAAACAAGACGCGCTCGGTAAAAAATGCTTTATTCCTTTTACGATTCCCGGAGAGTTAGTTGTAGCCAAAATAACTAAAGATGGTGGCAGTTTTTTCGAGGCTAATTTAGTAAAAATTCTTGAAACTAGTAGGGATAGAATAGAGCCCCGTTGTCCAATTTTTTCAGAGTGTGGGGGTTGTCAGTTGCAACACATGGAGCTCGCTTTACAAAGAGAAGAAAAAAAAAGAATGGTTGAGCAAACTTTAAACGCTCAAGCTGAAATTAAACCACAAGAACCGATCGTCTTTTTGGGAGAAACATTTTCGGGGTGGAATTATAGAAAAAGGGTTATTTTCCACGCTTCCAAAGAAGGGGTTGTCGGTTTTTATCAACCATTGAGCCGTAGGCTAATAGAAGTTCAGCATTGCCACATAACTTCTCCTGCCATCAATCGCTCATTGAAAGAGATTAAATTGATCATTCAAGATACATGCCCGCATATTTATGATATTATAGTTGAGGAACAGGGTGGAGAGGTTAATGTTGTTTTTAAAGTTAGGCCCGCAAAAAAGATCAATCGAGAGCAAATTCACGATTTGTTTCTTAGATTTGTTAAATCGCCTCCATTTAATTTTTCCGTTATTTATGGAAACGATAACATAGTTAGCGCTTTAGCTGACTCCCTCCAAAAGCGAACGGTCGGACATTTTTCGCAGGTTAATCACGAGGCAAACGCGTTATTAGTAGAGACTGTCTGTCAGCAACTCTCTGGGGTGGATATTTTAGAGCTTTTCGCAGGCTCGGGCAATTTTACACTGCCGCTCGCTCAAACGGGGAAACAGGTGACGGCAGTTGAGTGCGACAAAGCCCTTGTTAAGTACGGACAAGAGAAGGCGATTGAATTGGAAGTAAGCGATCGAGTTACTTTTGTTCGTAAAAGCTATGAAAAATATATCCGTAAATATCCCCTAAAAAGAGATATCTTAATTGATCCTCCGAGGAGCGGAGCGATAGAACTGGTGCGAATGTTAAACAGCGAAAACACCAATCAGTTGGTTTACGTTAGTTGCCACTTGCCAACCCTTACAAGAGATTTAAAAATTTTACAGGAGAATGGACTTTATTTGCGGAGAATCTTTCTACTAGATATGTTTCCACAGACTCATCATATCGAAACTATTTCGGTGGTTGAGCCGATTCAATAAATGGTCATGCACCCTAATTTTCTAAACCAAAGGCAAGCTCAATATCATCGCCAATTGGTTCGGCAAAAAGAGTTTTATCCAGATATTCGCTTAACTGAACCTCTTCTTCTGTTGTTAGCTGAATATTTTTGAGCTCTGTTATGGTTTCAAGTATCTGTTGATCTTCTAGTTTAAATTTATCTGAATAAAGATCCCAACGTGGCTCAAATTCGCTGAAAGTATAAGCGTTGTGAGATACATTATCTAGAGTATCAATCTCTGCGTCCAGAGGAATATAAGTTAATTTGACGCTATTGCTTAGAAAATATGTTATTCCTTGCCATTCTCCCTTTAAATTATCAATCGCAATCAAAAGATCACAGAAAGACTTAAGAGTAGGATTAAGTTCAATCTCTGATGATATTATTTGCAATAAGCTGTTTAGTCGATTAATTATATTGCTATTAACACTTAAACGTTCTTTCTGTATAAAATCCAAAAAAGATGAAAGCATGTGTTTGACAGTGAGTAGGCGATTTTTTATCTTTGACAAAAGGAGCTTTTCTTTGTCGCTCAAAGCGCCTCCAGATCTTCGCCGAGAAGCTTCAATCCCAAACTTATCCCCTAAATAAGAAGAAAGGCTAATTAGTTTTTTTAATCTATCAAACAATTGCTCGTTTGGCGCTTGAACTTTGTTGATAATTATCTCGAGTTCTCTAGAAGCTTGACGTAGTTTAGAAAACGCTCGCAGGAAATCTCGGTTTGCCAGTGAAATCGAGACGGAACAAAGTTTTAAACTAGCGGCAACCTTTCTAAAGGTTGCTATAATCAGCCTATTAGTTTTATCTTTTGGGTCTAGGTTCAATGTTTTTAATTCTTGGGCTGTTAATAGGGAAGCTTTTGTTGAAAGTTGAAGGATTTCCCAAGGAGAAACAATTGCTGGATCTATCGTGGGGGTTGGTTCGGCATTAGCCGTTTTTACCCCTTTGCCTTTTAAATTTGCTGAATTTCCACCCACATTTGATTGATCATTTGCAAGCAAATTGCTCGCAAAAAATCCGATAAATAGAGTTAATGCGGTTAATATAACAGTTTTGTAATTCACTCTTTGTATTTTTCTTGAATTTATTACCTTGGTTTTATTTATTTTGCTTTAATCTTTGTTTACAATAGGCTAGTGGTGCAAAACAAAACTCATTAAGGAGATTATCTTAAGATGAAAAGAACATACAAGCCAAGTAAAAAATCGCGGCGCACAACTCATGGTTTTCGGCAAAAAATGAGAACCAAAGCCGGACGCAAAGTGCTAAATGCTCGTAGAGCAAAAGGCCGCAAACGGATATCAGTGACAAGTCCGCGCAAGGGCCACTATAAATAGTTAATTTTATAGATAACAAATAAAATAATAGTTTTCTATATTTTTAATTGCTAGAGTTGGCTTTGTTTTTATTAACCAAATTGGTGTGCCAAAGTTTTCTTTTACGAAGTCAGCTCGCCTGTTAAAATCAGCTGACTATAATAAGCACAAGCAAAGAGCCTCTCACGCGGCCACAAAATATATTTTGATGTTGATTGCAAAATCGCTTAGAAATCAATCTAGGCTTGGAATTACAATATCAACTAAGATTGATAAGTCGGCCGTTAGACGCAATAGATTTAAAAGAGTTGTTCGCGAATGGTTTAGGACGCGGCGATTAGGTTTTGAGAGAGCTCTTGATATCTCAGTGATTGCTCGCAGTGGAGTGTGCGAGCTCGAAAATGAGGAAATTATAGAGGAGTTAGAAAAAGCCATAAAACGATATCTTAAAATAGCGCCAAGATGAATCTTATTAGCCAGACGTATAGTCACCTAATCAAATTAATTTTTTTATATTATAAAAAATTAATTTCTCCCCTTTTTGGGGAGCGTTGTAGGTTTTACCCAAGCTGTTCTGACTATTGCCAAGAAGCCTTAATTAAAAAGGGTTTATTTTTCGGTAGTTTTTTGTCAATTAAGCGGTTACTAAGGTGTCATCCTTTGCATTCGGGAGGATTTGACCCATTAGATGGGACAAGAGAGATTAGTGTTAGACAAGAGAAAAATTTTAATAATTTTGAGGTTCATTAAATAATGAAAAATTCGCCAATTGAGGAGAATAGAAACGCTTTGGCCGTTTTGATTTGTATTTTTGTGTTTCTATTTTGGTATGAGTGGCAAATTGCTCCGGCAAATAGAGCCGCCAATAGGCGGCTTGAACAAAATCAGGAGCTGCCAAAAAAAATGGCAGAGCAACCAATAGTCTCTGCGAGAGTGGCTAATGATGGTGACCAAGATCGAAATCTGAAAAATGGAGTTATCTTGCCATCAATAGAAGAGATTGAAAAAGAGGGGATAATCAATGTTCGGGGGGAAAAGATCGATTATCAATTGACTCTTTTGGGGGGGCGTCTTAAGAGCTTTAAACTTTTAAATTACAAAGCAAAAAATCGCTCTGATCAAATTCTTGATATGGTCAGTGGTGGTGAAGATTTTGAATTGCCGTTAGGATTGTTTGTAGGCAATAAAAGCGATGCCAAGGTTCTTTATAAACTAGTTGAAGTAAACGATAAGCCTTACGAAAAGTCTTTAAGCAAAAATATCTTTTTTCCTCTATCTGTCCCAGTTAGCGAACTTTCTTTGACTTTAGAGGGAGAGCTTGAAGGTGTTGGAACAATTAGGAAAAAAGTGTTTTTTTCTGATGAAACCTACTTGGGGGAAGTTAGCGTAAAGCTTAACTCGTTTGAAAACTTAGAGAAGCGCCCTCAGCCATTATGGATTAATTGGAATCACTTAATTGATCGCAAATCTTTAGAGGAGCAAATTAACCCGACCCAGATCAGCTCTCTGCAAGATAATAAACTCCACTTGTTTAAGGAAATTAATACCGATAAGCGAGCGACTCCTCATGGGTTGGCGGAATGGATTGCTCTTGGAAATAAATATTTTCTTGCCGCCCTAATCTCTCCAAACTTAGCTCGAGTAGCAACAGATCGAGCGCAGTCGGAGAGATTGCAAACCGCCACCCTGCATACTGATAATTTTTCCAGCGTTTATTTTGGCGGAGTTTCCGATTATTTGAATATAAAAATTTACCTTGGGCCTAAATATTATGATCGTCTTAAAAAACTTGGTTATGAACTACATCGCGCTGTTGATCTTGGAATATTTGCATTTGTTGCTCATCCACTTCTTTTTTGCATTAAATTTTTTTACGGAATATTTGGAAACTATGGTTTGGCTATTATTTTGCTGACTTTGTTAATTAAATTTATCTTTCTTCCTCTTACCAAAACAAGCCTTGAGTCGATGAAGGCTATGCAAAGCCTACAACCAGAAATTACCTCATTAAAAGAGCGCATTAAAGATCCAACTGAGCTTAATAAAGCAATGATGAAACTTTATAAGGATCGCGGCGTAAATCCTATGGGAGGTTGCTTGCCGATTGTAATTCAAATTCCTGTATTTTTGGGTTTGTATAATGCCCTTAATAATTCGATTGAACTTAGACACGCTAATTTTGCTCTCTGGATCAACGATCTTTCAGCCCCTGAAAGGCTTAATTTGCTAGGTATGGGTATTCCGGTTATGGTTTTGATAATGGGAGCAAGTATGATTATTCAGCAATTGACGGCTCCAGCCGTTGGCGATCCGGCACAGCGTCGCACCATGCTTATTATGAGCGTTGTCTTTACCGTGATATTTATGATCTCTCCTTTTCCATCTGGGTTAGTTTTGTATTGGTTAATAAACAATATAATCTCGATAGTCCAACAATATTTTTTAAAGAGCGAGAAAATTTTTCATCCATATCGGGCGACAATTATGGCCAGCTTAGCAATTTTTGTTTTTGGCTATATTTTGACATTAATTTAAAAATAAGCTTCACCAATGACGGGCGTTACTTTTCAGACAACAATTGCCGCATTAGCGACCGCCCCTCATCCCGCTGGCATAGCTATTATTAGAGTCAGCGGTCCTGAATCAAAAATGGCTCTGCGAGAGATATTTCGCTCGCTTAAAGATCCAATCGAACATCCTCGCATGATGGTGGTTGGCGAAATATTGGATTTTGGCAGTAAGCAGATCATCGACACAGCGATAGCTGTTTTTATGCCGCAACCAAACAGTTTTACCGGAGAAGACGTGGTTGAATTTCAATTTCACGGCAGTCCTCTATTGGTCACCAAAATTTTGCGCTCTCTTTATGCTTATGGAATTACTCCCGCTCAGCCGGGAGAGTTTAGTAAGCGAGCTTTTTTAAGTGGCAAACTTGATTTAGCTCAAGCCGAAGCGATTGCTGATTTAATTAACGCTACCAGCGAATCAGCTCTCTATCTTGCTAGTCAACAACTTAAGGGTCGTTTTAGCAAAATCGTGAGTGATCTTGGAGAACCGCTTCGCGACGCTTTAGCAGAAATAGAAGCTAGTATTGATTTTCCGGAAGAAGACATTGAGCCAAATAAATTAGAACAAATAGCTGACAGCTTGGGAAAAACCAATCATGAGTTGGCTAAACTAATCAATAGTTACGCTCTTGGAATAGTTGTCAAAGAGGGTTACCGAGTGCTTTTTTGCGGTCCACCTAATGTTGGCAAATCGAGTTTGATGAATCTTTTGCTTGGCAATAGTCGCGTTATTGTTACTGAAGAACCGGGAACCACGCGCGATATTATCGAAGAACAGGCAAATATCGAGGGTTTTCACTTTATATTTTGCGATTCAGCTGGAATTAGAGAGACCGAAAACAAAGTTGAAAAGATAGGCATAGAGCTGGCGATTGATAAAATTGCTTTGGCTGATTTAGTTCTGTTGGTTGTTGACGCAGACGATAATGTCAAATCTTGGGAATCGGTATTGCCCTATCTTAAGGAAAAGGCGAAGAAAGTTTGGCTTGTAGTCAATAAAATTGATTTAAATCAAGCCGCTATTGGAGCTATAACTTGTGATCTAAAAGTTTGCGAGCAGAGTTTTTATATATCCGCCAAAGAGAAAAGCGGGATTGAGATATTAACTTCAGCGTTAGTAGAAGAGGTTAAGCGTGGGGTAAATATCTCTGCGGAAGCAAACCATATTTTAACCAATGAACGTCATCGAGATTGTTTAAGCGAAGCCAAAATAGGAGTAGAGCATGCTTTGAAAGCTATTGCTGACAATTTACCGATAGAAATTGTCTCAGCTGAAATTCGATCGGCATTGCGTTCTTTAGAAGAGCTTATTGGCAGAACTTATGATGAGGATATACTTGGCAAGATATTCTCAAAATTTTGTATCGGCAAATAGCCTCCTTCTAGGAAGTGTTTTGCAAAAACGTGAGCGGTATTTTTCTTGAAAATTGATCGTGAAAGTTGCGAAGTTTTTTTAGTCTAGATGCTTTATCTGATATCCAAGCTCAGAGTAATACTCGATGATTTTTTGCTCTGAGTTGTTTGGTAAGGTTTTAATAAAAGGATATTTTTTAAACTCTGGGTCAAAGATTGCGGCTCCCAGTTCCATGCCGTTCCAATTGTTTGTTTGTGTAACAAAGAGAGTTTTTTCGGGGAAGGTTTTGAGTTCAAGAAACTTTTTTTCATTAATTTGATTGTACCCCCTATATAAAGGGAGAGTTTTTATTAGTGATACGACATTTGATATGACCAAGAGTGATAAAAATATTATAACGAGGGATTTTTTCCAAAGAATCTTCTCTGAGAGTAGTTTTTCAAAGCAACATCCAGCTAAAATGAAAAGAGCCGGCAACCCTTCAAAAAGAAATCGCGGACCATAGCCGTGCAAGCCTGAGGTATTAAGCAAAGAATAGCCAGCTGACAGAGATAAAAAAACAATAGCAAGAAAGAGTTTTTTAAAATCGGTAGAGAAGAAAAGACCTGCGAAAATTGCTCCCCAAAATAGCAGTGAGAGCTCTCCCCCCCAGAGGATGCTTTGTAAATAAGCCAAATGAGAATCAATTTGATTTAAACCAAAGTTTAAATTTGAAACACTTATAGTCAGAGCGTGTAAATAACTATGAATTGGTTTCAACGACGATCCGGTAATTAAATAATTATTGTAAAGAAAAAGAATTGACACGGGCAGGGCGCCTGTTAGCGCCCACAATATTTGACGTGAAAATATTTTTATGTTTGCCGCCAGTAGGGGCGCGAATGGAATAAGCAGAGCAGTAACTGTTAACTGTCTTATGCCAAAGGAGTACGCAAGTAAGAATCCTGAAATAATTCCGAAATACGCTTTTTGTTCGGCGAGTAGAAAAAATAAAATTCCTCCTAAAAATAAAGTCAAAGTTGGCATGTGTTGCATGTAGTCGCCTGCCATAATAATCGAAAATGGAGAAAGTCCATAAAAAAGAGATGACAAGATAGCTGTTTGAGAATTAAAAAAATATTTTACCAAGAGAAAAATTAGCCAAACATTGAGCGTTGAAAGCAGTGGAGGCATAATAAAAGCCAAGTTGAATTTTACAAATGGCGCCAAGATTAATGGCCAGAAAAGATTCGCGTGCCGATATTCGATACCATTTTCCCTTAATATCGAGCTATTTGAAAGAAACGCTTGGTGAGGTTGTGTTGGTGGCAAATCCGCTAAATATCTGCCGTCAGCCAACAGAATGGCTTGTCTGTAATAAATGGCTGAGTCTGGTATATGAGGGATGCCCCCTAAAATCTCCTTGTTAAACCATAAGCATAGACAAAAATGAGAGATGCTGATTATGGCAATGGCAAGATATAAATTGGATATTCGATAGCCACTCTGGCTTTTCTTTGGATTTTGAAACTTTAAAAAAAATTTTGATATCAGAAAAAGCAAATAACCAACTAGCGCGAGTTCAATAAAAAAATTGAAAATTCTTAGAATATTTGTTTCTCTTGTTTCGTTCGTGTAGGTGCCGTAAAAACATTGATTGTCAACGCAAATTCCAATTGAATTGTCGATAAAACCATCTGAACCGTTAAAAGCAACAAGCTTTCCGGAGGTATCCTCTAAAATAATCGAATGTTCGCCTCGTCCAAGGATTTCAATATCAATCGTAAAAGGTGGCGTGAGGGTTGTGTCAGCTATTTTAATTGATTGGTCGCGAAAACGATCATGAGTCCAATCCCCAAAGCTTTTGAAAAAGGATTGTGTATTAACGCTTTTAAGGTTGCCGAAAAGATCTCTGCCAAACAGATAAAAAGAGAGAGTTGGTTTCCAAAAATACTCTTGATTGATTTTAAGCGATCTTACTGCGGCGGTATGAATCATTGAATTTTGAAGAACCGCTTTAATTGATTTGATTTTTTCGATTTTGATCTGCTCGCTTATCTCTTCTTGATGAAGGGAAAAAAAAGCCTTATTTTCTTTAACCGTTATCCTGAAAGTGTTTGAAAAGCGAGTAAGTTGAGAAAGAGTCAGTAGAGCCAGTATCCAAAAGAGAGGGTAAATTACCCTTCGCGGCTTATTATCGGGTGATTTTCTCATATTGAGAATATTCAACCAAAATTGACTTAAGGCGCAAAGCGTTAATTTATAAGATTACTCTCTAATTTTAAAGAAAGCAGGTTGCGAAATTTTTTATTTGGTTTTTCTTGGCTTTTAGCGGTAATATTGGTTTTGTTTTTGTTGCCGTTTTTTGACTTTTCAAATTCTTGTCGGCGATTGCGCCATTCGATCATCTCTTGTTGATCGGCAAAAAATTCAGACGCGATTTTTTCTCCTAGATAAAAGATAATACTTTCATCGAGATTTTGATTGCAAAAATAAATAGGTTGTTCCGGTTGGTTTTTCCCTAAAAGCGCGAAGGAATAGGCTCTTATCAGCCAGTCATTTGCTTGCGAAATTAAGGCGAGGGTTTGCTCTGAAGAAACAATTCGAGAACTTTGCTGAATTGATAAAAGCGCTAAATTGTAAGCCACTCTCCAAGCTATTTTATAAAGCTTACTGGCTTCAAAAAAGGCTAGAGCTTGAATGAGAAAACTATTAGCTTCCCCGAAAAGGTTTTTATTTTTTACCGCTAACTCACTATAAGCGTTTCCAAGCATCGCGAATATTAGGTTGACTTTTAAGCGATCGCCAATTGCTTCAGCTAAAGTTCGCGCTTTGTCAAAAGCTTTAATTGCTTCGATTTGAGAACCGATTGCTTGTTTTATTTGTCCCTTTAAAATTAATACTGGTATTAGCAGGTTTGGCATATCGTTTGACAGAGAAATATTGTCGTATATTAATTTTTCAGACCTTTCTATTAAGAGTAGAGGTTCTTCAGCGATGTTGCTAGAAAAAACCCAATTTTCTCGGGCAAGTTGATTGTAAAATATTACCTCCGCTAGCAGACCGAGTTTTCTGGCGCTTTCAAGAGGATGTCCAATTTCTTCGTCAATTTTCACACTTTGGCGAAGTAGATCGATTGCGTCATCAAAATTTTTGTTAGCGTATAAAATTTCACCACACCTATACAAAGTATTAGAAACAATTTGGTTTGGTTGATTCAGATCAATATTAGAAATCTGCTTATTAGATATGGTTAGCGCCGATTGCTGATCTCCAATCAAAGAGTAAGTTTCTATAATTTGAGCGGCTAATAGTTTTAAGGTGGGTGAGTTACTGATAGTCTCTTGGCAAATTTTATCTAGAATTTCTTTAGCAAATTGTTTTGTTGCCGAAAGATTTGCGAAATTTTTCGCAAAAATAAGGCGGAAAGCTGTTCCATAAAAAAGATTTTTATATCGAGCGGATAATTTGATGAAGTTAGTTTTTATCTCTTTAAGTATTTTAGGTTGATCGCTGGTATATATTTGATCTGATTTTATTTGCGCTAACAAAATTTGGGCGCATGTTGTAAAATTTTTTCCTTTATAAAAATCACAATAAGCTTTCTTGATCTCAGGGTTAACTGAGAGCGTAATTTTAAATATCCAAAAGATCTTTTCGTTGCGAAGCGCCTTTGAGTCGTTATCGTCTAACTTTAAGTAATGAGCGGCAGTTGGCAGAACAGCGGCGAATTCATTAAAGTTTCTAACCTTTAGTTTGAGAGAGGAAATTTTGAGATCGGCATAACACCCCCAAAGACGAATCAAACAGAGAGTATTTTTTGTTAAAGAAGCGGCCGCCAAAGCTTCCTTAAAAAGTAGATCTGCGACATGAGGTTGGCCATTAAAAAAATAAATTGCCAGTGCCATTAGGTAATCCTCCAATAAATCTTCCGGATTTATTTTTGGAGTCGATTTTGACGATTGCAAAATATCGTTGATCAATCGACAAAAATTCTGGTTGTCGATTTGCTTCAGTTCGGTTAATTCCGTTAGCGCAAGATAAAACCTAATCACCAATCTTTTTAAAAAGCATACGTGCGTTTCTGAGTATCCGTTATTAGGTGTGGCCAAGTGGATCTTTTCATTATAAAATTTTGCTGCCGTTTGATAATCGGCGTTGGCTATAAAATTAGTAAAATACTTAGCAGCGAGTAGCATTTCTTGATCTTTTATAGAGTTAAACTTTATTGTTGTTATTAACTCTAAAAGCTCAGAAAATTGTCCTTGATTAATTTTATCCCAAAATAAACAGCAAAATTTCGGAAAAGTTATTGACTTGCTGGTTATCCCATCTTTTAGGAGAGATGTTTTTTTGTTTGAGGTTGGCTTTTTAGGGGAGCGATTGGAGCTATTTACCTCTAAGAGCGATGCTTTTGCCGAATGTAAAATTTTTAATTTGATCTTGCGGGTTTGTTTTTCCTTATCGGGTTTGTTTTTTTCTTGATTTTTTGGGGGCAAGGGAAAACCTTTACAATATTAAATTATTTAAAAATCCAAAAAATTATCATATCATATTTTGATCAAAAAAACAAAAATTCTCTTTTCTGAGCGATTTACTATATAAACAAACTTTTCTATACTCATAGATGAATATTTTTTCGAAAGTTTAATAAATGGGAAATTTTGCTGGATACATAGAGTTAACAAAACCTAGAATTACAGGGTTGATTTTGGTAACAACCGCTGTTGGTTTTTTTATGGGAAACGGTGGAAGTTTTTGGGACATGGGACTTTTTGTAACTCTACTTGGCACTTCGCTTAGCTCCTCTGGCGCGTCAACGTTAAATAATTATATCGAGCGGGACATAGATGCCTTAATGTCGAGAACGGCAAAGCGGGCTTTGGTAGTTGGCAGGATAGAGCCAAATAACGCCCTAGCGTTTGGTTTGATTTTAGTTGTCGCTGGTGTGACCTTGTTGGCGGCAAAGATCAATCTGTTAACCGGCTTTCTCTCTCTGTTAACGGTTTTTTTATATGTGTTAGTATATACCCCTCTTAAGCGAGTAACTTGGCTTAATACTTTTATCGGTGCGTTTCCCGGAGCGATTCCTGCGCTTGGTGGTTGGACAGCTGCTACTGGGCAGATTGCGCTTGAAGGTTGGTTTTTATTCGCCTTAGTTTTTCTCTGGCAGTTTCCTCATTTTTATTCGATTGCTTGGATCTTTAAGGATGATTATAGCGCGGCTGGCTTTAAAATGTTGCCTTCGATTGATCCCAGTGGGAGTAAGACATTAACCCATTCTTTGTTTTTTTCTATCTTACTTTTGATAGTTTCTTTGATTCCTTATTTTAGAGGTATATGTGGAGAAATATATCTTTGTGGCGCCTTAGTTAGCGGAGCAATGTTAGTGGCAGTTTGTTGGCTCTCATTTAAGAGGATATCAATTTCTGCTCGCTCTTTGTTGAGAGCTTCGGTTATTTATCTACCCGTGTTGTTGGTGTTATTAGTATTGGATTATAAAATTATTTAAACTTTGAGTCCGTATTTTTATCGTGAATGCCAAGCGATTATTAGCGAGCTTATTTTTAGGGGCAGTTATTACTGAGTTATTTTTGGGAGAGTTTTGCGGCGCTTTGCCTCAAGTTCCTCCATTTCATTTGATTGATCAAAATAATCAGCCTTTTACTAAAACAAACCTGTTGGGTAAAACAACGGTACTTTCATTTTTTTTTGCCTCCTGTCCTTCGATCTGTCCTTTACAACACAGACGTTTATTAATTGTAAAAAAATCAATTAACATTAACACTGATTTGATCCAGTTTGTTTCGATTACTGTTGATCCAGAACGCGATTCTCCGAGCGAGCTGTGGAAATATGCTGAGAAAAACGGAGTTGGCGCGAATTGGTTTTTTTTAACCGGCGATAAGAATACAATCACTGCTTTGTCTGAATATGTTTTTAAGCTTGGATCGATCAAAGAGCCAGCCGCTCATTCAACTCGCGCGGTGATTATTGATCGAGCTGGTGAAATAGAAGATTTTTTTCAAATTATGAGCGATGATGATTTAAAGCGGCTTGAGAAACGCCTTATCTCGGAAGTAATAAATAAAAATCAAATCGCAAGTCAAAAATAGTATTGAAAGGAGCTTCTATCGATCATGCCCTTGAAATTTTCTTAAAACCCTTAAGGGTGATTGCTAAAAGACGTTTATCGTGTATTATGAAAAGTTTTAAGCTGAAAATAATATTGATCAATGAGTTCAAAGATAAAAGAAGTCGGAGAATTTTTTAAAACTCTCTTAGTAATTGTTGCCTTAGCTCTGTTATTGCGCGATCAAGTCGTGCAAGCATTCAAAATCCCTTCCGGCTCTATGATTCCAACTTTGCAAATAGGAGATCATATTTTAGTATCTAAATTTAGCTACGGTCTTCATCTGCCATTTACTTCCATTCGGTTAGCTGATTTTGATCCTCCGAAAAGAGGCGATATTGTTGTGTTTACTAGGCCTGATGATCCAAATACTTTAAAGGATGAATCCGCTGATTATCTTATTAAGCGAGTTGTAGCGATCGCTGGTGATACGGTGCAAGTTACGGGGAAAAAACTGTATGTAAACGGTGTCGCCAAAGATGAGCCTTATGCGATATGGCAGTTGAACGGTATTGCCGAAGGGGAGTTTCCGGCTCAAAGAGTACCAGAAGGAAGAATTTTTTTACTCGGAGATAATCGCGATAATTCAAAGGATTCTAGATTTTGGGATTATCCTTTTATAGATATTAAACGAGTTAAAGGCAAAGCGTTGATTATCTACTGGTCGTGGGATAGCCTTGGTCGCATCGGTAAGTTAATTAGATAAATTAGCAGTTCTTCTTAATTTAACTTTTACTTGTCATGCGTTACATAGAGTTAAAGCCTTTACATCTTTGGTGGGTTATCGGTAAAGATGCCGAACGATATCTGAACGCTAGACTCACCAATAATATTAAATTGCTTAAAACTGGTGATTATTGCCTAGCAGCTGCGCTTTCTGCTCAGGGACGAACGGAGGGTCTCTTTGTTGTTGTTAGGCAAGAAGATAAATTTATCGTCTACACCGTTGGAGGTGAGAAAGAAAAGACATTCGCTTCTTTGCGGAAATTTGTCGTTGCCGATCGAGTCGAATTTTTTGATAAATCTGCCGAGCACAGATTGTTTCATGTTATAGAGAGAGACGGGAGCGAATCCAAGTTGGAGAAGGAATTGTTTTTGCTTAAAGAGAGCGGCGGTGGTACTACTAGTTTTTTGAGTTTATCGATTGATCGAGCAGAAGCAGGTGGTAGAGACATTTTGACAGATTTTGATTTTGACTTTAAGAGCCAAATTTGTGCTTCTCCGATTACATTTGAAGAATTTGAGTTTTTGAGAATTAAAAACAAACGTCCAGCTTTTCCTAGCGAGCTCAACGAAAGTTCGCTTTTTCTCGAAGGCGGCTGGAGCGAGCCAATCGCTTTTAATAAAGGGTGTTATATTGGCCAAGAGGTGGTAGAGAAAATAACTGCTATTGGCGAAGCGCCTCGCGTGTTGAAAGTTTTGTGTTTTGCCAACTGTTCTCATAAAATATCTGCTGATGAAAGGGTTTGCAATGATAGCGGCGAGATCATCGGTAAGATTGTAAGTTCCGCTACAGATAGCAAGGAGAGGATTTGTTATGCTTTCGCGTTATTACGAAACGATCCTAACGCGTGGAGTAGTCTTTTGTTTGCCGGCGGAGTTGCTGGGGAGATTTATGAGAGGTGATTATTATGAATATACCCCTTAAACTATTTTTGTTCTCTGTTTTTTTATCGATCTCTTTTGGGGAAATTAGTTTGTTATTTGCCGATGCTCAAAGAGATTTTTTTGAAATTACTACTAATACTCTGAGTCCATTTTGTCCGGGAGTTTCTCTGCGTGATTGCCAATCATCAAAAGCAATTGAGCTCAAGGAGCAGATTAAATCTGATTTGGCTTCCGGCAAAACTAAAGCAAAGGTTCTTGAAGATCTTTTCGCTAGGTATGGTGAAGAGTTGAGGGCGTTGCCAAAATTTGGAGGGATTGGGCTTTTTGCTTGGCTTGCGCCTTTAGTATTTTTGTTTGTTGGAGTCGCTGTTTTGGTATTTTTTTTAAAAAAATCTGTTAAATAAAAGGAATAGCAAGTAAAATTTAATTTGATTATTCTTCCAAAAATTCATCACGAAAAATTGCTTTACCAACGGTTATTTGGTCTTTAAATTTGCCATTTTGATCGTAGTCGATAGAGCTTGGGGTTTTTAATTCAAAAATAGCGGCTCGCGCGATCCGCATCTTTGGATATAGCAAGATAGTGTTTGGGCCGTGGTTGGCGAATTCAAGGGTAATTGAGCGTTGTTTGTGCCCGGGATTGACCATCATAGCAGTTTGCACAATTGTTAAACCAACCCGTGCTAGAGTACTGCGACCTTCAATTAAAAAGCCAAGCTTAGCTCCAACAGTTACTTTTTGATAAGTGTGTCCGAGAACAAAATCTCCCGGGATAAGCGAATATGGTTTGTCCATGGTAATTTTGATCTCTTGGTATTCCGGGAGCAGGTTATTTTTAACGTCAACAATGCCTTCCGCAAGAGGTTTTAAAAGAGTTTCGCCCAGATGAAGAGACAAGCCAGAGCCTTTTAGCAAGTTTTCCGTGTATGGCTCGATTGACAGCTCGCCGGTTTTTATGGCGTTTTTGATATCTTCGTTGCTGAACATCATAAATTGAGAGATGTTTATCGATATTTTAAGATGCCTATTTTCTATAAATATATGCGAAAATTTTAATTTCGTCAGCAGAACTTTTGTGGCGCTGGATTGACAAGTTGTTTTACGGAAGCTTACAATAACCTTAATAAAGACAGGATAATTTTTATGGGAAACGCGAATTCGCAAACTATAAACAAAGAAAACGCTCTGGCTTGGCGTTGGTTGACACTTGCTGGTACGGTGGCAATCTGTTTTTCGCTTTTTCTTGTTTGGGTTGATGAATATTTAAGCAATTCAACAGCTGAGATTGAAAAAGCTGCTACTATAGCTGAAATGCGAACAGCTCAAAGTCTAGTTGGGGATGGCAAAATAGATCCGCGTCAAAGACAAGATTTGCCCGAACATAATTCTGCTGGGATTTCGCGCAAGAAAACAGTTAGCGATCATTAAAATCTGATGTTGTTTCTTATCAGAGATTTACAAAATACTTGGCTAAATATAAAAACTGAGATCGTTCGCTGGTCGCTAAAGCGGGCTAGTGATGATTGGCTCGAAGCGTTCGCTTATTATGTTAGATCTCAGCTCATTAAAAAACCATTTTGGTTTCGTGGTCATCTTTTTTTCGCAAGATATGGCCGAGAAAAAAAAGATCTTCAATTTGCTTATGCTAGCGCCTTGGCCTTAGAAAGGCTCGCACGAACCGCTCATCAGAGATTTTTAGCCAAACTTGAATTAGCTAATACTCACCTTGCTTGTGGTAATTTCGAACAGGCTCTTTCAATTTTTCGATCTATTTTCGAGAGAAAGCGAGCTAATTTTGAGGTGCTTTGCGGGCAAGCTTTAGCTTTATTTGGTTTAACAAAATACAAAGAAGCCAGAGAAACATTAGAGCTTATTCCTAAAGAGAAAAGAGTCCCAGAGGTTTCTTTATTACTAGATTCAATCAACGCTAAATTATTATAATCATTTCTTGCTCTCTACAATTTTTATTAACAAGAGCAACTTATTTTGCGAAGGTGATTATAATCATATTTTCCTTTGGTATGGCTTGAATATTAGTTCCTCGATCTATCCCGATTCTTATTTGTAATCCGCGATCTGGCGTGGAGAGAGGCTCTGCCAGAACCGTTGTCAAACCGATAAAATCAGATGGCGGAAAGTATGGTAGCGCGAGATGTTCTTCGGCCAGATCGAAATTGTCAATTTGCAGACGATACGTTTCTTGATCGAGCTTGCTTAGACTAAACGAAGGTTTAGAATTAAAATATAATTTGACAATTGGTTTATTCTCTTTTGAATATTCAAAATCAATCTTTGTTAAGGCACGCGTAGGAGCTATCTTATTGATTTTTTTATTTTGAATAATCTGATCAGGCAACTTTTCTTTTTGGTAATTATTTTTTTCGAAAGTTTCTGAAGTAAGCTTATGTGATTTTTGAGGATTAGTTTTTTGATCGACAAAATCTTCGATATTTGAGATGGGTAGTTTTGCGATATTTTGCTTGTCTTCATCTAAAACGGTTTGGGTTGTTGAAATTTTATCTAATTTTTCTTCTGAGTTTCTTATTGGGTCTGTTTTTTCGATTTCTAAATGCAATCGGCGCGCTGTAATAATTGACGTTTCGCCAAATTTTGCTGATTGAAGATCTTCTTTAGGCAGGGTTGGCTTTGGCTGATGTGTTGTAGTTGCGGCAGGGTCCGAAAATTCCGATCTATTTTTCGACAAATTTGTAATGAAGAGAGTTTGTTTGATCTGATCCCATTTTGAATCAAGATTTAATTCCTCCCTAATAGGCAAAATTACGGAAAAGCCATCTCTTACTCTGGCAAAAGTTATACTTTTAAAAATGGGGTGATTCTTTAGTTCGAAAGAGCGCTCTTTGGAAACGGAAGCTTTTCCGACAAAGTGTATTGAATATCGCAGGGGAGCGGTTAAAGTCGTTGCTTGAGAAAAATCAGCTTCAAATCCGCTAAGCGCTAGAAGATAATCGAAATCACTGCTTAGATTGTGGTTTGGGGCTATTGTAGCTTTAATGCCGCCAACTTTAATAATAATTTGAGAGCTTCTTGGGAGATGTTTTACCGGATTTTTTTTCGAGTTAATTTTATTTTTAGAGGTCGTTAGATTGTTTTTGTTTTTTTTAGGCGAAGATTTATTTTTGTTTGAAACTTCAACTTTTTTTGTTTTTGATGTTTGTTTTGGTAATGAATATAGATCTTGAGTTTCAGCTAGCGTTAGCAACAACGCGCCTATAGCTATTTTATATAAAACAGAGGTTTTTTTCATAAACTGTGAATAATATTTTACAGGTTGAGCGCTCAAGGCAACAAGCTGGAAACAATTTACAGATCTTTTCGATTATCTATGTGTGGATTGAGGAGCGTTATATGCTTTTAGATAAGCAAGATACCTCGTCTTCTTAGATAAAATGTATGTTAGCAAGAGCTTTTACTAGTATTGTAGTTGGGGTGCGAGCTATACCGATTGAGGTTGAGGCTCGTCTTTTCGGGGGACAGCCTAATTTTTCAATTATTGGCTTGGGTGATAACGCTGTCAAAGAGGCGCGCGATCGCGTGCAATCTGCTTTATCAATTCTGAATTATTGTCATAGGGGAAGAGTCTTGATTAATCTTGCTCCCGCCGAACTCAAAAAAGAAGGCTCCAGTTTTGATCTGGCAATCACGGTTGGTATCTTGGCCGCCGCCAAAGTAATTCCTGCAGGAGCGCTTGAGGGAAGACATTTATTTGGGGAAATAGCCTTAAATGGGGAGATTCGTCCAGTTAGAGGAGTTGTATCTTCAGCTATTGTTGCTAAAGAGCTTGGTGTTGGGGAAATTATAGTGCCATTTGATAATATTGAAGAAGCTTCTTTGATTTCTGGATTAACTGTCAGGGGAGCTCGCAGTGTTGCAGAGGTAGCGGCTTATCTTAAAGGAGTGGGCGAGTTGCCAGTTGCCGCTGAAATTGATAGCAAGGTTAGATCTGGAGTAAGAGACCAATATTCTTTTCGAGGAGATCTTTTTACTGAAGTCTTAGGTCAAGAGAGGGCCAAAAGGGCACTGACTATAGCCGCGGCTGGCGGGCATAATGTGCTTTTAATTGGTCCTCCTGGGTGCGGGAAAAGCATGTTGGCAAGCCGTTTTACTGGGCTATTACCCCGTCTGAACGAACGGGAAAAGTTAGAGGTTGTTAAGATACACAGTGTTGCTGGCAGTAATATTCGCCCTCTTTTAGATGGTGAGCCTCCGTTTCGGGCGCCACATCATATAGTAAGTGATGTTGGATTGATTGGTGGCGGAGCTTTTCCAAAACCCGGGGAGATTAGCTTGGCTCATCGCGGTGTTTTGTTTCTTGATGAATTTCCCGAATTCCGCAGAAATGCGCTTGAGGCGTTGCGGGCACCGCTTGAACAAGGAAGTGTTACTGTTACCAGAGCAAAATCCACCGTTACTTATCCAGCAGAATTTCAACTTATTGCCACCATGAATCCATGTCCTTGTGGCCGACTTGGTTCTAATACCTTAAGTAAAGAAGCTTGCATGTGTTCTCGCTCTGCCATTAAAAATTATCTTCGTAAATTATCGGGTCCGATCCTTGATCGAATAGATCTGCATGTCGAGCTTGAATCTGTGCCGATATCAACTCTAACTCAAGAATCCACCTCTAATATTCAAAACAAAGGAGCAAAAGATCTCTTATGTTCTAAAATTTTTTCCATCAGAAAAAACCAAATTGATCATCGTGGAGCGTTAAATTCTCGTCTAACCAATCAGGCATTAAAAAAAGTTGTTAGATTTGAGAGGAAAGCTTTAAATTTAGCTGAGCAGATGGCCCAAAAGCTCTCCTTGAGCGCTAGATCGTATTTTAAAGTTTTGAAAATTGCTTTAACTATATCTGAGCTAAACGATTCTTCGGAGATTAAATCCGAACATTTGGCTGAGGCGTTAAGCTATCGCGTGCTTGATCGAATTGCGAAATACGCCGAAGGCAATGGTTAAAAGGGTCGCTCTAAATAATTTTTATTTTTCTTGATAATGAAGCCATATAAACTTAAAGATTCTCTTGCTCTACCAAAAGGGATTTATTTATTGTAATCTGTTTGAGCTTTTAATTTTAGAAAAAAGCGGGGTGTAGCTCAGCCTGGTAGAGCACTAGTCTTGGGAACTAGGGGCCGTAGGTTCAAATCCTATCACCCCGACAAAAACATAAATAGTTTTATCACTACTGGGAAAATTTTTGGCGAACTCGGTTATTTGTATTTGGTTGAATGTTAGCGATATGCCGATAAACATCTTACCCCGAAAAAAACTCCTTTATTAAAGCGATTTCTAACTCAAAATTTAAATCAGTTTTCTGAAAGAGAATAACCTAAGGATAATATAGTGAGTGTTTTTCGGTGCTTGTGCGTAAAAATGTTTAAAGGGTACACTGCTTTGGATAACCCATTTTGTTCTTTAGGCTATTGCTTGCCATTGAGCAAAAAAAAGATTGAATATACAATTATGCTTCAACTTCTTTAGATCACTATATTCATGGCTAAACGCAAGCGGGGAAAACTTTCAAAAACCCATCGCACCTTAATTATTGTTTGGATATTGATTATAGCACAGTGGCTTTTTGTCAAAATTTTTGCTCCAAAGCGTCCTAAAATTGCCCGTGAAGCTTTTGCTAAAATTGATAGAGTTGAATCGGATCCTCGCGAGGCCGAGAGAAAAAAATTGATTGCGGCAGTATATGATTATCGCTCCAAACACAACGGTACTTTTCCAGTTGTTCTTGAGCAATTAATACCGTGGTATATGGCATCTGTGCCAGTTGATCCCGCGACAAAAAAAAGATTTAGTTATACTTTGGTTAACAATGTTCCACGCATTGGCGAAGAAGGAGATCGTCGAGGTGGCATTGGGCAAATATTAGAACTTGATTCTACCCTAATAATTACAGGTCTTGAAGGATTGGCGCTTGATAAGGAGCAGTTAACCGATGCCGCTCTTAAAGTATTAAATGAACCTGATGCCTTTATTTATGATCCTACCGGCAAATCAGATCCATTTAGACCATTTGATCTATCGCCAAAAACTCAAAAGTCAAAAAATCTGACACCGCTTGAAAGATTTACTTTGGGGCAGTTGAGGCTTGCCGCAACTTTAGGGGCTGGCGATACAGCAACCGCTCTAGTTGAAACGGCCGAAGGGCGCGGTTATACGGTTAAAAAAGGCACTAAAATTGGACCGAATGGCGGCGAAGTGGTGGAGATTTTAAAAGATAGAATTATCATCCTTGAACAGACAGTGGATTTTACTGGACAGGTCAAAAATCATACCTTTGAAATGAGACTACGCACCCCTGATCAAGAAGAAAAATTGCGCGGTGGCGCTTAAAATAGAAATAAATAGATTAACTATATTTTTCTAAGTTTTGTTGAAAGATTGATTTCAATAATTAAGAGATTCAAAAATTAGTTAGCGCGATAATCAATAAAGCTAATAAAACTATCTATTTATCAATTTGAAACTTTCAAATAAACCTTTGTTTGAAAGGACTTTTTTTCTTTAACTTGTCATCTAATAGGATAGTCTTAATTTGCTGAATAACTACCATTAAGTTTATGAATAGCTCCGAGATTGTTAATTTGCATAATAATTTCGCGGCGATCAATTACGCGCCGCTAGAAGTTGTTTTAAGCAAAGCTGAAGGTTGTTTTGTTTGGGATCTAGAAGGTAATAAATATATCGATTTTTTAAGTTGTTATAGCGCTTTAAGTTTTGGACACCGCCATCCCGACCTAATTAAAGCCGCCAAAGAGCAATTAGATCGCCTGACCCTTACCGGAAGGGCTTTTATTACGGATCAACTCGCCCTGTTTTCCCAAGAACTGGCGGCCTTTTGCCAAAAAGAAAGAGTTTTGCTGATGAATTCTGGCGCCGAGGCGGTTGAGACCGCCATTAAAATAGCGCGCCGCTGGGGATATGAACAAAAAAGAGTGGCTAGCGAAATGGCGAATATTATCTGTTTTGCCGGTAATTTTCATGGACGTACTACCACTATAATAAGCTTTAGCGATTCACGTAAAACTAAAGATAATTTTGGTCCTTATACTCCCGGCTTTAAGCTCGTTCCCTTTGGTCTTGCTGAAGAAGTTAAGCGAGCAATAGATCAAAATACTGTGGCTGTTTTATGCGAACCAATTCAAGGCGAAGGTGGTATCATAACTCCTCCCGCCGGTTTTCTTACAGAATTGCGAAAGATTTGCACACAACATAATATTCTTTTCATTGCTGACGAAATTCAAACCGGACTTTGTCGTACTGGCAGAAGATTTGCCTGTGATCATGAAGAAGTCATACCTGATCTTTATATCTTAGGAAAAGCGCTCGGAGGTGGTATAGTTCCTGTTTCGGCAGTGGTTGGTAACCGCAAATTTCTCGATGTTCTAAAACCAGGTAGCCACGGTTCAACTTTTGGAGGCAACCCATTTGCCGCTGCTATCGGACGAACCGTCATTAAACTTATCAAAGAAACCAAGCCAGAAAAAAACGCCGAAAATTTGGGAAGCTATTTATTTGAGCAATTAAAAGGATTAAAAAGCCCGATAATCGCCGATATTCGCGGCAAGGGGCTTTTAATCGGAGTTGATATCGATGAAAAGTTTGGCGTTGCTAAAGATGTTTGTAAAAAATTATTGAAAAACGGCGTCTTGTCTTACGATACTCGGGAAAAGACAATTAGACTCGCCCCTCCGCTAACAATCACGCGCTCTGAGCTTGATTATGGACTAGAGAGAATAGCTCTAGTTTTTAGATAGCTTTGGTATTGGTTCGTTTATGATCTCTCCGAGATTGGCGTATGAATCTCCAGCCAGCCTAGCCAATGGATTTAAAGTTTTTGGATCAATTCTGCCATCAGAATAAATACTATCTGCAATCCAAAAATAAACAATCTCCGCCAGAACTAACTCTCCGGTTATAATGCCATTTTTTTTAATCTCTACTATATTAGCAAACTTGCATTCAAAACGTACCGCCGATTCTTGAAATCCAGGCACCGAGATCTTTTTTGATTCAGCAATTTTTAAACCGACCGCTTGCAGTTCGCTTTGATTCTCTTCAAATTCAGCCGCTGAAAGAGAAACTAGTTTGGCTTGATTAAAGTTCGCTATGTGCGCGACAAACTCATGGTTGTGCAAGATGTTTTTTAAAGTGTCTTTTTGCGCGCCATTCGGCTTTCGCGAAAAAGAAACGCTAATCATCGGCGGAGCGCTAGAAACTCCGTTAAAATAACTAAAGGGGGCTAAATTTATGACATCAGCCGCGTTTTGAGAGGTAATCCAAGCGATTGGGCGTGGTATAATCGCGCCAATCATCAGTTTATAAATATCCTTTTTTTCTAAGGTTGCCGGATCAAATTCCAACATTTTTTAAAATCTCCCGCTTGTAATGATTTGAAGCGATTTAATTTTTGTTCATGTAAAATTTTCCAAACTCGTCAGCTAAAAATTGATCTAAGGCGAAAGATTCGTTTTGAATAACTCCTCCAAGGAATTTTGATTTATTCTTTAGAAAGATATTTAAAACTCCGCAAACTCCTGCCGCAGTTGCCAATTGAATCGCTGTCAACTTAATACCAGCTATTTGAGTGACTATTATCTCATTGATGCGGCCGATCGTTTGCAGCTTTCCATCAACAATTCCGGTTGCTTCAAGATAAATGACACAGCGATCATCTTCAGTGGTTGGAATGTTTTTGTTAAATATCTCAACTAAAGCAGATTTATTATTTTTAAATTTTAAATCATCGAGCAAAAAAGCCACTAAATCTCGGTGTCCTGGATAACGAAGCGTTTTATAATTAAGATTTCGTACTTTGCCTAACAAAGATTCGCAAAGAGATCCTGCACCGCCTGAAGTGTTGAAAGCTTCATATTCAACCCCATTAAGAGTTATTCTTTCGTACCCTTCTAAGGGCTCAAGTAGAGATAATTTGTTATCAACAATCGCTAAACACTGATTGCAATACTCATTAACTAAACCATCGGCGCTCCAAGTAATGTTATATTTTAACCTGTTTGTTGGATAACAAGGCAGAGCCCCAACTCGCAATTTAAGAGTTTCAACTGATGAGAAATTTTTTATCAGATCAAAAGCCGCTATGCTAATGTAACCCGGAGCTAGTCCGCACTGCGGCACAAAAGCGGTCTTGCTCGAAGACGCGATCTTTTTAATTCGCTCAGTAGTGGCGACATCTTCTGTTAGGTCAAAATAATGAAGATTATTTTCAGCTGCCAAAAAAGCAAGCTGTTCGTTGCAAAAATAGGGCAAGGCTGAAATTACCGCTTCTTTGTTTTTCGCGAGCCGCCCAAATTCCCGCTTGTCGGCTAAATCAAGTTTTTCTCCATGGCAATTTGGAAAGAGCGAGGAGATCTTTTTTACCTCTTCACTATTTTTATCAGCGACCGTTATCGCGTAATCTTCAGATAAGGATAATAAAGCGCATATCGCTTTTCCTATTTTTCCACTACCAGCGATTATAATCTCTTTTTTTCTTGTCATTCAAATTGAACAATTCGTTTAATGCCAGCAAGCTCCTTGTCGGGAGTTGCTTTGATACTAGCAGGCAACCCATTTATATCTAACGGCTCTACCCGTACCCTCTGCTTGGCATGCGCTATGTACGGCACCCCGTCAAGCAACAATATTATGCCAACATGAGAGGTTTTTTCCGCGCCGGTTTTTTTGTGAAAAATTAAATCCCCGCTTTTGACACTATTTAGATCAATAATAATTTCGCCAAGCTGAAATTGCTGGTTTGAATTTCTAGGTAAGGCTATGTCAAAAGCTTTGAAAATCGCTCTTGTAAAACCTGAACAATCAAAACCCGCTCCATCTGCTCCCCAAACATAACTTTTCCCTAGATGTAGTCTGATGGTTTTCTCAAGGTTTTTAGCGCTCCTTGCTAGCGGAGCAAATAATGGCAGATCTATCTTTTGCTCTTGTTCATAGATCTCCCAAATACCGGTTTCGCCAATTATCTTGGTGCTATCATTATTATCGTACAGTAAGACTCGAGCCCCAGTTCCCAGCCTAATTGGCTGATCTGCCCTAAGGTCATTAAGAGCTTTAATATAAGTTTGAGTTGTAATCGTGCGATAAAAAACCTCAGTCGATCGCGGTTTGTTAAGCTCTTGATATAATTTTTGGCTAATTCCAGTGTGCCTGTGGCTTTCAATCCAAACCTCAAAATCACCTATTTTTTCATTTGAATTAAAACGGTTTTTTTGTTCAATCATTATTTTGTACCAAACAGGCTTTTCAAGAGAATCAATTTGATCTGAAAATCCAGTAAGTTTATAAGTTTCTCCATAACGAAGTTGTTGCCACTGTTCGGCCGTGTCACTTGGAGCTGAACGACAAGGAACTGAGTCAGCAGTCAAACTAATCCCGTGTGAGCCCGGGGCGGGCAAAATAGAAGATGAGCCTGGTATTATCTCATCTAGCAGGTTAATCATACATTCTGTTCAATAGGCGCTATACTCTAGCGATTTAATCGGAAG
The DNA here is from genome assembly GCA_937864035.1 of uncultured Pseudomonadota bacterium. GTDB lineage: Bacteria > Bdellovibrionota_C > UBA2361 > UBA2361 > CALMIO01 > CALMIO01. The sequence goes on along the minus strand of CALMIO010000002.1, from coordinate 103,131 downwards.
ACAAGAGAGATCTTGAATCTATACCCAGTTAGTCTATACTATGGAATTGCTCTCTCGCAATATTTGCCGGTTATGAAATATTGCGAGAAGTGGTCAAAGCATCGGCGTCCACTCTGGTTATCTTCTTGTTGCTTCGCAAGGAGAATTGGAAGGCTGATTTTGTCGTTACTTATGTATAATGAATAAATCTCTCGATCTATTCATTATGCGGAAGTAGCTCAGATGGTAGAGCATCAGCCTTCCAAGCTGAGGGTCGCGAGTTCGAATCTCGTCTTCCGCTATTTTTTGAACCTTTTTAACCGGCGCAAGACTTAACGAGTACTCCGTGTTTGCATGTTTATTTTTGCATGATTACTTAAGTGAAAGCTCTTGCACGACTCTCTGCTAACCCTACGCCGTTACGACACAAATAAGTAACTGAAACGAGGTAGCTTATAGTTAAAGAACGGGTTTTAAATAGCTTTTAAAATAAAAGGAATTATTTTAAGGAATTTTTTCACTATACGCCGATAGCTGCAATTGGTAGAGCATTGGATTCCAAATCCAAGGGTTGAGGGTTCGAGTCCCTCTCGGCGTGTACTCAATTCGACGCCCTACACGCAGTACCTATTTTGAAAAATTTGAATCACCTGCAGATTTCATTTAAAGCTTCCGTCCAGTGTAATGCGCGGGTATTTTTAATTTTTTTTGCAATCGGATCATTCGAGATTAAAAATAATTTGGGGTTATTAAAATCCTTTCTCAGCAATTCAAGAGAATTTACATGCCTTTCGTCGACTTTTTCTGATGATTTAATTTCACAAAGATAAATCTCGGACGATCCTTTTTCAACGATTAAATCTATCTCATAATTTTCTTCAATTCTCAAAAAAGATAGTTTAAATTGCTTCTCTTTGTAACTTAATAATCTATAAATTTCATTTACAATAAAATTTTCAAATAATCGTCCGTATTCAAAGCTTTTTTCCGGTAAAGATTCATCGGCTCGATTGGACAAAACGCGTGCAACACCACAATCAAAGAAGTAGAACTTTCTCGCTTTTCTTTGCTGTTTACGTACTGACCTGCTGTAGGTTGGGAGATGAAAACCAAGTAATGTATCTTCCAAGATTTCATAATAGCGCAACACAGTTTTTGGATCGGTATCGACATCCTTGGCAATGTTTGAATAGTTAACAATCTCGGTTATATGTAATGCCATGACTTCAAGAAATCTTCTAAAGGGCGGCAAGTTTCTAAGAATCTGTTCTGCGATAATCTCTTCAGTAAGATATGTATTAGCATAAGCCTTTAAATATCGAATCTTATCGCTCGTTGTTTCGAGGTGATAAACTTCAGGAAGAGATCCGTATTTGAGCGCTGAGATTAGGTTAAAATCTTTTCCAAGCTCTTTGTGAGTTAAAGGGAAGAGATTGAAGACGAACGCGCGTCCTGCGAGAAGATTTGATGCTCCTCTTTTAAGTTTTCTAGCGCTTGAGCCTGTTAAGGCGAACTTCAACCTCTTTTTGCTAAGTTGCTGATGGATAATATCAAGTAATGCTGGAACTTTCTGAATTTCATCAATGACGACCCATTGCTTATTTAATCCTCCGCCCTCTATTATATCGAGCAATCTATTAGGGTAAGCACTCAAACTATTAGTTAGTTCGGGGTTTAGGAGATCCAGAAAAATTGCCTCGTGCTCTTTAAACCTTTCTTGAGTTAGGACTGACTTGCCCGTTCCCCTTGCTCCAAAGAGAAAAAATGACTGTGATTTCGATAGGTTAAGAAGGCGTTGGTACATGTGCCAAATAATACCCTAATATTTGGCACGTTGTCTATATAGTACTATAAGCCTTATTAGCATCGAATAATCTACGGAATTGATATCAGTTCTGTCCTCTGCTCAAAACCAAGTAAGCGGCATTTCTTATTCGGGCTTGCACTTGCACCAACAATTGTACAGGAATTTTGGGGCGAAATTACGTTTGATAGTTCGAAGTTTTGCTATAATGTCCCGATAAAGCAACCTGTATTGATTGATCTTGTTAAGCTTGTAGCGTGTTTAAATATTGATAAAGTTACTTAAGGATCGGAAAGGATATTTCTGTCAAAACTTAAAGAGTATCAAAACACCTCTTTGACTCATTTTGCTAATGCTTAGAGACTTTTATTTCTACTAAATTGGAGGAAGATCAAGTACATACCTTGTGGCAAGAACTTATGTCGAGGTCACGTTGGAAGAAAATATTTGTGAGTAGAATTTTTAGAAGAAAAACCCGATTATTTACCTGTAAATTCAATAAAATACAAGTAAATAAAGAGCTGGTGAGGGAGGGATTCGAACCCCCGTAGACCGAAGTCAGCAGATTTACAGTCTGCCCTCTTTAGCCACTCGAGCACCTCACCTTATTGAAACAATCTTAGCGAAAGGATGAAATTGCTTAAAATCTCGGATAAAACTTTCAGTATAACTTAAAGATTAGAGGGTGTAAATCAAAACATTAGCCCACGACGGAGCTCGAATCCGTGACCTCTTCCTTACCAAGGAAGTGCTCTACCAGCTGAGCTACGTGGGCAGAAAATTGTATTAGCACGCTTCCTAACTTCTTATTTTCATCTAAGACTGGCGCTATAGTTTAAAGAAAATTACTATTGATTGTAAATAGATAAAAACAAAAGGAATCTAATGAATAAGCGCGGTTTAATTTTTTCTATATTTTTAGCAATAACTATTTTTTCTCTTTCGGGATGCGCCATCAATAAAATTGAACGTGGTTATCGCAACTGTCTTCGCTCAATGGGTGGGGCGGTGTATAGTCAAGGAACCGAATTGGCAGGAGATCAGATTGACTTAGCGGCCAATAGAGCAATTAAAAAAATGGGAGAAGAAGTTGCTCGCACTGCCTGCCAAGAGATTAGAGATGCTTGTTATGAAGCGCCAAACTCTGCCCATTGTGAAGCGATGTTAGATCAATTCCGCTAAAGATTGAAATTTGAAAGAGTCCCGGTTATGATTAAGTTTTAATATTCTTATTTTATTGCTGGCATAGCTCAACTGGCAGAGCAACTGATTTGTAATCAGTAGGTTATCGGTTCAATTCCGATTGCCAGCTTATCTCCCTTAATCTCTTCCTCCGCTAAGATTTTTTTGTTCCGGTGACAGTCTGATGATAAAAATTTTTTCTTTAAATTTTATCGCGCGCTTGATGGTTGGTTTGTTCGGAGCAGGTGTTTTTATTGTTATTACCCAAGATTTGCAAATTTTCCCAAAGGTTGTCGAGTCGATTTTTATTGAATCCGGTATTTTGCGAAGCTCAGCAGATCTGCCAAAAGGAGTCGAATCTTTTTTTGCTAAAACAAGCGATGACGAACTAATTGAAATTTGGAGATATCCAGCCAAAAATTCAAACAAAATTAAACCGCTTATTTTCGCCCATGGAAACGCTAAAAATCTAGAAGACACACATCAATACGCCGCTATTTTAAATGAGTTTTTCAGATATACTGTTTATTCCTTCGATTATCGCGGCTTTGGTCGAAGTAGTGGTTGGCCATCAGAAGAGGGTATTTATCGTGACATTGAAACGGTTTATAAGTTTGCCAAAGAAAAAGATCAATTCGATGATAAAGATTTGGTTCTTTTGGGGTGGTCGCTGGGTTCAGCGCCAGTTTCTTATCTGGCTTCAAAAATAGATTTTAATCTCTTGATTTTGCTCGCCCCTTTTACCTCTTTGCCAGATGCGGTCGCCGATAGATTTTTTTACCGATTATTTAAAAGCTTTCTTTGGAGTAATTTCCCCAATCTTGAGCTTTTATCGAAGCCTTTAAAAGGCAGCAAGGTTATTCTTGTTCATGGAGATCGAGATAAAGTTATTCCAATTAGTCATAGTTATCGGTTACACGAAGAGCTTAAAAAATTTAATGATGTGATTTTAATTGAAAAACAAGGAGCGGCTCATAACGATATTTTCGGGCTATCCTTATCTGACTGGGGAAAATTTTTAGAAGAAACTGCCTCACAATAAATTTTCTATGATTTTTCTCTCTAAATAATTACCAACGTTCGTTTGAAGCAAGAATATAAAGCGAGACATCTTTAGCGCCATTTGAGAGAAGCGTTTTAGCGGCGGCTTTTGCGGTCGCTCCAGTCGTAATTACGTCGTCAATTAGCAAAATCGAAGCACCCTTAATTTTTTCCGGATATTTTAATTTAAACATGCCGCGAGCGTTTTGCTCCCTTTGCAAGCGCGTCAACGAGGCTTGCGGACGAACAATTTTCGCTCGAATTAAAGCTCTGGCAAGTAAACTGATTTTGTATTGCTTACTGATAATATTTGCTAAAATGGCACTTTGATTAAAACCTCTTCTCCAGATATTTTTAGGATTTGGCGGAATTGGAATAATCAAATCAAAATAATCGTTGTTAAAGAATATGCCATAGTTTTTTGTTAAACTTTCTTCGCAGTACTTTAAAATTTTTCTACTCGGTTTATATTTCATGGTCGAAATTAATTTTGCGATCCTTTGATCTTGATAAATCCAAAGATAGCGAATTTTTTTGAACATATTTCCTCCTATTAAACAACGTTCACAAAGATTAGAAGAGCTTTTTTTTGTGATATGCTGATGTTCAACCGATGACCAGCATATTAGGCAACGTTTTTCACTTAAATCGGCTAGATTGTGTTTTGGGGCGCACTTAACGCACAGTTGAAAATCTCTGATCGTCTTACCACAGACAAGACAGGTTCTTGGAAAGGCAAATCCTAAGAAGAGATCAAATATCCGATCCGTTGAACATAAATTATTGGAGCCCCTAAACATAATGTGCTTCAAATAATAGGAAAAAACTTCTCTCTATATCTTTATAATCGATATTTTTTGCCCAATGTTGCTTGCGGAGCTTTTTAATATAGCGACTTGCCAGTCATAGCGGTTGGCTGGCTAATTTTCATAATTTTTAAGATAGTAGGAGCAATGTCGCATAGCGCGCCATCCGGTCTTAATCTTTCGCAACCGGTTCTATTGTTAGGATCATATAAAATAACAGGTACCGGAAAGGTTGTGTGCGCTGTATGGGGCTTGCCGCTTGCATAATCGATCATCTGCTCGGCGTTGCCATGATCTGCTATTATTAACCCGACTCCTTTCGCTCGTTCTATCGCTGTTTTTAACTCTCCCAATGCCCAATCAACGGTCGCGCACGCCTTAATTGCCGCTTCTAGGCTGCCAGTGTGGCCAACCATGTCGCAATTTGCGAAATTAACAAGCACGAAATCATATTCTCCACTTTCGATCGCGGCTATCGTTTCTTTTAAAACAGCTACCGCGCTCATCTCTGGTTTTAAGTCGTATGTTTTAATCTCGCGAGGAGAGGGAAGCAAAACTCGCTTTTCATTTTGACAAACTTCTTCTCGACCGCCATTAAAAAAATATGTGACGTGAGGATATTTTTCTGTTTCAGCTATTCTGATCTGTTTTAATCCAGCTTTGCTGATAACCTCCCCAAGGTGATCGTTAATCTCCTGATTTTGAAAGAGAGTTGGTAAGTTCAAATTTTGATCATATTCGGTCATTAGCAAAAGACGATCTTTGGTGAATGGAGAAAATTGAGCTGATAAATTTATGAAACGATCGCTAATCGTCGCATCAACCAGTTGACGCATGCGATCGCCGCGAAAGTTCCAAAAGCACAATAGATCTGTTGAGGATATTTGGCGTTCGATAAAAGAAGTTGGCTCAATAAATTCGTCGGTAACTCCTTTTTGGTAAGATAATTGTACGTATTGATTGAGTGATAAATTGGTTTTTGGTTCCGCAAGATGTATAGCGCGCCACGCTTTTTCCGTTCGTTCCCAGCGGTTGTCGCGATCCATCGCATAAAATCTGCCGGAAAGAGAAGCAATTTTTAGATTGGGCCTATTGAGAGAGATGATTTTTTGTTCTAGAGAATTTATATATTTAATTAACTCAGATGGTGGAGTGTCTCGACCGTCTCCAATGATATGTATAAAAATATCGCCGCTAAAATCTCGGCACATTTTGCTCAGCAAAGAGAAAAGATGGTCAATATGAGAGTGTATGCCACCATCGCTTAAGAGTCCAATTAAATGAATAACCGAATTTTTAGCCGCCGATTTTATAAATTTTAAATATTCTGCCGAATTGTCTAAATAGTTGTTGGCAAAAGCGCGCGATATTCTAAGCAGGGTTTGCTCGACAATTCTTCCGGCTCCAATATTTAAATGCCCAACTTCCGATCCACCCATTTGGCCTGCTGGCAAGCCGACACTTTCTCCGTGAGTAGCCAATGTGGCGCTAGGAAAATTAGCGAATAATTCTTTAAAATTTTTTGGATTAGAGAGATAAACGGCATTTCCTAAAGAGTCGGGGTTTATTCCAAAGCCGTCAAGAATAGATAATACTACGGGAAACTTCACCTTGATCTCCAAAAGTTATGGAGTAGAAAGAGTTGGAGATGGTGGCATATCTGATTTGTTATAATTGCTGCCGTTTTCCTCTGTGTTATTTCCAAGGTAGCTGATGTTTCCAAAGAAACTTGGTTTGCCACGGATAACCGAATTGATTGATTCTATGGCTTTAACTCGATCCCCATTTCTTAAAAGATAGATGGCTTCTATTAAGGCGGCCTTGGAGCAGAGCTCCTTGCAAATTTCCTGATTGTTGAGACAGAGTTCCGCTACTTTTTGAATTTGCTCTTTAGCGAGATCGCTCATGTTTAAATCTAAATAAACTCGTGCTAAATTTAGGTGAGCAGTTGCTTTATTGTTAGGTCCAGATTCGTTGATCCAAAGTTTTGCGGAAGTTATCGCTTTTTCCGGATTTTCTTGTTCAAGCCAAAAACTTGAAATGTTTTCCCAATCGCTCGCTTTGTTTGTTAGTTTTGCGAGTTTAAGTAGGGTTAAGCCGATCTCCTCTGGCGATCCTGTTTCTTTTTCTGTTTGAGCTAATAGACGAGTTGCTTCGATTGATTCGGGATGACGTTTGCAGAAGTTTTTTAGAGCTTCTTTAAGCTTTTGTTTATTATTTTTATTTTCTAGCAGAGTGATTTTAAGCAAAATTTGCTCTTTATCACTTGTTTCCGGCAAACCTAGTCCAAAGCGTTCTTGTAAACGATTTATAAATTCTATGGCGCCATTTAAATTGCCCAATTCTTCCGCCAACTTGTAGGCTAATTTGTAATTTTGTTTTGTTGGATGAGACACTAAAAGCAATTTTAAATTATCCAACGCGGCAGTTTTATTTCCTAAAGTCGAATAAATTTTATACCCTAAAAGTAAAACCTCTTCATTGTGTGGGTGTAAAGCTCGTAAATCTTCAAGAATTCTTGAGGCGCTTTCAAGGTTTGAGAGTTCGATCTCGCAGTTTGCTATTTCAATTTTAGCAACAAGGTTGCTTTCATCTCTTTTAGCTAGATATTGCCACTCTTCTTTGGCGCGGGTGAAATCTCCCGAAGCAAAAAGCCCCCGCGCTTTAAGCATTCCATCAATTAGCGCTCGTCGCGCTCTGTCTTTGGCAATAAGTTTTCTTTCTCGAAGGTATCCCCTAAAACCAAACCAAAAAGCAAAAAGGGAAGCTACAAGTATTCCAGCTAAAAATATCAAAAGTATGATTACTCCGGTGTTGGCGGTAATTGGAGAGCCCGGTTTTAAAGTTATGGTGGTGCTATTGGAGTTTAGAATTACTAAATAAGTCGTTAGTCCAGCGACGATTACTAGAGTAAAAAGTTTCCAGAATTTAGAGATCATAAAAAAGATAAAATTAACAATTCCAACCAATAGTTTATAACATACAGCTTAAAACTTCTCCTCTTAAAAAGACAAGGCAAACTAAGTCTCAGAGAAAAAAATAGATAATTTGCCAGCTTTTGTCTTAGGGGAAGCATATTTTTGGTAAACATCTATAGCGACTTTTTATTGAGAAGGGTAATCTAAAGCCATTAGTAGAGGTTCTGTGTTCACCAGAAACTATTAAATTTAAGATGCTTAGAGCAAGGTATTCACTCTTTTTTATTATTTTATCTATTTTAAGCGCTTGTAGTAGCTTAAAAGATTCAGATAAAGGTTATTCAAAATTTACCTTTCCACTCTATCAACTTGGTAAGGTAGAAGTTAACGAGCAAGAAATTCGCTATCCTTGGGAATATTGGAAGAATGGTAAGGATCTTGATGGCCGCTCTTTTAGATCTGAAGAGCTCGTAACAGCTGACAGCTATTTTTTTAAGGGACATCGCGAAAAAGCTTTTAAGAATTACCTTGAGATTGATCCTAAAACTCTTAAGGCTCGTGAAAATCAAGCTCTTATTTTGCGTATCGCCTCTGGATATCTTAGTAACGGCGAAAGCCGCAAAGCTTTAGCGATCTTTAGTGACGCCTTAAAACAGGAGCGCAAAGATATAAATCATATTAATCCTTTTTATATTCCGGTCATTGCTTATGCTTACGGGGCGCAGAGAAATTATAATCAGGCAATAGCTTGGCTGGTTAAGCTTCAAAGGTTTTCATTGGTCGAACCTGAGTTGGTGGCGGAAAATCACCTCAAAATTATTTTGCGCGATCCTACAACGCTAGAGCTTGAGAAATTAATGAAAGAATGGAGCAAAGACTCCTTCGTGATTAGCGCTTTGACTTCCGAACGGCGATCGAGATTGGGCTCGGGAGGGGAATTTAATCAATCTTATGGAGTAATTTCCGATCAAGGAGATTTTTCCAGTGGTTCAACCAGCGGCGACGGTCGCAATGTTTTGGTGATTTTACCCTTAACTGGCAAGTACGCCGCATTGGGACAATCAACGAAGCGGGGGATTGATATTGTTTTTGAAGGAAGCGATTTGACACCTTGCTACCTTGATCTGTCAGATGATACTGCCGAGATTAACGATAAACTTAAATCTGCTTTTGATAGGTGTAAGCCGATCGCTGTTTTGGGTCCGCTACTTTCAGAGAGCGCTGCTATCGTCCGTTCTCGTTTGAACGGATCTAATATTCCAATGCTAACTTTTTCTAAACGGAGTGATTTTAAAACTGGAGAAAACATTTTTAGGCTTGGAGCCACTCCAAAAAGTCAGGTTGGAGCTTTAATAGATTATATATTTTCCTTGCGCGCCATTAAGAAAGTTGGCTTGGTTTTTTCTCCTGAATCTGGTTACGATGAATTCGCGGATCTTTTTAAAAAAGCTGTTCAAGGAAGTTCAATGGAAATTATCTTTGAAGCGCTTTCATCGAAAACAGCTAGCGATGAAACTCGTTTAGTTGAGTTGATAGATCGTCAAGCTCCCCAAGCTTTGATCGTTTTTGATTCTCTGAGAAACGCTTCTCGTCTTTTAGGCATGCTTGATCAGAGAGCTCGTTCTCGTTTGTTGGTATTTGGTCCGGCAAGTTGGGATTCTACCGAAGAGTTAAAGCAATCAGCTAATTTGTTCGAGGGTGTCATTTTTCCTTCATTATTTAATGCGGGAGTAGCGAGCGATCGCGGCTTGTTGTTTTTAGATAGTTACAGAAAGCGTTATCGAACAACGCCTGATTTTTTAGCGGCTCAAGGCTATGATGGAGCAAATATTATTAAGCAGGCTTTTAGCGGGTTGCCCGACGGTTCGTCAAATGGGGTCAATGCTTTAAAAGGAGTTGGTTTAGTAGCAGGTGTTTCCGGACCAATTCGAGTTACTTCTTCTGGCAACATAGAAAGAACCTATCAAATATTACAGTTTCAAGGGGGATCAATTGGTTTGCCCTCGGTCGAAAGTATTTTTGCTAAACTCAGAGTTAAATCGAGCGCTCTCTCCTTTCAGGATCAACAAGAGTATTATAGCAATTAGTATTGTTTGTTTTATGTAAAAGTATGCTTAAAAAAAGAAATGGATATAAAGGGGGTGTTGTCGATCATGTTTCGTTGCCTAAACAACTGCCGCTCTTGCCAACAAGCGATATGGTTCCCTTTCCGGGTGTCATAATGTCGTTTTTTGTGACTAGCGAAACAGCGGCTCGAGCCATTGAAGATGCTGCTAAAAACCATCAATATGTCGTGATGGTTTTACAAAAAAGCGCTGATCTAAAATCAATAACCGATCTGCATTCAATAGGTGTTGTAGCTCGTTTAAAAAACACCTTTAAGGTTGCTGATGGCAGATTAAAAGCGATTTTTAATGGATTGGCGCGAGTTAAGATAGATAAAATTATTGATCAGAAAAATTATTTTTCGGCAAAAGTAAATCTTTTAGAACCTTTGCTTGGACAATCACAAAGCGGCAAAAAGCTTCCCAAAGAGGCTTTTCTAACGGCTGAAAAAATAAGATCGCATTTAAGAACGCTAGTTGAGAACGAGAGCCTGCCAGAAGAAATTTTACTGGTTTTAGATGAGCAAAACACTCCAGGCAGGCTAGCTGATATGATTTTTGCTCATTACCAATTGGAGATTCCTTTTGCCCAACAGATGTTGGAGGAGTTGGATCAACTACAGCGTCTCCAACAAGCCGAACGGTTAATCGTTGACGATCTTAATCGTTTTATGGTTGCCGAAGAGATTCGCAATCGTGCTCGCGACACTCTTAGCAAAGATCAACAACAATATTATTTGCGAGAACAAATTAAGCTTATTAAAAAAGAGCTAGGCGAGGAAGATTTAGCGGCAGTTGATTTGATGCCGCTTAAACAATCATTGATCGCGGCGAAACTACCCAAGCGAGTTGAAGAGGAGGCTTATCGCCAATTTTCCCGGTTGCAATCAATCAGCGCTGAAAGTAGTGAATTTGCTCTAATTAGAGCTTATTTAGAATGGATTGCCGATCTGCCGTGGTCTAAAAAAACAGTTGACAAGGTTGATCTTAAAAGAGCGCGTTCGATTCTTAACGCTGAGCACTTTGGTTTAGAGCAGATTAAAAAGAGAGTTTTGGAATTTTTAAGTGTTTTTAAATTAAATCCTCAGCAGAAGGGGGTTATTTTATGCTTTGTTGGACCTCCCGGTGTTGGTAAAACATCCCTTGGTGAATGTATAGCACGGGCTTTGGGGAGAAAATTTTGCAGATTCAGTTTGGGTGGCGTGAGAGACGAAGCTGAAATTAGGGGCCATCGTCGAACTTATGTTGGAGCTTTGCCCGGAAAAATTATTCAATTGCTCAAGCAATGCGGCAGTTCTAATCCGGTTTTTGTTTTAGATGAGCTTGATAAGGTTGGTAGTGATTTTAGAGGAGATCCAGCATCGGCGCTACTCGAAGTTTTAGATCACGCTCAAAACAAAGAATTTGTCGATCACTATCTTAATCTTCCGTTTGATCTCTCTGACGTGTTGTTTATCGCGACCGCTAATACGACCGACACCATACCGGAGGCTTTAAAAGATCGATTGGAAGAGATTTATATTAGTGGCTACACAACAGAAGAAAAAATACAGATCGCCAAACAACACTTGATCCCTAAGATATTAACGGAGAACGGTTTAGAGAAAAGAAAAGTTAGTTGGGACGAGAATGCAATTCGTTTTATAATTGAACGTTATACTAAAGAAGCTGGCGTGCGCCAGTTGGGGCGCGAGTTAGGCTCTCTTTGTCGCAAAATTGCCTATGTGATAGTTGAAAAAAGGGGATTTAGAAGTAGAGTAAGTCAAAAGTTAGTAACAAAATTTTTGGGAGTTACTAAGTTTGATCCCGAAACTCTTACTCAAGTTCCGGCGGTAGGTTATGTTCGCGGGCTTGCTTGGACTATTTTTGGCGGCGAGATAATGAGCATTGAAGCGTCGCTAGCAAGTGGCTCTGGCAATCTCACTTTAACTGGCCAACTTGGCGAAGTTATGCAGGAATCGGCGCGTGCCGCGGTTTTTTATGCTCGCGCTAATGCCGAACTGCTTGGGTTGCCTAAGAACTTCAATAAAGAATTTGACATTCATATTCACGTGCCTGCTGGAGCAACTCCTAAAGATGGTCCTTCGGCTGGAATTTCTATTGCGACAGCATTAATTTCAGCTCTTTCTGCTTCTCCAATCGCGAGCGATTTAGCGATGACTGGCGAGATGACTCTGCGAGGAGATGTGCTGGCTGTTGGAGGCATTAAAGAAAAGGTATTGGCGGCTCTGAGATATGGGATGAAACGGGTTATTATCCCGGCTGATAACCTTAAAGATCTTGACCAAATACCTAATGTTTACAGAAGAAAATTACAATTTTTTCCGGTACGTACGATTAGAGAGGTGTTAGAACTTGCCCTTTTGCCCTCGATTAAACCGCTTGCGAAAGATACTCATCCAAGAAGAGCTCGGACCAAGACTTTATTGCCAGTTGCTAATCAGTCGAGTGGGAAGATAGTTTAGTTTTTGAGTAGGAATAAATTAACAATCTGTTTGTATGCTCTTAATCTTAAGACGGCTATTTATAAGTTGTCTTAAACAAACATTTTTGATCGCCTTGATTTTTTCGGATATTGTAGCGACCGCGGAAGAGATTTGTTTGTTAAAGGATCAGGATGGAATGTTTAAGGTTTTTCCAAAGCATCAATTGCGACCAGATCAATTGCGCGCCGCGAAATGTCGGTCGATGAATCAAGAGCGCGAGTTGCTTTTGCCTAACCCTTCAGAGATTAAAATAGAAGGCGGCAAGAGAAGGACTAAGGTTAATTCACAGATAGGCATTATCAGTCTTTCTTGGTCGCGCGCTGATGAGCAGAGTTTTGGAACCAGCTTAGAGCGAGCTCTGAGCGACACAACACAGGCAATTTCACGGGCAATCCGTCAGTTTGGAATCTCCGATCTTGTGCAGAATGGCGCTAATCAAGAGATCGAGATGGCTTTTATTGATGGCGCTCTCGAAAAAAAAGATATTCCCTTTGGTTTAGTTACGAACTGTCATCCAGCTTGGATGCAACCACCTAATAAACTTTTCTTTGTGCCAGAAAGGATGGTATCAGCTTGTGGTTATAATAATAAGAAGCTCTCTTCCAAGGAGGCCATTCAAGAGTTGTTTTTATCTTTGGCTCATGAAATTGGGCACTTAATCGAATGGCGGATGTTAGGGGACCGCCAATTTGGGGAAAATCGGGCTAGAGCGGAAGGATTTGCTACTTGGTTTGCGAATTACGCGAGCGGCTTTTCGCCTCTTTTTTTAGCCAATGAGCAGGAGCTTTTTTTGCTTCGAGTGGCTCGCGCAAACCCGATCTCTGAAGGAGCTTTTCAAGGTAATTTTGGTGATTCGATCGTTGATTACGCTTGGGTTGGTCTCTGGTTTAGCGAAATAGTGCGGCTGAAAGGGTTGAAAGTTCTTGAAAAAATATATCGCAGAGCTTATCAAGGGGAGTATTTTGAAGATGTTTTAGTTCAGCTGACAGGACTCAGCGGCACCGAGATAATGGGTTCTCTTAAAAAAAGAATCTTAAAAGAAGGTTAGGGGAGTTTTATCAAGCCCTTTTGTTAAGATTGGTAATTATCAAAACCGCTTCTTATCGTGATAAAATATAGCAACATTTAAATTGATTTTTCGATTAAAGTATTGATATTCTTTGTTACTAGCTTGAGTGTATTAAGCGTCGTTTTAAGGGTTAATGTATATGTCTTTAAATAAAGTTTTGTTAATCGGTAATCTTGGAAAAGATCCTGAATCTCGATCAACTCCCGGTGGTCTTGCCGTTTCTCGTTTTTCGGTTGCAACTACCGAGAGGCGTAAAGATGAGAGTGGTAGTTGGAAAGATCAAACGGAGTGGCATAACGTTGTTGTTTTTGGGAGAACAGCGGAAAACTGCTCTCAATATTTAAAAAAGGGAAGCCAAGTTTTTATTGAAGGAAAGATTACTACTCGCAAGTGGCAAGACAAAGAGGGGAAAGATCGTTGGACTACCGAAATCATAGGTAATACGGTTCAGTTTTTAGGAAAACGTTCTGGAACAGATGGCGCTAGCGCTCCGCTGGCTGATGATGGTTTCGAAAACAAGGGTGTCGAGATTCTTGATTCTCTTCCTACGGGAGATGCGTTACTAGGTAGTGCCAAAAGTTCGCCTGCTGGCTTGGCGACTACGCCAATAGCTGATATCGGTTTTGACGAGGACGATATTCCGTTTTAATCGCTCAGCCGTTGGGCTTAAAAGTTCAGCAACAGCATGCGCCCTAGCGCGCGTTTCGCGTTCCCTTCTAAAAAAAACTGATTCACAAAGGCGATGTGAAGAAAGCATTTAACCAAATTTTCCTCTAATCTATTAATAAAAAACCCAATCTTAGGAAATTTTCAAGCTCCCAATTTAAAAATTGGTTTTAATGTAAATTAAAGCGTGATCTGAGGCGTCTTTTGGCTCCCAAACCACGCCGGTATCGGCTATCTTCAAGATATTGCTGTGTTCATAATTGACGAATATCTGATCAATCCAACTGGTTTTTCCCTTGTAAACATAAGTTCCCTTTTCCAAAGTTTTTTTATCAACGAATTCGGTAACTGCTATTAGCGTTTGATGTTTCTCTTCCGGTATGGAACACCAAGATTTAAGGCTTTTTGAGAGAACGCAATTTAATTCAAAATCACGCAATTTTCTTTTGCCAGTCAAAATATCAATGCTCGAAGAAAGAGGATCGGCATTTAAATCTCCAACCACAAATATTGGCTCGCTTGAATTTGCTGTTATTGCTTCAACGACTTGCCGCAATTGTTCCGCCATCTGCATTCTGTAAGTCTCCCAAGAAGTACCGCTCGGATCGCGTCCGGCAAAGACTTTGGCTTTAGAGTGAAAATTAATTACTACAAATGTGCCGCGCGATTTTAAGTCAAGCAATCTGTATAAAATTGGTTCTCGTTGAAATTTTCTTGGTCGCTCCCTTTTGGAGAGCTTCGGCAGTTCTTCGGTTGTGATTTTATCTTTTTTTAGGAGTTTAAATCGTTTTTGATCATAGATAATTGGCGTTTGCATATTGCTGGTTTTTGTTGCCAATAAGCCGGAGGTAAAAACGCCGCGATATTCTCGGTTGAGAGTGTCAAGTAAAATATCAAGATTTTTTTCGCCATTATTTTCGTTCTCACCCATCAGTTCTTGCAAAGCTACTATGTCACAGTTTGCCGAACTTATTCTGGCGGCAATTTTTTTTGCTCTAGCGGCGCTTTTAAAATGTTTTTCCGAACCAAAAAGTTTTAAGTTCTGAGAGCAAAGAGTGAGTTGTTCCGCTTGTAGTGGTTTTAATAATAAATAGCAAGAAATGCTTAAGGCAATAAATAATTGAGAAAGCAAAGTTAGTTTGTTTTTGCTAAAAAGCCTGTTTATAATAAACGGTTCTAGCAGTTCTTTTTTTCTGCTCAAAAATATCTTCAATGGCAATGCCGGCTTGTAAAGCTGAGATAATTTTAGCTCTGGCCCCAACGCCAACAAGCAAAGCGTCAACAATATCTTGGTTTTTATCCAAACTTTCTTCAAAACCGATCCTTTTTAATTGATTTCCGAACAAATTGCGCACTGTAACTCTAGCGCTCTCTTTTACAAGGGCGCGAGGTGGTTGTTTACCAATCATGCCTAGAACGTCTTTTTGTACCGAGCGAGGATTAATTCGTCCCGGAACAACAACGCTAAGGCTACGCGCTTCTGCTTCGAATAGGCAACGCACCTGCTCGACCGCAAGTGCCGCTCGCGGGTCTCGCATGGTAGTGGGAGCCTCCACTATAATGATATCGTAAGATCCGAGAGAAAGTTGCTGATAAAGATCTGCTATTTGTGTCTGTAAAACGGATAATCGCCGAGCCATTGGATATTTTGCTGGTAGCGCTTTAATTTTTCCAACGCCAAGCAGGTGATCTGGTAAAAGCTCTCCATAAGCAAGGTTAAATAAAGCCCAGCCTGAGCATGTTAGACTTGGATCTATTGCCAAAAGATACCTTAATTTTTGGGTTGATTTGTTTCGGATTAGCAAGCAACTTTTAATAAATAGATTTATTATATAGTATAGAGATTTACATAATTCTTAAAATACCATAGATTTTATCTTTATAAGTTATTTTAGAAACAATGGACAATGAGCTAATAACAGAGCTTTATCGCTCGATGTTGCTGATTAGGCGATTTGAGGAAGAGGCGGCTCGCTTATATCAGGAGCGCAAGATTGGAGGCTTTCTACACCTATATATAGGACAAGAAGCGTTGGCTGTTGGAACGGCTAGTGTTCTTGATTCCGAGGATTACTTAGTGACGGCTTATAGGTGTCATGGGCATTATTTGGCTCGTGGCGGCTCAGCGCGCGCTGGCATGGCTGAATTGTTAGGAAAAGTTACGGGCTGTGCCGAAGGGCGCGGCGGGTCGATGCACTTTTATGATGTTGAAAAAAAATTTATGGGTGGATGGGGTATTGTTGGAGCTCACATGCCGTTAGCGGCTGGTTTTGCTTTTGCCCAGAAATATAATCAGGAGAGTGGAGCGACGATTTGTTTTTTAGGTGATGGAGCTATTAATATTGGTCCTTTTCATGAAGCTATGTCTTTGGCTGCCCTATGGAATTTGCCGGTAGTTTTTGTGATTGAAAATAATTATTTTGCAATGGGCACGCCGCTTCATAAAACATCCCCGACAGACGATCTTTCTTTGCGCGCACTTGGTTATCCTATGGCGCGCGACACGGTTGATGGACATGACGTTTTTGCCGTGAGAGCAAGTATTCACGCCGCGCTCACCCGGGCGCGAGAACAACATTTGCCAACTTTAATAGAAGCGAAGACCTATCGTTATCGCGGGCACTCAATGGCTGATCCGGCTAAATATCGGACGAAAGAAGAGGTTGAGGATTGGCGCAAGCGAGATCCAATTCTAACTTTAGGAGCGAAATTAGAGAGTTTTGGTCTTAAAACTTTAAGAGATCAAATCGATCGCGAGATAGAAGAGGAGATTCTTGATGCCGTTAAATTTGCCGAGGAATCGCCCGAACCTGATCCCAGTACGGCTGAAAAATATGTTTATGTGGAGTAAGTTTACGATCTGTTATGGAAGTTTCAAATTCTGAAGACAAAATAAATCAAACTTTACCAAATCAACGGGAGCTTGCAATTCGTGACGCTTTGCGAGAAGCGATGGAAGAAGAGATGCTCCGTGATGAGCGCGTCTTCTTGATGGGTGAAGAAGTTGGTTCTTACGATGGAGCTTATAAGTGTTCGAGAGGAATGCTTGAAAAATTTGGCCCTAAGCGAGTCATTGACGCCCCGATTGCAGAGTGTGGTTTTGCAGGCGTTGGCATTGGCGCGGCTATGGCGGGACTTCGACCAATTATTGAATTTATGACCTTTAACTTCTCCCTGATTGCGATTGATCAAATCATAAACACAGCCGCCAAGGCGCGCTTAATGTCGGCGGGTCGTTTGTCTTGTCCGATAGTTTTTAGAGGCGCAGGCGGAGCGGCTTTTCAGTTAGCGGCCCAACATGCTAATTCTTTCGAGAGTTTTTACGCTTATACTCCCGGGTTAATTGTGCTGGCTCCGGCAACTCCTTATGATATGAAGGGTCTTCTGAAAAGCGCGATTCGCGATGATAATCCAGTGGTATTTTTTGAATCAGAGCTAACTTACAGCCTAAAAGGGGTTGTTCCAGAAGGTGAATATCTGGTGCCAATTGGTAAAGCTGATTTAAAAAGAGAGGGTAATGATCTAACTATTATTAGTTGGTCTAAAAATGTTTTTTTGGCGGAAAAAGTTGCTGATGAGTTGGTGGCCCAAGGAGTTGAGTGCGATCTGTTGGACTTAAGAAGTTTGCGTCCTCTCGATAAGGAAGCAATTTTTAAATCTGTTTCAAAAACTCACCGTGTTTTGATTATTCAAGAGCAACACTTATTTGCAAGTTATGGGGCTTTTTTGTCTCATCTTATTAGCACAGAAATTTTTGATGAGCTTGACGCACCGGTCGGTTTGGTTTCCTCCTTAGAGGTGCCGATGCCTTACTCTAAAAGTTTAGAAAGCGTGGTTATGCCCTCTAAAGATCGTTGTTTAAAGGAAGCTTGGAGAGTGCTTGAGGGAGTAAAGCTTTCTTAAAGAAAGAAGATCTATTAAGCTAGTGTATAGTAATCTTTTTTACGCTATATATTTATTTAATCACTAAATTTTTATGAATCAATCAATAAAAGCAATTACGATCGCGATTTTAATCTTTGTTTTAAACATAGTTGTTATGGCTGATTCTCATCAGGGCAGTATGGAAGGATCAAAGCCTTCTGTCTCGCCGCAAGATAAAAATTCTAGCTATGATGGCGATTCTTTTAATGTAAACAATTCTGAAGACAGTCACGGCGAAAGTAATCAAGTTGAAAATGAGGCTCTTGATCAACCAGCAGGTCATGAAGCTCCCGAACTTCTTGATGATAATAGGGACGAGCTCGAACAAAATCTAAATGAAAATTTTGATGACGATGAAGCGTCAGATGCTGGTGGTAATGTTGACGACGATCAGCCGCTTGATTGAGTTTCTCATTTAATCTAAAAAGATCATTTTTTATCGAGAACTGTTTTATTTTGTTTGTTTGTAAGTTGTTTTTTAGAATTGGTGGCTTTTCTATAATTTGCCAGCGTTTTCGGCTTCACTGATTACTTTTTGAAATTCTTCCAGAAAACTCAAAGAACCCTCAAAGTTTAGTAATTTTTTAGCTTTTGAAGTTTCAAAATAACGATCCTTTGTGAAGAAATCGACTCGTCTGCGATAAAGAGGAGGATTTATTCCAAACGGTTTACAAAGTAATTCGCACAGTCTTCCAAGTTCTCTGATCAAGAAAACTGGCAGGTGTAGTTTGGGCGGCGGTACTCTAAGAATGTTGGCGGCGATTTCAACGGCTTCTTTAAGTTTTTTCGCTTCGCGGCCGGCAATGTGAAAAATCTCTCCGTTTAGATTTTCGGCAAACATTGCTTTTCTAAAAGCTATCGCGAGATCGCTACTTTCGATAAAGTGAACCCACTTATCTCCCTTGCCAACGTAAAAAAACTTGCGTTGTTTAATCATTTTAAAGAGCTTTAAAATCCGTTCGTCTCGCGCGCTATAAATCATTGTTGGTCTAATGACAACTCCAGATATTTTTTTTGCGCGAAAAAAATTAAGAGCAACTTTTTCTCCCTCCATTTTGCTCCGTTGATAAACGTCGTTTGGAGAATATGGTTCTTCTTCGGTGGCAGGAAGGTTTTGAGTTCTAGAGATAACGCCAACTGTGGAACAGTGGACAATTCGTGAAACTCCGTTTTGAATCGCGGCAGTGAAAATGTTGCTCGTACCGTCTCGATTAACCTGATAAAAGAGCTGATTTTTTGCTCCAGATGGTCTAAATAAAGCCGCCAGATGATATATTCCATAGATTCCTTTGGTAGCGACGAGTAAAGCGTCTTGGTTTAGTAGATCGCCGTAAGCAATCTGCGCTCCACTTTCCCTCCATTTTTCGGCTTGTTGCTCGTTTCTGACTAAAACTCTGATTTTATCTCCCTGAGAGAGAAGGTAACGGGCGAGATCTCCGCCCGTGTTGCCAGCCGCGCCTGTAATAAGAAATATTTTTTCTCTGGTTTCGTTAGACATTAATTTCAGTGAATTTCGTTTATCGACATAATTTAACAAACAAAAAGGAGTAAGCGATAGATGTTAATAATATCATAAAAATCATTAAAACACTTTTTCCTGATTGTTTGCCTAAAAATTGCATTCGATTATTACAAAATTTTTACATATTTTTTACGTCGCCATGACAACCGGCAATCGTTTTTGATCAAGAATATTTTTCATATTTTACGTTTTGCTACTTAGCAAAAGGTAAAAATTATATTTTCTAGGAGTGTAAAAGATTATGAAAAATATTCAATCAGTAACTGATCTTGTTTTAGTTAAAGCCGCTCGCCAAGGTTCTCAGCAAGCTTTTGCTGAAATAGTTTCTCGCTATGAAACCAAAGTGTACCAATTAGCCATCCGTTTGACAAAAAATCCGGAAGACGCCGAGGAGGTGGTGCAAGATGTGTTTACGATTTTGTATAAAAAGCTTGGAAGCTTTGAAGGAAAATCTGCTTTTTCAAGTTGGGTATATAGAATTGTTGCTAACTGCTCATTCATGAAGCTTCGCAAGAGAAAACAAGATCGCAGTATGTTTTTTGAAGATTTAGCGCCAATTGTAAAAAACGAATATTTGCAACGTGAATCACAATCGATCGAGCGAGCTGATAATATTACTTATCAGAATCAAATTAAAGCTTCGCTTGAAAAATCGATCGCTAAATTGCCAGAAGAATATAGAAGGGTTTTTATTCTCCGCGATGTTGATGGTCTCAGCAACGTCGAGGTTGGAGAAATTCTAGGTATATCGTTAGCGGCCGTTAAGTCTCGACTGCATAGGGCTCGCTTGATTTTGCGAAAGAAGCTTTCGCTTAGCTTACCTGAATACGCCGAGAAAAATCTTGATAAGCTAGCCATTACTATCTAGCAATAGGTTGGTTGAATGGGAATGTTCGATTAAACAAGCGGCAAGCTTCTTTTGGAGATGCTTTGAGCTAACCTTTCTTAAAGGTTCTTGGTAACCCAGCAGATCGCCGCATTTTAATTCGTCTAGCTTTTTTAAGATTGCTTTATTTAATGGGGCTTCAGCTAAAGCATAAGCCAAAGACCAAATTGGCGAGAGTTTACTTATGGAGTTGGTTAGTTTATTGGTATTAAACTTTACGTTTTTTGTGAGATAGCCCAAGAAAATTATCGCTATTTTCTGGTTTTCTGTTGTTGCAAAATTGCTCGCGGTAATTTCGTACCATTCTATAAGTTGTTTTTCAGAAATCTTAAATTTTTCTTTAGAGCAATTAACAACCTGTGAATTTAATATTTCTAGAAGTTTTACTAATGATTCATTCGGCAAATTTATTGATGACAGTATAATTGATTCTAAGGTTTCGCATGGTAAAGATCGATGTATTGCCAAGATTTTTAAGATATTTTCCCTAACATATTGATTCGATCTAGAGAGATGTTTAGTTTGCTCTGAAGTCAGAACTGATTTTCCCATGCTGGCCATTTTGGTTAAGACGTTAGTACTTGCCAACGAATTGCGCCTAGATCCGGAAGTAAGTTGCCTTTGTAAAAACGAAAGAGCCTGCTCTCGCATGGCTAAAAAAACCGAATAAGCTGCCGAATCATTGCGAAAGCGGGAGATTTTTAAAAGTTCTAACAAGGTGTCTTCTTGTAAGCTAACATGTCCAGCCGATAATTTTGCGCAGATTGATTTAATGATGAGAATTGCGCTATCACGCAGTTCTCCGGCAGTGTAGTAATCATCCGCGAGATAAACAACATCGACTAATAATTCAAGAAAAAATTCCGGAGAGTCTCCAATAAGACTGATAGCGCAAGTCTTTGCTGATTGATCTCGATTTGGTTGAAAACCTTGCCAAAGATCAAGTTGAGCGTTTTCAATTCGCCGTTCTCCGATTAGAATCCCTTCTGGAGTGGTGAGTAATGATGGCGCCAAAGACAAATCTTCCGGACGCAAACCACGGAGGCGTAATATTTTTTTTAGTTGTTTTTTTATCTCTAGTTTCTTCTCGGGCTTTATAGTTTGGAAGCGTTCTTTAAAGAGATCACAATTGGCGGCCATTTCGGAAGCGAGCGGTTCTGCGGATATTGGTATCGATGCCGATTGGATTGTTAATCCAATCACAAACATCATAACAGCGATAATTTTATTTTTGTTCAAAAATAAAACTTCCATCTCCTTTTAGCTCTAAAATTAAATTATGAAATTCAGCCAGATTGTCTTTGTGGCCAATGCTCAAATAGAGCGGAAAGCGTTTTCTTATTATCTGATAAACTGCTTTTTCACTCTCTGAATCGAGAGCGGTAGTTGCCTCATCAAGCATAGCGTATTTAGCCGAAGAGAGCAGTAGGCGCGCGATTGATATTTTTTGTTGTTCTCCATTTGAGAGAAAATTAGGCCAATCATATTTCGCGCTCAGTCCCCCGACTCGCTTCCATGTGTCGACAAGTCCAAGCTGTTTGGCTAGTTCGTAAAGCTCTTCGTCGCTGATTCCAAATTTGTTTGTCCCGTAAATAAAAAGCGATCTAAAGTGCGCTAGGGGCATATATGGTTTTTGAGGAAGAAAAAAGATTTTTTCACTTGGGGGAGTGAGAATTTCTCCTTTGCCACTCTTCCATAAACCAGCTATAGCTCTAATAATCGAGCTTTTTCCGGTGCCGCTTGGTCCGCAAATAAGCATCCCTCCATTTTTTAATTCAAAGGAGAGATCTGTAATAATTCGCGTCTTGTTGTTTGGGCTTAGAATGGTAACTCTGCGAAAAGCAAGTTTTTCATCCTCAATTTGTTTTAGCAAAGAAAGTTTATTGGCGATGCCGTCTTGATCTATATTTGTTTTTGTTAGCGCTTCAACGAATGTGCCAAGTCTTGTGACGACAGCTACTAAAGCGCTAAGAGTTCCAAAATTTAAAACTATTAGAGATAAAGCATTTACTACGGAGACAAAAGCGGCTCCAGATTGAACAACCACCCCGAATTCAATTTTTCCGTTAAGGTAAAGAGGCGCAACTATGACGGTTGGAATAATGGCGATCAAATAGTTGTAAGAGTTTGTAAAAATATTCAGCGTTCGGCTACGGCGAATAATTTTAATGAGGTTGTTTAAAGCGGCGTTTAATTTACGCCGAGTTGCGGTAAATTCCCGATTATCACCGTTAAAAAAGCTGATTGATTCGGCGTTATCTCTAATATTTACAAGTTTGTAACGATAATCGGCCTCTAGTCGTAGTTGTTGAAAGTTTAGTCCGATTAGCGGTTTTCCAAGAAAATAAGCAAAGATCGTTCCTAAAAAACTATAAACCAAAACAGCGATCAGCAATGTTGTAGAGATCGACCAGAGAACACTTGAAAAAGCAAAAATAGTGATTAAAGAATTGAGAGATATTAAAAATATTGAAAGCGTGGTCGTCGTGAAAGAACGCGTGTCTTCTTCGAGTCGTTGATCAGGGTTATCTATTCCTTGAGCGTTGTTAATGTAGTAATAGGCCGATTGGCTAAAATAGTTTCTTAAAATTTTACGGCTTATCCATCTTCTCCAAAAAAGAGCGAAACGCTCTTCGGTGTAACGGTACATAGCGACTAATGGTGCGGCAAAAGCAAAAGCCAGAAGGGCGAGGTAAAGTTGATTAAAAAATCCCTCTCGATCTTTTAGCGATAAGGCGGTCATAAAATCTCTGTTAATATAGCTAATCAGAACGTTCATACCGCTTAAGGAGAGGGAAAAAAGAATAAGCAAGCAGAGCAGCGCCCGAGCTTTCCAACGGACATCCTCGAAAAAAACAGGAGCCACTAATTGCCATAAACGCCTAGCTAGATCCCGATCTACTTTCAGTTTTTGCATATTCTGATCTTTACAAGGGGTTGGGCTAAAAGTCATCAGGCATTTACTAAAAAAGTTCTTTTGCTTAATATTATTAAGGCAACCCTTAATTGAAGTGATTTGCTAAAGAAGTAATAAGCATTTAACAACCATATATTTTCGACATTTTTACCGATGAACAAACAGGTTTTTGCTGACAAAGGCAATGCCATACCAGATCGATTACCACCTCTCCCTGCGGTTATCAAAAAAAACTCCCCGAATATCTTCAAAGATCCGACTTTTATTAATCTACAAAAAATCGCTGTCCAGTTTATAGATAAAAATATTTATGACGATAGCGCAACTCGGCTAAGGTTATCGAGAAAGCTGCGTTTGTTTAAAGCTAATTTTATTGCCAAGGTCATTAAATTATTTGCTGATCATGTTAATATAGATAGTGGTTTTTTTCTCTCTTCAAAAGATCGTTTTGCAATTGCGCTGATTTTAAGAGTGCCCGAGCAAACAATCCTATTAGTTGAAAAGCATTTACATCAAAAAAAAGTTTTTGCTCGTAATGTTTCGCTCTCTGAGTTTTTAAATAAGCTGATATACGAAAATATTCGAAGAGAGGATGCGACAAAAGCTCCTAAGTTGCCTCCAAGATATGACCCAACCTCGGCGGGCAGTTTATCAGGACAACAACAGCAGAATGATATTAGGTATAATATAATAAAGTTTGAGGTTTTAGAACAAAAAAAAGGAGGTTTCCTAAAAACCTTACCGGGAGTGGCTTTTTGACTTTGATCGCTCTCTCTTTTTTTTATAAGAATGAGAGATATTTATGAAGGTTAGAGAAATTTTCCTCTTGTATAGTGGTATTTTACTGACAGTAATTTAATTTCTGGTGCCCTTTGTCTGTAAAATCAGCGAATTTTTGAATTGTTGTTTTTGAGGGTATTTTCCTTTATTCTTTTCTTCTAGATCAAGAAAGCGCTGTAAGTCGTGAGTTTAGTTTTGCAAAGCGCCTTTGCTTGTTCTTTTTATGATTTTATTGCCCGGTAGCCAAGCGGTAAGGCAGCGGACTTTGACTCCGCCACGCGAAGGTTCGAATCCTTCCCGGGCAGTTTTATTTTAGGATTTTTTTGTGTTTTTTTCCTGCCGCGCCTAAGAAATTTGTAATTTTTTAAATTCGTTAATCTGCTTTATTTTATTAACTTTCCATAACAGCAGAAAATTTTTTACTTATTGCCTTAAGAAAATATGGTTAAACATTATGAAAGCCAACTCTCTCTCTGATGAAATTGTTGTTCTTTCCGGAAGATCGAATAGGGAATTTGCCTTAGCGGTTTGTAAGGATTTAAATCTTCGACTTGGTGGATTAAACGTTGTTCGCTTTAGCGATGGCGAAATATATGTAGAGATTGAGGAAAATGTTCGTGGTCGGGATGTTTTTTTGATACAAAGCACTTCTAATCCATGTAATGATTATTTAATGGAGTTGCTAATTACACTTGACGCCCTAAAGCGAGCTTCGGCGGGCAGGGTTACGGCGGTAATGCCATATTTTGGCTACGCCAGACAAGATCGCAAGACGAAACCGCGAGTTCCAATTACCGCCAAGTTGGTGGCTGATCTTTTAACCACGGCTGGCGCTAGTCGAGTACTGACTTTAGAGCTACATGCTGGACAGATGATGGGATTTTTTGATATTCCGGTTGATAATTTGAACGCTTTGCCTGTTGTGATTCCTGAAATTGAAAAATCTTACAAAGATCGAAATTTGACTGTAGTTTCTCCCGATGCTGGTGGTGTTGAGCGCGCCAGAAATTTCGCGCGCAAGCTTAATGATGCCCCGATAGCGATTATTGACAAGCGTCGTCCGCTTGCCAATCAGGTGGCAGAAATGAGAGTGGTTGGTGATGTTCGGGAAAGAACTTGCATTCTTGTTGATGATATTGTTGATACTGGTGGCACTATAAGCAAAGCGGCGCAAACATTAGTTGACGAGGGGGCAAAAGAGGTGGTGGCGTTTTGTACTCATGGTGTTCTTTCGGGAGAAGCCGCGAAGGTAATTGCCGGTAGCAAGTTAACCGAACTGATTATTACAAATTCAATAGCTCTTTCTGATGTCCTTAGAAAAACGATAGGAATTAAGCTACGTGAGTTATCAGTGGCGCGACTTTTTTCAGAGGCAATTCGGCGAATTCATAGTGAAGATTCGATTAGTACGCTATTTACCTAGATGGGGTTTTGTGGTATAATCTTGCCCCTTGTTGGAAATTTAAGTTTATTTATTTTAAAAGATTAAGAGAGGGATAAAGTGGATAATCAACCTATATCCGACAATATTCCGGTTGTTGAAATAGTTCCTCGATCGGTTGCCGGCTCAAGCCATGCGCGTCGTGCTCGCAAAGATGGGATGATACCGGCTGTTGTCTATCACCGCGCCGAAGCAAGTTTTAGCGCTCTTTTGAGCGAGCGTGATTTTGTTAAAATCGCTTCTCAAAGATCCTCGTCTCAGGTGTTTGAACTTCGCAGTACCGATTCCAAAGTTGACAAGCGTTCAGCGATTGTAAAAGCAATTCAAAAAGATCGTTTAACTGGAAAATTAACTCATGTTGATTTCTTAGCTTTAAAAGATGACGAAGAGATTAATATCTCTATTCCTCTTCATGTTCAGGGCGAGTCAGTTGGCGTTAAAAATGATGGTGGCATTCTCTCTGTTTTAAAGCATGAGGTTGAGGTGGCCTGTTTGCCGCGAGCGATCCCACGTTTCTTGTCGATTGATGTCTCCGCTTTGGGAATAGGGGATAGTATTCATGGGGGTGATTTAACAATGCCAGCAGGTGTTCGCTTGGTTGATTCGCCAGAAGAAACTTTGGTTACAGTGGTCCAACCACGCGCTGAAGAGGAGCAACCTGCCGTCGTTGAAGGCGCTGAGGGTGAGACCGCGGTTGCCGCTGATGGTGAAACTGAAGCGGGAGCAGATGTTCAGGCCGAGCAAGGGGCGAAAGGAGCAGACGGCAAGAAGGATAAGTAAAGAGAGAAAAATAGCTTTTATTTTTTCTCTTGTTGAATTTAATTATGATACGCCTGATAGTCGGTTTAGGAAATCCGGGAAAAGATTATCAGGGGACTCGTCATAATATAGGTTTTGAGTGTGTTGAAAGGTTCGCGCGCCAAGAGATAGGTTCATTAATTAGATGGCGTGGGGGTTTTCGAGGGGAATATGTTGAATTTTTAAAGGGTGGCAAAAAAGTCACTTTATTAAAACCACTAACCTTTATGAACCTCTCTGGCGAATCGGTTGCAGAAGCAGTTAGTTATTACAAGCTTCAATTAAACGAACTGCTTGTTGTTCATGATGAGCTTGACTTGCCGCTTGGGGTTGTTAAGCTTAAAAACGGAGGGGGTGATGCCGGGCACAATGGGATTAAGTCGATTGTTGCCGCTTTAGGTTCGCGAGATTTTTTTAGATTGCGATTTGGTTTGGGACGACCTCTAAATGAAGAACCTGCTAAAAATTGGGTTCTTAAAATGTTTACCAAGGGCGAGCTTAGTTCGCTAGCGCTTGGTTTACAAAAAGCTTGTCGGGCTTTAGATGTTGTTTTAGTTGATGGTGTTATAAAGGCTCAAAATATTGTTAATGCTTATGAATAAATAACAGCGCTGCTGAGTAATTAAGTAAGATTATAGAAAAGATTGTATAAATTTGATCTGAATAATTGAATCGATCTGGAGTTTAAAAATATGAAAAAGTATGAAACAGTGTTAATTTTTACCGCCGATTTGTCGGAGAGTAAAATAGTTGGGGTGGTTAAAAAAATGGAGGAGTATCTTGCCTCAAAGGGCGCCGCGAATATCACTTCTTCGACTTGGGGGAAAAAGCAGTTAGCTTACTCTATGTCTGGTTCTAAGTATGGGGTTTATTGGGTGATTAATTTTGAAAGTGATAACGGTGATTTAGTTGGTGAATTTAACTCTCAACTCCGCTTAAATGATTCGCTTTTGCGTTATCAAACCCATCTTTTGAGCGATAAACGGAGAAAGTTTCAGGGTAATCCTCGTCGCATCAAAAAGGTTGTTGATTTGGAGGAAATTGTCGCGATTGATGATGGTTTGGAGGATATTTTGGAAGAGGTAAAGGAATAGAATTATTTTGTATTGTTTATGGAAGTTATTTTAACAGAAGATTACATTTCGTTGGGTTTTGTTGGTGATAAGGTTAAGGTTCGCTCCGGTTATGCCAGAAATTATCTTATTCCTCGGGGTTTGGCAGTGCCGGCGACATCTCGAGACGCTAAACAGTTAAGACATCAACTTGGCATAATTAACGCTAAGAAATTAAAGCTTAAAAAAGCGGCGGAAGAGATTGCTAGCAGGGTTCAGGGTTTGATACTTGAATTTACTCTAAAAATTGGAGAGAGAGGCAAGAGCTATGGCTCTATTACCACTAAAGAGATAGAGCTTGCTTTGCGAGAGAAAGGATATTCTTTTGAAAGAAAGCAGATTAAATTAAATGAACCGATTAAGGGGGCTGGTGAATATGAAGTTGATTTGAAGATTCACGCCGAAGTAAGCACTCGTCTTTTAGTAAGGGTTATTAGTGAAAAACCGGTAGTAGCTGATTCTGAAAAAGAATCAGAAACAAAGGTTGTTAGAGGAGCTAAAACTAAAGCAAGGAAGACATCTTCGGTCCGTTCGAAAGAAGATAATAGCGATTTAACAGAGTCAGATGCGGGTGAGTCGATGGGTGAAGCAAAAACAACAAAATCGAAAAAAGAGGCGAAATCCCGTTCTAATACTGGTAGAGCCAAGGGGGCAGTTGCTAGCGATAAAGATGATGTTTAATTTTAATTCGCTTTGATCATTAAAAGCGAAGTGAGTTTTTTGCGAGTGGTAAAAATTCAACCGCCACCGATATTCCAAGCAAGAAAAGTAAAAGTCTTTCATTTTTCTTCTTATTTACTCCCTTTTTGCTTTTTACTTATTTTATTGTTGTTGGCCTCTTGCAATTCAAAAACCTCAAGCGCCGCTAATCAGCAGGTTGAAATTTTAAATAATATCGCTTTTTCGATACGCTCTTCAGGAAAATTTATCAAAGTTCCTCACTCTCCTCGTTATCTTCCAGAAGTAGGAGAAGATTATGCGCTATTGATTTTTTTTAAAATGAATCGACTGCCGTCAAAAGGAGATCGTGTTCTTTTGCTCTCTAAGTTTGATTCTTTTTCTCCAGCGAAAAGAGGTTTGGCGATCTCTTTAAAAAAAGATCAAGATGAATCCGTTCACCCCGAAGTTTATTGGAGATCAAATGCTGGCGTTGGCGGATGGTATAAGTTTTCTGATCTGCCGATAGTCGCTAAAGAGTGGATTTGTTTACTGCTTAGTTTTCGTGTTGGCGCTCTTTTAGGGATGCATTCGGTATCTTTTTTGCCGGCAAGAAAGCCAGAGGCAAGCTTGCTTGGTGGTTATCAGTTATTGATTCCCGATAAAAATGAGCCAATTTTACCGATCTCAAAATCCGATCTCTTGATCGGATCGTTTGGAGGCGGGGAATTTCGCGGCGCTATAGGACCGATTGGTATCATTAAAAAAGATAATCTTACAGAAATATTGCCAGAGTTGTTGCGATATCTTAAACAGGGAGATCTACAAAATCCACCGGAAATAATAGATCCTAGTCACTTGCAATTGTGGATTATAAATAAACAAGATCGTTCCCCCCATCAAGGAGAGGTTTTATTTAATTGATTGGCGTGGTAATATCTTTTCGATTTTTGATTTATTTAGGATTGCAACCGTAGCATCCATTATTTTTAGTAAAAGCTCAATGTATGAATTCTGAAATATTAGTTGACTGCGATTGGGTTCAGGAGCGCTTAAACGATTCAAAGGTAATTTTAGTTGAATCAAATGAAGATCTCTTGCAATATAAAAGTGGGCACATAAAGGGAGCGATCGAAATTGATTGGGTTCGCGATCTAAATAATCAGCTTATTAGGGACTATTTGGATGGCAATCACTTCGCCAATGTTTGTTCTCGTTTTGGAATAAAGCGCGATTCAACCCTTGTTTTTTATGGAGACAAACATAATTGGTGGGCGTGTTTTGCTTTTTGGGTTTTTAAGCTTTTTTCTCACCCCGATTGTCGGATTTTAAATGGCGGCAAATTAGCTTGGCAGAAAAAAAAACTACCTCTGACTAGCGAAGTTGAGGATCGTAAGGTTACCTCATATCCGGTTGTCCAGCGAGATGATAAAACAGATCGTATTTTACGCGATGAGCTTTTGTCGAAAATTCGCGATCAAGCCGATTGCCATTTAATCGATGTTCGCTCGGCGGATGAATTTAGCGGTAAAAGGCTTCACATGGAAGGTTATCCAAATGAGGGAGCTTTGCGCGGCGGTCATATACCCGGAGCTTTAAATGTTCCATGGGGACGAGCTGTTGATCAAGAAACAGGTTTATTTAAGAGCGTTGAGCAATTAAAAGAGATATATTTTAAAGAATGTAAATTACAGGTTGATCGAGAGGTGATCGCTTATTGTCGGATTGGTGAACGCAGCAGCCATACTTGGTTTGTTTTGAAGTATTTGCTTGGTTTTAAAAACGTCAGAAATTACGATGGAAGTTGGACTGAATGGGGCAATTTAGTTGGCGCTCCAATTGAGCGCTTTTAAAAAGAGAATTTAGTTGTGAGTTTGCAAAAATTTCTCTCTGATTTCGCCGCTCTTGGTGACAGAGATTTAAAGATGGAATATTTAATAGAGTTGGCTGGACACTTTAAGGCTCCGCCAGCTGATGTTGCTGCCAAACCTTACGCCGAAAGTAATAAAGTGCCTGGTTGTGAATCGGAAGTTTATGTTTGGGCAAGGCGCGAAGGAGAAGATAGCAAGCTTAGATTTTATTTTGCGGTTGAAAATCCTCAAGGTGTTTCTGCTAAAGCTTTGGCGGTTATTTTAGATCGTTATCTTTCTGGTCACAGTGTTGATTATATTGCCGATATTTCCCCAGAGATCATCTATCAACTTTTTGGAGAGGAGCTAACCATGGCTCGTGGACAAGGTTTAATGAATATGATCTTGGCTGTTAAACAACTTACCTTGCAAAATACCGAGCAAGAGATCTTGAATAAGAGTAAAATTACGGTACACTGAAATCAATACAAAAAGCGAAGTAGTTTTTCCCTTAATAAACGAATAGCGCTTTTATTTGTTCTATAAATTTTTTTCTCTGAAAAACTTTCGCTAAATTATATGTTTTAGCAATGCACGACAAACAGCAGGATAAACATCATAGAGGCGCTCAGCCTCATTTCCCTTTTGTGCTTTTACCAGCCCATGGTTTTTCTCACCTCAATTGGATTGCATATAACCAAGCTGTAGAAGCTACCTTAAGTCCGTTAGTCAGTAAGCAACAAGATCTACACAAATTGGAATTGCTTATTTCAGATCCAAGCACTTCTGACCAAAGCAGAAAAAAAGCGCTGGATGTTTTTTATAATAATTCTCTATGCTTATTAGAAGAAGCGCCCCAGCTGGTAGTTCCAATACTCAGAGAGCATTATACCCGCCATCAAGCTTCGATGGATGCCCACTATTTGTTATTTGCTGGTTTGGTATTGAGCCGCGAATCTAATGATCCAAAGAATTGGCCATTACTAAGAAAGTTGGCAATATTTATTATTTCAACTGATGATGCTGAATTGATGAGATATGCGGCTCAGGAACCTTTTCCTATTATGGAATCTTGTCGACCAATCAAAGAAATTTTTTCATTTTCTCAGCGCCACTCCCTTGATCGGCAACTTTTATTGGCTTATGCCTCTGGACTTGCTTCGGAGTTGCGTTTTGCTGAATTGTCCAAAGAAAAAAAGCGAATTATTGGAACTCTAAAATGCTTTCAAAGTCAACAAGTATTAAGAAAACTAGAATTACCTGAAGAGCAGTTGTTTTCAGAGATGTTACCGGATTGTTTTTTTGAGGAAAAACAATTAAAAGTCCATCGATTAAAATTTTTATTTAGCACAAGTTCGCATATTGGCTCTTCTTATAGCGTGAATTGGCCTCGTCCATATGAATTCGATCCTTTACACTGGATGACTCCGATGATGTATTTTACAAATTATTTGATCGCTATCAAAGAAGAAGCTATAGCCAAAAAAGTTATTAATTATTGCTGTTCTATAATCAAAGAAAAACCAGAAATTTATCCACAGTTTTTTTTGAAAACCCTAGCCGATTGGCGGTTGTTGTTAAATAAATCAATTAAAATTAATAGTCCTAGAAAAGCTAGTTCTAACTCTCTTTGTTTTGATTCTGTTGGCGCTGAATTGTCTGTTAGCGATCTACCAGAAGATCTTGGATCTTTTAAATTCAAATTATTAAAAATTGGCTCTGTCAGCTCTAAATTTAATTCAGTTGATGCTAGTTATGACTTTACTTTTAAATTAGCCAATTTTGATCTAGCTAGTTTTGATTTTAAAATAAATATTCCAGTGCAGGTCAATTTGCCGATAGTTTTGACGATTTTAGATCCAATCACTCAAAATCAGATGTTTTTTTTGATAAATCAAGCGTCTGATAGGGTAAAAGTGCTTGTTCAGATTGCTTCTTTTTTAAAGAACCTCAAGTTATCTTATCAAACTGAGAAGCTAGTTGATGCGATCGATAAATTTATAAATACTAAAAATATTTTTAAAGTCGGGGCGCACATGGAGGCTTTTAATATTTTATATTCTTCTTATCAGAGTCATGCGCTTAATCAATCAATTAAAGAGCAAAATCTCGCCCTTTTAAATCAGCTTTGCTCGGCAGTTCCTTTTAATATTGTAGATTTTTTAAGCAAAGATCTTGTTTGTTTTTTTCCTAAAAACCCCTCTTTTAGCGGTAATGATTTAAGCTATAACCAAGAATTTTTTTATCAGCTTAGAGCGGTTGATCCTAGCCAAGACCACTGGGAGCTATCGCTGGTTGAATGCTATCGCTCCGCTGGTTGTTTCCATGTTGAGCGAATTGAATATCGAGATTTTAGACAAAGAGGTTTGTCAACTTTGGCGGTTGTTAAGCGATTGCTTTTTAATGAATCTTCTGAGGACTAAAAGCAGGAATTAAGTTGGCTGAGAGGAAACGAACTTCTGAATTTTATGTCAATGGCAGTTTATCAATTTTACCGAGCGGAAGAAGCGTTTCTTCTTTTTTTAATAGAGGTTAATTTTTCAGCTTTAAACACGTTGACCAACTGATTTCCTTCTGAAAATTTTCTTTCAATCAGATCCTGCAGAGAAATTGATTTTAAATAATCTTCAACGGTATTTTTCAGATTAAACCAGATTGGTTTTAAGTAACAGCTGAAATCAGTTTTGCAACGGTGTTTGTTGATTGGTTTATGTTCGCAGATAACAGCTAGCGAGTCTCCCTCTTCGGCGACAAATATATCATTGAGCGAGATCTGATTGGCGGGTTTTGCTAATAAAAATCCTCCGCTTGGTCCACGGAGAGCTTTTATAATCCCCGCTTTTCTAAGTTTGCTTAAGATTTGGTGAAGATAAAGTTTGTCAATGCCAATCGCGTTTGCAAGTTCGCTTGAAGAGATTGGAGCGCCTTTGGCTGTTTTCTCGGCGATCCGACAACTACAATGAACGCCAAATTCAACCCATTGATTGATTCTCATAATCTCTTAATTTTACTTAAAAAGGTTGAAAAAACAAGAAAAATCGTATAGTATAATAAATAATTCAAGAATAGATATTTACCCCCAATCAAGATGCAGGAAAATAGCGACATTATAGGAGAGGTTACCTCGCAGGATTACAAGTATGGCTTTGAAACTTTAATTGAGAGTGATTGCGCTCCAGTTGGCCTAAATGAGGAGATCATTGCTTTAATATCTGAGCGCAAACAGGAACCGGCTTTTTTGTTGGACTTTCGCATTAAAGCTTTCCGTACCTGGAAAAACCTTACCGAACCAAGTTGGGCTTTTGTTAAATATCCGCCGATTGATTATCAAGCAATAAGCTATTACTCCGCTCCTAAAAATCATAAACCCTTAAATAGTTTAGAAGAGGTTGATCCTGAAATTTTAAAAACTTATGAGCGTTTGGGAATTCCTCTTAACGAGCAAAAGGTTTTGGCGGGAGTTGCGGTTGACGCCGTATTTGACAGCGTCTCTGTTTATACCACCTTTAAGGAAACTTTAGCCAAAGCGGGGGTTATTTTTTGTCCATTTTCGGAGGCTGCCCGTGAACATCCTGAATTAATCAAGCGTTATCTGGGAAGCGTTGTTCCTTACTCTGATAATTTTTTTGCTGCTCTTAATTCGGCGGTTTTCACGGATGGTTCTTTTTGTTATGTGCCGAGAGGAGTGCGTTGTCCGCTGGAGCTTTCTACCTACTTTAGGATTAACGCGAAAAACACCGGTCAATTTGAACGCACTCTGATTATAGCTGACGAAGGAAGTTATGTTAGTTATATGGAAGGTTGCACGGCTCCGAAAAGAGACGAAAATCAATTGCATGCCGCTGTTGTTGAACTTGTCGCTCTTGAGAAGGCGCAAATTAAATACTCTACTATTCAAAATTGGTATCCGGGCGACAAAGATGGTAAAGGAGGCATTTATAATTTTGTAACCAAGAGAGGTCTTTGTGCGGGACCTGATTCTAAAATTTCTTGGACGCAAGTTGAGACTGGTTCGGCTATTACTTGGAAATATCCAAGTTGCATTTTAAAAGGCGATCGTTCGGTAGGCGAATTTTACTCGGTGGCGATAACCAATCATAAACAGCAGGCTGATACTGGCACGAAAATGATCCATATCGGCAAAGACACTAAAAGTACGATTGTTTCTAAAGGTATTTCGGCGGGAGAGGGGCAAAACTCCTATCGAGGCTTGGTTAAAATCTTAAAGAGCGCTACTAATGCCCGTAATTTTTCACAGTGCGATTCGATGCTGATTGGCGACAATTGCGGCACCCATACTTTTCCTTACATAGAAACTAAAAACCCTACTGCTACTGTTGAGCATGAGGCGTCAACATCAAAAATCGGGGAAGATCAACTTTTTTATTGTAATCAGCGAGGTCTTTCGACCGAGGACGCTGTTTCAATGATTGTTCATGGTTTTTGCAAGGAGGTTTTAGGAGAATTGCCAATGGAGTTTGTGCTTGAAGCTCGCAAGCTACTAGAGGTTAGTTTGGAAGGAAGCGTCGGCTAATTTTCATTTATAGATATTTTTTTTAAATTATGTTGCAGATAAAAAACTTAGTAGTGTCAGTTGAGGGGAAAAAGATTTTAAAGGGACTTAATCTTGAAATCCGCGCTGGCGAAATCCACGCCATTATGGGAGCAAATGGTTCCGGAAAAAGCACTTTAGCGCATTTATTGGCGGGTAAAGAAGGATATGAGGTTGAAAGTGGTGAAATTACGTATCAAGGGATGAATTTGCTTGAGCTTGATCCGGAAATTCGCGCTCGCGCCGGCGTTTTTTTAGCCTTTCAGTATCCACTTGAACTTCCCGGAGTTAGTTTGAATTATTTTTTGCGAACATCTTTAAATAGCGTTCGTGCTCACCGTAATTTGGAGCCATTGGGTGTGCGTGAATTTAACGATCTTTTAAAAGAGCGCGCTAAAGCTTTAGAGCTAGATCCGGATCTTTTGCAACGTTCAGTTAATGAAGGTTTTTCTGGAGGGGAAAAAAAGCGGAACGAAATCCTGCAAATGGCGATTTTGGAGCCGCAACTCGCAATTTTAGATGAAACCGATTCCGGGCTTGATATTGACGCCTTGCGCGTTGTCGCGAGCGGAGTTAATAAGTTGCGCGCGAAAGATCGATCGTTTTTGGTTATTACTCACTATCAACGTTTGTTAAATTACATTATTCCAGACTATGTGCATGTCATGCTTGATGGTAAAATAGTGCGCTCCGGAGGTAAAGAGCTGGCGTTTGAACTCGAACAGAAGGGTTACGGTTGGATCGCTGAAAGCTAATAATTTAAAGCAAATTCGTTAAATAGATGGAAAACACTGCCGTTGATATTAACTTGCTGTCAAATATGAGAGAAACTTTTGAAAAGCTGGAGAATTTGATGGCTATTGATCTTCAAGATCAACCGCCTGAAGTTATCGACAGCAAGAAATATGCTTGGAAGATGTTTTTAGAGTTAAAGCCAGAATTAACTGCTAAGCTCGAAGGGTGGCGCTATACCGATCCTGCTAAATTTCTTGCCAAAATATCAATGTCGTCCGAGAGAACAAAACTTTCGCTTGCTTTAAAGGCTGTTAGTTTAGATGGATTTTACGGCATTACTTCGACTAATGGTGTTGATTTTGGTTTTCAAGAATTTTCTAAGAGCGCCGATTTAAAACCGTTGATTGCTAACTTTTCCGATCTCTTCCAAAAAGAGGCTCCGGTGCGGCTCAGAGAGTTAATAGCAAAACATTTTACTGCCAGAAATTACTCTCAAGCGGACGCTCTTTTTGCACTTAACGCGGCGTTGGCAAAAGATACTTTGTTGATTTATGTTACGCCCGAAATGGGAGAGGTCAAAATTAAAATCGACCATCTTTTATCGACTCTTTCGGATAAGATGGTTAATTCGCGAGTCTTCCTTATACTAGAGGATCAAGCCCGAGCGACGATAATTGAAGAGTATAATTCTCAGAATAGTTTTAATTATTTTTTGAACGGGGCGATTGAGGTTTTTGTTGGTCAAAACGCGAAGTTTAACTACACGCGAATTTTGCTCGGAGACGAAACTGCGACTCATTACGCCCGTGTTATAATAAACGCCTCCCAAGACGCTTGCGTTAAATTTGACCAGATTAATTTAGGCTTTAATACTGTTCGCAATGAGATTTTATTTAATTTAAACGGAAAAAATTTTGACGGACATTTAAACGGTCTGACCATAGCTGACGGCGACCAGCATGTTGATAACTTTACAGAGATTGACAATCGCGCTCCAAATTGTTTCTCCAGAGAGCTCTTTAAGGGAGTTTACGCTGGCAGAGCTAAAGGAGCTTTTTGTGGTTCGATTATTGTCAGGCGAGAGGGGCAAAAAACTAACGCTGTTCAATCAAATCAAACTATTTTGCTCTCCGAAACCGCCGAAATTAACTCAAAGCCGCAACTTAAAATATGGGCTGATGACGTTAAATGTACTCATGGCGCGACGGTTGGCAAGCTTAATGAAGAGGCTCTTTTTTACTCCCGTTCTCGCGGCATAGATCTCGAAACCTCGCGCAAAATTTTGCTGATGGCTTTTGTTGGAGAAGTCATTTCGCAAATTGAAGATCCGTCCATTAGATCTTATGTAAGCGAACTAGTTAATATAACGATTGGCAAAAAGATTGCCAGCTCTTTCTCTTAGCTTTTAACTAAAAAAGTAATAACTTTTCCCTGAAAAATTATTAGAAAGCTGACTAGAAGGTCTAAAAGGTGATCGGACATAATGCAAGAACTTTGCAGAACAATACTATAAACCTTGCAAAAGTACTTGAATCAAAATAGTCGGAGCGTGGGCATAATTTGTCGTTTCAAATAGAGTTAAGAGCAAGAGAAGGGGAACTAATTGGCAGATAAAACGGCTTTCGAGGGGTTTACAAGGAAGTTTGAAGAGTGTTGCTACGCTGAAAAAAGAATGGAGCAGTCCTTTGGGCGTTGCGGGTAGAGAAAGATGACTGGGTTGATATATGGCTATATTTGGTTCTCAGTGAAAAAGCACCCTTTTTCACAAAGAGTTACCTAGAATATTTTATCATGAAAGCTCTTTTTATTGGCGCCGCCTGCAACCTTGCTCACTTCTTTCGGCGGACTCCTAAAGTTTTACCATTTCTGCTCTTTGCCTAGAAAACAAAAAGAGATTTCCTACTTACGCTCTTCTTCAAAAATCTCTTTTTTCACGGAGCACTAATAAGATACTTTATAACGACAAACTATCGACCGATTTTAACTTGACCAATTAACATTCCGCCCTCTTGCAAGGAGACAGAACCTGCTTTAACTAAACCATTTACTACTCCTTGGTTTAGTATTTGAAGATTTTCAGAGATATTTAAATCACCATTTACTACGCCGGCGATAATTGCTTTCGGGCTTATCAGTTCTCCAGCTTCGATTATTCCATCACTAGCGATAAATACCATATCTTTGCTTTTGATTGATCCCTTGATCGCTCCTTCGATTGTTACTGGCTGATTAAAAAAAATATTGCCGCTAATTTTTGCTCCTTTTTTTAGAAAAACGGGAGGAATGCTTTTAAGGCCACTTGCTTTTAAAATAGAGGTATCTGTTTTTTGCTCAAAAATGTTAGTCGAATTTTTTTTTCCGAAAATTTTTCCGGCGAATAGTTGTTTTAGCATACTTTTTACTTTTCAAAAATTTTTAAGCGAATTACAATTATCTTTATAAAAATTTCTTGACCCTGCTCTTTATTATATTATCTAGCTTTTAAAAATCAATCAAATTCCTACTTAAAAATGATGTTTAGTTCTCTTCAGATGTTGCTAACAATTAGACGAGGTAAACTTCGCAAGCTGGGCTTGTTAAGCTTATTTTCTTTATTAAGCTTATTTTCTTTATTAAGCTTGTTTTCTTTTCTGCTTGAAGTTAACGCTTTAGCAAAGCCTAACAAAAAGCAGGGTAAAGTTAATACTAATTTAAGTAAAAAGACAACCGCTCCAGCTAAGAAAAAAGCCGTGAAAACAAAGCAAAAAAGGGGGAAAAGAATTGTTTTTCAACCTTTCTCTCCGGTTCTGCCGCCACAAAATATTGTTAGTTATAAATTACAACCAGATGGCAATATTATGTTAAGCCATCTGCCACCTGCTTTTCCAACCGAAGCTGGTTCGCCGATTAAAATTAAAAGTGAAAATAAAGATCTAATAGTGTTGACTTTAGATCCGGATCTGCAAGCTTTTACTCAAGAGTTAGTAGATCAGACAAATGCCTATCATCTTGCTCTGGTTACGATGGAGCCCGATACTGGGCGTATTTTATCTATCGCTGGAAAATCTATTAGTTATCACTCCTTGCCGCTCCATGCTGGTTTTCCGGCCGCCTCAATTTTTAAAATGATTACAGCTGCCGCTGCTTTAGAAAAGGGAGTAATTACCACCGATTCGTTTATTAACTATCGAGGGGGAGTTTACGATCTTGATCGTAAAAACTACCTGCCTTTTGAACCGCTTGATACTCTAAAAATGTCAATAGTAGAGGCAATGGGACGTTCTTGTAATCCTGTTTTTGGTCGAGTTGCTTTGGGACTCGCTAACCCAAGAGAGCTTGAAGCGTACGCCGAAAAATTTGGATTTAATCGCCGTTTGATGTTTGATGTTCCTCTTAAAGAAAGTGATTTTACCCTGCCCCAGGATGATTACGAGTTGGCTCGCACTGGGGCTGGTTTTGGGAAGGTTAGGCTAAGTCCGGTTCATGCCGCCGCCATGATTAGTGCGATTGCTACTGGTGGAATTATGCCTCGTCCCTCAATTGTTGATCTTGTTATAACTAAAAACAATAAGCTTATTTACAAATGGCGCAAACAAATTGTTCAGCAGATAGTTGCTCGCGAAACAGCCGGTAATTTGATAGATATGTTGCGCGCCACTACTACCATTGGAACTTCTAAGAGAGATTTTAAAAATATTAATTTTTCAGTTTTAGCTAATATGCCGATTGCCGCAAAAACCGGCACTTTGCGCGGCGATAATCCAAAAGGATTAACCCGTTGGTTTGTTGGTGTCGCTCCGGCTTATTCACCGAAAATAGCTGTCGTGACTGTTACGGTTGATCAAGCCGGGCAGTCAAATAGGGCTTCTAATTTAGGCAGGCAGTTGATGGAGAGGTTTTTTGAATTGCAAGAACAAAGAAAAGGATACAGGGGATAGTTGTGGGATAGTCCTGCGTCTTTGGCTACTTACATGCTGGATTATGCGCTAGATAATTTTCGGAAAAACTATCCGATTAATTTATGCTGAAGCTTCGGCGGTTTGAGAAGCGGCGCCTTTTGTCTCAGCTTCTGATTTTCCCTTGCGACCACCTTTAGTATGTTCGGAATTTTTCTCGATTGATTCACCGCTATTGTGAGAATCGTTGCTTTCGCTTAGGTTGGTTTCTGGTGAAGTGCTTTCAATATTAACGCCGTCCGAATATCTTGAACGAATTTTAGCCGCTTTGCCTCTTAGTGGGCGGAGATAAAATAGTTTTGCGCGTCTTACGTCTCCTCTGGTTACAACTTCTATTTTATCGATTCGGGGGCTGTGCAGAAGGAAGGTGCGCTCAACGCCAACACTAAAAGATATCTTTCTAACGGTAAAGGTTGCTCCTGCGCCACTGCCCCCCTGCCTTTTAATAACAACACCTTGGAAGATTTGGACGCGCTCTTTGTTGCCTTCCACAATTTTAACGTGAACTTTTAAGGTGTCTCCGGGACGAAAATATGGAATTGTTTGATTAGCGATTTTGGCAGATTTAGAGCTTGAATCGGCTGAAATCTCTATAGAGCGCTTAGCAGAGTTTTTTATTTTTTCAAAAATATTACGAGAAGTTGCTGTCAGTCCTTTCATAAGAGCGCCTTAAATAAACTCTGATAAATTTCAGAGGAATTTTTAAAATTAAAATATTAGGTCGAATATTATACCATCTAAAAAGAAATTAATAAAGAGAGATATAAAAACCCTATCTTGGGCGGTAATTTTACTCTATTGAAAGAGCTTCGTCCCTTTTCAGTTGAAATTTTGAGGTTTGACTAAGCCAAGTTTTTACTGATGGCAGAAGAAGCTCAGCGCCGCTAAGCTATGAAACCTCTTTATAATATTTCGGCTACCGTATATTATTATCAAAAAATAAGATAAACTCAAGTTTTATAAGATATTTTTTTGCATGAAATTGCGATCCAGAAATAAAAGAAAAACCAGATCAGAACAGTTTGATCCGAAAAAAGAGGCTCTAATTAATCTGTTGAGTGAAAAAATCGCCGAGCGTGGTTTGATTGTTCGTCGTGAAGAGCTTAAGCAGGGAATTGGCTGGAAGGTCAAAAGCGGCAGTTGCCGTTTAGATGAGCAGGCAGTGTTGTTTATAGATCGCAAGTTGCCCCAAATTGATCAGATTTCTTTGCTAAAAGAGAAATGTTTAGAGTTAAAAATAGATTGCCCAACCACTGATGTTTAAAAGCGCCGCAAATTTATTTTCTGGTGATTTGGCGGTTGATCTTGGGACAGCCAATACGTTGGTTTATTTGAAAGGACAGGGCATTGTTTGTAATGAACCTTCAGTCGTGGCGGTACAAATTGATCAGCATAGTGGCAAACGCAAAGTTGTTGCCGTTGGGCATGATGCAAAAATGATGGTTGGTAGGACTCCCGATAGTATTTCAGCAATTCGGCCAATTAAGGAAGGAGTGATTGCTGATTTTGAGATGACCGAAAAGATGTTGCGCGAGCTTATTCGCAAAGCACAACATCGGAACGGACTGCTAAGGCCAAGAATAATTATTTGCGTGCCCCATGGGATCACGGAGGTTGAAAAACGCGCAGTCAAAGAATCCGCTCAACTTGCCGGAGCGCGCGAAGTGTATCTGATAGAGGAATTGATGGCGGCTGCGATTGGAGCCGGCTTGCCGGTAACTGAAGCTTGCGGCAATATGCTATTGGATATTGGAGGAGGCACAAGTGAAATAGCTATTATTTCTTTAACTGGAGTTGTTTTTTCCCGTTCGATTAGGGTAGGCGGCGATAAAATGGAGGAAGCAATCGCTGATTATGTGAAGCGCCATCATAATATATTAATTGGCGAGCGCACGGCAGAGCAGCTCAAGATAGCGGTTGGTTCGGCTTTACCCACGGGACAAGCGCTTTCGCTAGAGGTTAAAGGAAGAGATATAGTCCATGGCGTCCCAACTTCAACTATTGTTAGCGAACAGGAGGTTCGAGAAGCTTTACAAGAGCCTCTTTATCATATTATTGGGCTTGTAAAAACTGCTCTTGAAAAAACTCCGCCGGAACTTGCTTCGGATATAGCCGATCGAGGAATTACCTTGACCGGCGGCGGAGCTTTGCTTCGCAATATTGACCGGTTAATTGCCAGAGAGACTGGTTTGCCGGTTGTTTTGGTAGAAGATCCGATAACCGCAGTTGTTCTTGGATCGGGAGCGATTTTAGATAAACCTGAGCTCTTGCGCACGGTTGCTGTTTGATTCGCTCTTTTTATATTTTTCGCTATTCGTTTATCTATCTGCGCGAATGTCATATTTTAGCCCTCTCAATTTTAAAATTCTTATTCACTCTTTATTTCTTTTCGTGTTGGCGCTTTTTTTGAGCGCCAACACGGCGCAACGTCCCTCAATTGCTCGAAATATTTTTGTTGTTTGGGGAGAAATTCAAGCGCCCTTTGTGGAAAGCTTTAATTTTTTAATTTCGGGAGCAATGAACTCTTGGAATCGTTATGTTAATTTAATTGGCGTAGCCGAAAAAGCGCGCCTGCTTGAAATGCGCCTAGCAGAGGTAGAAGCGCATAATTTGCAGATGCTAGAAGTTGAGAGTGAAAATCATCGCCTCAAACAGCTTCTCGGGCTTCGAGTTGATTCGAATAAAAGCTATTTGCCAGCTAGGGTTATTGCCGCTGGTAGTTCAATCTGGACAAGATCTTTAATAATTAGTATTGGAAAAGCCGAAGGTGTCGCTGTTTCTGACACGGTGATTAGTAGTAGCGGTTTGGTTGGGCAGATAGTTGCCGTTAGCAATTCTAGCAGTTTAGTTCTTTTAATTACCGATCCCCAAAGTGGAGTTGACGCGCTAGTACAACGTAGTAGGGCAAGAGGCGTAGTTGTTGGCGGCGAAGCAAATGGCAACCTAGAAATGCTATATGTCGATTCAAGAGAAGAATTGTCGATAGGCGATCGTGTTTTAACTTCGGGTTTAGATGGTGTTTTTCCAAAAGGTATTTTGATCGGTCAAATTGCCGAGATTGGTGAATCGTCAACTTCCGCTTTGTTTCATAAGGTTACTCTTTTAGCATCCACTGATTTTAGTAGGCTCGAAGAGGTGCTTGTGGTCAGTGGGCAAAAAGAAAAGAGTGATTAAGTATGAGAAGTTTTTTGATAAAATTTTTTATTGGCTTAGCTTTTGTTTTTGCTCAGCTGTTATTATGCAAGTTTATTGCATATAATTATTTTACCCCGAATCTGATGATTGTTTTTTATGGATTTTTAGCCTACTTTCCCCTCGGTTTATCCAATCTGTACGCAATTTTTACCGTTGGGATTATAGCTGATTTAACAAATGGTCTTAATATTCTTGGGCCATCGGCGGCCGCCGGAGTGATTGTGTACCTCTCTCTTTCTTTCGTGGTTAGAGCTTTGCTGAGCGATCATTTTATCGCTCTCTGCTTAGCTCTTATGTTCGGAACGGCTATTTTTAACTTCTTATATTTTCTTATTCTTGGAAGCGAGGGATTAAACCTTTTTAATTTTTTGCCAAAACTTACTTTAAACGCTTTAGTAAACGGAGTTTTGGGCGGTCTAGCTCTCTATTTTGGTAAACATCTTGTTGGAAAGCAAAGCTATTAGAAAGATGGTGGCTGATAAGTCAGCTTCTAGCGTCGGCGAGATTTATCAAGCCCACTTGCGTCGTAATTTATCTATTACCTGTTTGTTGGTGGCATTTTTTCTGATGGGAGTAACCCTTCGGCTTTGGCATTTACAAATTAGGCGAGGAGATTTTTTTCGCGAGCGGGCTGAAAACAATAGATTGAGAACCCTATTTTCTTATGCTCCACGCGGGGTGGTCTATGATAGAAATGGGAAAGTTTTAGCTTTAAGCCGGCCGCTTTATAAACTTGAAATTGTTCCCGAAGATGTAGTCGATCTTGATGAAGTATTGCTTAAACTTTCCCGAATAGTTGGTAAAGATCTCAAAGATTTGCGAGATGCTTATCAAAAAGGCATTAACCGATCTAGGCATCAGCCGATAGTTTTGCTTAATGATATAGATCGTGATTTAGTTGGAAAAATTTTAGTCCGTAAATATGATTTATCCGGAGTGCAAATTGGGCTCGTGCCGACCAGAAATTATCTTTATTCTGAGTTGGTTTCTCATGCTTTGGGATATATTCGCGAAATTTCGGAAGCTCAACTTGCCTCCAGCGCGTATAAAGATTACCGCTTGGGCGATCTTGTTGGTCAAAGTGGGATTGAGGCCCGTTATGAAAATAGTTTGCGAGGTAAAAATGGCAAGACGCAATTGATTGTTAATGCTCGTGGCACAAAAGTTAAGCAATATCCTCTAGCCGCCGAAGTCGCTGGCTCGGATCTTAAGTTAACCATCGATATTGAACTGCAAAAGATCGCTGATGCCGCTTTGGGAGATCGGACAGGGGCAGTTGTGGGTCTTAATCCAAAAAATGGCGAGGTATTGCTGTTATTGTCAAAGCCAGCCTTTAATCCCAATCTTTTTTCGGAGGCGTTGCCGCCAAGAATTTGGAATGAACTTTTAAGTGGTAGTCGAGCTTTGAATAATCGCGCCACTCAGGGAACTTATCCTCCGGGGTCGGTTTTTAAAGTTTTTATGTTGATTGCTGGTCTTGAAGAGGGGGTTATTAATTCTAGCTTTAAGGCTCATTGTCCGGGTTTCTATCATTTTGCTGGACGAGATTATAAATGTCATAAAAAGGGAGGTCATGGTGAAGTGGATTTATATTCCGCTTTAGTGCAATCGTGCGATGTTTATTTTTATAAACTAGGGGAGCGGTTGGGAATTGATCGTATT
Organism: uncultured Pseudomonadota bacterium; assembly: GCA_937864035.1. Classification (GTDB taxonomy): domain Bacteria; phylum Bdellovibrionota_C; class UBA2361; order UBA2361; family CALMIO01; genus CALMIO01. The sequence goes on along the minus strand of CALMIO010000002.1, from coordinate 59,109 downwards.
GCTAAATACGCGAAGCTATTTGGTTTTGGTAAAATAACCGGTATTGATCTTGATAGTGAAAAGAGAGGAATTGTACCGTCAAGCGAGTGGAAGAAGATGGCATTTAAAAAGCCGGAACAGCAAAAATGGTATGCTGGAGAAACTCTTTCGGTAGCGATTGGGCAAGGCGCTTTAACAACTACACCTCTGCAAATTGCTAGAGCGCTAGCAGCTGTTGTTAATGGTGGCACTCTTTTTGCGCCAACTATACTTCTTGGAGAGAAGGCTTCCTCCGTTCGCTTGAGATTAAAAGAAGATTCTTTAAATCTTGTCAAGGAGGCGTTGTTGGGAGTGGTTGCTGATGAGAGCGGTACTGGCAAGTTGGCGGCTTTGCCTAAAGATTTTGGGATAAAAGTTGGCGGCAAAACTGGCACTGCTCAGGTGGTTTCGTTGGCGATGATTAAAGGGAGAAAAGAGCTTGATCACCATGCTTGGTTTGCTGGTTACGCGCCCCACGAAGATCCGGAAATCGTCGTTGTCGCTCTGGTTGAGCACGGCGGGCATGGCGGAGTTGAAGCCGCCCCAATTGTTGGAAAAGTTTTAGAGAGATATTTTTCAAAGAGGTTTTTGCATGGCCCCGGTTATTAAAAAACTGAGAGAGCTTGATCTTTTTTTGATTTGTTTAATTTTGCTTTTAGCCATCTGCGGCGCCATTAATCTTTACAGCGCTGGTTTGGTTAGACCCGATCATGTTTCGGCAAATCTATCTTTGGTTGACAAGTTTCTCTCCTCACCTGTTTTTGTAAAGCAGTTGTTATTTTACGGAGTGGGCTTTGTGATTATGTTGATCTTTGCTTTTGTGCCTTCTCAGTTCTGGCATAAGATTGCCCCATATTTATACGGTCTATGTTTATTTTGTTTGATCTTGGTGTTTTTTTTTGGGGTGATTCAAAATGGCTCTAAACGTTGGCTTAATATTTTTGGCTTTAGATGGCAGCCGTCGGAGGTTATGAAATACGCGGTAATTTTAATGACCGCTTGGATCATTGCCAAATTTCCTCCAGCGCCAAAAGGGTATACTCTCAGAGAGTTATTACTGCCGATTTTGATAATTGCTATACCCTTTTTATTTGTGGCTAAACAACCTGATCTTGGGACTGCTTTGGTTTTGGCGATTGTGCCCGGCGCCATGCTGATTTTTGTTGGAGTGCGCCGTTTCGTTTTGTTGTTTTCGATACTTTTTTTGCTGTTAGTGATTCCTTTGGGGTGGAATAAACTACATGAATATCAGAAGCGCCGCGTTTTAACTCTTTTAAATCCAGAAAGCGATCCTCGTGGGAGTGGGTATCATATTTTGCAATCTCAGATCGCGATTGGTTCCGGACGCCTTTTGGGCAAAGGATTTACCAAGGGTACTCAGAGCCAATTGGAATTTTTACCGGAACATTCAACTGATTTTATATTTTCTGTTTTAGCCGAGGAGTGGGGTTTCGTGGGGGCTTTTTTCGTTATTTTATTATATGGGGTTTTTATTTTGCATCTTTATATGATGGTTTTTAAAACTCACTCCGCTTTCGAGGCTTTAATTGTTTTTGGGATTACCACCCAAATTTTCGTTAATTTTGCCATCAATTTGGGAATGGTTATAGGTTTTTTTCCTGTAGTTGGCATACCATTCCCGTTACTAAGCGCCGGCGGTTCAGCGACAATTTCAACTTTATTGGCTTTGGGTATTGTTTTGAACGTTACAAGAAAATTAAGATTTAAAGAGTTAATGTTTGCTTAATAATCCTCAGTTTTTATTTTTCACTATCTATGGATTTTTGTTTTAAGCGCCTCCTTCTTGGATTTTTTTTGTGTTGCTTGTTTTTGACATCATTTCAAATTTTTGGTGTTTTTGCAGATGATTTTTTTTCTCCACTAGCGAACGAAGATAGACGTGGCATCTGGGATTCGTTGATAGATTTGCGAGCATTTGGGATAAGCAATTATTCTTCTGTTAGTGGTAACGACAAACGGTTTCCATGGATTGGTAACAAGTCAACTATTTCGACCAGAATTAATAAAGTAGTTTTGTATTTTGATCGAGCAAAAGATGTTCCACGGATCGAACTCTCTTTTTATGATATTTCGGAGAAACCTAATAAGATAGGAGTTCGATATGTTACGACAGCCGGCGCTAAATTTCCCAATTACATCTTTGATTTTAGGAGTGAATTTTACAAAACTCCCAAACATTTTTTGATTGATGGCATTGTTCCTGCGCCATCGATGGTTTTTTTGCATAATTTTGATAATCTTTATGCTGTTGAAAACAAAAAATCGCGGGGTGTCGCGCTTGCTATTTGTCCGCGCGAAGTTGATTGGAGTTCTGTTGTTTCCGGAGGCGTTAAGTTGTTAAATAGTTTTCCGGTTAAGTTGTCTAGAGTTAGTTTGGACGGCGAAGCTGAGGGCAATGTTGGGTTAAAGGACATATCAGGAAGTGGAGAAGTTCAGCTGAGGATTGTTACTTCTGCTGGTTTTCCGAATCTTCAAAATTTATCCGAAAGAGATGTAGGTAAAAACCCCCAAGTTGTTTTGAATTTTAATTCCGAAGTTTTGCCTGCTAATCCGACAATCTTTCCTGAAGATGGTTTTAGCGGTGGTATAGCCGCGGAAATGACTCTTAAAACGCACAATCAATATTTATGGCGTAGTCAGCGAATCGCCAATTTGAGAATTTTTAAAATTGCTCAAGATCGAGAGTTTGTTATGACTGTCCCATTAAATAAACAGGTTGATTCCCCAAAATTGAGAAAAGAGCTTAGAAAAGCTAACTTGAATTTTGATGCGAACGTTGGCGTTAGAGCGGTTTCAACTAGCGGAGATTGTTATGTGGTTGTGAGAGGACCTTATCAGAGATCTGATATTTATGATAAATTGAGCTCTTAGCTGCAAATTTGTTATTAAATAAATTTGTTGGCGCTGACCGTGCGCCGCAGATTTAAAGAGGCTATAATATTTTTATGTATGTCAAAAGAGACATTTTAGATCTTTGTCAAAGGTTGAGCGATCTCGGTTTGCGACCGCAATTTATTCAGGGAACGCATCTTGCCAGAGGTTATGCCGATTTAGGTTGTGAAGAATTTATTGTTCTTTCAGAAAACAAATTGTGCTCTCTTTTTACCGGAGCGATGTCGGAATTGCTTGAGCAACACAGGCGTTTTTTTTTCTGGATTCCATCGGCGGATCAAGCCCTAAACCTGCTAGTTGAGCATGGCTTTCAGATCGTTTCTTTAGATTACCAAAACCAGCGTTGGTGGAAGCTTGCTTTGAAAAAAGGAGATAAATTGATAGAGGTTGCTGGCGATACCTTGCATTTATTGTTTCTTAAAGCTCTTGCTGAAGTTTTATCAAAGCCGCATTAGCTATGACATTATCCGCGAATGCCATGTTTTTTTACTTCCAGCAAGGATGAAAGCGTTAATATAGGATTGGGAGGTAAAAAAGTAGGGTCAGCACAGACTCGTAGCTTTTAGAAAAAAGATCTATCATTCAATTGAACATTTTCAGTTTGACTTAAGATGATTGGTTATGGGATATAACTCTGAGAATCATCATCACGGTAGCAGTTGCTTGGGAAAAATCCTCTATGCAAACTCTAGTTGAGGGTAAAAAAATGGTTATGGAAAAATTAATCGGATTTAAGTCCGACTTGCGTTCTCTCCACAACCAAAATCGCCCGACCTTATGGTATTCAGTACACATTGATTTCTTTGGCTTAGCTCTAATCTTATTATGTTTAAAGTAAAAGGTAATAATCGAATAATTTTAGCCTCCCTCTCGCCGCGCAGGCGCGAGATGATGGGGCGCGTTAATTTGCCGGTTCTTTTTGAGGCTCCCGATATTGATGAAACACCTTTGCCAAACGAGCATCCGCGCAACATGGCATCAAGATTAGCTCTTGAAAAAGCCGCCGCAGTTGGAGAGAAATGGCGCGACGCTTTTGTTATCGCTTGCGACACGACGGTTGCTTTGGGAGAAAAAAATTTTTCTAAACCAGAGAGTAAGGATCGAGCAATTGATTTTCTTCTCAAACTAAGCGGCAAGACACATCAGGTTTACACCGCTCACGCGATATTTTGCAAGGCGCGCGGCGTTAAAATAGAATTTTGCGACGAAAATCTAGTTACTTTTGCTGAAATCTCCAAAGATTTGGCGAAAATTTATGCTGATACCGGAGAACCTTTGGATAAATCAGGCGCTTACGCTTTGCAAGGAAAAGCTTCGGTTTTTATCAAAGAAATTAAGGGTTCGTGCGATAGTGTGATTGGTATGAATTTACAAAAGCTGATTAAGTCTTTGTTGGAACTAGGAGTGATAGAGGTTGATTTATAGCGCTGGCTAAACGGCGGTGATTTTATAGTGTCATCTTGCCGGTGTAGTTTTGAAACTCTTCAACCGGATTATTGTCAATCGAATGGCGGTTTTTGATGGCGACTCCGTAATCGTTAATTGTCTTAGTAAGAAAAGCTTGCATAAACATTATCGCGAGCAGGGCAAAAATAGGACTAAGGTCTAGTCCCCACTCGCCGCTGCGAACGAGTTTTTTAAATGGCCTAAGAACTGGCTCTGCTATCCCCCAGATAAAACGAACAAGTGGATTATAGGGATCGGGATTAACCCAAGATAAAATGGCGCGAGCGATAATTATAAAAAAAAGAAATTGAAAGCAAGCGCCAAGGACGGTGGCAATTGCGATTAAAAAGTTTCCTAATATGAGCATGGTTTCTCTTGAACAGTTTTAATTGGCAAAATAACATTTCTAGTGAAATACCGCAAATTCCCAATGTTTTTTTGGGGGCGATATAAATTTTGATTTTAAGATGGTAGAAAAATTGCCAAAATAATGAGATCTCTTCCTTGAAAAACGTAATAACTATTATTATATAACTTAAAATATCTTAATTATTTATACTTATGCCGTTGTATGAATTTGAATGCCCCAAGTGCGGGGTAATAGAAATTTTGCAAAGAGTTGGGGAGCGTCAACCTAAGATATGTCCAGAATGCCGGACAAAAGGAATTAAAAAACTAATCTCCGAAGCCGCTTTCCATCTTAAAGGAAGTGGTTGGTATAAGACTGATTATTCTGGATCTGCTTCTAAAAATGGTGTTTCAAATGGTGTCGATAGCGGCAGTGCGACCGTCGCCTCGGCACAGGGTTGCGATCGATCACAAACGTCGGACTCTAAAAAGGGCACCGCTGTTGCTTCTTCTAGTCACGGTTGTAAAACTGGTTGCGGTTGCTCAAAGTAGAGAGAGTTCGTTTTAAGTAGTTAAAAATAAAAAACACTCTTTTTCCCGAATAATTAGATAAATAGCGCTTAGATTGTTGTAGATTATTTCGATAGGGTTTTTATTTGGAGATCGTTTTTTAAAAGCGAAAGCAGGGTTGGCGGCGTTACCAACGGTTTTTTGCTGATGTCTTGGATCCGATTAAATAAGTTGACTAATGCTTTTGCGCTGGGAGGTGGGATTTTTTCTTGCGGATCAAGTATGCCACCATCAAGCAAGAGGTTTAGTATCCCCCAATACAAAGCTCTCATCCGTCCCTTCAAGTCATCTTTGCTTTCAATAATAGCTAAAAACCCATCTCGAAAATGATTATAAGCTGAAAGCGTGTCCCAAGCTCCCTCGCTCTCTTCTGGTATTAGGGTGTCGCCGCACTCGCACAAAACACTTAAGGCGGCGATCTCTTCGGGAGAGCCTATTAAAGAGAGTCTTTTAGGGTTAGGAGTAAAAGAGATCAAAGTTGAGAGACGATCATGATGCAATCGTAATTGAAATTCGCCAAAGTCGAATAATCCTACGGTTGAACCGCGTTTGCCGCCAACACCATTCGCGCGAGGAGCAAAAAGTGATAGTTTGCCGGTTAGTGGGTTGATTACTCTTAGCACCAGATCGCGTTCGCCACTTGGAAAGCTACGGATGACAATGCCTTCTAGTTGTTTTGCTGGAATTTTTGCTCTCAACACCTTGTAAATTTTCAATAAAATGATTATTTAAATTGTTTAGGCGTAAGTAAAGAGAAAATTATATTATGTAGTTATTATTATGAATAGTTCAGAGAAAGAAATTACGAAAAAAGAGCTTAGTGAGACAAACGAAAAAAGTTCAACTGAAATAAACTCAACTGAAACAACCGGTTCGCTGGAACCTGATGCCCCACAGGAGACATCCCCCACTAATAAACCTCCTCAAAATCAGCAAAATCATAACGCCATTTGCGACGATCAAGAAGAGAATCTGTTGGAGGATAAATCGGTGCTTAGGGAGCTTGATGATATTCGAGATAAATATCTCCGAACTTTAGCCGAGATGGATAATCTAAGAAAGCGAAACGCCAAGGAAAGAAGCGAAATTTTAAAATATCAAGGGGAGAAAATTTTAGCAGATCTTTTGGAGGTCGTTGACAATTTAGAATTAGCGCTGAAACATGCCGAAGCTGATCCTGAGAGCCTTAGAGAAGGAGTAAAGATGATTCACAAGCTCTTTGTTGATACTCTTGCTAAATGGGAGGTTGTTTGCGAGTCTGCAATCGGCGCCAAGCTAGATCCTTCAAAACATGAAGCTTTAGGGAAAGTACCTAAAGAAGGGGTAGCCAGCGGCACTATTCTAGAAGAGCATAAAAAGTACTATAGATATAAGGATAAGGCTCTAAGGATAGGACAAGTATTAGTAGCTGAATAATTTTTATCTAGATATTTTAGGTATTTGGCTCTTAAAAATAAAAAACAGGGTAATTTTTCTTTGCTATCCACTTGAAAATACTGATTTAATGGTTACTTTATATCTTATGTAAATGTAACGTAAAAAAATCTTATAATTTCTTTTAAAATTTAAAAACTTTCAAAAAAAACAGATGAGTAAAGTTATTGGTATCGATCTTGGAACAACTAATTCTTGTGTGGCGATTATGGAGGGAGGTACTCCAGTAGTAATTGCAAATAGCGAAGGTAGCCGCACGACTCCATCAATTGTCGCAATGACCGAAAGCGGCGAACGGCTTGTTGGACAGGTTGCTAAAAGACAGGCGGTTACTAATCCTAAAAATACGATATTTGCCGTTAAGCGACTTATTGGAAGACATTTTAATTCTCCCGAAGTCGAGAAAGCTAAAAAAGTTATTCCTTATGAGATCAGTAAAGCTCCAAATGGGGATGCTTGGGTTAAACTGAAAGACGAGCAAAAAAGTCCGCAAGAGATTTCGGCGATGATTTTGATGAAGATGAAGCAGACTGCCGAAGATTATCTAGGACAAAAAGTTACGGATGCTGTTATTACTGTTCCGGCTTATTTTGACGATGCCCAACGTCAAGCAACTAAAGATGCCGGTGCGATTGCCGGTCTAAATGTTTTGCGCATTATTAACGAGCCCACTGCCGCGGCTCTCTCTTATGGATTGGACAAGAAGGGTGCTGATAAAACAATAGCTGTTTTTGATCTTGGCGGCGGCACTTTTGATATTTCGATCCTTGAACTAGGAGAGGGGGTTTTTGAAGTAAAATCAACCAATGGCGACACCTATCTTGGTGGTGAAGATTTTGATCTAAAAATTGTTGATTGGTTGGCTGACGAATTTAAAAAAGATCAAGGTATTGATCTGCGAAAAGATCCGATGGCTTTGCAGAGATTAAAGGAAGCAGCCGAAAAAGCCAAACACGAACTCTCTTCTTCTCTTGAGACGGACGTTAATCTTCCATTTATTACCGCTGATGCTAGTGGTCCGAAACATCTAAATATTAAGCTTTCGAGGGCAAAGTTAGAAGCTCTTTGCGCTGATTTGCTTGACAGATTGACAGCTCCTTGCGAAACGGCAATGCGAGATGCGGGCGTGACGCCAAAAGATATTGATGAAGTAATCTTGGTTGGTGGTATGACCCGTATGCCAGCGGTTCAGGAGCGCGTTAAAAAGATCTTTGGTAAAGAACCCTCAAAAAACGTTAACCCTGACGAGGCTGTGGCAATAGGCGCCGCTATTCAAGGGGGCGTTCTTAAGGGCGACGTTAAGGATGTCTTGTTGTTGGATGTTACGCCGCTAAGTTTGGGTATTGAAACTTATGGTGGCGTAATGACTAAATTGATAGATAAGAACACCACTATCCCTTGTAAAAAATCGCAAGTTTTTTCTACGGCTAGCGACAATCAGCCCGCCGTTTCGATTCACGTCTTGCAAGGCGAACGCGAGATGGCGGCATACAATAAGACTCTTGGGCGATTTGATCTTGATGGAATTCCTCCGGCTCCGAGGGGAGTGCCGCAGATAGAAGTGACTTTTGATATTGATGCGAACGGCATTGTGCATGTTTCCGCAAAAGATCTCGGAACTGGCAAAGAGCAGTCGGTTAAGATTACAGCCAAATCTGGTTTAACTGAGGAAGAAATTAAGCAGATGATTAAGGACGCCGAAGAGCACGCTGAAGATGATAAAAAGCGGCGCAAAGAGGTTGAGTCTCGAAATGAGCTTGATCAATTGATATATATGGCAGAAAAATCTATTAAGGAAAATGAAGCTAAATTGTCGCCAACCGATCGAGGATCGTTGGATGCCGCTATTCAAAAAGCTAAAGATGCTCTTAAGGAGGGTGATTTAAGCAAGATAGAGCAAGCTAAAGAAGATCTCAATAAAGAAAGCCATCGTTTAGCTGAAACTCTTTATAAGCAAGCCGCCGCCGGCTCCGCTAATGATGGTGGTAGAGGGGCTTTTAATGGTACTGCCGATCATGGCGCTAATGGCGCGGCGAATAAAGAATCGGGCGACAATAAAGACGGTGACAACACCGTTGAAGCTGATTTTGAAAGATCAAATTAACCTGATTGGCTGGCTAACTCGGTTGGTTTTGATTCGTTCCAATGTTTTTCGCAAGATGGTGGTTTGAGTAACCACCATCTCTGGTTTAGTTTTTTAAATGCTAGTTCTTGAAAAAGAGAGATTACTACGAAGTATTAGGTGTTTCTAGAGATGCTAGCCAAGAGGATATTAAAAAGGCGTACCGCAAGCTAGCTGTTCAGTATCATCCCGATAAAAATCCCGGAGACAAAAAGTCAGAAGAGCTTTTTAAAGAAGCAACTGAAGCTTACTCTGTGCTTGGCGACGAGCAAGCGAGAAAAAAGTACGACACCTTTGGGCATGAGGCCTTTAGCGGGGGGGCTGGAAGCGCGGCCGGCGGTTTCCAAGGATTCGCTGATTTTTCTGATTTTGAAGATCTATTTGGAGATATATTTGGTTCATTTTTTGGCGGCGCAATGGGAGGTCGCTCTCGTTCTGGGCGTGGCAGATCGGGACGCGACTTGCGATTTGATTTAAGAATAACCTTTGAAGAGGCTGCTTTTGGCGCGGAAAAAGAGCTCTCTATTCAAAAGCGAGTTTCTTGCGTTGAATGCTTGGGTAGCGGAGTCGAGCGCGGTAGTTCAAAAGAGGTTTGTAAAGAATGCCGTGGCAGTGGACAAACGAGAATTCAACAAGGTTTTTTTACTTTAGCCAGAACCTGTTCGGCTTGCGGTGGTAGCGGAGAAAAAATCACAAAACCCTGCCGTTCTTGTAGAGGGGAAGGATTAAAATTTGCCAACGTTAAACTTAACGTTAAAATACCAGCTGGCATCAATGATGGTCAAAGATTAAAACTCCGTGGCGAGGGAGAAGAAGGAGTTGGCGGCGGCCGCAATGGAGATCTTTACGTTGAGATTGCAGTTGACCCTCACCCATTTTTTAGGAGAGAAGATAGCAATCTGATCTGTGATTTGTCGATTCCTTACACGACCGCAGTTCTTGGTGGCGAAATTGAAGTGCCAACTCTTGAGGGTAAAGAGAGGCTAAAAATACCTGCAGGAACGGAATCCGGAAAGGCTTTTAAAGTTCGAGGTGGAGGAGTTCAAGAGCTTGGAACAAACCGCCGTGGAGATTTATATATTAAAGTTAATATTCACATACCTAAAAAGGTTAGCGGCGCACACCTAGAGACTTTAAATACTCTCAAAAAAATTGAATTAGAAGAATTAGCAAAAAGCAGTTCTAATAAAGGTTTTTTTAGTAAAGTTAAAGGGGTGTTTAACTAGAGTAATTCTCGCTAATTGACGATTCCTACCAGCATCCACTCGAGATCTCCAAAATCTTTATAAAGCCATTATATCTAATTTTTAATAGAAATTTCTGATTCTAATCGTATTTTATAATCTTTTAGAATATAGTAATTGTTTGGGTTATATCTGTTGTGTCGGCGGCGATAAATTATTATTCTTTCTTTTATAGTTTTTATTTATCTCGCCATTTTTTAGATAGTTTTATGAGTGATAAGAAAAAAGAGAAAGCTAACGATCAGAATGCTCAAGCCAAAAGTAGCCACAGCGATCAAAGCTGTCATCAAACTGAGAGTGATATGGCGCAAGAAGGTTGTTGCGGAAAAACAGCCGATACTAAAGGGGAGACAAGCTCTTGTTCAACGACGAGTTGTTGCTTGGTTGAAGAGGCATTTAGCCGATATTTCCCACCAAACGTTAATGATCTTGTTTCTGTTTGTCGCGAGGTTCTTTTAAATCCTAAGAATTGTTGGGGTCGCTTTGCTAATGATGCTTTAACAATTAAAGATGTTTATGGGAAATACATTATTTGGCTTGCTTTGATTCCAGCTGTTTGTGGATTTGTAAGGCAATCTTTACTTGGTTTTACTGTTCCCTTTATTGGCTTAACCTATCGAGTACCCTTTTTTAAAGGTCTTTCGAGCGCTATTTTGCAGTATGGTTTTCAATTATTGCTTTTATACGTTGGGGCGCTCGTTGTCGCAAAGATCTCTCCAAAATTTTCCGGTCGGGAAGATCTGACAGCCTCTTTTAAACTGCTTGCTTATTCAAGCATTCCGGGAATGTTGGCGGCTTGTTTACAGCTTTTTTCCTTGGCGCTAGCATCGCTTGGTATGGCTTTTTCGCTTTATGGATTATATATCCTCTTTCATGGCATACCAAAAATGACAGGAGTTCCCGAAGAGCGGCGTTGGCCATTTTTGGGAGTGATTTTCTTAGTAATGATCGCGATAGGCATTATTCTCCATCTTTTGCAAATACCATTCGCGCCCAAAACATTTTAGAGGTTTTTCAAAAACTCACATCTTTAAGCGGAAGAGGTTTGTTAAATAAAAAAGCTTTCTTTAATGTGCGTCTTAATTTATTGATACGCCGACTTGTTGGTTATGTATTATTGGGTTGCGCTTTATCGTTATTATTTGTTAACTTTGCACGTTCTCAAGGGGAGCCTTTTGTTAGTTCAAAAGCTGTTAGTCAGTACCTTGAAATTGCCTCTAACCGCGACACCTTTTATATTGCGATTCATTTTCGCATTCAACCTGATTGGCATCTTTATTGGGAAAATCCGGGTGATTCCGGACTGGCGCCAGTAGTCAATTGGGGCGGGAGCCGGATTTTTGCTCTTTCCCCTTTAGAGTGGCAGTTGCCGGAGATCATCAAAGTTGGTCCATTGGTTAATTATGGCTACAGCAAAGAGCTTTGGTTGCTTTACGAGGTTAAATTGCGTCAGCCAGTAACTAAAGGAGATCTGCTCGAGTTTGTCGGTAAAGTTGAGTATCTGGTTTGTAAAGAAGATTGTTTGCCGGGAGAAGCGAATCTTTCCTTGGCGGTCAAGGTTTCAGATCAAGATAAAATTTCCTCTGATTATCAATTTATTCAGCAAGCTAAAGATAGATTGCCGAGTTATTTTCAAGAGTTTGAAACGCGCGCCAACTTAGTGGGTGATTTGATTACAATTTCAATAACACCTCCTGTTCGGTTGAGCGATCCTTATTTTTTTCCGAGGGATCAAGGTCTCGTACAAAATCTTTCCGAGCAACAGTTTTCGATAGATCAAAATCGTTTGGAGTTGCGTTTGCCGAAAACCCTTAATTTTTCAGAAACAATTAAAAATATCAATGGTTTGTTGGTTGGTTTTGATCACAATAAAGAGCGAAAGGGATACGTTATTTCCGCTCCTCTGATGCGCTCGGAGGTTGCTTCTGACAACAAATTACCTTTTGCGGCTGTTGAGTTGTCGACATCTGCGAATCAATATGGCGCGTTGACTCTGTTGTTTTTTGCTTTTGTTGGTGGATTGATTCTTAATTTAATGCCTTGTGTTTTTCCAGTTCTTTCTATTAAGGTGCTCTCTTTGGTTAAGTCGCAAGGAGTTGATAAGCAAAAAATCAAAGCTCAGTCATTGGCTTTTTCGTTAGGGGTGATTTTTTCTTTTATGATAGTTGCGCTAGCTCTTTATGTGGCGCGTTTTTTTGGAGCGGAAGTTGGTTGGGGATTTCAACTGCAGTCGCCAAGAGTTATTTTTGTTTTAGCGATTTTATTTTTTGTTTTAGCGCTGAATTTTTTTGGCGCTTTTGAGATCGGGCAAGGCTTGCAAAACTATTTTGGTAAACTGAGATACGATTCGCAAGGAATTTTGGGATCGTTTTTTAGTGGTTTATTGGCGGTCGTGATTGCCAGTCCTTGTAGCGCTCCATTTATGGGGGTTGCTTTGGCCGGAGCTATTTTGTCATCTCCATTTTTTGGTATTTTAATTTTTTGCTCTCTTGGAATTGGGATGTCTTTGCCTTATTTGTTAATCGGTCTTGTGCCGCAAGTGGCTCGTTTTTTGCCGAAACCGGGAGCTTGGGTTGTGACCTTTAAAGAGTTCATGGCTTATCCTCTGCTGGCGACGGTGCTTTGGCTAATTACCATTTTGCATAAACAAAGCGGTTTCGAAGGAGTTTTTCTTTTGTTGATAGCTTTTTGCGTGGTAATATTTGTAACTAGGTTGTCTCGTGATGCTAAGGCTTTTGTTAATCTGATAAATCATATTCTATTTTTAATAGCTGTCTTACTGCTAGTTTTTTTTACTTACTTAGTTGGTGACTTTTCTTTTGTTGCTTCTATTGAATCGAAAATTAGCAATCAAGAGAGCTTGTGGCGGCAGTTTTCTGCTAAAAGTGTTTCTGAAGAGCTCGCCAAGGGACGTTCAGTGTTCATAGATTTTACCGCGCAGTGGTGTATTACTTGCCAAGTAAATAAACGTTTGATTTTGCGGACAGATTATATTCAAGAACTTTTTTTAAAAAATAATGTTACATTATTTGTGGCTGATTGGACTGGGCGCGACCCTGAAATTACGCGGGCTCTCGAAGCGGTTGGGCGCAATAGCGTTCCAACATATCTTTTTATTAAGTCACAGGGGGAAGACCCGCGGCTATTGCCATCTATTTTAACTCAAGGGATGATAGAAGAACTATTTAAGTAATTTTATCTTTTATTTTTTTGAATACTGTTTATGAAAAAACAACTACTAACTTTATTGTTTTCCTTGCTCGTGTGGCCTTTGGCTGTTTTTGCTTTAGATAGCAAGTCGGCAGTTGGTCAACCTGCACCTGACTTTAGCGCAGTTGATCTTGATGGTAAAAATGTTTCTCTTAGTGATTATAAAGGAAAGTTGGTTGTGCTTGAGTGGTTTAACGAAGGTTGTCCTTTCGTTAAAAAGCATTATGAATCTAACAATATGCAGAAACTTCAAGAGCGTTATGCCACCAAGGGGGTTGTTTGGTTGATTATCAATTCAAGCGGCGAAGGAAAAGAGGGTTACAAAACGCCGGCTGGCCACAAACAGACATGGCAAAATTGGGGCATCAAGGCAACCAATTTTTTGCTTGATACGCCCGGAACCATCGGCAAGCTTTATGGTGCTAAAACGACCCCTCATATGTTCATCATTAACCAACAAGGTGTTTTGGTTTATGCTGGAGCCATTGATAGCAAGCCTTCGACTGCGGCTAAAGATATTCCCGGAGCGACTAATTATGTTTCTGCCGCGCTAGATGAATTATTGAGCGGTAAAACAGTTACTGTCGCTTCTACTAACGCCTATGGTTGTGGCGTCAAGTACGCGAGTTGATTGATTAAACGATCTTTGCCGACACCTTGTGGCACGGTGTCGGCAAATGTTTTTATTTTATTGAGCTTGTTTTGTAGAGCTTTCTACTCGAATTTTTCTACGACAATCTGCCTGCCAATTGCCGCATTGCCACCATTAAAACTAAATTCTCCTGATAATCCGTTGTAGTTGTTCACGCTCCGGATGCAATCTCTTATGTCAACTTGTTTTTCTGAATCTTTTAGGCAATTAAGAGCAATCATTGTTAAGTCATAAACTACCGGTGCTGAAGGAATATTTAATTTAGTTGCGTAGCGCGCCGTATATTTTTCATTTAAAAACCGGAATTTTTTTTCGTCTATGCTTGGTTTTGAGATAAAGGTACGCTTAAAGCCAAAATGAGAGGGTGTTATCTTTGGTTCGGCGTATAAAATTAAATCGTCAGTAAAAAGTGGCGGGCGATCGGCACGCATAGAGATCCATTGTTTCAGAAAATTTATAATCTGCCCTTTTTCGTCTAATAAAAAAAAGATGCCATCAATTTCTCGAGGTGTTTTTAAAATAGCGCTTTTAAAATCAAGCTCCTCAAGCGGGAACTTATAAATAACAATGGGGATGAAAGGATGAAATGATTCTTCAAAACTTTTAACCAGAGTTTCGTAATAGGGGCTGATAGCGGAAAAAACCGCTATTTTATTTAATTTTTGCTTTTTAATTTCGGCGGCTAACGTTCTGGCGTAATCAGCGTCATCAAACCAACCGCTAAAAGCGTATTCAAGTTTTCCGTTTTTAAACTCATTGCCTCTGTAACTTTGGGATAAGCAGATTATTTTTAGCCGCTCACACAATGGGATAATCGGAGCAAAGATCTCCCAAGTGGGGCCGATAATGACCGGAAATTTTTTTACACTTGTTAAGGAGTGAAAAGCGCTAGTTGCCGCTGAGTATGAAAAACTCGAATCTTGAATTTCGCTTTTAACCCTGAAGTTTGGATTTTGTTTCATAAAATCCTCTACGGCGATTTGAAAAGCGCGTGATTCAGCTATTCCCCAACTGTCTGCCAAACCGGTAAGCCCGAAAAGCCCGGCTATCGAGATTATTTTAACTTCTTCTGCTTCTAAAGGCTCTAATTTTTTAAGGTTGATTAAGCAAAGAAGAGAGATTGAATAAATTGCTACTAAAAGATTAAAAATTAACTTGCGCATGACTTTAAGTGTGCGAATGGGATCTTTTATTTTGCATCCCGAATAGAGCAAAGTTGCTTGGGGTGGCTAGCGACTTCTGGTTGCCTTCTTAGCCAGAGAGATTTCTCTATTCTCTTTAATCTATTTGCAACAAGATGGCTCTTTGCCAAAGCGCTTTTCCACATCTTGCCAATTGATAACATTCGTAAAAGCTTCGATATAAGCTTGGCGATTATTCTGATACTTTAGATAATAGGCGTGCTCCCAAACGTCACAAGCTAATATTGGAGCTGTTACCCACTGAGAGAGATCTTGGTGTTTTTCAGCAGTCAGAATTTCAAGCGCATCAGCCATCCAATTTTTCGCCAAGATTACCCAGCCTGAACCTTCGACGGCGGCGCCAGCCGCTTTGAATTGCGCCATAAAACTTTCAAATGTTCCAAATTTTTGTTCAATCGCTTTCAGCAATTCGCCGCTTGGTTTGCCGCCACCTTTAGGAGACATATTTTCCCAAAAAATACAGTGTAAGAAATGTCCGGCTCCGTGAAAAGCAAGTTCCCGTTCCCAATGCTTGACAAGTACGAAGTCAGATTTTTGTCTGGCTTCGGCTAGTTTATTTTCGGCGTTATTCAAACCGTTGACGTAAGCCAAATGATGTTTGCCGTGGTGCAAGCGCATTGTGGCTTCATCAATATGAGGCTCTAAAGCGTTGTAGTCGTATGGTAGAGGAGGTAGTTCGTGAGGCATAAATTTTAAATAATAAAATTAAAGATTTTGATTGTAATATTATGACTTTTAACCGAATTTGAACAGAGCCTCTGAAATATACCTTAAAATAAAAGATAAAATACCATCTTTTCCCAAGCCTTATACGGAGTTACTCTGTAATAATTATAATTAATAAAGTTGATTTATGGCTGTAAATTTTTGGGAACGATTGATTCTGCTTCTTTCATTAGGTGTAATCACGATGTTTGCTTTAGGAACGCGTGGTTGCCAAGAGGATTATTTTTTCGCGAATCAAGCGAGTACGCCTACTCCAAGTCCCAGTGTCTCGCTCACGCCTGACGATGATGAAACTCCCACTCTGACGCCAACGAATTCGATCGTTGTCTCTGCGTTTCCGACAGCGGCTTCTACTTCGGTGCCGTCACTGACGCCAGCATCTGATCCAATTTCCTTGTCAGCGCTTTCGGCGGTGCGCGATCTGAAATCTCTTGATAAGCCTCAAATAGACGATATTAAAAATGAGAGTGGCTCTTTGTCTGGAACTACTAGGGCTTCTGGTTCGGCTGATATTAGGGGCAATTGGCTTGGCGAAGCGTTTTCTAACTCTAAAGATAAGGAAGAGTGCAAAGAGTTTATTGATTCTGATGGAGATGGTTTTGCTGATTGGCTTGAGATTCAAGAAGGAAGAGATGTTCATGCTTCGCGAAGCATACCCTCACTATCAGTCGAGAAGTATGGATCGATATTGGATATGATCGCTAGTGATAGCGAGCGTAATCGTCTTTGGGATATCTATAGCAAGCTACATTCGCCTGAAGCGAAAGAAGTTGATAGCGATGGTGATGGTTTGGCTGATCGTTTTGAGGAGTTGATCGGAACCGATCCGAATAACCCTGATAGCGATTGTGATGGAGTATCAGATGGTGTTGAGTGGCGTTTTAATTTAAATCCAAAAGGATAGTAGTATTTATTTTTATCGTTTTTGAAAAATTATTTTATGCAAAAACTTTTAATGGAATTTATAGGAACTTTTTTTCTGACTTTTACCGTTAGTATGGTTGTGCTTGATCCTCCGGCTGGCATATTGGGGCCGGTTGCAATTGGTTTAGTGCTCTCGATCCTTGTGTATGCTGGCGGTTATATATCTGGCGGCTTGTACAATCCAGCTGTCACTTTGGGGGCTTTTATGCGCCATAGCTTAAAAGGAGTTGATGTTATCCCATATTTTTTAGCGCAAGGATTGGGAGCTTTAGCCGCGGCTTTATGGGTTCCTTTGTATAAGCCTTTTTTTGATTCAGTTCCTGCAATGCTGATTGATCTGGAAAACTCAATTACTGTTGAGTTTTTCTTTACTTTTCTTTTAGTGTTCGTGGTTTTGCAGACGGCGACTTCGAAGCGTCTTAAGGGAAATCAATTTTATGGCTTTGCTATCGGCATGACCGTGACTGTTGGCGCAATTGCTGTTGGTTCTATTTCTGGCGCAGTCTTTAATCCGGCTGTTGGTTTGGCTCTGAAATATTATGGCTTATTGACAGATGCCACTTATTTTTATTATCTGGCAGTACAGCTTGCCGCTGGTGTTTGCGCTGCTTTAATCTTTAAATTTTTAAATCCAGACGAAGAGTAATTTTTGTTGTCCATATTTTTAGTGGTCGAATCTTTTAAATGACCGAGCGATTTTTTAAGGCGCTAGTTGGTTTTTTGATTAGCGCCATTTTGTTGTTTTATGTTTGTTATTCGGTCGGCTTAAAAGAGATTTTCGAAGCTCTTTTAAGGGTTAATTACCTGATTTTAATTCCGGGCGCGATAGCTTTGTACGTGCAGTGTTTGTTGCGGGCTTGGCGTTGGCGGTATCTTTTGCCAGCTGATCTGAGAAATCAAGCAAGTTTTAAAAGCTTGCTTGATGGTTATATGATAGGCTCTTTCGCAACTTATGTTTTGCCGCTCCGCGCCGGCGAGTTTATTAGGCCATTAGTTTTAAGCATGCGAGCGCCAGTTGTTGGGTTCGCGATTGGTTTTTCCTCGGTGGTTGTCGAAAGATTTTTCGATCTTCTAACGGTTTTGATAAGTTTTTCTTTAGTAGTCCCGCTTTTAGGCGAGATTCCAACTTGGGCAATCGCTGGAGCTCGCTTTTTAGCAGTTTTAGCCGCCAGCTTATTAGGGCTGTTATTGTTAGCGGCGTTTTTGCCAAAATTTTATTTTTTAGCTATTAAACTGGTCGAGAAGTTGTTGCCAGATATTATTGCCAAAACCCTCAAAAGTTTTATTTCGGGAATTATTCAGGGAACGCGAGTTTTGCGAGACTGGAAAATTTTGTTATTAGTTTTATTGATGACAACTTTGATATGGCTTAGCTGTTATAGCACATTTTATTTATTTCTTTTTTTGGTTGACGTCGAACAGTCTTTTTTTGCTGGAACAGTGTTGGCGATTATTTTAGCTTTAGCGGTTGCCGCCCCAAGTGCTCCGGGTTTTATCGGGGTTTATCAAGTTGCTTGTTTAGCTGGTTTTGCTATCTTTGGTTTTAATCGCGAAGACGCCGTAGCCTATTCATTGGTTACTCACCTACTGCACTATCTGCTTTTTTCACTATACGCTTTGTATTTTTTTGTTGATACAAAAATTACTTTTAGTAATTTAATAAGACAAAGAAAGGTGTAGAAAAGTTTTTGGTTGCTTTTATACGATTGTCTTCACTTTATTTAGCTATGTACTTTAAAGATCTTCGATTTCCTCTACTGGTAGCTTTAGTGGTTATTGTTTTCGATCAGATTACTAAGTGGTTGGTTGTTAGTTTAATCAGTCGCTCCGAAAGTATTGAACTGATTCCTAATTTTTTAAACTTAGTTTTGACATATAACAAGGGTGTGGCCTTTGGCGTTTTCGCAAATCTTTCGGAAAATTACCGCTTGCCTCTAATTTTAGTTATGACGCTGATTGCTATCTCTTTGGTTGTGTATCTGATTTTTGTCGAATTTAAAGGAAGCCGTTTGGCAAATGCCGCTCTTGGTATGATTTTAGGTGGAGCCATTGGTAACTTTATTGATCGTTTGATTTATGGAGAAGTTGTCGATTTCATCGATTTTTATCTTGGTTCTTATCATTGGCCGGCGTTTAATTTCGCCGATACGGCGATTTCGACGGCGGTTGGTATATTGATTTTGATTAGTTTATTTGGCTCACATAATAGCTCTAGGGGTAATCGTAATTTTTGCTAGAGAGATTGAAAACCTTAAAAAAAAGCTTTTTATATTTGCAATCGTTGTGTTACCATTGTCATCAGTATCTTTGGTAAAGTTATTTGATTTTTTAAAGATTAAATCTGTTTAGGTTATGAAAATAAATCTTAAAATGTTAACTCTTTTGTTGGTTGTTGTAGCTTTGGCCGCTTGTTCTGAGTCTGCCTCTTTAAGTGGCAGAGAAAAAGGTGCTCTTGGCGGCGGTGCGCTTGGCGCTGGTCTTGGCGCTATTATTGGAAGTAGAACAGGGCATGGAGGCGCTGGTACTGCTATTGGCGCTGGAGCTGGCGCTTTGATAGGTGGTTTACTTGGAGATCAATCTGATGTTCAAGATCGCAAAACTTCCGAACAAGAAGAGAGACTTAATCGCCAGCAGAGAGAGTTAGAGAGACAACGTCGCGAGATACAGGATTTGAGAAGACAGCAAAACTATGATGATTCCTTTAAGCGAAGAGAAAATCGAGATAATAACGATTCTCGTTACTAAAATTGCGCGTGTCTGAAGGTGTTTTATTTTTTAAGTTGCCGTTATGAGTTATCTTAATTGCCGTTGTTGGTTGTCTTCGTTATTTTTGCTTGCCCAGTTTTTTTTGTTTGGATGTACTCAATTGGGAATGGAGCAACCGGGAGAAAAAACTCAAATTGCGACCGTGACTGGCGGGGTGCTTGGCGCGGGTTTGGGCGCGATAGCTGGGAGCGCAAGCGGTAATGCTGGAGTAGGTCTGGTAATAGGAGCAGCCGCAGGCGCAGGCGCAGGCGCCATGATCGGCAATGAAATGGATCGTCAAGATTCGAGAACTACCACTCAGTCTGAGAGAATCAGAAGGCAGGAAGAGGAGTTGAGGAATCAAGCTGGCGAGCTCGATCATTTAAGGAGATTAAGCCATAATCCTAGCATTGGTTCTGTTGCTAGTGGTAATATGGGATCCTTTTCTGGTTCTGAAAGAGCCGCTTTTGATACTTCAACAATTTCTCTTTCACCGCCAAAATCAGAAAGGCGTGAGACAATCTCTGTTGACGAGAAGACGACTCGAGCGGCAACAATATCAGATCGTTTAATCGATATTCACTCCCAAGAACAGATGGTTGCCGCTAAACGCCTAAAAGTAGAGTCAGAATATGACAAGGAAAACGATTTGGTTAATAATACTTTGGCAGTTGATATCAATGATACCGCAACCTCAAAATCATCGACGATAAAAATGTCTGGCGGCGCTGACTGTGTTTTAGCTGATGGCGAAATGAAACGAGCCGAGTCTTCTGTTTCTACCGCTGACAAATTGTATCATATGAGAAGAGCTTTAAGGCTCTGCCCTAGTAGCCCTGTTTATCACAACGCGATTGGAGAAATGTATGTTGCAATGGGAAGAACTAGTGATGCGCGTTATGAATTTGATGAAGCTTTAAAACTTGATCCGAATTTTTCAGCGGCCAAAAATAACTTAGAAAAGCTCTCTTAAAAATTTCAAGTTCTTTTTGCGCCTCATAAAAATAAACCTGATATAGGCACAACTTTTTGCCAACTTAATATTTTTTAGGGAGTTTTTTTGGCGAAAATCTAATTTTTAGATTTTGCGGAAATTTCAATTATCTGTCAGCTCTCTTGTATCCATAAAATATATAAATTACCCCTCCGATTGCCATCCAAATCGCCAGCCTGAGCCAAGTGTCAAGAGGTAGTGCCGCCATCTGAGCTCCGGAAATTAGAATTCCTAGGATGGGAACCAATGGAACCAATGGGGTTTTAAAAGGGCGATGAAGATGAGGCTGAGTTTTTCTCAACACTAGAATTGCGAAACAAACTATCACGAAAGCAAGCAGGGTGCCGATTGAGACAAGCTCCCCAAGTATTCCTATCGGCAGGGTGCCGGCGAGAATAGCCGCTACTGTTCCAGTTACGACAGTTGCTAGGGTTGGTGTGCCGTAGCGCTGAGAAATCTTAGAAAATACCTGCGGCAGTAAGCCATCACGCGCCATAGAATAAAAAACCCTAGTTTGTCCAAGGATTAACACCAAAATAACCGAAGATAAGCCGGCAATTGCTCCAATCTTGATAAGAAAACTTAACCATGACAAGCTCCCTCCTAAAGAATCTATTGCTTTGGCGATTGGCTCGGCAACTCCTAATTCGGAGTAGTGCACAATTCCAGTCAAAACGAAAGTTACGGCTATATAAAGTAGGGTGCAGATTGCCAGCGATCCTAAAATTCCAATAGGCATGTCTCGCTGAGGATTTTTTGCTTCTTGAGCTAGGGTTGATACGGAATCAAAACCGATGTAGGCGAAAAATATAACTCCAGCCGCTCGCAACACGCCGCTCCAACCAAATTCGCCAAAATTACCAGTATTTTCCGGAATAAAAGGGGTTAAGTTGTTATAATTAACAAATTTCCATCCGATCAGCACAAAAAGCAAGATAATACTAACCTTAACAAATACCATAAGATTATTGAAACGAGCTGACTCTTTAATTCCTACATAGAGCAATGTGCTGATTAGGAGAATAATTAAAACAGCTGGCAAATTGATGATCGCAGTGATTTGCGGCAAGCTATCAAGTTCAATCCCTTGAGAATTAAAAGAGGCGATTAACTGGCTGTTAAGTGGCAGCCAAGAGTTTTGGTAGTAAACTAACTCTGTTCCCGTAGCAGCAGTCAAAGATGCTGGTAGATTTATACCAAAAGTTTTTGATAGCAAGCTGGTAAAATAACCTGACCAGCCAACTGCAACAGTGGCGGCCGCAAAAAGATATTCAAGAACCAAATCCCAGCCTATAATCCAAGCGAATATTTCCCCTAAAGTCGCGTAGGCATAAGAATAAGCGCTACCAGCTATAGGAATAAGCGCCGCAAATTCTGCGTAGCAGAGAGCTGCAAAAGCGCATCCTATGCCAGAAAATATAAATGACAAGATCAGCCCTGGACCTGCATAATGAGCAGCTGCGTTGCCGGTGATGACAAAAATTCCGGTGCCAATAATGCCGCCTATGCCTAAAGAGATTAAATTAATTGGTCCGAGAGATCGTCTTAACGTCCCTCCGCTAGCTTCGATTTTTTCAGAAGCCTTGATTAGCTCAGAAACATCTTTTTTTCTGAAAATTTTTTTTAAAAAACTCATTTTATTTGGAAAAATAATATAATAAAAAAAACTTTTGATTTAGCTTTTATAAGCCATACTAAGTTTAAAAGCGACAAATTCTCTTTGATTTACTGTGCCGCTCAGAGATCCCCATGGACTAGCATGAATTGCCATTTCAATTAGATCAATTCGCTCTTCAAGTCGTGGATATTTAAAGATACTCTCTTTAAATTCACCTTCTTCGATTAGGCTGGCTCCATAAACGACTTTTAAAGCCGAAAGAGCCGCTCGCGGATCGTAATTTGCCAGCGTTATAATATCAAGAGCGTATTTATCGGCTTCTAATTCAAGCTCGGAACGATCGCTTAGTAAGGCACGGCGTTGGATATTTTTTGCTAACAATTCGAAATGCCCAAGTTGTTCGTGTGCCATTTCGTGAGCGATTATAAACGCTAGCTCCGCTTCGTTGTTAATTATAGAAACAAGCCCGCGAGATATTATTATCAAACCATCGCCCGGTAAATAAGCCAGAGGCAATGGGTTGTCGATTAAAATTATTTTATATAATTGATTTGGTTTATCTTTAAAAGATAGAGCTTGCTGTAGTCGAACTAAAAGCGAGTTTAAATATTCTATCTGTTGCTCTCCCACAATCTGACCATTTTTAGAAACAATCTGGGTTGTTAAAACTAGAGGAGAAGGTCTTACAGCGCCCAAGCTGAAAAGATTATGGTTGCTAGTTTTAGTTTGGCAGGCAAATAGAGTTGTTAATGCTAAAAGTAAAGAGAAATTTTTGAAAGAAGCCATCATGATGGAGTTCAAAGAATTATATTATATTTAACCGCTAAATTTAACTGCAATTGGGCTTTGCGTCCAGAGTGTCTTAGAGGAACTTTTAGCAACAATATCAAAAAAAAATCGATTTTTTCTAAGTAACTTAATTTAGTTGTATGGCATTAAAGTGCGAGAAATGAATGAAAAAAGGGGTTTTTTTACTCTTATTTTTTTAGTTATTGGCCAATATACTTGCGAAAGTTTGCTTATAAACGGCTTTGTAAATTACTTATTATGGGTCAGTTTATTTTTTGCCATAATATGGGTTGTTTTTGCCTTATTACTCTCACAAAACAAGGGTTTATTAAAAGAGGGGGTTTTATTTTTTCTTTTGGGCATTTTGTCAACATATATTATTTTGCCAACACCCTTAAGTACTTACTCGACTAATAATATTAATCGAGCAACGGGTGGTTCGTTTTTGGTAAAGATTGTTGAGGAACCCAGATTATTTGCCGTAGGAGGAGTTGGATTTATAGGTAAAATACTATCTAACATTGAAGGTAACAGAGAGAATCTCTTAAGCGGTTCCTTGGTGATGCTTAAAGTTATTGATCTGCCTTGGCGTAATACGCGCTCTATTTATAAGGGATCGATTGTGGCGATTAAAGCTAAATTAAAACCAATTATCATTTCGCACAATCCATTTTCCAGAGAGAGAAATTTGTTGCGGCGAGGGATAATTGCTACTGGTAAGGCGTTATATGTTTCGGAAACTCTTATCGATCGTACTACTGTTTTTGATCGTTATCGCAAAAAATTCCTTTTAAATCTTGAGGAATATTTGGGAACTGGTCGAAACGCCGCGCTTTTGAGCTCTCTCTGTTTTGGAGCGCGCGACCATGTTTCTCAAGAGTTGGAGAAAGCTTTTCAACGAAGTGGCTTGGCGCATCTACTTGTTTTATCAGGGTGTCATCTAGTGGCTATCTTTTTTCTTTTTCGAATATTTTTTCAGGGGATAATTTATCATTTAATAAAGATAGGTATATTGACCGAAAGTTGTAGATTGCCGGAGGTTTTTTCTTTGATCGCCATTTGGTTGTTTGCGCTTATTTGCGGGTTGCAAAACGCAACTTTGCGAGCTGTGATTTCCTTGAGTTTGTTGGTGGCTTTAAGATTTTTCGAGCGAGGCGGTAGTTACGCGCGACAGGTAAATTTTTCGTTAATTTTGCTCTTGTTACTAATTCCGGGCGCAATATTTTCCGCTAGCACTCAGTTGACGTATGCCGCTTTGTACGCGATTGCTTTTAATATTGAAAATGTTAAGAGAGAGAGTTTTTTTGATAAATTTAAAAAATATATCTTGATAATGGTCAGTATATCTCTGTTAACATCTGTGATCTCTTTGTTTTGGTTTAAAACCCTCTCTTTGTTTGGCTTTTTTTTAAATCCTCTGCTTGCCCCTGTTTTTTCTTTGGCTTGCATTCAACTTGGTCTGATTGGAAGTTTAATAGGATTATTTAGTAAAACTTTAGCCGAAATAGTTTTTAAAATAATAACGCCACTGCTTGGCGGTTTATCCGATACAGTAATTTTTTTTAGTAATTTTCAATTATGCGCAATTCAAAAAATATCGATGAGTTTATCGGCTGTTTTAGCTCTAGTTTTGTTGGTGATTTGGTTTTGGTTGTTACCTAATAGGAAGCTTGAGCGAAGCGCTGTTTTTTGTTCGCTCAAATAAATGTTAATTGAAGTTGCTTGCTCGTTTTTGATCTTGTTCTAAGTTAATTTCTGAATTTGAAACAGAGTTGGCTGGTTCTTTGCTTTTTCTGATCATCCCTAAAAAGCTAAAAGTTTTTTGTGGAATCGTTTGAGCGGCGTTGTAGGAGGTTTCGAGCGCACTAGTTAAGGCGATAACTTCATCTATTCTTAAATCGTTAAATGTTTTTGCTCCAAGATGCAGTTTGGTAATTTTAATTGCAAATTGAGACCAAAGATTGTTTTCTTGTTGATTTTGATTGTTGGTTAGTTCTAATACTTTACGATTTGAAAAATAATATCCTTTGGTTAATAGATCTGTGTGTTTGGCTATAGTAAGCAATTTGTCTTCGATAAAATCTGACAACATATTATCTATGACAATCACCAGATCGGAGTTGCTGAGCGCCATGAAAGTTCCATTTTCCGGAAGTAGCTCCTCTATTTGCCTACTAAAGGCTTGGTAGGCGGCAATACAGGCTGCTGGTCCATTTTTTAGCTCAAATTCCCGAAAGTTTTTTATTTTTACTCTTAAGACATCAAGTGAGTTTTTGCCTAATTGATCAATCAATTGATGGGTTTTGCGAACGAACTTATTCCAAGAAGCGCGATCATCTGAAACCCTTTTTTCCTGAAAGTGGTAAATAATGGCGCTAGCGGTTTGAGAAGCAACTTCTTCGATTACTTCAATTGCTTCTCGATCAAAGGCGTAAGTTTGCAAGCTGTCGCAAATTAAAATGCCGAGTAGTGGTCGCAAGGGACTGTTATGATGGTCGCTGTTTGAATAGTGGTCGATAATTGGAACTGCCACTAGGCTATTGATGCCAATATTAGCTGTATATAATCCAAGCTGTTTACTATCTCTATTAAGAGGAGAAATCGTGAGCGGTTTACGATTTCCAGCAACCCAACCTGCAAAACCTTGTCCAGTAGCAACTCTATACTCGGTGTTGATTGAATTGCTTAATGAATGCCAGTTAAAGAGTACAAATTCTTGATTATAAGCTTGATATTTTGAATTTGCTTTATTATTGAGTCTCAGCAATTCTGATGACAATAATACAAAAACGGTATGGGCTGAAGTTGCTTTGGCGGCGAGTTTAGCAATAGAAGTTATTTGAATTTTAGCGTTATCTATATCTAGCATTGATTACTACATATTATTACTACAATTTGATTGCTAGGACTTTGTTGTTCGCAAATTCTCTATAATCATGATGTCATCTGCTGCTCTTTTTGTGATTTATCTTAAAGCTTTATTACAACCTCCGCAATGTAGAATCGTTTATGATAAACAAAAGAAAATAATTTATTATCTCCCTTGTTGTTGAGAGATCATTTTACTAGGGTTAATCCAGCCGGAGCCATATAAGAGACGGCTCCATTATCCCAGCTAACTATCACCATTAGCGATTTTTCTGGATCATCTGTTGGTTGCCCACCAGAGCTTTCTGATTTGATGGCTTGAACCGTACCAAGAATGTTGTTTGTTTCTTTGTTGGTTAGCTCGATGTTGCGAGAAACTCGATCGCCGATTTTAAGCGCTGGGTAATTTTTTTCAACTGTTTTCATAGCTTGTTCAGATAAAATAAATGTAGTGGTATTTTACAAGCTGTTAGAAAAAAGCAAAAGATAAATCTCTTAAGGAAGGAGCCAAGCTTAAAAGATTCTCTAAAATATCTTTGGCAAACCGTGGGCTATTCTTTTTAATGGGGAAATAGAAGATATCTCCACGGTTTCGCCGATCGGACAATTTTCAGCTGATATTAGGGTGACCCTTTCTGAGACTTTAAATGGCTTTAATTTGCAATGAGTTGATTTTAAAAAGGGAAAATAATTAAATTTTAAAACGATAGACTCGGAGTTTGGTTTAAAAATAACTTTATTGTTGTATTGATCTAATAGCTCTCCATTTCCTTCAAGGAAGTAGCTATTTTGAAAATTTTCTCTTTTGTAGAGAGCAAAATGCCCGTGTCTTCCAATATAGCGAAAATCCTCCTTTCTTGAATTAAGGTAATTTTTCCAATGTTCTTCGTGTGCTAAAATCAGACCAACGTTGTATAGGTTTAAATAACGATCAATCAATTTGTTTCTTTCTGGATCTCCTTCTGGTTTTAGATATTCTTCTGGAAATATCTGTTTGTACCACCAGATATTATGCGCATAGCTTGAAGCTATTAGAGGTATTTTGGTCATTTCGCTAAGAGGTGCCAGATGGACACCGTCTAGCTCGTGTATAACACAACCAGTAAATAGCGCTCTACTACCATCAGCGGCTTTTTCGAGAGCAGATTTTAAGGAGAAAAAAGCCACACCGGTAAAATTGAATTGTTCAATTGAACGGTTTTTGACTACTGCCATGGCTAGTAATGGGGATAGTAAGGTGTATGCAAAACAGCAAGAAGCACATGCCCTCCAGAAAGTTTTTGTTAGGCAGTTGCTGATTAAATTGTCTATGGCAATCGCGCTTGGAACGGCCAATATAGTAATCATTACTGTTATTAGTCTTTCTAGCTCCAAATGGGGCGCATACTGAACAAAAAATCCTCCAATCAGCAGTAGCCACGGAAGGGTTAAAGCGTAAAATGTTTTGTAGGCTGAGCTGAGAAGTAAAATTCCCGGAATAAACATTATTAAAAGCAGAGGATTGGCGCCAACCAAGATTGTGCGAATTATTTTCAGAGAGCGTTTAATGGATAATTTTATGGAACTATTAATTAATTTGACCTCGTCTCTCTCTATTGCTTTGCTGTGCATTACTACCTGTTTTGAGGTGATTGAGGTATGCGAGATAAATTTGTTGATTTTAGAGATTGAGAGTAAGATTGCAACCCAAGACACGGTGAATAAAACGATACAAATCGTTATAAATTTAAATTGAGGGAGTTTTAACAGAGATAAAATTTTTGGCAAACTTAGGATGATCCATAAAACAAAAACAATTCCCATCGGAGCCCAAACGAAAACCAGTTTCGCCAATATAACTAGTAAAACGCTCTGTTTCCATGAGATGCTTTTTGTTTGCAGTGATTTGACGGCGATAGCGATTAAACAAGGAAGCAATGCCAGCGAGGTTGCGAAACCCAGGGTGCCGTATTTTAACGCCCATCGATAGTAATGAAGTGATGTGGCAAATGAGAGAATTGCGGCTATTGCCGAAGCCCTGCCACTGCCGCTTGTTATTTTAGCGGCGAGCCCCATGGATAATGGTTGTATGACAAATATCAGAATTGCTATTAAAAAATTATATGAAGAGATGAGATCGAAAAAATAAATTATTGGAGAGAAAATTATGAAGAAATTTAAAACTCCCGTAGCGAAAAAATCCCGTTGATCAATACCACCGTTCCACAATGTGTAATAAAATGGAATTCGGGGAAAATGTTGTTTAAGCAACTCTAATCTAAACCAAAATGTCGATAAGTCGTCAGAGAATAAAATTTGCCCGGCATGATCACTGGTCAGGGCGTAAATTGCTGATACCGAAGCAATTGCCGTAAAAATCCATAGGCCTCTTGCCGAAATTGCGGCGAGTAAAAAATAAACAAGGCAGGTTGCTAAAATTAACTCTCCTCGAATTGTGCTAAAAAGAGAGATGCTATAGGGGCGGACGGGAAAATCGGTTAGAAAAAAAAGAACGAAACAAAGAGCGAAGTAATTAAGTTGAATAAGATCTGTTAGTGTTTTTTTTGCTTTTGAACGCCAATTTATTGTTATGCCAATAGTAATTAACAAAAATCCCAATATAAATGAATGGTAATGTGTTGGTAAAATTGACAATCCTTCGGTAATCAATAGCTCATAGCCAAAGCTGTATAAGCTGAGCAGTAGAAAAAAAACACCAAATGAAAAGCAAATAGCGGCCATTTAATTTTCTGATAATTGAATTTGCGTTTGGCTCGAATCCCTTTTTTCGAAATCTTCCCAAATAGCGGCGAACTCTCCTCGTTTATTAAGCAGTTCGGCGAACGAACCTTTTTCGACAATCGATCCATTTCGCACGAAAATAATCGAATCAAATAACGGTACTAAGTGCAATCTGTGAATTGCAGAGATTATCACTCTCTTGGAAAATTCTTTTAATAAGCCTAAAAAAATCTCTTTTTCTATTTTAGGATCTAGGCTTGAGGTCGGCTCGTCCAATAATATTATTTCACGACCTTTGGCGCGAAGCAAACCACGCGCTAGCGCGATTCTTTGTTTTTCGCCAACTGAAACGTTTAAACCTTTTTCGGCAAGATTTGTTTCTTCGCTAGCTGGCAATTTTGCCAATATCGGTTCTAAGCCGCATAAATTGACGATTTGATTGATTTCGTTTCTTGAGTAAGTTTCTCCCATCGTTAAATTATAAATTAATGTTTCCGAGAAGATTTCTGGCTCTTGCGGAACTAGTAGAGTAAGGCGCGCTAATTGTTCAAAATCGATGGGTTTTTGATCGTCGATTAATACCGAACCACTCAGTGGTTTGAGCGCTCCGCTAAGGATTTTAAGTAAGGTTGATTTGCCGCCACCGCTTGGACCGACAAGCGCTATTTTTTCGGTATTTTTAAAAGAGAAACTCGCGTTTTGCAGTTGTAGTCTATCCCCGTTTGGGTAAGAAAATGAGATATCTTGGATTGATATTTCTTGCCAATTGTTTTCTGATGGTATTGGACCGATCTTAATAGATGGAATTTGCTCTGCTTGATGGATAATTTGCGCGCCATCTTCAAAGGCGGTTGCGGCTTCAAGTAGGCCGCTGTAATAGCCGGTAAAAGCTCCAACTGCCTGAAAAATTCGATCAAGGTAATTTAATAAAACATAAACTTTGGCTATATCGAAAGCGGCGCTAACCTCTTTTTGACCAGCAAAATAAATCCAGAGTGAAGTGCCAATTACCGCTCCATAACCAAGCGTAATGATTCCCCATTTTAACTCGTTATATTGAGAGATTTTTTGGCTAAATTCCAAACCTTCATATCTTGTGGAGTTAAGATATTTGCTAGCTTCATTTTCAAGATGTAAAGTTTTTACGGTGACGATGTTAAAAAGATAGTCAACGCAAATTCGGCTTAGTTTGTTGGCAAAAGCGTTATTTCTGCGGTAGCGTTCTCTCAATTTGCTGTTAAAAAAGATCATCGTTCCGATAGTCAGCATAAAAAGCAAAATAACGTTTAGGGCAACCCAAAAATCAAGGGTAAAGATCGCAATTGCAGCAAATACAACTTTGACCACGCCGTCGATAATTTGCCAAAGATATAGTCCGATAAAATTCTCAACCGCCCCGACAGCGCGATGCAGTTTGCTTAAATTGTCTCCAGAGTGTTGTTGAATGTGCCAATGAAGAGGAAATTTTAAAAGTTCGCCAAAGATCTGATTAAGGGCGTTCATTCTTGCCTGATAAGTCACGGTATTTTGCAAGTAGCGCGCTAGATGGTGGCAGATAGCATTGATAAATCGTAGTCCAATGTAAATGGTTAATCCCAGTAGAGCTTTGCGATAAGCCACGTCGGTGAAACCTTCCGCAACTAAAACTCCAAGTGTGTATCCCATCGCCCAAGGGACGAATAAATCAATTGTGTAAGCAATCGTGAAAAGCGCCACAAAAACAAAAAATCTGATCCTCTCTCCACGAGTGGCATTCCAAGAGGCTAGTAAAAGTTTTTTAAAGTTGTTAGTCGAAACCTGCTCCATAACGTTTGCTTATCAAGTTATCTTATTTAGTTGGCGGTAACAACTAGCTCGACGACAGATAAGAATCTTTTTTAATTTTCATTTCAAGTTCATACAGCCGAGTCGAATTTCTTCTAAGCTTTCTGGATTTGCCAAGGCGGCTAAATTATCGGCTTTTTCTCCGTTAATAATTTTTTTGACGGCAATTTCGGACAGTTTGCCGTTTTTTGTGCGAGGTAGATCTTTGATTGCCACGATCCAACGAGGCAGATGAAAGGAGGATAATTCTTTTCTTATTTTTTCCCTAATCTCAGATTTGAGTTGTTCGCTCAATTGGTAGCCATCTTTCATTTTTAGCAGCAAAATTATCGCCTCATCATTTTCTATCTTTTTGGCGCTTACTAGGCATTCCTCAATTTCGGCAAAACTTTCGACTTGGTTGTAAATCTCGGCGGTGCCAATTCTGACTCCACTTGGATTTAAGGTGGCGTCTGATCTGCCATAAATTTTAACACTGCCGCGAGAGGTAATCTCGGCTAAGTCTCCGTGCCACCAAGTGTTTATATAACGTTCAAAATAAGTTTTTTTAAACCTTTGCTGATCAATGTCTTTCGCGAAACCGAGAGGCATCGAAGGGAAGGGTGCGGTCACCACCAATTCTCCCGGACGATCGCGTATTGGTTTTCCTTGCTCGTCAAAAACTTCGACTGCTATTCCAAGGCTACGTGCTTGTAGCTCTCCGCGATAGACTGGCAAGTTTGGCGCGCCAAGAGCCAAACAACCTACCAAATCTGTGCCGCCCGAAATGGAAGATAAAATCACGGTTGGATTGATCTTTTCATAAACAAAATCGAAACTGCGACTCGCCAGTGGAGAGCCGGTGGAGAGAAGGCTTTTTAACGAACTTAGATCTGCTACTTGCTTAGGCGAGAGGTTAAGTTTTTCAATGGTTGACAAAAATTTAGCGTTTGTTCCAAAGACGTTGATCTTTTCTTTTTCGCAGAGCTTAAAAAGAATCTCTCCATTAGCCGCCAGTGGAAACCCGTCGTAAGTCACCACGCAACAACCGCAAGCCAAAGCGGAAACTAGCCAATTCCACATCATCCAGCCGCAAGTTGTTTGATAAAAAATTTTATCGTTCGGTTTAAAATCGGAGTGCAATAAATGTTCTTTTAGATGTTCAACTAAAACGCCAGCCGTGCGATGGATAATGCACTTTGGTTTGCCGGTCGTGCCAGAACTGAACATTATGTATAGAGGGTCGTTTGATAGCCTGCTGGTAAATGTTTGTTCTTCTTTTGCGCTAAGTAGTTCGTTGAGAGCGAAATTTCTGAAACCTTTAGCAATTCCAAAGCCGATGTAATTGATCATGTAGTAGCTTTTTAAGGAGGGAAGTTGTCCCTTGAGATTATTTATTTTGCCGAGACAAGAGATCCTTTCTCCTTTAAAAAGGTAACCGTCGGCGGCTATTAAGGCTTTAGGAGAGATTTGTGAAAAACGATCCAAAATAGCGCTTTCGCCAAAATCTGGCGAGCATGAGGCGAAAATAGCTCCGACCGTAGCCGTGCCAAGCATTGCGACTATGGTTTCTGCGATATTTGGAGCGACAGCCACAACAACATCGTTAGTGGAAATTCCATCAGCTAATAGAAAAGCCGCGAATGCAAGGGCCGCTTGTTTCAACTCTGAAAAAGTTAGTTCGCAAATTTTTCCCTGTTCGTTCCAAGAGATGATAGCTGGTTTTTGGGCATGCTCGAGGTTTGTTGAATAACGAAGGAGATTTTCAGCAAAATTTAACTCTCCGCCAACAAACCACTCAGCTTCTCCAAACCAGCTGTTTTTTTTGAGAACGGAGTGAAATTTTTTTTTAAATATTGGTTTGGCGAATTGAATAAAATCATCCCAAAATTTCTCTGGTTGATTTATTGACCAGCTATAGAGATCGTTAAAGGAAAGAGATCCTTTAAATTTGTGAATTGATGAACTACTCGTTAGAGAATTTTGAGGTTGCCATAAAATCGCTGGATGGGAGTCTGGCATAGTAAACTAATGTTTAGTAAAAAATTATAGTACAAATAAAATAATTAAAGCTTTTATAAAGAAAAACATATAGAGGATCTTCCATCATTCCTCTTTAATGTATATATTTAACCTTTATTACAAATTAAAATAGTAAAAGATTATTTAGCTATCCAAATCTTAAGTCTGATGTTTCCTGCTGATATTAGGTTTTTTAGCCGGCTATTTGCGGTTGTCAATAAAAAACTAGAATTTGCCATCTTTTTATCTCTTTTTTTCTCTCTTGCTTGCGGAGATATTTTAATTGCTGATGATTCTTCAAAGAATGGCTGTATAGGTGAAAACAATAAATGTTTGGTAGCAGGTGATAAAAAAAACGACGAATATGATCGAACTACTTATAAATCAATAGGAAAATATAACGGTGTTTGGAATCGTGGCAAGGCCGCTTTTTGGGATATCGATCTGATCGATCATTTTCATTACTTTGGTCCGCCGCAACGAGTTAAGGGATATAAACCTAAACAGCCGATCTCTTTTAGCCATGTTACTCATGTCCAAAAAAATAAGATGGAGTGCCAGTTTTGCCATTGGTCGGTTGCTAAATCTCCTTATGCTAATATTCCTGAAGTTGAAACATGTAAGGGGTGTCATCAGATACAGGTTCAGGGCACGACAGACGAGCAGAAAGCGGAGATTAAAAAATTACAGGAGTATTTTTCCGGTAATGGAAAACCTATTCCGTGGGAAAAGGTTCATGTCATGCCTGATTATGTTAAGTTTAATCACAAAAGACACGGCAAGGCAGGAGTCACTTGTCAAGAATGCCATGGTCAGGTGCCGGAGATGGATGTTGTTGAACGGGTTACTTCTATGAAGATGGGTTGGTGCATATCTTGCCACCGAGAGCGTGGCGCTTCAATCGATTGTTTGGGTTGTCATCATTAAGATAGTTTTCTATGGGCGAAAAGGATTTGGAAGTTAATCAAAACTCTAATTTAAATAAAAAGCTTTCAAGAAGGCGTTTCCTTCAGGTGATTGGAGCTTCAAGCGCAGCCGCCACTTTAAGCGCTTGCGCTAACGATGCTGCCCAAAAGATCTATCCGTTTGCTAAGGGAGATAAGGAGCAAATTCCCGGTGTTGCTGTTTGGTACGCTTCCACTTGCGTTGAATGTTCCGCTGGTTGTGGCATTCATGTTCGCACTAGAGAGGGCAGAGCCGTTAAGGTTGAAGGCAATCCCGATCATCCCGTTAACAAAGGCGGATTGTGTGCTAGAGGACAAGCTTCGCTACAGGCCTTATATGATCCAGATAGGGTGCGTGAGCCAATGGCGCGTTCTCAGGGCGTTGATGGTAAACCAATTTTTAAGCCGATCTCTTGGAGTGAAGCTTATGGTAAAATTGCTCAAGAGGTTAAAAATTCTGGAAATAAAAGATATCTTTTAACCTCTTTGTTGTCAGGAAGTTTGTCTGAGCTGGCCGATGATTTTTCAAGAGAGATCGGCTTGAGGCATGTTTCATACGAATTATTTAGCAATAGTGATATTGCTCAGGCTGCCCAGATTATCTTTGGTAAAAGACTGGTTCCAACATACAATTTTGAAACTGCGGAGCTTGTTGTTAATTTTGGCGCTGACTTTCTTGAGACGTGGATTTCTCCCTGTGAGTTTGCGCGAGGTTGGTCTGATGGCAGGCGTTCCGCAAAGCCACTCAAGTTAATTCATATTGAACCTCGTCTTTCGTTAACTGGCGCTAATGCCGATCTTTGGTTAAAAAACTCTCCGGCTAGTGAGTTGAATTTAGCTTTGGCTTTGCTCAAAATTATTTCAACGAGTCCTCGTGTTCGTGGATTAACTCCACAGCTTGCCGATTTGATTCGCCGTGTTGTTGATAATGTTGATCCAAAGCGGTTAGTTGCCGCGGCCGATTTGCGATATGCCGATTTTGAAAAAATAGTTGATAAATTGTTTTCCGCAAAATCGTCATTAGTGATAGCTGGTGGTACTGCTTGCGCCACTTCTCGTTCTCTAGAGATGCAAGTCGTGGTTAATTTGATTAACCTTGTTCTTGGAAACGTTGGTCAAACAATTAGCTTTGCTCGTCCTAGGACTTCGCATCCTGTCAATTCGGAAATATCTTCGATGATTGCTGACCTGCAAGCCGATAAGGTTGATCTTGTTTTTATGTATGGAACAAATCCGGCTTTTTCTCTGCCTTCCAGTTCAGGCTTTGCTTATGCCTTGAAGCGTGCTCGCATGGTTGTTAGTTTTTCTAGCCATCTTGATGAGACGACTGCGCTCGCGGATCTTATACTGCCCGCCCATCACTCTTTAGAGTCTTGGGGAGATCTTGAATCGATTGACGGCGAGTATTCTCTGATTCAGCCGACAATGTTACCAGTCTTTCAAACAAAACAGCTTGGAGATATTTGGCTTGAGTTAATGGGGGTTTGCGACAAACCTAAAAAGATCGGCGATAAACCAGCAACTTTTCTGGATCTATTAAAAGAGCGTTGGCGCGTTATTCATTCGACTCTTCGAAGTGGAAGCGATAATCGGGTAGAAGCTGATTTTGATCTATTTTGGAGAAAAGCTCTGCAAAAAGGAGGATTTTTTAATCATCAAAAAAACTCCGAACCTATTAATTTGCCTTTGGCTCTTGATCAAAATTCTTTTGGAAAATTAAATTTTAAAGAGCTTAGCTTTGATCAAAATAAGAGAGGCTCTAATCCATTAGTTTTGTATCCATATCCATCGGTGAAAACATTTGATGGCCGCTTTGCGAACCGGCCTTGGTTGCAGGAGTTAGCTGATCCGGTAACGCAGATTGTTTGGGGGTCATGGGCGGAGGTTCATCCTAAAACTGCGGCTGAGCGAGGTTTGGCGCAGGGAGACGTTGCGCGCCTGAGAAATTATTATGGCGAGGTTAATTTGCCGATTTACGTCACGGAGAATGTTCATCCGGGAATCGTTGCGGTGCCTATCGGCAATGGTCATTCTGAGTACGGCCGCTTTGCAAGAAAAATAAAAGGTGGCAATGTGCTTGATCTTGTCTCTGTTTCCGATATTTCGGCGGAGCGTTCAGTATCATTACTTAATACTAAGGTTGATTTGGCTCGCGGTGTTGGTAAAGCTGAGTTGATAAATGTTCAAGGTTCTGATTCTCAGCTTGGGCGCGATCTCGCGAAAAGTTCTCTTGTTACTGCAAGTGTTACTGATTTGCACGATCACTCTCATAATTCTAAAAACGGACATCATCTTTCGCATGACGATCATCATCAGCCGAAACAGATGTACGAGCAGAGAAAACATCCAGTATATAGTTGGGGGATGGTGGTTGATTTAGCTTCTTGCACGGGTTGTTCGGCGTGTGTAGTTGCTTGTTATGCTGAGAATAATATTCCAGTGGTTGGTCCCGAACGCTGCGCTGAAGGACGCGAAATGAGTTGGCTTAGAATCGAGCGCTATTACGAGGGTGCCGGTGAAGAGCTTGAGGTGCGTTTCTTACCGATGATGTGCCAACATTGCGGCAATGCTCCGTGTGAACCAGTTTGTCCAGTTTATGCGACTTATCACAACGAAGAGGGTCTTAACGCGATGATTTATAATCGTTGCGTGGGAACTCGTTATTGTTCTAATAACTGCTCTTACAAAGTTCGCCGCTTTAACTGGTTTGAGATCGAACTGCCTGAGCCATTAAATATGCAATATAATCCCGATGTGACTCGACGCTCTGCCGGAGTTATGGAAAAATGCACTTTTTGCGTTCAGAGAATTATTGAAGCCAAAGATAATGCGAAAGATGAGGGGCGCTTAGTTCGTGATGGCGAAATCAAACCGGCTTGCGCGCAAAGTTGTCCGACGCAAGCGATAACTTTTGGGAATTTAAATGATCCAGAAAGCAAAGTTGCAAAGCTTGCTAAAGATAAACGCGCTTATAAAGTTCTTGATCATCATTTGAATACTCAACCGGCGATTACATATTTAGAAGGAATAAGATTTAAAGTTTAAATTTATATTTGATTTTAGATGACGGCCAAAGAGTTTGATCATAAAAATAATGGTTCGTTAACTTACAAAAGAGTTAGCGATTTGGTTTTAGCAATGCTTGAAACTCCAACTGGGGGTTGGTACGCCCTGTTTGCTATTTGTTTGATATTGTTAGGTTTCGGAGCGGCTGCTTGGTTTAACCAGATGTGGCAAGGTTTTGGCTATGCCGGTAAATCGCATCCGATTGGTTGGGGTTCGTATATTACTAACTTTGTTTTTTGGGTTGGTATAGCTCATTCTGGTACTTTGATCTCGGCCGTTCTCTATCTTTTTAGGGCAAAATTCAGGATGCCGATTTACAGATTAGCCGAAGCGATGACGGTTTTTGCGGTTATGACGGCTGGTTTGTTTCCGGTTATTCATCTT
This sequence comes from uncultured Pseudomonadota bacterium, assembly GCA_937864035.1. Classification (GTDB taxonomy): domain Bacteria; phylum Bdellovibrionota_C; class UBA2361; order UBA2361; family CALMIO01; genus CALMIO01. The sequence continues at coordinate 22,346 of CALMIO010000002.1, read as the reverse complement.
GGCAGACCTTGGATGTCTCTTTGGCTTTTTCCGGTACCAAATGAAAGAGCTCTTTGGCCAAATTTTAGATCTCCGCTACTTTGGGACGTCTTCGCAGTCTCTACTTATTTTACGGTGTCTGCCACTTTTTTCTTTGTTGGTTTGGTTCCCGATATAGCGGTAGCACGCGACCGGGCTAAAAGTTGGTTTAGAAAAACTCTCTATACTATAACTTCGCTTGGCTGGACGGGGGGGCATACTGCTTGGAAAAACTATGGAGCCGCTTACCTGCTTTTTGCGGCTCTTGCTACGCCGTTGGTTGTTTCCGTGCATAGTGTCGTTTCTTGGGATTTTGCTATGAGTATCGTACCCGGTTGGCATGCTACTATCTTTCCTCCTTACTTTGTTGCTGGAGCGATATTTTCTGGGGTTGCTATGGTGATTACTCTGATTATCCCTTTGCGCTCTGTTTTTAAGCTAGAAGAGTTGATTACTCACGATCATTTCGAGTCAATGTGTAAACTGATTATGTTGACCAGCGGGATTGTTAGCTACGCTTATATTACGGAGTTCTACGTTGCTTGGTACAGTAATAATCCGTTTGAACGATATCAGTTTTGGTTTCGTCCCTTTGGCGAGTTTAAGAGTGCTTTTTGGGGGATGTTTTTCTGTAACTGTGTGGCGCCATTAACTTTATGGTGGCGGCCTCTCAGAAGGCATATTGGCTATCTTTTCGTACTTTCGATCATTATTAATATTGGAATGTGGCTTGAGCGCTTTAATATTATCTTTACCTCATTAGCTCGAGAATATATTCCAGCCGCTTGGGGTGGTTATAATTTTTCTTGGACCGAAATAGCGATTACTGCGGGCGCGTTTGGTTGGTTTGGAATGTGGATGATGTTGTTTATTAAGTTCTTTCCAGCGGTTGCAATCGCTGAGATTAAAGAAATTATGCCTCCACCGAGAAGAAATGAAGATGAGAACGCGCATTAGTAATTGATTATTAAGTTATTTATGAGAGCAAATAAAGCGATTGTTGGTGTGTTTTCATATATTGACGATCTTTTGACAGCCGTCCACAGCGTCAAGCAGGATAATTATTCTTATAGGGTTTATTCGCCGACCTTAAGCCATGAGATTGAAGATGCCACAAGTTCGGAAAAAAGCTTGGCTCGTCGCTTTACTTTGATTGGAGGTATTTTAGGTTGTGCGGCTGGTTGGACATTGGCTATTTGGATGTCGCTAGATTGGCCAATGAGAGTTAGCGCTAAAGATATAGTTTCCTTGCCGGGATTTTTCGTGGTTGGTTATGAGTGGACGATTCTTTGGGGGGCTTTGGCAACGCTTTTGTCAATCTTGTTTCTCTGTCGGTTGCCACGTTTTTTTTCAAAGCCGCTAGGATATGATCCTCGTTTTAGTGATGATAAGTTTGGTTTAGTTATTGATTGCGACCAACACTCCAAGATTAACAGTTTAAAAGAGCTGTTGTCGGAGGCTGGTGCTGAAGAGGTGATTGTGGTTGAGCATTAGGTTTGACATAGATAGAGTTCTTTTGAGTTTTTTGCGATGATATTGTCTTTTAGGTTAATTGTTCTTATTTTAGGGTGTTTATTAGGAGTTTTTTTTACTTACTCCAATCTGAATGCTTTGCCGTTTAACGATGACATGGTGCTGAATGAAACAAATACCGGTCGCGTTATGCGCCCTTCGCCCGATGGAGTTGAACCACTTTTTAGGGAAGAGCTTAAAGTATTATCTCGCGAAGAAGCTGAAAAGCTTAGTAATCCGAATAAATTGGATCCAGCTTCGGCTGATCGCGGCGAGCGGCAGTTTCGAATTCATTGTTATGCCTGCCATGGAGACATAAGTAAAAAAGGAGCTTCATGGAGCCTTGGTGAAGCTGGTCAAAAGTTTACTATTAAAAAACCCCCTCACATAGCAGAGGATCAGAGAATTATTAAATCTAGCGATGGTTATCTTTATGGGGTGATTCATTTTGGTTATGGTTTAATGCCGTCAATTGGTTATAAGCTTTCTCCCTCTGAGGAGTGGGATATCGTTAATTATATACGAAAAGCACAGGGTATTGAGAATAAAACAGGGAGATAAGCTATGCATATCGATCCATCAAAGATTAAATACGAAGAGATTATAAAAAAGCTTCCGCTTCCTTTTACGGCTGGGGGGAAAGCTCTGCCGATCGTGTTAGTTCTAGTTGGCTGTTTGAGCGCTTTTTATGGACTTTCTTTTGGTAATCCTCAACATTTTTGGGCGAGTTATTACACTAATGTTATTTTTTGGATGGGTTTGGCGGTTGGTGGTGTAATAATTAGTTGTATATTTCAGATTGTCCGTGCCGAGTGGTCACCACCTGTTAGGAGGATTACCGAAGCAACTTCGGCTTTTTTACCGGCGATTTTTTTTCTTTGGGCACTCTCTTTTTTTGGTAAAGAATATCTTTTTCCTTGGGCGACGTCAGCGAGTCCGGGTAAGGAGTGGTGGATGAAGCCGCTTTTTGTTTATGGGAGATTTTTTCTGATATTAGGTGGGCTGTTTTATTTGATGTCTCGTTTTGTACGACTTTCATTGCGTGGCGATCTCGGTCTGTTGAGAGAAGAATCTCCTGAAAAAATTTTTTGGAACAGCTCTCGTTACGATCGTTTAGTTAAAAATTGGCGAGGCGCTCAAGTTGAAATTCCACTTTTGCAGAAAAAGCTTTCATGGAATGCTCCTTTGATTATAGCTCTTTTTGCTTTTTTATACTCTCTTTTTGCTTTTGAAATGATTATGTCTCTTGATCCGGTTTGGTACTCAAACATGTTTGGTGGCTTTATTTGCGTGAGCGGCATTTATCTGGCTTGGGCAGTGACATCAATTACCTGTTCAAATCTTAGTAGAGATTTTAAAGATTATGATGGTGTTATCGGGCGCCAGCAATTTTGGGATTTAGGAAAGTTGACATTTGGTTTTGGCATTTTATGGGCTTATCTTTTTTTCTCTCAATTTTTGCCGCAGTGGTATGGTAATTTGCCGGAAGAGACTCAGTGGATGATTTTAAGAACACGCGAGTGGCCTTGGAAGGGATTGGGTTGGGCAACGCTGGCAAGTTGTTTTATTATACCATTTATCGTGCTTTTGAGCCGCGATGTTAAAAAAAATAGAGTTACACTGAAATTAATCTGTGTTTTGATTGTTGTTGGTTTGTGGCTTGCTAAATATGTTATAGTTATGCCGCATTTTTTTGCTGAAGAGATTCCTTTTGGAGTGGTTGAAGTTGGTTTGTTTTTAGGGTTTTTGGGGGTATACTCTTATTGCGTGCGCTCATTTTTGAGCCGCTATCCTTACGTGCCGCTCTCTCATCCACTTACTTGGGGTCAGACTAAGTGGTAAGTTTTGTTGTTTATTAGATTTGGATTATTTTTTATTTGTCTGAAATAGGCTTTAAGTTTTAAATTTTGTAAATTTATTATGGGTCGAGGAGATAAAAAAACAAGAAGAGGTAAGATCTTTAAAGGTACTTATGGCAATACCCGCCCAAAACCTTCTAAATTAAGAAAAAAATCTAAGGCTAAGAAATCCAGCTAACTAGAATACGCCCTTTTATGGCGCTTTCTGATTTTTATCGAACAACCGTCGGCAAAAAGGTGGTTATGGCTCTTAGTGGCGCCATCTTAGTAGGATTTGTTTTTGCTCACATGGCTGGTAATTTGAAATTTTTTTCTGGTATAAATCCGGCGACCGGCTCTTACAAGTTTGACGAGTATGGTTGTTTTTTGCGCCAATTTGGCTCAGAGATCTTTGGGTATAGCGGTTTTTTATGGCTTGCAAGAATAGTATTGCTGTTAGCGCTGGTTGCTCACGCGATTAGCGGCATATCGTTAGCTAGGCTCAATCGTTTAGCTAAACCGGTTGTGTCGCAAGGCGCTAGGTATTCAAGCGCCAATGCCGCTAGCCGCTCCATGATCTATGGAGGATTATTTTTACTTCTTTTTATCATTTATCATATTCTTCATTTAACTACTGGCACTCTCCATTTTAGGGGTTTTGTCGAAGGTAGCGTTTACGCCAATGTTTATAATGGTTTTTTAAGTTTTCCAGTGGCGTTCTTTTATATATTTTCAATGATTTGCCTAGCTTTACATCTTTATCATGGGGCTTGGAGTATGTTTCAGACAGTTGGATTAACTTCTTCTCTTTGGGATTCTCGCTTAAAGTTATATGCTAGGATTTTTGCTTACGTTATTTTTCTAGGATTTTGCTCTTTGCCGATTGGTGTTTGGGTTGGCGCCGTTGCGAAACCAAACGCTGATGTTAAAGTCGTGATTTGTCAATAGCCGAGAAATGGGGACTCTTAATCTTGACGCTAAAATACCTGATGGACAGCTCGCCACCAAATGGGGCTCTCATAAATCTAAAATCAAACTAGTCAGTCCGGCTAATCGAAAAAAATACACGGTCATAGTCGTTGGTAGTGGTCTTGCTGGGGCCGCAGCCGCCGCTACGCTTGGTGAGATGGGTTATAACGTTTTATGTTTCTGTTACCAAGATAGCCCGCGTCGCGCTCATAGTGTTGCTGCTCAGGGCGGCATTAATTCGGCTAAAAATTATAAAAATGACGGTAATACCGTTGAGCGTCTTTTTTATGACACCATTAAAGGTGGTGATTATCGGGCGAGAGAGGCGAATGTTTATCGTTTGGCGGAACTTTCGGCAAATATTATCGATCAATGTGTCGCTCAAGGTGTGCCTTTTGCCAGAGACTACGCTGGACTGCTTGACACTCGTTCTTTCGGTGGTGTGCAGGTGGCGCGTACTTTTTATTCTGCTGGACAGACTGGTCAACAGCTTTTGCTTGGAGCGTACTCGGCGCTCAGTCGTCAAATTAAGGCTGGTACGGTCAAGATGTTTGCGGCCCATGAGATGCTTGATTTGATAGTTGATGGCGATGGTCGCGCTCGTGGGATTGTGAGTCGAGATCTTCGTGGTGGTGAAATTAAAAGTTTTATTGGCGACGTAGTTATTCTCTGCACTGGCGGCTACTCTAATGTTTATTATCTCTCGACTAACGCTAAAGGTTGCAATGCCACCGCTATTTGGCGTGCGTTTAAAAAGGGAGCGGCTTTTGCTAACCCATGTTTTACTCAAATTCACCCAACCTGTATTCCAGTAAGTGGCGATTATCAGTCAAAATTGACTTTAATGAGCGAATCGCTTCGCAACGATGGCAGGGTTTGGGTGCCGAAAAAAGCTGGTGATAAAAGACCGCCAAATGAGATTCCAGAAGATGAAAGAGATTATTTTTTAGAGAGACGATATCCAAGTTTTGGTAACCTTTGTCCGAGAGACATCGCGTCTCGCGCCGCAAAAGAGCGTTGTGATGCTGGCTTTGGAGTTGGTTCGACTGGTTTTGGAGTTTATTTGGATTTTCATGATTCCATAAAAAAAGTTGGTAAAGATAAAATTGCCGAACGTTATGGAAATTTATTTGATATGTACAAAGAGTTGACGGATGAAGATCCATATGATGTGCCAATGAGGATTTATCCAGCGCCGCATTATACAATGGGCGGACTTTGGGTTGATTATAATTTGATGACAACTATCCCCGGGCTTTTTGCTGGGGGAGAGGCGAATTTTTCCGATCATGGTGCAAATCGTTTGGGAGCGAGCGCGCTTATGCAGGGTTTAGCGGATGGTTATTTTATTCTTCCTTTAACTATTGGGGATTATCTTGCCGGCGCTAAACTTTCAAAATTGTCCACCGAATCATCGGTTGTGATTGACACCGAAAATCAGGTTAAAGAGCGTTTAAACAGGCTGTTATCTAACAAAGGAAAGCGAACGGCAAGTGATTTTCACAGGGAGCTTGGCAGGATTGTTTGGGATCGTTGTGGTATGTCTCGTAGCGCCGGTGGTTTGCGGGAAGCCATTAAAATGATATCCGATCTTGGAGATCGCTATTGGCGCGACGTTTTGGTTGGGGGTACGGCGTTTGATTTAAATCAACAGCTTGAAATTGCCGGCAGAGTAGCTGATTTTTTTGAGCTGGCGGTTTTGATGTGCGTTGACGCTCTTGAGCGCGAAGAATCTTGTGGAGGACATTTTCGTGAGGAGTATCAAACGGCAGATGGTGAAGCTTTGCGAGATGATAAAAATTTTTCACATGTATCGGTTTGGTCTTTAAATGAGGCAAACGAGCAGTGTGAATTGACTAAAGAGCCTTTAAAGTTTGAAAACGTGTCGGTAGCAACCCGTAGTTATAAATAAAATTGTATGAACTTTAAGTTGAAAATTTGGCGACAAAAACTTGGCAATTCTCAAGGTTTTTTTAGTGACTATCTCATTTCTAACATAGATCCTGACACATCCTTTCTTGAAATGCTCGATATTTTAAATGAACAGCTCGTCATTCAGGGAGAAGACCCGGTTGCTTTTGAGCATGATTGTCGAGAGGGGATCTGCGGCTCCTGTTCGATGACGATTAATGGTAGACCTCATGGCCCTAATCGATTAACAACGGCTTGTCAGTTGAAAATGAGATCATTTGCTGATGGCGCGGAGATTGTGATTGAGCCCTGGAGAGCTAAAGCGTTCCCTATAGTTAAGGATCTTGTAACCGATAGATCTGCTTTTGATCGAATTCAACAAGCTGGTGGTTATGTTTCGGTCAATACTGGCGCGGCTTGCGATGCTAATACAATTCCGGTTGAAAAAGAAAGCGCTGATCTCTCATTTTATGCCGCTTCTTGTATTGGTTGCGGAGCTTGCGTAGCGGCTTGTCCTAATGGTTCGGCGATGCTTTTTACGGCCGCCAAAGTCGCTCAACTATCTTTATTGCCTCAGGGCGCGCCGGAGCGTTCTCATCGGGCGATCGCAATGGTTGAAAGAATGGATCAGGAAAATTTTGGAGGTTGTACTAATCATGGCGAGTGCCAAGCCGCTTGTCCTAAAGATATATCGATACGTTTTATTAGTGATTTAAACAGAGAGTTTATAACGGCCCAAGCTAAGAAGATTTATGGAAAGCGCGCCTCTCGGCGCTCTTAGCTGGTTTTTACGGCGTAAAATTCTTTTGGGTAATTTTTAATACTAACCTGCGGCGGCTTCTTTGCGCAAAAGTATTACCGGTTGTTGTTTGTTTTTGATTGTTTCTGGAGTAACGACAATCTCTTTAATTTTATTATTACCCGGAGTTTGATACATTATATCAAGCATTGCGTTTTCAAGAATAGAGCGCAGACCGCGCGCTCCCGTACCTCGTTTAAGCGCGTTATGAGCAATCGCTTCGAGAGCTTCTGGTGTAAAGGTTAGAGTCACGCCATCCATTTCAAATAATTTGGTGTATTGTTTGACGAGCGCGTTTTTTGGTTTGCTTAAAACATCGAGTAGGGCGTTTTTATCAAGCGAGCTTAAAGTTGATACTACCGGTACTCGACCAACAAATTCCGGTATCATTCCATAGCGCAATAGATCTTCGGTTTCTAATTGGTTTAAAACATCTCCTTTTTCTTCTGCGCGCGATTTGCTAGCGCCAAAACCGATTGAGTTTTTACCTAAGCGATTTCGAATAATTTTTTCTAAATTATCAAAAGCCCCGCCAACAATAAACAAAATATTGGTGGTGTCAACCTGAATAAATTCTTGTTGCGGGTGTTTACGCCCGCCTTTTGGCGGAACATTAGCTTTTGTTCCCTCCATAATTTTTAGCAGGGCTTGTTGTACTCCTTCGCCGGAAACATCGCGAGTGACCGAGGGTGAATCGCCCTTGCGAGCGATTTTATCAATTTCATCGACGTAAACAATACCCCGTTGGGCCCGTTCGATGTCGTAATTAGCGGCTTGCAATAGGTTAACAATAATGTTTTCCACATCTTCGCCTACGTATCCAGCTTCTGTTAAACTGGTAGCGTCTGCTATGGTAAACGGTACGTCGATAATTTTTGCTAAAGTTTGCGCGAGTAAAGTTTTGCCTGAGCCAGTCGGACCAATTAGTAAAATATTAGATTTTTGCAGTTCTACCTCTGATTTATTAGAGGAATTATTTTGGATTCTTTTATAATGGTTATGAACAGCGACAGAGAGAACTTTTTTAGCGTAATCTTGTCCAATCACGTACTGATCGAGAGCGCTTTTAATATCATGTGGTGTTGGTACTTTTAGTTGGTTGTTTGGATTAGAGGTTGAAATCTCTTCGTGTAAAATATCGTTACATAAATCTATACATTCGTCGCAAATATAGACTCCAGGTCCAGCGACAAGTTTTTTAACTTCTTCTTGCCCCTTGCCGCAAAACGAGCAGATTAATGAGTGATTGTTTTTTCCGTCGCGCGCCATAGTATCTATAATAATCGGATATATTTTCTTAAAAGTTGCGTCTTCTGCCTTATTTTTTTAAAAAAGAGGACTTTTTTATAAAAAAACGCACAATTTAAAAGGGCTTAATTTAGCTATTTTCTAAGATAGCCAACCCTGATCAGTTGCTTTAATTATGATGCTAAAAGCCTGATGAAGGATGATAAAAAGATAGTTTATTCTGGCAGTAAAAAAATAGGCTTAACCAAAGGGTGTGGGGAATTTTGTCTTCTTATTTCTCTCGATATTTATTTTAGATTCTTTTAATGAATAGTGTAAAAATAGTCTTCGGTAAAGTCATTATTGTTGAAATGTTTTGTGGTTATCACTCATCTTGTGGCTCGACCGCAAGTTTTTCCTCTGCTTGTGGTTGGCTTTCAAAGGTATTATTTGGGAAATCTTCCTTTTCTGAGTCATTTTGATCGCTTGAGGAGCTTTCCGGTTTTACTTGCGGCATTGAGACTCTCTTTGTCGGATCTGAATCGTCTGTTTCTTCACTTTCACCTTCGTCTTCGTCTTCAATCTGTTTTGCGATTTCAATTTGACTTTCATCTTCATCTTCGACAGAAGCTTCTTTAATTCTGCTTGCTACGGAGACGGTTGATTTGATGACTTGGGAGCTCGCTGTTGAAGATGAATCAAATTCCAGTTCGTATTCATCATGGTGCATTCTGCCATCAACCAATATTAAAATTTGCGAGTTGAATTGACTCTCTAAGCTTCCAATTCTCTGCCGTTTATTGTTTAGAAGAAATAGCGCTGGCGCCGGAGCCATTCTTATTTTAACCGTGCCTAGTTGTCCTGCCGAAAGAGCGGATTGTACTTTTCGCAGAGCTTCAAGGGCTATGCATTCGTTGGTTTTTACTAAGCCGGTACCAAAGCAGTGGGTACATCCTAAAAAGCTTTGGCTTGTGATTGATGTTCTGAGTCTTTGCCGAGACATTTCTAACAAACCAAACTTTGAAATCTTACCTATTTCAATCCGCGCTTTATCGTCGCGAGTGGCGTCACGAATTCGTTTTTCAACCGCGTTGCGGTGATTTTCGCTGACCATATCTATAAAATCGATGACAATTAAACCTCCTAGATCTCGCAGACGGAGCTGTTTGGCGATTTCATCGGCCGCTTCTAAGTTTGTTTTATAGGCGGTTTCTTCGATGTTGCTTTCGTTCGTAGCTTTGCCTGAATTTACGTCGATCGCGACAAGCGCCTCTAGTGGCTCTAGAATAATTGCGCCGCCCGAGGGGAGCTTGACTTCGCGATCCAGGGTCGAGCGTACCTGATCTTCTATTTTATAATATGAAAAAATTGGTTGTTGCAGATCGTAAAGTTTAATTCTCGATCTGTATCGCGGCATTACTTCGCCAACAAACTCTTTGACCCGATTAAATGAGACTTGATCGTCAATTACAATCTCTCGTACTTCCGGGGTGAAGTAATCTCGAATTACCCTAGTGGCAACATCGTTGTCTCTATAAATCAGGGCTGGAGCTGTTACTTTTCTACTTTCTGCTTCAATTTTTTCCCATAATTTTAGTTGCAGAGATGCGTCTCGCGATAATTCGCTCATTGAGCGATCTAGGCCAGCGGTGCGGATGATTGCCCCGATTCCTTCGGGAATTTCAAGCTCCTGAGCTAATCTTTTAAGGCGGCTACGCATCTCGAGATCTTTAATTCTTCTTGAGATTCCGCTTCGATCAGTACCCGGAATAATTACTATATACCGTCCGGGGAGAGATAGATAAGTTGTTAAGGTTGCGCCTTTCATTTCTCGCTCTTCTTTAACTACCTGCACGATGATTTGATCTCCCTCTTTTAGTAGGTCTTGAATTCGTTGACGATATCGTCCACGACGCGAACTTCGAGAAGAATTTTTTCTTTGTGCGCTTTCGTTTGTTAATGGATCATCTTTGATAGATGGTTTGACGTCGTTAATCTGCAAAAAAGCGTTACGCGCCGTGCCTATATCAACAAACGCCGCTTGCAGGCTTGGTTCAACTCGCGCTATTCGTCCTTTGTAGATATTTCCTTTAAGCTTGCGTCCGGTATTAGAATCAACCTCTAATTCGATTACGTTGCCGTTCTCTAAAATCGCTATTCGACACTCTTCCGAGTCGATCGCGTTGATCAACATCTGCCTTTCCATATACGGTGATTTGAAGATTTAAACTGATCTGGTTATTAAACATATTTAAACATCGATGAGCTTTATAAAGTTTACTCCAGATTATTTGTTCTAAAAATTTATGGGCAATAGTTTAGCTACCTAAATGATGACTTTTACAGTTAGAAAAGTTATAGACTGCCCTTATACTTTAGATTACCATTGATTGCCAAAAGGTTCTAGTGGCTTGTGTTTGATTTTTTCGGCTTATTTATGGGGGTTTTAGCTAGATTTTTTACTGGCTAATATATAAGAGGCGCTGGCAAGTTCCAGATTCTTCTCCGGGCTTAGCTCTTTGACAAAGTTTGAGTTTAGCTGATTAATCGGTTGCTCTATCAATTCCGTTACGGTTTTATTCAGAAACTCTTGTTTTGTTTTCCCCCGCAGTCCATCGCTCCATGATTTTAGGATCCATGATAAAGACCAGATCGGCGATCCGCTTGCTAAAACACCCTGTTCTTGAATTAGGCAATTTTGTTCAAAAAGAGTCTTCAGGCCGCTATGAGTCATGTTAAAATAGTGATGAGGGTAGCCATGTAGTGGTTGTAAAAATGGAGCTGAAACATAAATTATACCACCCGGCTTTAGCACTCTCTGCAATTCAGTAGCGGCTTTTTGCGGATCGCGTAAATGTTCCAGAACGGAGAGAGAAAAAACGGCGTCAAATGAGTTGTTTTTAAACGGCAATTCTTCATTTTCAGATAAAACGTCAACGTTAGGGTAGGGAAAAATCTCTAAATTGATTACATTTGGATAGTATTCGCGGCGGTAACCGGAACCGCAGTCAAGCACAAGACCGTCTGCAAATTTGCCGATAATAGCTTGAGCAATCTCGTCGTAATGGTTGCTCGACGTGTTGGTCCATAATTGATCGTCAAGCTCATTTTGCAATGAGTTTGATCTTAGGTCGAATTGATAACTGGCGACATTGGATTTTTTTGCGGCGATATTTGTTGAAGTTAAAATATTTTTCAAAGAATGGTTGCGTTTTATCCTAAGTATTTGCTGTTGTTTCTCTGAGAGCGGCAAGGGAATAAGTCTTGTGTGTTGGGAATCGTCTTTGAAGGTAGCAGTCAATTTAATTGCCTCTGTCTCGGCGGTGGTTTTAAAGTGACTTTTAAAGCCCCAAGAATCGCTATGGCACGGAAAATGTTTTTTTAAATCTTCTCGCGCCATCAGATTTGCTTCGTTTTCACCTGCTCCTTCGATGGTCAGTCGGATCAGTTCTTTGCTCGAGGCAATCCAACCTTTAATTTCAAAATCCTCTTTGTTTTGAGAAGTAATGCTTTCGCAATTTGAATAGCAATTGTTCCAGCGATCGTAAGCAATCAAAGAGCTTGGAAGTTTATCTTTCAAATAAAGTGAATGTTTTCCCAAGATTCTCTTAAGTGATCTTTTGAGTCGTGGTGGTATTAGTTCCTTTATGTTTTTTAACGCATTTTCCATTGAAAAACCCCTGAATCAAATCGTCTCTTAGCTAAGATTAACTCTTAATCGTAATTTTATAAAGCTTTTTAGATGTCTAGGCGGTTATCTTTTCAAATAAAACGAATTTTATTCTGCTATGTTATCATTGCCATTTTAGTTGGAGTATTGGTTGGTGATCTTACGCATGTAGTTGTTGCCGAGGAGTTGGTCGCAGGTCCGGAACAATACGGCGTTATTGCTTTTAAAGGTAAACATGGGCAGGTTTATAGTGTATCTATTAAATATCCGGGTTTGGGAAAACGTGGGCATGAAATTAAGCGGGTCAAGTTTAATCGAGAGAAGGCTTCGAACAATGGAGGGTATGATTTCAGTTTAATTCCCGGTCAAGCTGGGGTTGGTTTTGAGCCCAGCAATGTCCCGCACGCAGTTGTTATCGAGGTGCGTAGTCGTGGCAAACATATCAAGGGATCGCCACTTGAGACAGTTATAGTTAATGGTACCCCAAAGGGCGCCTTGTGGCTAAACACGAGAAATAACGGCAAGTTTACCAGGGCCTTTCCGTTTTATGATTATGTTCCCACCGTTTTGGCTCTGAATTCAGTCCATAAACGTTCTCTTCCTCGTCGCCTTAGAGACTCTGACAATTTAATCGCTTGGTGCGGGGCTTTAAAGTCACAGGAGACGCGAAGAGTTAAAATCGCTGGTCGTTTGCAGGCAAAAACAACGGAAGTCTTAAGGGATCATATCTTGTACGCTTTTGACGTTAATAATCAAAATAACTTACGAGCTAGATCTAGTTCTGCTTATTATTCGATGCTTATTACACCAAGAGGTTTTAAAAACAACGGTAAAGTCTTTGATGTTGAGCATTTTTGCGATCCGAATTTTTTATCGGTTGATAGCGCTCTCTTGTCTCAATCCCAAAAAGTAGGACAAAAAAGAAAAAGCCGTCGCGATCGATCGAGAGCTCAAACCAAATCAGCCAGAAATCCGAGCGCAATTATTGGCTTTGTTGGTGTTTTGCCAAGAAACTGTCCGACAAATGGTTTTAAAGGCAAAGGCGGAAGAACTCGCGGACAGACTCCCGAATGTTTGGGCGAGATTGCTTTTTTGCGGGCTAGATCGCTTAAAGATTTAATTCGCGGCAAAGCTAAAATATCTCCACTGATAGGATCAATCATGAAAATGACTCCATCGCAATTTATGGTTGGAGGCGATAATAGTTATGGAGTTGGTCAGCCAGCTGCGTTTTTTGATCGTGGTCAAATCACTCTCGCTTATACTGAAACTCAACGTGAAAAACCGGGGGTTTCATTTCTAAGAACCAGTTTGCAACCATTATTGTCAGAATTAAATAGTTTAGGGAAAAAGGCAAAGAAAAAATTAAAAAGAGATAATTTACGATTTGAAAGCTTATCTCGGGTTGGAAAAAATCTTTATGCTTGGAAGGAGATCTCTCCGACATTCGATTCTAATAGAAAAGTGTTAAGGTTTGATAACGAAGCGACTCTTAGAAACGTTTATTCCGTTGAAATTGGCAAGCTCGATATGGCATTGGAAAATGTTACTGATATAAAAATGTCAGATCTTTTACACAATATGTTTTTTGTTTTTGGAAATAGTTCGGATGGCATGTTAGAAGCTTTTCCTTTTTATCAAAACGTAGACAAAACCTCTTTGCTAAGGGGTGGTTATGTTGGGGCAATTGATAACTTGCCCGGCAAAGATGGTCCTGCTCTTTTGAGAATCGCCGATGGGAAGATAACGGACGCTAGTTTTGTGCAAGGAGCTAATTTAGGAGATGGCGTTTTAACTGTTAATTTAATTGTTTACAACGCCTTTGATCCAAGCGACCTGCAATCTCTGATGGGGCGTTCTTTTTTTAACCCTTATAACTGGGATCTGACTAAAGCTAAAGTTCTGTTAAAATTTATTTTTAAAAATTACATAATACAACCTATTCCTAATCGTCCCGGTAGATATTTGAGACCTAGTCCAAATTGGCGTGGTAGTGGTTATGAGGATTCAATAGCCGCCGATCTGTTTGGCGCTGATGATGACAATAACAGTGGTTCGCCTAGTTCGGGTGGATCTAGTGGCAATAGCTCTAATGGTGGTTCTGCTTCTGGTAGTGGTGGCAATGCAGGCGGGGGCTCTTCAACTCCAACCCCGACAAGGACCCCGAACGTGACACCTACGAGCATACCAAGTCAGTTTCCAACGCAAACACCGACAACTGCGCCGACAACTCAGCCAAGCGCGACTCCAACCAGAATCCCAAGCGCTACTCCAACGAGAACTCCGAGTGCGACACCAACGAGAACTCCGAGCGCTACACCAACGAGAACACCAAGCTCAACCCCTACTAGCACACCTAGTCCGTTGCCAACGCAAACTCCAGCCTTTACTCCAACTGTGGCGGTTACTGTTACTCACCCTCCACTTAGTACGCCAACCCCACCAACAACGGTTCCGGGATTCTTGTAAGCTTTAAGAGGAAACTTTTGTTTCCCTTATATATTAAGGATATGCGAGGTGTTATTTGCTAACTATTTCCAAAAGCAAAAGTTTCCAGCTCACTGTTTATAACTTGGAGGGCGCGCGCAAATAAGAGAGTTCCGCTGGCTGAAGCTTGCGAACTATCGCTATCTTTTGAAGAAAAGTGATTTTTTTGGCTATATGTTGATAATTGGCTCGCAATTTGTGTCATAGCTGGTCTTGAGGTGTAACTTGCCAATGGGATCAATTTTTTAAGAAGCATAGAGCAATTTTGTGCCATTTTTTGATCTAAGAAATCTTTGTTTTTCTGAAAACTTTCATTTAAAGCCGCCAATTCAAGCAGGTATTTCTTGCTCTCTGCCGATAATTGCTCCGATCGCTTGCTCAAGGTCGCGACAAACCTCTCTTGCTGAGTTTTTAAAACCTGTTCTACGCTTTGGCTCTCGCCGCGTGGACAGGCAGTTAGTAGTGAACAAATAAATATAAATAAACAGATAAGATTTAGCTGGGTTTGCGCCGTAATGTTGGGGTTATATTCGTTAATCGCCATTGCGTCAATTTAAATTATATAGTGTTGTTAGTTTTAGAGTATAAAAGAAATTTCTTAAAATTTAAAGTAATTACAAAACATATTGTTTTTTATCTCCTTAAAAATAGCTGACTAGCTGATTTGAAGATAAAGCCGCTCTTGTCGCTTGATAATCGGAAAAGCGAGTGGGGTGCGAAAACTATCTTATCCTAACTCTTTATTTAAGAAGCAAGATAGGTTACTATCCTAGCCTTCCTTTGAAGTTTTTAAAAAATTTTCTTTATGGTTAAACCTGATCACTGGATTACTCAATTTGCTTCGACGGGCGGTATATCGCCTTTTAATCCGGAATTTGTCAATCCTGCTAGTTACGACGTGACCGTTGGTAACCACTGGATCTGTCCAACTCGCCAGCCAGAGGAATTTACTGCCGATGAAATTATTCTTTTTCCGGGCGAGGTCGTGCTAGCAACTACACAAGAATACATCAAAATGCCAAGAAATGTGGTTGCCGACTTAAAACTAAAAAGCAGTCTTGGCCGCCTTTGGTTAAATCACAGTATGAGTGGTTGGATCGATCCTAACTTTCAAGGACAGATTACTTTAGAACTGCAAAACTTAGGACCTTATCCTCGAAAATTGCGAGCTGGTATGCGAGTCGCTCAGCTTGTTTTTACGCAAATGGATGGTGATCCTGATATTGCATATGGCGAGCTCGGTAAAGGACATTATCAAGGTCAGCAGGGCGCAACAAAGGCTTGGAGCGAGGAGTTTTTTACACCGTTTGGAGCTAATCAAGCTTCTGGAGGACATGCTTCTCGAATCGATAAGGGTAAAACAACAAATAAGCCATTATAAAAACTAATCGAAATTTATTGAAAAATTTTTAAATTTATAGTATTATTTTCTTTTGGATTATTTGCTAACTAAACATAGATAATTTTTTTATGGCAAACCATAAATCAGCAATCAAAAGACACCGTCAAAGTATTAAAAAAAGAGGGGCAAACAGGGAGAATAAAGCTTCCTTTAGAACTGCGGCACGCGCTGTTAGGCAGGCTATTTCTGAAGGGCAAAAATCAGATCAAGTTGAAGCTCTTTTTAAGATCGCTGAAAGTAAAATTCAAAGTTCTGCTCGCAAAGGGGTTATTCATCCTCGCAATTCGGCTCGTCGCATTAGCCGTTTGAGATTAGCAATCAATAAAAGCGTTGCCGCTTAGCGCCTCACAAAATTTTTACCGCTTGCGTTTTTTTCTTTCTCTCGATTATTTTTAATCGCCGCTAGCAGTTGAATCGCCCCTAACAATGGGTGCCATATTTTTAACGAGGCGCTTGACATTAAGTAACTTAATTATCTCTTCCAGAGAAGAATTCTCAAGACACTTTTCGTTTTTTGCCGCTAATATGGCGGCGTGCGGCTCAATAACTCCACGCGCGAAACAACCGCCGTTTTTAAGAGAAGCAACTTTAAAATCAATCTGTTCAAAGCTAAATTCTCGCGAGCTTGAAATAGCGCTTTTGAGCGGAGAGTAGTATTGGAGAGGCTTTAAAAGAAATAAGCGAGCTTGATCTCTGTAAAATGGGAGCGGCAAAAAGAATTCGATCGTGATCTGATCTCCTTGTTTTGACAAAAATGTTTTTATGGTTGTTATTAGATTTTGGTCGAGCAACTTGGTCTCTTCTGATTTTAATTTGAAACCTGTTTCAACTGGCGGCTTATCAAGCCAAGTCGATAATATTTTGCTGTTTTCCTCTCCTCGAAAAATTTTAATCATTAAATTGTTAAGATGGGGAAAATTGCGGCGGTTGATCTCTGGCTGTTTAGTGTTGCGATATAACAGAGCGCTCTCTTTATTTCTCCCCTCTGTTAAATCTTTTAAAGTTGGTTCCTCACTGATCGCGAAATTAGAGATAATAAAGATAATAAAAAAAGAGATTATTGCTACAATATTCAAAAGCTTAAGGTATAAAGATAATCGCTTGTTAATGGCCATAAAGAGCAAGTTGTTGTTTTGGCCCACAGAACGCATAAGACTTACAAAACTTATTTTATAATGATAAGCTATCTTTTAAAGGAGAAGAATACTGAAAATTTGACGCGCTTGCAATCAAACTGGTGGACGCTTTTTTATTTTCTAAAAATTCAGATCAAAGATAATGATTAGAGCGAAAAAAAAAGAGCTTCGAGAGAGAATGCGCAAAGTTCTTGGGGCGCTTGATCGGCGTTGGCTGAGAGCCGCTAGTAAAGAGATCTGTGATCATATTACTTTATTTCTAAATGATAGCGCAGAGATCGAAAATACTCTCTTTTTTTTGGCGCATTTTTACGGCGAATGTAATTTGAGCCGTTGCCTTAGTGAGCAGTTAAAAAGTCGCGCCGTTTACCTGCCTCGTTGCTCTGATTATGGCTCAATGAGTTTTTACAAGGTTAATCAAGATTGGGCTGAGCAATTAGAGAGTGGATTTGCAGGCCTTAGAGAGCCTAAAGCTATTCCCGAAAATAAATTTGATTTGTCAAGCGCGCTGGATAGTTCGTCGGTTATCTTCGTACCGGGGCTGGCGTTCGGCAGGGATGGATCGCGGCTTGGGCGCGGCTTTGGTTTTTATGATAGGTTTTTTGAGCAATTTGCCGGAAAGTCAAAGGCTCTCATTAAGATAGGGGTTTGTTTTGAGATTCAAATTGTGCCTGATATTCCATTTGAGCGGCATGATTATAAAATGGATCTGCTTGTTACTGAGAGAGGTATTGTTCCCGTGCCTGCCTAGTTAAGGAGCTTTAGTCCGTGTAAGGTGGCAGATGAAGATTCGGTTAGTGGTTGAATATAATGGCGCCAACTTTTGCGGATGGCAGATCCAAAAAAATGGTAGATCTATACAAGCTGAATTAAAAAAAAATATTCAGATTATAACAGGTATTGAACCGCGACAACTTGTTGCCGCTGGCAGGACTGATGCTGGCGTGCATGCTCGTGCTCAGGTTGTTTCGTTTGAGTTGGATCGTAATTTCAATTTAGATAAGTTGCGTTCTGGCATTTCAGGTTTAATGAGAGGAGAATTGGCAGTTATAGGGGCTGAAGAAGTTGAAAGGCAGTTTGATGCCAGATTGTCGGCGCTTGGCAAAAGATATGTTTATACGATTTTAAATCGAGAGGCGCCACCGACGATCAACGCGGGTTTCGTGTGGCATTATCCGTGGAAGTTAAATTTAAAAATTATGCGGGAAGCGGCTGAAGCTATAAAAGGTTTTCATGACTTTACCTCTTTTCGCTCTGCCGGATGCAACGCCAAAACTCCTTTGAGAGAGATTTTAGTAAGTAAAATTGAACTTGATGGTTGTTATATCTATTATGTTATAGAGGGAGTGGCTTTTTTAAAGCAGATGGTGCGAATTATAACCGGTTCTTTAGTGGCTTTTGGCGGCGGTTTTGCGAAATGCGGAAATATTCCCGAGTTAATAACGAAAAAAGATCGAAAATTCGCTGGCGTAACTGCTCCGGCGCAAGGTTTGACGCTTGATAGGGTTTTTTATCCTACCGATCAAGATTTGCCAGACTTTTGGAGAGTAAAAATTAAATAACCTAGCGGGTAATTGATTGTTGTTAGCTTAAGAGTTGGTTAAAAAGAGACAAAAAAGAGGCAAGCAGAACAAAAAGGCTCCTGCCGCCCCTTTAGATAAAAGCTTAAATAAAGCCGAATATATTACTCGGTATGAGAATGGCTGTCGGTTGGCATTTGGCCAGTTGCACCACGAGTTGCTTTTTCCATTTCAGCCATCATTTTTTGACGCGCCTGATCTGTTTGTTTTGTTGCCTCATCACGCATCTTTTGAGCATCAGCCATAGCCTTGGCGGCTTGAGCCTGCGCCCATTTTTGACTCGCAACAGTTAGATTCTTATTGGTATCTTTTGCAAAATTCTTCAAAGCCGTTTCAGAGCTAAAACAATAAGTGGCTCCATCTGGACCTTTCCAATTCCACTTCTTGCAATCGCCAGCAACCCACATTCCTTGAGTGGCCCCCCAAGCGCATTTTCCATCAAATGCGGTTTTGGTCGTAGAGTCAATTGCAAAAGCTGAACTGGTAGCAAATATCGCGATAAGAAAAGTTTTTAGGATCAGTTTCATAGTCTTTTTAATAAATAAAAGGAAAATAAAAATTTTCGATCGGTTTTTTGCTGACCAGATCGAAAAAACAGTTACAAGTAAGCCTAAAGATCTTAAGCAAACTTAGTTTTAAAGGATTAGACGATATCAAGAGCAATTTTATTCAGCAACTTTAAATATTTTTTTCAAACTTATTTAAAGCGAATTATCTCTTGTCGCCATCTTAAAGTGTGTTGAATTTCATTGGTTTTGGCGATTAAAACTAGCAAAATCAATTACTTAACCTGTTTAGCAAGAGAAGGCTTTATCGTGATTGTTTGATTTATAAAATGCCGATAAGTGTCGATAGATACTAATGAAATTATAAATTTTTTAAGTTTTCGCTCCGTTTTTTGTGGTTAGATTGATACTAAAAGTTAAAAAATATCTTGCTACGGTCACTTTAAACTTGGCTGTATGGTTTTTTGTATCTTTCCCCATATCTGCATCTGCTCAAAGTAATCAAACAACTCTTGATACAATAGTTTATGCTAGAGAGTGCGAGTTAGTCTATTTGTCGGGTGTCAATTTAACTCCTTTGCAAATCCGCACACTGCCACGCTCTCTTCGAAATCTTAAAGAGGCATTAAAAATAAGCGATCTTTCAGCAATTAAGTTTCCTTTAAGTAATAATCAATCTTGCCCTAAAGGTTTAAGTAAGGGGCGTCAAGTAAATGCTAGGCAAATTTTATCTATTTTTAACAGGTGGGGAGCGCGAGACAAATCAAATCCTGCTCAGCTATCAGCTGCAGTCACATGGCTAAGAAAAGAGCTTAAAAAACTAAGATTGCTTCATAGATTCGTGCGTGTCTATCGGACTATTCCTCTAAGCTTGTTTCTTGATGGACTAATGTGTACCGGACCAGAGGGAGATATTGGAGCAACTGGATTGCAAGGACCTACGGGTGAAACTGGTCCTACGGGTAACGCCGGTCCGGCCGGCAACGCGGGACCTCAAGGCGTTGCTGGTGCAACAGGCGCGACAGGCGCAACTGGCGCCACAGGAGCTATCGGTGCAACTGGTGCAACAGGCGCGACAGGTGCAACAGGCGATACGGGAGCTACTGGTGCAACAGGCGCGACAGGCGCAACTGGCGCCACAGGAGACACAGGTGATACTGGCGCAACTGGCGCGACAGGCGCAACTGGCGCCACAGGAGACACAGGTGATACTGGCGCAACTGGTGCGACAGGCGCGACAGGCGCAACTGGCGCCACAGGAGCTATCGGTGCAACTGGTGCGACAGGCGCAACTGGCGCCACAGGAGACACAGGTGATACTGGCGCAACTGGTGCGACAGGCGCAACTGGCGTCACAGGAGCTACCGGTGATACAGGCGCAACTGGCGCAACTGGTGCTACAGGAGCTACCGGTGCAACAGGCGCGACAGGCGCAACTGGTGCCACAGGAGCTACCGGTCATACAGGCGCAACTGGCGTGACAGGAAATACGGGTCCGACCGGCGCAACTGGACCAACTGGGTCAGCTGGACCAACTGGTCCTACAGGTCCTACAGGTCCAACTGGTCCTACAGGTTCAGCTGGTCCAACTGGTCCAACAGGTCCGACAGGTCCGACAGGTCCAACTGGTCCCACAGGTCCAACTGGTCCAACTGGTGGTACAGGCCCGACAGGACCAACTGGTCCAACTGGTCCGACCGGTCCAACTGGTGGTACAGGTCCGACGGGACCAACCGGTGGTACAGGTCCGACAGGTCCGACAGGTCCAACTGGTCCGACCGGTCCAACTGGTCCGACAGGTCCGACGGGTCCAACCGGTGGTACAGGTCCGACAGGTCCGACAGGTCCAACTGGTCCGACAGGTCCGACAGGTCCAACTGGTCCGACAGGTCCGACAGGTTCGACAGGTTCGACAGGTCCTACAGGTCCAACTGGCCCTAACGGTTTTAGTATGAGTTTATGCTCTTGTAGGCATCAGGTTACAGATATAAATCTTGGTACTGGCACGGAAGTTTTAACTGCTACTCCTAGATTTAGAACGTATTCCTCTGATCTTGCTCCTAACAGCCAATACTCTTGTCCTAATATGGTATTTACGTTTCCACCTGCTCGTCCTACGGCTTTGCGTGGGACAGCTTGGGGATTTAGAGGATTTATCGATTTAATATCACCACTTGGGCCACCTTATGATCGCATTTATGCTTGTGTCTCTGTGTCTCAGGTTTGGCCAATAGTTGGAACTCCTCCGGCTCATCAGGAGGCGCAAGGAATACCTCCGGCTCCAACTCCGACGCCGACAGGCGGCGATGATCCAATCGATAGCTATAAGGGTCATTTAGTTCAGATTACAGTTGATACTGATTGCTTGAATCGTCTCGGATATTTAACCTTAAGTGCTCCTTATACTGGCCATCATGTTGGATTAGAGATGAGTTACTTTTGTTGTGACACAGCTTTAGCGTGTAATTAGATGAAATGTTGAAAGTTTTGTGTGTAAAGTTTTAGAAATGAGAGTTGCAAATAGAAATAAATATAGCTTTTTAACGGTGATATCATTGTCGTTGATACTGGCTGTATCTATCTTTTTATCACCAAAAGCTTTGCTATTTGCTCAGGCAAATAACAGTTCAACAGAGTACGATCATGTTCAATTTCAAAATCTTGTCCCATATTGCGTTTTAATAGTTGGCGGAGTATTGGTTCCACAAGTTTATTTTATTCCACAAAACGGAAGTTGTCCGTCCGGAGGAAGCGGAGATAAAAAATTTTCAGTTAAGCGAGATCTCCCGCAACTATTAGATCGTTGGGCTAGCTTACTTCAAAGAGTTAATAATGCGTCTGAGTTTTATCTTGCCGTAGGTGAGTTTATTGATACTGCTTTAAAAGCAAAAGGATATGCTTATAGTTTTACCGCGACACCAGAAACATTTCCGTTGTTTAGTGGCATTCCTCGTGATGTTGAAGTTACCGGAACCGCTGGTCCGACTGGTGAAACTGGACCAACTGGTTTAGCAGGACCTGCCGGGGCGCAAGGACCTGCTGGGCCGCAAGGGTCAGTCGGACCAGCAGGTCCAGTCGGACCAGCAGGACCAGCAGGACCACAGGGACCACAGGGGTCACAAGGACCAAATGGGCCGCAAGGACCTGCCGGATCGCAGGGACCACAAGGACCGCAGGGAGCACAAGGAGCACAAGGACCACAAGGACCTGCCGGAGCACAAGGACCACAAGGACCGCAAGGAGCACAAGGACCACAAGGACCTGCCGGAGCACAAGGACCACAAGGACCGC
>CALMIO010000001.1 GCA_937864035.1 uncultured Pseudomonadota bacterium | reverse complement strand
CAACGGGCGCGACAGGATCAACAGGTGCTACGGGCGCTACTGGCGCGACCGGTGCAGACGGTGCCACAGGCGCAACCGGCGCTACAGGCGCAACGGGAGCAACTGGCGCGACAGGATCAACAGGAGCCACAGGTGCAACAGGCGCTGATGGTGCTGACGGAGCTGATGGAGCCACCGGCCCAACGGGCGCTACGGGCGCTACTGGCGCAACGGGCGCGACAGGATCAACAGGTGCTACGGGCGCTACCGGAGCGACAGGAGCCACTGGTAGATTTGCGATATCTACCAGCTGTTACAACAAATCAGGCAGCGCGACGGGTGGAAGCAATCTAACAGTCACCGTAACATGTAACAATACTAGCACCGAATTTATGATGCTTTATGGGTTCGTCTCTACTTCCGTTAACTTACATACATACAGTGCTGATGTTGGCTATACGGGAACATCGCCAATTTACCCAACATCAGTTAAGGTCGATGGAGTTGCGGTCAGTGGTGGCAGTAAAACATTGACCGTAACTATATATTGTTGTCCACGCTAATTTAAGCAAATTAATGTGATAAAAAAATTTTTAATATATCAAATTGCTCTAACGCTAATAATAAGTTGGCAAAGCTGTTTGGCCGATGATAGTACCTTGTTAATCCAAAATATAGCTAAAAATATTAAAAGAGCTTTAAAAGACGAGGTCTCTTATGAGATTAACATAGAAGTAACAGATAAGAATCAAATCAAAATAGATGGCTTTGTTTCTGAGCAATATTCAGTTGAAGCAGTTAATAAAATAATTAGCTCTTATTTTTCCGAGAGATCAATCAGCAATAAAATAAAGTTATTAATGACTGATCAGGTTGAAAATTTTTGCGACATGATTGGCGTTGTTCTTTCGACAATTGCCAATCAAAAAATCAGAGTTGATTGTGAAAACAATGTTCTTTACTTATCAGGTTCGACAGAAAGTCGCCAAATTGCTATACAAATAGCAAACTACATATTATCTAACTATCCAACAGAGATCATATCAATTAAAAATTTTCTCGTAATCCCTGAAAAAGGTGGTGTGGAAGATAATAATATCAAAAAAAATATTGATGAACTATTTGAGAAATCGCAAATTTATGGAATTCATTTTACAGTAAAAGATCAAACAGTAACTATTGGCGGAGAAATTGAATCAAGAATAGAATTGAATGAATTTCTTAATCAACTTGGCACTATTCCGGGCATTGAACAGATATACGACAAAACAAACCTCTCAAGCGGCGTCGTTGCCACGATCAATTCATCTCACAATTATATCATTGAAACCGCCAGCGGATATTTGACATGCATATATAACGGAAATTTAAATGACTATATCTGCTCTGAGCAAGGCAGTTTTAGTTAACTCAATACGGCAAATTTTGAGTCCAGGAAATTATAATATTAGAAAAGCTCGCCCTTTAAAGCGACTGCCCCGCCAGTAAATCCTACTCTGAAGATTAGATTTTTAAAGCGCGCTGTTATATACTCAAGAAAGTGCCGGCGCTTCGCTGGTTCTCCAAATAAAAAACAAAACTGTTTCCCACATTTAAAATTCATGCGTTTTCTTTTTTGGACTTTAATAATATTTTTCTTCGCCTACGGCTTTAGCGCGCTCCCGATCAGCAAACATGCTTATGTTGATCCAACGCCATTATCGCCTCTCGCCCGCCCACTAACCGATACAATCACTAACTCCTATTTTACTTGGCAGGAATGTCCAGCCATTAGATTCCTAGCAAAATGGTCGCGTAGCGCCGCCAGCAGATTAAACCTAAAAACCACCGAACAAGAGGTTTTCTCCGCCAGCGCCATGTTAATATTTATTTTAGGAACGTTACTGCTGATAAGAATTGGCTCGGCTAGCCTTTATAAACTTCAACCTCATCCGCTTGGGTTGTCCGTCGTAAGTTCGATCGCTATTGGCATAGCCGTTACTTCAATAACCCGCTTTGATAAGGTCGCTTTGCAAGCGACCGCTTGGCTGCCGCTCGTAACGGCTTTTTTGCTTGTAAACAAAAACTCCTCTTATAGATCACCAACATTTTTGATTCTTTTAATCTACTTTCTTTATCGGCTTTTTGTGGCGGCTGGTTTTTTTTCTCCACTGGTGGCAATCGCCGTCTTTTTCCTGGTTTTTCTAATCTATCCCCAAAAAAATAGCCAAGAATTAAAACTGCTGATAAGCTTAGTGGCAATTTCAACAATCTATGTTTTACTCTCTTTAAACCTTCCTTCACTGCCTGATTATCCAAACTTTGCCCGCGTTGTGCCCGATGACGGCTTGCCGGGCAATATCACCCCTTTAATAACTGCAAATCCAATAGTTCAGATTGTCGATCGCTCAGCAGAAATTATGATAGCTAAATATTCTTTAATCGCACTGTTGCCAGTTACATTAGCACTTCTTTTATCAATTATACGTGGTTACGCAACTTTTAATCAAAAAAATTTCTCCCCAAAAATAATTATTTTATTTCTTGCGATGATTGGGATTGTTTTGTGGGACTTAACACCGGAAGTGCTTGCTTCGCAAGGTCCGCTACAAGCCATAAAACGAATTTTACCGGGTGGCATGTTCATATCAATCATAAATATTTATTTAGCTTTATTAGTGTCGATTTATGGCATTTGGGGCAGTTTGATTGGATTCAAATTTTTCACCTTAATCAGCTTAGGGCTATCTATTTTACTATCTATCTTTAACCCCTATTATCAATCCGTAACTCATATTCAAAATTTTGATCAAAACAATATGATCGTTAACTCTCCAAGTTATTATCTAATTAAACAGCTTGGAGAAAACGTTATCTCCGCCAAGGAGCTTCTACCAAAAATAAAACCCGCTAGAGTTCGCGACACTATGCTGACCACTTATTCGCATCTTGGGGACATTGATTACGCGCCGCTTGTTGATGGCAGAAACAAATCAAGAATTCTTTTAAGCTCAGGCGGACAAAAAGGAGACGAATGGCTACAAATGCGTTTTCACTTGCCAGTTTCAGCGTATGGAATACAACTTAACATCTCAAAATTTCCCGGCGATTTTCCTAGAGGAATCCAAGTTTACTACAAAAAGCGGTGTCAAAGATTAGAAAAGCCAAAAATAGTTTTTGGGAAAAACTTAACTGCTCCACTAATAAAAGAGTATCAAAAGCTAATTGATATTGATAACTGGCAGGGTGAAGTCAAATACACACAGATTGGATTCCCGTACTTTGGGTCACAAAACATAGTTAACCTCTATTTTTTAAATAATTTTCCTAACCCAACCAAGTTTCAATGCTTGCTGATTAAACAAACTGGCAAAGATAGTTTTTTTGAATGGTCGATTGGCGAGTTAAAATTATTACAAACAGGAATTGCTGATAATGAACAATCAGAAGATTAATTTATTGCTATTGCTATTTGGCTCTCTCTTGGGCGCTTTAATAGCCTTAACAGCTTTATGGTTGATTTCAAAGCAATCTAATGGGCGCAACACCTTTGAATCGCTTGCCGAACTAAAAAAGAAAATCACCGAACGCAGTAAAGATGATTATAAAAGCGATGGCTCCGTCAGCTTACGCAGTATTATTCAGCCGGAAAATTCAGATGACATTATTTTTTCGTTAAAACCAAATTTAAAGGTTAAATTTCAGGGAGCTTCGGTCA
The DNA here is from genome assembly GCA_937864035.1 of uncultured Pseudomonadota bacterium. Classification (GTDB taxonomy): domain Bacteria; phylum Bdellovibrionota_C; class UBA2361; order UBA2361; family CALMIO01; genus CALMIO01. The sequence goes on along the minus strand of CALMIO010000001.1, from coordinate 98,170 downwards.
AAACCAACTCCTTTGGAATGCGAGACAGAGAAATAACTCTCGAAAAACAAGCGAACGTCTTTAGAATAGCTCTTTTAGGAGACTCGTTTGCGTTTGGTTGGGGAGTTGAACGAGAACAATCTTTTGCTTGGCATTTAGAAAACACCCTCAAGAGCGCCGGCATCAATGCCGAGGTGCTTAATTTCGGAGTTCCGGGCTATTCTACCTTCCAAGAGATAGCCAAATTTTTTGATCGTGATTATCGGTTTAATCCCGATCTAGTAATAGTTTATTTTATCGACAACGACTTTGGACTTCCTTTTTTTATAAGCGGTGTCGAAAGCGGAACATTGGAAAACACCGCGGCCTTTGTCAAAAATTTATGGAGCTCAAACAGCGAACAGCTTCAACAGCGGCACGATGATATAGCCTCCAGAATAGATCCAAATAGATGGCTTAAAAAACTTAATAGCTATTTAAAAGAGCGGAATATTCCTCTGCTTTTAGCGATCAATCCGGCAAAAAATACCCCTCAAATTATAAAAAAACTGTGGATTACCAAAAGCGACAAGCATCTAAAACTATTTGATTTTTCGGATCGGCTTAAAGCAGAGATAGAAAAGCGCGGCTTAACAAACGCCGATCTAAAACTGCAAAACGATCCTCATCCAAGCCCAATTAAACACGAATTGATCGGAAAGATTTTGGCTGAAAAAGTTGCTGAAATATATTAAGCAAAAATCTATTTTTTTCTCTTGCTTAAAGCTTTTTTAGGGCCGCGACGAGCTTTGTTTTGACCCGACTTAAAGAGTTTTTTGCCGGAATCCTGCTCTAAACTCGCCAATGTTTCAGCAAATTGATTAACTTGAGAAAATTCAAGATAAACCGAAGCAAATCTGACAAAAGCTATTTGATCTAGTTCGCGCAAAGCGTTCATTACCTGAGCGCCAATTTCTTGGCTCTGAATCTCTTTAACGCAGGCGCTTAAAATTTTTTGCTCAATTTGATCAACCGCTTGATCGATTTTTTCCGTGGAAATTGAACGCTTCTCGCACGCCTTGAGCAAGCCGGCGCGAATCTTGTTTCTATTAAACGGCTCGCGCGATCCATCTTTTTTGATAATCATCGGCAGTTCAAGCTCAATCCGCTCGTAGGTCGTAAAACGATATTGGCAAGCTAAACACTCGCGGCGGCGCCTAATCTCGTCTCGTTCGCCGCGAGAGTCAATCACAACCAAACGATCTGAATCACAACGGGGACATTGCATAACCCACTCTCCTGCTCCTAAGAAACTAAACGATCGGCGTAGAGCGGAAAAGCGGCGCTCAAATTTTTTACCTGCGAACGAAGCTCTTTTAAAACATCCTGATTTTCATGATTTTGCAAGGCGCTGACTATAATAGAAGCAGCTTTTTTCATCTCGTCAGCTCCCATGCCGCGCGTCGTTAAGGCCGGAGTTCCTCCCCTGATGCCACTGCAAACAGTTGGTGGCTCTGGATCAAAAGGGATGGTGTTCTTATTCCAACTGACCCCTATTTTATCTAAAGTATCCTGCGCTACTTTCCCAGTTACTCCAAGCCCACGCAGATCAACCAGCACAATATGCGAATCTGTGCCGCCGGTGACTATTCGCAAGCCGCTGGCTTCAAGCTCTTTCGCCAAAGCGCGAGCATTTTCAATAACTTTTAACCCATATGCTTTAAAACTCGGCTCGCTAGCCTCTTTAAAACAAACTGCTTTCGCCGCGATAGTATGCATATGCGGACCTCCTTGCAACCCGGGAAAAACGGCTTTATTGATAGCCTTAATATAGCTCTCTTTGGCAAGAATTAAACCTGATCTAGGACCGCGCAAGGTTTTATGAGTCGTGGTCGTGACAACATCAGCGTAAGGAATCGGATTAGGATAACACCCTGCCACCACTAAGCCAGCGTAATGGGCGATATCAACCATAAAAATTGCTCCGATTTCCCGAGCAATCTCCGCAAAAATTTTAAAATCAATTTGGCGCGGATACGCGGAAGCGCCAGCCAAAATAAGTTTCGGCTTATGCTCGCGAGCAAGTTGGCGAACCTGATCGTAATCAATCAGTTCTGTGTACGGCTTAACCCCATATGAGATCACTTGATAATTCATTCCAGAAAAATTTACCGGACTACCATGAGTTAAATGACCCCCATGATCGAGCCTCATCCCCAAAAATGAATCACCATTTTTGAGTAGAGCCGTGAAAACAGCCTGATTTGCCTGCGCTCCAGAATGCGGCTGGACATTAACCGCTTCAGCGCCAAACAGCTTTTTGGCTCTTTCAATCGCCACTTCCTCGACCTCGTCAACAACCGCGCAGCCGCCATAATACCGTTTCCCGGGCAGACCTTCGGCGTACTTATTAGTTAAGATGGAGCCGCAAGCCTCAAGAACTGCCGCGCTCACAAAATTTTCGCTTGGAATCATCTCAAGCCCATATTCTTGGCGTTCGGTTTCTCGCCAAATCAAGTTGTGGATCTCAGGATCGGAATCTTTTAAAGGGCTATTCATGATAATCCGTTAAACCGCCTAGCTAGCGCTACTTAATAAGCTCTCTTGATGAGGGGAAAAATTGACAGTGCAAAAGACAAACTAAAGAGCTAAATCACATAGAAAATAATTCATTACCCCCCACATAAGAAAACCTAGCTGGCAACCTGTGCGGCGACAGAACACCAACAAGAATTTACCGTCAAGAATAATGAATATCTAATGTAAAAAACAAGAGAACGAGAGAAAGGTTTATTGTTTGCTCTTTATATAGTCAATAACATCTTGGACTGTTTGAATCTTTTCGGCGTCTTCGTCCGGAATCTCCATATTAAATTCCTCTTCAAGATTCATAATAACCTCAACAATATCCAGAGAGTCAGCGGCGAGATCTTCAAAAAAAGAAGCCTGCGGCTGTAATTCTTCAACGCTAACGCCGAGCTGTTCAGAAATTATATTTTTAACCCGCTTCTCTATATCTCCTTCGGTCATGATGGTCTCTCCTAAATTCTTAAAAAAAATTTAAATAAATTTTTAAAATACAGAACGCGACAGCGCTCTGCCAATAAATACTCTCTTAACTAAATAAATACTATATAGTTTAAAGAGCAAGGTAATCAAAAAATCAACAGTAAAGCAATACCCCTCTTATTACTTAATTATGTTAGTACAATATATAACTATATCACACTCTACATATAAAGACCGCCGTTAACACCGATCACTTGACCGGTAATATAACTAGCCGATTCTCCAGCTAAAAACATAACTAAGCCAGTAATATCCTGCGGCGCGCCAATTCTGCCGATTGGAATATGCTCTTGTAAAGCCTGTTTTTGCTGATCTGATAGTTTCGCGGTCATATCCGTGTCAATATATCCGGGAGTAATACAGTTAACTGTTATGCCGCGACCAGCCAGCTCTTTAGCCATCGATTTAGTCAGACCGATCAAGCCAGCCTTTGAAGCAACATAAGGAGCCTGTCCGGGGTTTCCCATCTCAGCTACCACAGAGCTTATGTTAATAATTCGCCCAGCGCGAGCCTTGATCATAGCCCTTGCCGCCGCGCGCGAGCAGTAAAAAGCCCCACTAAGATTTGTATTAAGCGTCGAAGACCATTGATCATCGGTAATTCTAATTAAGAGAGCGTCTTTATTAATACCTGCATTATTGACAAGAATATTGAGCCGTCCACCCACCTCACTTCGTTCAGATTCAATTTTCTCAAAAGCCGCTGACACACTACCTGAATCACTAACGTCAAAACCTATTGCTTGCGCCTCTCCGCCAGCGTCTAAGCAAAGCTTAACAGTTTCCGCAGCCGCGTCAGCCGATGAGGAATAATTAACATAAACATAAGCTCCCTCTTTGGCAAACGCTACGGAGATTGCGCGACCAATACCACGCGACCCTCCGGTTACTAAAACTGTTTGACCAGAAAATATCGGCATATAGTTTTTAATCAGGAGACAAAATAAAAAATTATTCCCTATTTGATAGTGGTCTATTCAAGTAATAGACTCTACACGGACCTAACCTTTAGTCTCAATAAGATCGCCAACTTTTACCACCTTCCGACCACGATATGTTCCGCAAGCGGGACAACTATGGTGTCGCATTCTTGTTTCGCCACAATCGGAACATATAATAAAGCCAACTCGCGTCCAAGCGTGATGCGACCTGCGCATATTGCGTTTTGAATGTGAGGTTCTTTTCTTAGGAACTGCCATATAAAAAATCTTAAAAGCGATAAATATTTAAAAAAACGCCGACAATATTCTTAACTTGAAAACAAATGGAAAAACTGGCGGGGTAAATTTTTTACCTTCAAGCACAAACTTTTATTATACTATAATAATCAACCAGTTACAAGCAAAAATGGTACTGCTAATATCTTGAGATAGTCAAGCAAAATGGTTCTTATTCCCAATTTGCCGCCTAACACCCCTCAAAATTTCTATTTATTATCACTTAAGTTTTGTTTATTTTCAATGAAAACGTCCATTAATTGCCCTATATATATAGGCAAAGCGTGCGGATCAAAAGAAAAGATAACCTGCAATACTCGCACATCAACCCTTTCTCCGGTGTCTCCTGTAAGATTTCTCTTCGGAATAACTAACTTTTCAATCCGCACAAACTCTAGTGGAACCGAAATCTCAGGATTACCCCGCACAAAAGCAATCGCCTTAGCGCCTCCAATAATTTTCCAAGCGTCATTCTCATCAACCTCAACCCGCAAATGATAGACACTTGTATCGCCAATAATCATTAAAGGATTTTGCCCAGCTTGAGCAGTCGCAAACTCTCCCACTCTAGCTCTGCTCTGTAACACCACTCCACTAATTGGCGCTCGCACTTGACTGAGCTGTAAATTAGTTTCGGCGTGCTTGAGCGCCGCTTGCGCTTTTTGCAACCCGGCTTCCGCCGCTAAAAGATCGCTTTTTCGTTGAATAAACTCCTCTTGGCTAAGAGCTCGCTTATCTTGCACATTACTAATAAATTGCCACCTAGCTCGCGCGTTAGCAAGATTCGCCTCAGCTGCTCCAACACTAGCTTTTTGCTCCTCGACAATAGCAATCTGCGCTCTATTATCAAGAGCAAACAAAAGATCGTCTTTCTTGACATTATCTCCAACCTTAACAGCAACCTCTGAGATTATTCCGGAAAAATATGGAGCAACTGCTATATTTTCCGATCTGGCTTCAACAATACCAGCTCCAGCTATAAATTCCTTGTAAGGAGATTCTGCCGGCTTAATTGATGGTGGTGGTGGAGCTTGCGGCACGTTCGTAAGAATAACAGCGCGTGCTACAAAAATAATTCCAACCAAAGCCAGCAGTGGCGGTCCATATAGTTTAAGCAAACCACTCTTCATTCTACAATCCGTCCATCATTCATCTTTACAATTCTATCAGCAAAATGAAATATCCGATTATCATGAGTCACTATAATAAGAGTTGTCGATCGCTCCTTAGCCAAACGACAAATCACCTCCATAACTAACTGACCAGTTTCCGCATCAAGCGCAGAAGTTGGCTCGTCACAGACTATTAAACGGGGGCGGTGAACAATCGCTCGCGCCAGCGCCACTCGTTGGTTTTGCCCACCGGAAAGATTGATCGGCAAAACCGAGCGCTTCTCATACAAACCAACAAGCTCTAAGGTTTCTTCAGCGCGCTTACAAGCGGCATAAAAATCCATCCCTCCTAACAGTAGAGGAATAGCCACGTTTTCGCTGGCAGTAAGGGTTGGAATTAAATTATAAGCTTGAAAAACAAAGCCAACATCTTTTTTACGAAAGTTATCAAGCTCCTCTTCGCTAAGTCGATTAAGATCTTCGCCAAAAACATTACAACTGCCTCCATCAGAGCGAAGCGTTCCTGCTATCACAGAAATTAAGGTGGTTTTTCCACACCCAGAAGGGCCAACCAGCATCAAAATCTCTCCGCCGGCAATCGTCAGATTAACACCACTTAAAGCAAGCACGGTTTGCTCAGCGGAGCGATACTCTTTTCTTAATTGATCGCAATAAACAGCAGTATCGAACTTCATTAAATATAACAAATCAAAATCTAAAGACCATAGCTGGCTCTAAGGTTGCAATTTTTCTCAGAGAAAGAAGAGCCGCCAGTAAGCTGATAATCACAACCGCACTCGCCGCTATGAAGGGCACCTGCCAAGGCATTCTAAAGGCAAGTTCACTATTGCGCGAAACATAATAAAATAAACTGCCAATGCCTGAACCAATTCCAAAACCAACACTACCAACCACAGCCGCCTGCAATGCCATCATCTGTAAAAGAAGAAAATTACTAGCTCCCATCGCTCTTAATGTTCCAAAATAACGCAAATTATCAAGGGTAAAGGAATAAAAACTCTGACCAACAATCGCAACTCCAACTAAAAAAGCAAGCAAAACAGCAATCCCAAAATTGATCGGTATTCCGGTGTTTCGGAGAAAATATAACAAGCTAAGATCTTTAAATTCATCCGTCGTGTAAGCCGCCAATCCTAGTTTTTCAGCAATTTGTTTTTTAATCAAAGTCTTGTCAGCTCCAGCTTGCAATCCAACCAAAATAAAACTGAGTTGTTTGCGCTCAGCGGGCGCGTAACGAGTCGCGCGCGAAAAAGTAGTATAAATAACAGGTTGAGATTGAAAGGTGCGAGTAACTCTTGCCACCCCGACGATTACACCTCGCTGATCGTTAATCTCTAACTGATCGCCAATGCTTGCTGGAATTAAAACCGATCTTCCAGATTCAGTCGCGAGGCGAGCTAATTTCTTACTGGCACCCGCCTGATCAACGATAATCCCATCAGCTCTTCTTAAATCTGCAAGAGTCCCATTAAGCATGCGAGCAGGGCCGCCAATTAAAGTAGCATCATCAATGCCGATCAGATTCGAGTTTTGAAAGGTTCCTCCTTCCAGCCGCACCCGCACAATACCTTTATAAAGAGGGACCGCCCACTCAACACCATCTATCCCCTTGACCTGCCAAAGGCGACTGATCGCCATTGGCTTAATATCATCAACAAATTGGACCTTTGGTTCCATCACCCAAAGATCTGGCTCGGGAGTATCGCTTAAAAATCCAAAAGTACGAGACATTAAACCGCAAAATATCGAAAGTTGTTGAGTGATAACTAAAGAGGCGAAAACAACCCCAATAATCATGGCGAGATATTTGGATCCATTACCAACCAACATTTTGATCGCAATTCTATACATGATTCATCAAAAATCTCTTAAGTATTTATAACAAGCACGCGATTTATTGGAAAGGCGAAGTAAAAATGAAATGGCGCTAGAGCCATCAAAAGAAAGTTGAGGGAGATCGGCAACAAAAAAGTTTTAGAGCCTAAAACTTAAGTAAAAAATACGCTTGCAAATATGAAAGCGCGTAGAAATTTCTATCAATAAAGTCAAAAGGTAACTAGCTACTAGCTAGTGGTTACTTCTTGAGGTTTAGCGGCTGGGGTAGTTTTGCGCTTTGCTTTAGAAAGTTTCTTATCCTCAAACAGAGTGTGTTTGCGTAAAATAGGATCATATTTTTTAAGTTTTAATTTTTGTTCTCCTTTGCTTTTTTTGCGGTTTTTTCGATTAACGTAAAAATAACCGCTTCCTTCGGAAGAAACCAAAAAATTACTCTCTATTTGAGCTTTAGCCATAAAATCAACTGAGAAAAAATTTAGCCAGAACAAACAACTAGGCTAAGTTTTAATTTAAAAGTTAAAGTTGCAAAAAATCAATTTTTCACCTAAATTTCAGAATAGCAAATCTGACCGAACTTTTCAACTTTTTTCTATTACAAAAATATATCTTAAAAAATGAATTTACTTCACCAGCTTAAAGCTCGCGGCCTTCTAAGTCAGATTTCAAATGACCAGCTTTTCCTTACAAGATCAGCCGGAGAGCGGTTTTATTTCGGTATTGATCCTTCATCGCCTCATTTGTCAATTGGCAACTATCTATCCTTGTTGATTCCAATTCATCTTGCTCGGGCTGGCTGGAAACCGGTTATTCTTTTTGGCGGAGCAACCGGAGCAATCGGCGATCCTTCTGATAAATCAAGCGCAAGGCCGCTTTTGACTCTTGAGCAGATAAATCAAAATATCAGTAACCATCAAAAAATAATCAGCAAAATTTTCCAAAATTTGGAAATTACTAATTATAGTTTCGTGAATAACTACGATTGGACAGCCGAATTAACACTGCTCAACTTTTTACGAGATATCGGTAAACACTTCCCGGTCGCATACATGATCGACAAAGATTTTGTTGCTCGCCGCTTAAACAGCGATGGCATATCTTACATGGAATTTTCTTATATGTTGCTTCAAGCCTACGACTTTTACCATTTGTTTCTCACCCAAAACGTGATTTTACAAGTTGGCGGCGGAGATCAATGGGGAAACATGACAGCTGGCTTAGAATTAATTAGGCGCAAGCTCGGCAAAGAAGCAATCGCTCTCTCGGCTTCATTATTATTAGACAATGAAGGGAAAAAGATCGGCAAAAGCGAGCAAGGAACGATATTTATAAATCCCGAAGCAACCTCACCTTACAAATTACACCAATATCTTTTAAATCAACCTGATAAAAGCGCGATCACCCTGCTAAAACAATTAACCTTTTTATCTTTAGAAGAAATTGAGGAGATCTCTAAAGAACAATCTGCCGAACCATCAACCAGAATAGCGCAAAAGCGTCTAGCGGACGAAGTGTGCGCTATTATTCATGGCGTGGAAGCGGCGCGCGAAGCGCGCAAGGCGGGCGAAGCGCTTTTCGGAGGTTCTACTAGCGACCTGCCAGATGATGTTTTAAAGGATCTGTTCGCGGAAGCCCCTTCCGCTGAATTTTCCGCCGCTGAAATAGCAAACATGACAACTACCGATTTGGTTTGTAAAGTTGGTTTCGCCAAGTCAAAAACGGAAGCGCGCAAATTGATAGAAAGCGGCGGATTCTATATAAATAACGAAAGAGTTGCTGATTCGACCTTGTCCATAAAACCTCTTAGCGAAACTACCCGTAAAAATTTTATTTTACGATCCGGCAAAAAAAATTATTTCCTAATAGGAATCAAGTGATTTACTTCGCCAATTTTTAACTTTAAAAGAAAAAATGCCTCTAAAACAAATACCGACGAAAGAGTTAGTAAAGACTTTTTCTACAAGCTCCGGTCCGGGCGGGCAAAATGTTAATAAGCTCGCCACCAAAGCAACCATCAGATGGTGTTACAATGAAAGCTCGATATTAAATCAATATCAAAAATCAAAAGTTAAAAGATTTCCCGCTTTCAAAAAACTAATCAATCTTAAAGGTGAAATTGTTATTTCCGAATCCCGTTCTCGCTCGCAAAAACACAATTTAAGATTAGCTATTGCTAAGCTCAACAAACTCGTCAACCAAGCAATTAAACCAACCAAAACAAGAATTTTGACTACTCCCACAAAAAACAGTTTGGAAAGAAGAAAAAAGCTTAAACAACACCGCAAACAAAAAAAAGAGCTTAGAAAAACAACCAAAGGGCAATTACTTATGGATTGATATCCATAATCTGTATCATCTGGCATTAATAATTCTTTTCATTTTTAAAAAAACTTGTTATAATTTTTAGATATCGAGAAAATAATTTAGTTTCTCGAAAGTTCTAATATTGTATATGCACCTTAAAGCCGGACAAAAAGTATTTGTCAAAAAGCTTAAGGTTGTTGGGGCAATCACGCAAATCTCCAACACCGGTCAAATAATGGTTCAAATAGGGCCTGTTAAAGCGCTCTGTAAAAAAGATGAAATCACCCCTATTAATAATTCAACCATAGAGCAAAATAATAACCAGCAGAACCAAAAATCTTCTTCTCAACAAAACAAAAGCGATCTTCAGAGACGCTATCAAAAAACCTCCTCCTCGCTTGAAAAGATTGATTTGCACGGTAAAAAAGTGGCCGAAGCTTTAGAAATAATTGAACAGATAATAGATCGTGCTATCATAGCCGGTCTTGATAGGATTGAAGTTATTCATGGCCTAGGCAGCGGCAAAATTAAAACAGCCCTCCAAAGGCATCTCGCTACCATGAAAATAGTCAAAAACTTTAAACCCGATCTAAAGAATCCCGGCATCAGCTGGATCTACCTCTGAACTTTAAAAATATTTTAGAAGCTCAACGTAAAAACACCAATGATCAAACTTGTTCTGCTCCAATTTACAACTCTCTTGATCTGCCAATTTTTTATATTTCAAGGAGATTTATACGCTGAGCCAGATAAAATTAGCCCTAAAAAAGGGTGGTCAGATCCAGATTCTTTTACCGAAAAAGACTCTTCCTCGACTATGTCAAAAATTCTACTTTGGTTGCCTAATAGATTTTTAGATGTAATCGATATTTTTAAGATAGATCTTGGAGTTGGACCAGCTGTTGGAGGAGTTATAAGGGTTACGAACTTAGGACAAGCTGGTTATCGCCAAATGCTACCGCTTTCTGTTCGTCTAGGGGCTTTTGGAAGAGACAAACTGCCTCTGCAAATTGAAACCGCCAATGAAATCGGAATCGGTCCGGCTTTTTCTGGATCAAATAAACGAAACGTCTGTCCAGGAGAAATCGGTTTAGGAGGCGATTTGTTTATAGCCGGAGGATATGTCGGAATCTGTTTTGATGAACTGATTGATTTTCTTGGAGGCATATTTCTAATCGATCTCAAAGATGATGATTTATAAACCGATTTAACACTTAAATATTTAAAAAACACTCTAATATTAGTCAGTACATTTTGTTATGAGCTATTAATTACTTTGTAAGAATTTTTCATTAATAATTTGGTCCGAACCATAAACCTCGATTATCGATTTTAGTATTTTTTTTCGTTTCTTCCAAAGATCTTGTTTTTCAGGTTTTTGCTGCGCTGCTTCCTTCATATGCGATAGATAAAAAAGTGCCTTCATAAAAATAAAATCTGTTTGAAAATTAACTAGATTGTTGCACCCAAAGCTGTTACTAACAGCTTTCACCAACTCTAATAGATAGGTGTTTCTAATAGGCTGAATACTATTTGAATTATAAAGATATTGAGTAAACGGTAATGCTAAGACATCATAAGCAACTGGACCGCTAAATGAGAATTCCCAATCTATAATTCCATCAGAGAACAAATTAGTCGGACTCAAATCTCCATGACAGAGGGACCATGGAACAAGCTCTAATCTTCGTTCTAACTTACTTATGCAACTATTTAAAGCAGTATCTTGAACAAGTTCTGGATTCTCTAAAAGCACATTATCAAGATGGATACCTTTTTTAACTTCGTCAAAATTTCGATCAACAATATAACTAAGTTGCGAATTAAGAAGTTTTGTTAGAACGCCACTAAAGATAGCCAAGTCAGCAGGTTCCGTTTCGATTAAATTGGCCAGCTTTACTCCTTTTAAAGACTTCTCAACAAAATAATCGGCCGTTTCTTCAATAACTATAGGCGCTGGGAACCCATAACTGTTTAGAGTTCTCGCCTTACTGAGTTCTTGTGCTAAAAATGGCCCAGACTTTCTGTAACTTTCTCCGTTAAATTCTACCGTGCCGCCTAATGGTCTATTTTTAATTATGATCCACTTCATAGAAGCGATATGCAAAAACTCTCTTTGATTATTACACATCATTTTATATAAGATTTGATTCAATTTCAAATTTTTTTAATTTTAATGAAATTAACTCGTGTTAGATATTACGAATCTCCTGTTAATATATATCATGCGAGCTCTTCGAAGACTTAAGCTTGCCTGAGCGAAGAATTATCGATTGAGCTATTGGACTAACCCCTCGAGAAGAAGAAATGGTTGTGCCAGCAAATAGAATTTAAAAACCAACTCAGATATCGTAGTTTAGAATTCTTAATACAGACGGGTCAAAAAACAGCTGAAATGATGATCGGCAATACGGGAATAATTAACTCTCTAATCAATGAAAGAGGTTTCGGCGCAATACGCGCAGTTTCTATAAGCGCTAACTCAAGCTTTTTTTCGATGCACATTTTATTTATATAATCTTAAATTATGTACTCTAATGTTCCATCTGATCGTGATACTGTTATTTTGCCACCTAGAGAGCAAATAGCAAGAATTAACAAAAGTATTTATATTGAAGTCGAAAATTTTCAAAAAAATTATGTAGAACGGGCATACAAGTGCCCATTTTTTTAGAAGTATCTCAACAAGATAAGCCTAAAGTTTTAACTAACCTAAAGAATCTTTCTAACGATCTTCCTTCTATTATTAATGAGATACGTCATAGATATGGCAGGAAACTTCTACATTTATCTCTTGCTGGATCGGCTATCTTTAAAGGAGATCCGAGAGACTTAGATTTTAATATTATTCTGGAAGGTTCAATCTTTGATTACTCAGAGTTATTTAAGGCCAATCACAGAGAGCTGTGTACCCACTCTAACAACATCAACAAGCTATCTTTTATAACTTTTGGTGAAGAAGATATATCAAAAAAAACTAATATTACTGATAGTATAAATACCACATGGTATTGTCATGAAGATGTTATAGCCAGAGAACTTTTAGTTTACCGATGGCGTAATTTATTGTTATACGGTTACGATCTAGAATGCTCCGTTGATACTAATATGCTTCAAAAAAGATTGCTTACCGGGCTGAGTTATGCTCGTAGATTATTACTTGGACAAATAGGTAAATATGAGACTTTTGAGTTGCAAAGGAGCAAAGCTTTATCAAGGCTTGATGAAGCTATAATATTATTAAAGATACTTACCAAATAATTTCTTTTCTTTGACAAGCGCTGGTAATATCTTTGTTAGTTCAAGCGCTGTTTTTGCTTTTATCGAATTCCCGAGGTGCCTCAATAAACTAGAATTCGATATAAGGGCAAAAATTCTTCGAGCGTATTTCTTTATCTCGTTTAGCCTCGATTGGTTATCAGCCCATGTTTGGCAATCAAGACTTAGACAAGTCAGTAGGGTTGTCAATGCTGGTCTTGGCAGTCTTATCTCATCAGAATCCGAATGAACAAGTTCGTTTAACGGCATCTTAGAAATCGTAACATAGCCAGGCCTAGATTCTGCTCCTCGAAAAATGTAACTAAATGGAGCTATCTTTCCTAAGTTTTTAATACCTACAACGCCCCAACTTTTATCTGCCTTCTTAATAGTGCCGCCATACATTATAAGTGCTGCGTTTGAAACTTTAGGGTCAAGCTGCAAGTTGTCAAGGTCAAACTTATCCAAGCTAATGCCTGCTTTTCTTTTCTTGCTGATAAGAATTCTATCAGGGAGCATGGCAATTTGACCCTTCCAATTAGGAGGTACTTTAGTGATATCCACACATTCAGCAAGTTGCTCATCTGATTTTGGTAGTAAGCCAGTAATAACTCTGCGGATGCTGGTTCTAAAATCACCTTCTGACTTACAATAACTACAAATCGAAGGAAGGAACTTGACACCATGTAGTGCTGTCGGTGATTCGCAAGCTCCACACTCAATAACTTTCTCATTAGAGATTGTTATTGCTCCTAATTCAAGTGACTTTAAAAGTTGTTTTTGAGTCCAAGCTGAAAAGCCTTGATCTGTATCTAGATATCTTGAAATTTTAGGTACTTGATTGCTTTCAAGATTAAAATTTCTGAGCTCATTTTCAGCAAGAGCGAGCTCTATTTCTGGATTATCAGAGTTAGCTCTAACCAAATTCCATGAAATTCCAACTTCTGAAGTGCGTTCTATAATCTGGTTAATAGTTAGCGCTACAGCAATAGGAAGAAGTTTGTCAGTTGACTCTTTCTTTATATTTCCTGCTTGAATAGGTGCATTGGTAATATACTCCATATGATTAGGAGTTATAAGTTGGGAAAATATTTAAAATTGCTGCTATTGAGCGATTGTGCATAGCGCGCTGAAATTTGACTAGTTTTAATGAGAGGTTTTAAAGTATTGGTTCATAAAAATCAAGCTACTTTTTCTAAATTATTACGGAAATATTCCATGTCAAAGGTAGCAGGTGTTTTTTTATTTAAAACTCCATTAGGTATTTCGGTATTATATTCTGTTATATATTTTTGACTAACTTGCTGTGTTTCGCCGTAAGAGTAGAATAAATTGTATTAGTCATGACTTAATCTGACAGAGATGTACTACCCATAGTTATGACTATGGGGTAACTCTAGAGATGGGAACCATCCCCCCATGGGGGGATGGAAAATTTAAAACACCATTTAAGGAGAAACCAAAAATGACATTACAAGAAAAGCTTATCAAAAAATAAATTAGGATTACTCCAGCTAGCTGAACATTTATAGAGCATAAAAAAACTAAAGCTAAATCACTTCAAACAAATGGTATCTGTGAACGATTTCACAAAACAATTTTGAATGAGTTTTATCAAGTAGCTTTTAGAAAAAAGACTACAGCTCAATGAATATATTTAGCTTAACTTAATGATTATTGGTTAATAGTATATAACTCTAAGCGTACTCATCAAGGAGCAATTTCCTGGGGAAAACTTCTATTTAAATTCTAGTTGAAGATAAAAAATTGGTTGTAAAAAAAGAGTCAGATTCAAATCTGACTTACACCCTCTCTCCAACCAAAACTACCTAACCGTCAGAATTTAAAGTAGTCAGTAAAATTTTAGGGGCTGACATAGATTAGGTTTTTAAGCATCAGTTTTTAAGAGTTAAAAGCTGTTGCTTTGAATTTCCATAATTAAACCTAAATTCACATTCTTTTAAAAATAAGTTGAAGTTACTCTTAGGTATCCCGTTATATTTTCTTAAAATTCTTTTGACTTGATTCCAAAAGTTTTAAATACCGTTTATATGATTTTTGGAATTTTTTGAAAATTCAAAATCGTGATTAATACTATAATGTTTGAAGTCCGAAACATCTAAAGCATTATAGAACGATATTGATCTGTATAGACAACGCTATCTGGCATGATTTTACGCCGAATTATGGGCATGATTGTGCTAGTCTTAGCGTTCTGAATAACACAAGTATAAACTTTGCCTTTGCGTTTTAGTATCCCAAATACAACTACTTTATCAGCCGCTCCTCTACCTCGCTTGCCCTTGCGTCTTCATCCGAAAAATAGCTCTCATCTAACTCTATTTTGCCATTGAAGAGCTCCTTAGCTTCCTTTTCTATATGATAGCAAATTACTTCTCTAATTTTTTGATAAAATAATCTCGTTGTGTTTCTGTTAATTTCTAGTAATTCACTAGCTTTTCTAGCACTCACTTCAGCTACAAAGAATTTTAATAGCTCAATTTGCTTCTTTTTGCTCATTTTACACTGTTTTATCCGCATTGACATAGTTTAGCTTTCTGCTAATCTATGTCAGCCCCTGAATTTTTATGTTTTTTATGAAAATATCGATCATATCAGGCAGTCACCGCGCCAACAGCCAAAGCCTAAAAGTATCAAATTACATCTCTTCTCGCGCTCAGGTCGCCGGATTCGAAAGCAGTCAGGTGATATCTCTAAGTAATAATCCACTGCCGCTTTGGGATGAAGAGATGTGGAGCGAAAATCCAAACAAATGGCACCAGCTATGGAGCCCCATAGCCGAAAAATTAAAAAATAGCGACGCGTTCGCGATAGTTGCTCCGGAATGGGCGGGAATGGCGCCAGCGGGATTAAAAAATCTCTTTCTACTATGCGATCACGAAGAAGTTGGCCATAAACCCGCTCTGTTAGTGGCTGTTTCAAGCGGTATTGGTGGGTCCTATCCCATAGCCGAACTGCGTGCAAGCAGCTACAAAAACAATCGAATCTTGTACATACCAGAACATATAATCGTCAGGAACGTAGAAAACATGCTCAATGCTCAAACTCCCTCAAACGATCATGATCAATCAATCAGAGAACGAATTGATTACACCTTAAAAATTCTTTTTCATTACTCAATAGCGTTAAAACAGGTGCGCCAAAGCGGAGTGCTGGATTACGAAAAATTTCCCTATGGCATGTAAAAAAAATTTTTAAAAGTTTCCTTCAAATTGTCTGCTTAATCACCTAAAACTTTTTTGTTAAAAGCCCATCTTAAAAACTCGGGGAAAACCTCTCTCCAAGTCTGGTAATTATGCTCTCCCAGCGGCAGATAAGTATGGTTGATTAAACTCTCAGCTACTCCTTGGCGCCGCAACCTTGTTATTAAATGAAGAGTGTCACCAACGGCGTCAATCGTTCCGTCAAAATCGCGATCGCAATATTCATCTAAACCGCCAGATTGGAACCAAAATCTAACTTTTGGAGGTTCGCTCAACGCCTCAACCCGTTTATGTGCAATTCGATCTCCATTAGGAGCCTCAATGCAATATTCTCTGTCGCGCCACCAAAATGATCCCGAAAAACCGCCGTAAATTCCAAACTGTTGCTGATTGCGCAAAACAATATCAAAAGCCGAAAGAGCCCCAAGTGAAAATCCAGCAAAGGCCCGATGTCTTGGAGAAATAGAGATTAACCCTCTATTCTGGCCAATATGCTGATCAATAAAATACATCAGCTCCTCCCTGACGAAACTCTCATATTTGCCAGCTTTGTCGCCTAAAACTTCTATATGATTATTAGGCGATAAACGAGCGAGGCAACTGGCTCCAACAGTACCATACCAACGTTTGCGTATATCAGCCGGAGCGTGCAAAGCAACAATAAAAGGAGAAACAAAATTTTCATCGTGACTTGTTAATTCTTGAAGATTTCGTAGCAAATTTAATTCGTTTATGTTCTGACCATCATTTAAGACCAACAATGGATAACTTCCGTTGGACAATCTAGAATTCTGCCGCGAATATACGACTGTAATAGTTACTAAGCGTTTTAAATGGTCTGATAAAATTTGACTCTCGTAGCTAACGATCTCAGGCAATCGAGGCAAATATGTCAATTGCGGAACAGTTGGTGTGACTTTGAATTTGCTGTCAAAGATCATTTATCAAATTTTATTTAGCTCTGACAATTATTCTCATATTCAATTTACACTAATTCAACATTGGCTCGCGGAACAAGCACCTCCTCGCCTGAATCAAGCCTAGCCTTTAATACCCTGACCATGGCGCCGGTCGATATTTTTTGTGGCTCGGCCGGCAGTTCACTGACAAAAGCAAATTTTCCGAAAAATGGCTCTCTAATCAAACGGATTCGAGCGCCAGTCTTGAGCTCTAAATCGGTATTTTGATCATTAACTTGAGCAACAACATTCGATATAATCATTTCCGGTCGTACCGCTCCAGCCCTAACCTGAGTCGTGCCGTTAATAGAAACTTCTTTGCCGTCGTGCTCCCTGCAAAGCTCAACAATCCGATGGTTCATTGGTAATTTTCCAAAACCTTCGGTAATAATTAGCGTGAATGGAACTTTTTCCTCCCCTGTTAAAGCCAAACCGAGATCATATCCTAAAAAGCCCTTCAAAACTTGATCAATAACTCCGCCAGTAACAATTCCAGCAACTCCTTTTTCACCGCAAACCTTTAAAGCATCCTGCGTTACTCCAGCCCCGCCAACCAAAACAACATTTTTCTTTGCCGCCGCGCGCGCAACGCCTTCATCAATAATTTCAGATGGAGAAATATCTAATAGTGACAAAACTCCAACCTTTTCGCCGCCAACTCCAAAAATTCCCTGAAGAAACGCCGCTTGAGAACGAATCGTTACCGCTCGACTCTCTTCAATCGCCACAACTTCCCCTCCAATATAAGCTTTCAAATCAATAAAGCGCTCCGCAAGGCGAATGCCAAAATGTCCGGTTTCATCAGATATAAACTCGATTGTACCAGCATAAGGTGATCTGAAACGAGATTTAAAGATTGAAAATAATCCAGAAACCTCCGAAAGCAACTGACCGACTTCGACTAAATCGCCAACTTTTACTCTAGCTCCTCTAGCCGCTTCAGCCGGAGAGATCATCATCTTTTCAGCAACTCTAACAATCAACAACTCTCCGGGCAAAACGGCCCGAGCAATAACACTTTCCGGAGAAACTTTTGCTCCAATCTTGGCAATAATCTCTCCTGCCAGAGGAAGTTCTCGTTTACGTTGAATAATCTCGCATCTTGAGATCTTTAATGATGGCACAAGCAGTTGAGACATATAAAATCACTCTTGAGTTAACTCTAATTTCCCAAGTAATCGCTTTTGATACTCAGGAGTAATAGCAAATCGAGAAAGCGGCCTGTTTCTACCGTCGGACAATAAACCAACTAAACCAACCTCAATCTCCCGTTTTAATTCCTTTCCAAAACCGGCGCCAACGTCAACATAATTAGAGAGCGGCAAAACTTTTAATTCTCCTCTCATGCCAATTTCTAACTGATAAAGATCAATCTCCCCAGCCCTGACAAAATCGATAAACTCTCCGTTAAAATAAATTTTAGCTAAATTAATGCCGCTCTCTAAATAACCGGAATAAACAGGAGCTATGACAGAACCAACATTAATAAGGCAGTCTTTTAAAAATATCTCGCAAGCCGCTTCTGGATGAACTGTGTTAAGCGCCCCTAAATGTGGCAACATAAATATTGAATCAAGCGCCACCTGCGTAATACCTTGAAGCTCAAAAGCATCGAGCATTATCAGTAAAGCTTCAAGCCGATTTGGAGCATGACTAAGCACCCCGCCAGAACCGATCACAAGATCAATCTGGCTAATATCTAAAATTTGCTGGTTAGCAGCTCTCTGTTTAAAAATATCAGCTATTCCTCGCCGCCGCTTCACGCCGCTTAAACCAACGGCTAGCATTTTATGGTGCCTCAAAGAATATCTCAAAGCTTCGCGCGCCACCGCTTGCTCAAGCCAGAGATCTTCGACCGTTTGAGGAATACTCGTTGGACGAATCATCTTATTACGCAAATTATCTTTCAGCTCTTCTTCGGATATTTGATAAGGCAACCAACGAGCTATGTTTTCAACGCCGCTTTCAACCAAAACATTCGCCACCGAATAACTCATTCCTAAATTAGCGCTAACTGTTCTATTAAAAATCGAGAGTTTCTGCTCTTCATCTCTTAAAACAGAAAAAATATCGGTAGTTGCGCCTCCAATGTCAACAGCCAATACCTGTTGATTGCTGTTTTCAGCGTATTCCTTGATCATATCACCAACTGCTGCCGGTGTTGGCATAATCGGAAAAGGCGACCAAGACATTAATTTATCGTATCCGGGAGAGTGAGACATAACATGAGAGAGAAAAAGCTCGTGAATTGCCTCGCGCGCCGGCGATAAATTTTCTCTTTCAACATTCGGCCTGACATTATCAACAATTTGCAATTGAAAAACCTCGCCCAATAAACTTGAAATTTCTTGGCGTGCTTCGCTATTGCCAGCGTAAATAACCGGAACTTTTAAAGTATGCCCGAAGCGTGGTCGCGGAGCCGCCGAAAGTAAAATTTCTGCTACTTCCAACACCTGAGATTTTGTTCCACCATCAACTCCCCCCGTCAAAAGAATAATATCCGGGCGAAGTTTTCTAATCTCTTCTATGCGCCGATACTCCTCCCTGCCATCGTCAGCTGAAATCGCCTCCAAGACGATCGCCCCAGCTCCAAGCGCGGCTCGCTGGGCTGACTGAGTAGTTATATCCTTAACGACTCCAGCTACCATCATCTGCAAACCACCACCAGCCGAACTTGTTGATAGATAAAGATCAATGCCATGTCGCGGATCGTTTGTCTTAAAGTTAAATGGAGGCAAGTAAGATTGCCTTTCTGCTGATGTTTTTAAGATCTTACGACCGCTAATCTCCTCAAGCTCGGCAAAAGCGTTCAGCGCCCCAACCGTCACATCCGCTACCGGAGCTTCAACTGTTGTTGGAGCCTCACCACGATAAGTTTGACGCCACTGTCCCTGCTCGTTTCTCTCAAAAAGCAAAGCCTTGGTAGTTGTCGATCCGCAATCGGTAACCAACACCGCCGTAAGCTTCTCTTTATCAAATGATTTTGACATTCTACTTAGCGCATCCCAAAGGAACTATAAATCAAAAAATCAATTACCCAACCGAGCGTTCCGCGAAAATCATAAATCAAAAATTGGAGCCTCTCCGTTAAAAGCGCGAGCCTTGCCATAACAGTTGAACCGAAAAAAGCTCCGAAACAGATCATCATCAAAAGCCTGCCAGCAGTTTTGATCTTATTAAAACTTTTTTCAGCTAAACCACCACCAGCGAATTGAAATGAGAAAAAAAAGTAAGTTAAAACTGAAAGCAAAGTAACCGTAAAAAATATATTATTAAAGCTCTCTAAAACATCAAAACTTGCTTGCTCTCCGCTAAAGACAATCAGCGGACGTAAACTGCTGGCAAGTTGAGGCACAATCTCACTGAAAAAACCTTGAAAAGAAAGACCAGCTCCAGCGCCGAGCGAAAAACCAATAACCAATTTCGCCAACCAGCCATAACGATTGGAAAATATAAAATAATACAAAAGACCAAAAATCATCGGCGCTATATACAACAAGCGGGTCCAGTGATACTCCGCAGAGGTAGTCCCATCAGGAAAAAGAAAATAATCACTCCCCAAAAGCGGCTCAATAACGTTCGGCCACAAAGTATAACGAAGAGAAAAAATCGGCAGGAAACCAGCCGCCATGCCAACGAAAAGATGTTCAAAAAAACGGTAAAAACGATTTTCGCCCAGCAAAAAACTATAAATAGCGATCGTGGCGATACCTCCGACTAACACTGTTAAAATCTGCCAAACTTCAAATCCCTCTCTCATTTTTGAGCCCTAAAAAACAGAGTTAAAACATTGCCGAAAGCAACCAAACCAATAATCAAAAGATGCCCAACTCCTATGGCAGAATTGATCAAGCTTGCCGAATCGGCTTCGCGTCCGACAAAATTATCGGTCAACAATTTCGAATACCAAGCCGCCCCGCCAATTCCTTCGTAAAGGGCATTAATCTGCCCAGAATCTAAATAAATGTAAGCTTCGGGAGAGCCGATCGAAGTGCACCCATAAATATAAAGCGGCCGATGGGTTGAGCTATTAAAATATTGAACATAATTACGCAACATCCCGGAGAGGCTTGAAAACTCAACTAATAATTTAATACTGCTAAAACCACCAACGTTTTTCATCAGAGAAAATTGTTTAAGCTCGGCGCCGGAACTATCTTTTTTAAGGAATGATGCCAAATCATCGGATTTGACTAAAGCTTGCAAAAATAAAATGCCTCCATTTTTAAAACCAAGATTGATCCAATCAACTCCATAAGTCCAAGACTGATCTGAATGCTCTTTTGCTAATTTGGCGGCAACCTGTTTAGGCAATGATTCCAAAAAACCTTCCGCTAAAGCGTATAAGCTAAAAAAAACCACCTTGGCGCGTTTGCGAAAAAGATGCTCTACCGCCACCTCGGCTTGCGCATAATTTTCAGCTTTACTCCCCGGACCAAAATCAAAGGCAACGAAAACCAACTCTCCCTCTTTAGCTTGATAATTATCAATTATCTCATATGCTTTCTCAGCGGCAATCATTCTTGATGGTGGCAAAACAAAACCACTGCTCAGAGGAAAAGCTAAAACTAAGATGACTAATATATATATGATCCGATTTCTCAACATTTTATATTACTTCTCTTTTTTCCGATAAAAAGAGCTGCTTTCAAGAGATAGCCAAACACGAAAACCGATCACCAAAGAAGCTACTAAGGCGCCAATATTGATCGCCTTAAAAGCGGCGCTGTTAGGAACTTGCATCAGCCAAAACCTCAATGCGGGCAAATTCTTATTTATATAAACGCCAAAAGGAATTTGCCCAAGCATGACAATCAAAGCGGCAAACATCATCAAAGCGGCTTCCCAACTTTTAATTCTAAATGCCCGAAAAGCGGCGGCCGCTATATAAGCTGCCAATAAGGAAAACATAGCAGAACCAAGCGCTACAAAAAGGCCATCATAAAGAAGCCCATAAATTTTTTGAGGCAATCGCCCTTTAACTTCGATCCTCTTTAAAGACAACTCTAAAGCAGAAAGCTCAGACAACTTAGCAGCAAAAATTTTAACTTGATCAAAATCTGCCAAACTGATTTTATCTATTTGACTAGCAAGATCAGCCGCTACGGTCGAAATATCAACCGCAATTGAAGTTGCTTTAAAATGATCTTGCGAACCAATTTTAGACAGAACATCGTTTGCCGCTAAAGAACGCTCTCTCAAATGCTCACTTACCGAAATTTTAAATATTCGCAACCGCTCTTCAGGTAAAACTAATTGATTTTTTTTATTCTCCACAATGTCAATCGCGAAGGCAGAAAGCATCGCCGAGTGTCTTCCAAAATTATTAATCTCTCGTCCACCAATCCAATCAACCGTGGCAACAACCAACATGACAAGCAATCCAGAGATCAAACTTAAACTATTAAACCAGCCACTCCTCTTAAACACTACTTTTGAACCGTGAATCCAAAAGATATTTATTAGCCCAATACCAAGCGCCATCACTCCAACCGCAACAAAGCCATAAGATATTTTAGAATGCGCCTCTGACCATGGAGAGGCTTTAAAAATAGGTTCGGGTGTAATAAAAAGTAGAAAGAAATACAAGCCGGCCAAAAAAGTTACCAATCTAATAAGAAAAATTTTCCAGCTACTCATGATTAAACCAGCCCGGATTAAAGTTTATCAAAGCATCAATGTTTGGAAGATCTAAAGATAGCAGAGAATTGGCCGTGGCTATTAAAATACCAATCACGATTAAAACTAAAAAGATGAGCTTAGCTCGATCCTGTCCGGCAAGACTTCCAACTTGAACTGGTTCACGGCTCAAATAAGCCGAAGCGGCGAATATCTCCTCGCCAATCAGAGTGTAATCGCAAGTAGTTATAAAAAAACAGGTCTGCTCGGGATCAACGCTGGCGCCAACTTGCATAGCGCCAACCTGCCTGCCAGCTTCAGCCATAATCAATGATTCGCCGGCAAAGTGTCCAAACAAAAAAGCCGCTCCAACATTCTCGCGGTGCATAATTCCCATATATCCCGAAGCGTAAGCGAACTGCTCTTCAGAAAGAAAGCGCACCGAAGTTGGATCGAAGTTTTCAGATCTATCAACTTCGCGATAAGCTTCTTTGATCGTGTCTTCGACAATCGCCACCGCTTCTGGCGATCTTTGGGGTATTAAAAGTTTATTTTTTAATTTGGCGGCGCGCTTTGCCACATAATACAAAACACCTAAGCAAGCGTAAAATAAGGGACCGATTTCTGTCATCCCAAAAGCAAAAGATATAGGTCGTCCCTGCTCGACTGCTCGCCCAATTGCTTCTTCAGTGGCGTCAATTCCTGCTATGCGGCGCACGAAGATCTCTTTGCCAGCTTTGGAACGGCGAATATAAATCACCACTGGCGCCAATAATGCTACCAGCAAAATTATGGCTACGGGTGTCGCGTGTTCCATAAAATACAGATAAGCTTAATAATAAAGCTTTTTATAAAGCATCTTTGCCAATAAATTCTAAACAAAACATAAGCTTGGCGAAACGATTAAAATCTTCGCCATCAGAAAACATGGTGATTTGCAAAAATCCCTCCAGAAAGGTTGACTTTTCAACTCTTTTTAGACACTAAGAGATCTTTTCGATTTTAAAAAAAGCTGACTATCAGGTTTCAAGTTCTCGCAATAGTTTCTCAAGCAACTCACGACTACTTAACATTTCCTGCAAATCTTTCAGATTCAGATTGCGAAATAATCCCGATATTAGTGGATCAAAAACAAGTAATGAATGGGATAAAATGCCGGCGAGCGGCAAATGCGCCTCGAGAAACAGAGAAACTGGCGTTTGCATCCCCTTGGCTTTGATTATCTCCGCCAAAGCTAATACTTTTTTCTCCTGCTCCTCTTTCAATCAATCTCCCAAAAACTAGCCGCTGAATTTGATTGTGAATTTTGCCTAACAACCGAGTTTTTTTTGCCGCTTGATAAAAAGGATTCCCGACTATTAACTGCTCCAACAGCTGTCTGCTGGCTCTCTTGTTTGACGAGTGGTTGCGCCGATCTTTTGCTAAGCTGTGGGCTAATTTTAGAAAGTAAACCTATTGCTTTTGTTATTTCAATTTCGCGCGCCGCTAAATTTTTAGTGATTAGCTTTTCACTCTGAGGAGATATAAAAGTCGTCAAACGGGCTTTAGCTTCTTTTATATTATCAAGAGTCTCTCGTTCTTTCTTGACTCTTTCCAAAAGAATGATCAAATTGTCAAGATCGGCGATACTTTCAGCCTCATTTTTGACCTTTTGTAGGTTACTATAAGCAAGATCTAGTCTATCACGGATCGTTGCTAATGAGTCTTTTTTAATTTTAACGGCCTCCACTAACTTACCGTACGAACCTCCAAAAAGATCGCTAGCGGCTGGATTAATCCAGCCTAAAGCAAAATATAATTTTTTATTATTAGAAGTATAAACCTCAAGATAACCTTGATGCAAAGGAGTTGTCGGTAAAATAGCGGCAAAAGTCAGTAGATATTTATTTGATTCATCCATAACGCCAAGGTTCTGCTGATTATCAGCTGGGGCAATCTGATATTTTAGTGGCGCTTCAAAGGTATATCGTTCAATTTCGCTCTGCAAAATCAAGCGGACATTTGTCACGCTTTCAGAGACTATTAACTGCTTGGAAAATATAAAATAAGATTTATGATCCGCAAACTCCTGAGGATCGGCTAGCAAAGGGCAAGCCCTTCCCAATAAAAAAAGTAAATAAAAATAATTTATTAAATTACTCAATTTGCCCTAATAAAATAAGATCGTATTGTCTGTTTAACAATTCACGCGAAAGAGCGGCTAAACGGCCGAAACTGGATAACTTTTGTGTTAAAGACATGCGCGAGTAAAGATCTTTCAGCTCCTCTCGCGCCTTGCCTGAATCTTCTCTAACTTTTTTTAACTCTGCCAAAGTTTCTTTGAATTTATTTTTAGAATTAGCTCTTAACATCTCCCGCTCATCCACATAGTAACTTAAACGCTTAATTTCTCCCTCTGTTCGCACAAGCTCATCATAAAATTTTGCTTCTTCAATCTCGATTTTCGCCAGCTCGGCTCGCTTATCAAGCCATAAACCGATCACCTCCAGCTCCGCCGCCGAATAATGCCTGCTCAGTCCTTGGCTTTTAATCATCGACCAATTGCCGTGGCGAACATTCTCTCCGACCGTTAGAGTAACTTTGCCACGATAACTGTTAGAACCGCTAGCTATGCCACTCATCACAAAAGTGCCAAACTCAGAATCAAAACGCGCAACCGAAAATCGCTCGCCAAAAATTTGCAAACTTTTGATTGAAGTTTTTTCGGCTAAAAACGGGACAGCAGTAAGTGTCGGTAAAGCAATTAAAAATAATTTCTCAGGCTCAAAACCAGAAATACCTTTATATGTCAGCACAAATGGCAAAACCCCTCTTTCGCCATCAAAAATTTGAGTAATTTCTCCAATATAAGTGCCCTCATCAAGAACCGGAAAAGTGTGATATCTCCTTCCAATCATCAATAAGCTAGAAATAACAACCAGCGTTATCAAAATTAAGAACAAACAACCCTTCACGAATCGATTAGACATCAAATAAAATAAATATATAGAGATAGATCAAATTTAAAACAAAGTTTATTCTATCCTCAAACGAGCCACCATAGACTCTCTTAAAAATAGAAATATTCGAGCCTTTCTATTTATATCCTATCGAGGTAATAATAATCTGATAGAAATTCTAAATATATTATATTAAAAACTATGAAAATTCAGCTACACTCATTGCTACTCGCGATATTAATCCTCTCCTGCGGCTTTCCGACCCTATCTCTAACAGAAAATACTTCAACACAAAAAAAAGGTTCCATTGAAAAAACTTCGGCAACAACTGAGCAGATCGCCGCTACGGTTAACGGAGCCAAAATTACCTTAACTGAAGTTGAAAATGAACTTAAACAGCGTCCAGAGTACGCTATGTATTTGACAATGGAGGATCAAAAACCAGAGGTATTAAGCCGTCTAAAACTATCAAGTCTTAATAAACTTATCGGGAGAGCACTGCTGATTGAAGTGGCATCAAAAAATTTTTCAGGGAGCACTGAAAAGCTGAATAACGATTTTGCCAAAATTATCGAACAAAGCGGCGGCGAACAACGAGTTAGACAGATGCTTCAAAATTCAGAGATAAGCTTTGAAAAATTTAAAACAGAAACTTTAAATGATCTTAAAATTCAATATTACCTACAAACATCTATAAATCCAAAATTCGATATATCAGAAGATGATATCAAAAAGTATTATGAGATCAATAAAAAACAGTTGGTGCAACCTGAAAGTTTTAAGCTAAAACATATTCTAGTAAAATTTAAATCCCCTAAGCCCTCAGCTAGCGACGAAAAAAACGCGCTTGAAAAAGCTAAAAAGCTCAAAGAGATGTTAGACCCAAACGGAACCAATTTTTCCGAGATCGCCAAGCAACACTCCGATTGCCCTTCCGCTGAGCGTGGCGGAGATCTTGGTGTCGTTGCCGCGGGCACGACAGTGCCAGAATTCGAACTTGGAGTTCGCGCTCTACAGCCTAATCAAATTAGCGATCCAGTACGCACTGAATATGGTTACCACATTATCAGGCTTTCGGAAAAAATACCTGCTAAAGAATTTGATTTTAACGAAGCTAAACCAAGAGTTATCGCCGCCCTCCGCTCTTTAAAACAAAACGAAGCTATACAGAAAAAAGTTGAGGAACTGCGAGCCGCCGCCGACATTAAAATATTAATTAAATAATAAATGAGCAATCAGTTAGATCGCGATAAGGCGCTGGCACTTGTTTATGAATACACCATCAGTGAAAGCTTGCGCAAACACATGCTGGCAGTTGAAAAAAGCATGTTATGGTACGCACGATATTTTAATTTATCACCTGATGAACAGTTGAAATGGGGAATTGTCGGCTTACTCCACGATTTTGATTACGAAAGCCACCCAGATCCACTTCCTCCAGATGGCCATCCATTCTGGGGTTGCGCTCTGCTAAAAAAACTCGGTTACGAAGAGGAGATAATAACGGCTATTTTAGGGCATGCCAGCTACACAGGGACTCCTCGAAACTCGCTAATGGCTAAAGCACTTTTCGCCGTCGATGAGCTTTCAGGTTTTCTAGTTGCCTGTTCGCTGGTGCGCCCTGATCGATCGATCATGAATTTAAAAGCTGAATCGGTCGTTAAAAAGATGAAAGATAAGGCTTTTGCCAAAGGTTGCTCACGAGAAGAGATGAAAAGTGGCGCCGCCGAACTAGGGATAGAGCTTAATGCGCATATCGAGAATTTAATCACCGCTTTAAGCGATTTTCAGTAAAAATCCTTAATTGCTACCAGGGTCACGCGGAGCTCCCATTAAATCGGCTATCCATTGAAGCTCCTTGCTATGCTCAAGAAGTATTTTGATAATCATTGTTAAGGGCACCGACATTAACATTCCAGCTGGTCCCCAAAGCCACCCCCAAAAAGCAATTGACATAAAAACAACCAACGGAGAAAGTCCTAAGCGATTTCCCATCAAAAACGGCTCTATCATGTTGCTAATCAAGACATTGATAACAATATAACAAATTGCGATTATCACCGCCGATTGCGGGCCGTATTGCACAAAAGCAAACATAATCGCTGGCAAAGAAGCAACTATCGAACCAATGACTGGTATGTAATTTAAAAAAAATGCGATCAGCCCCCAAAGAGCGGCAAAATCAATCGCGAAAAAATAGAGCAAAATCCAAATACTGCCACCAGTGAGAAAGCTTGTAAAAGTTTTAATTCCCAGATAACTTTGTAAGTCGAGGACGACCGCGTCAAGGTTTGTTATGTCAATTTCACCACCAAAGGCGTTTTTAAGTTTGCTTTTAAAACCGACTGCTTCAAACAACATAAAAATCACGAGAAAGGTAATTAACAATATCAGAGAGAAAGCACCAACTAAACCACTCAACAAATGGCCAAACATCTCTATTATGGCGCCAGATTTTAAAGGCTGAAAAAGATCTATTTTTGAAGGATCAATCCCAAACTGGCTAGCAAATTCGCCTACTTTATCAATGACTCCGATAAATCGCTGACGAAAATTAGGCATCGCGTGGGTAAATTCGTTAAGCGAACGGGTTAATAACAAAGCCATCCCCGAAAAAACAACTACCAGCAGGATCATCACTAGCGGTATGGCTATCAATTTTGGAACACCTTTTCGCAAAAGCCAGATCAGAGGATAAGAACAGGCAAGACTGATCAAAGCCGCCAACAAAAAAGGAATTAAAATGACTTTTGCTACCTTAAGTCCGCCAATAATCAAACAAAAAGAGGCGATTCCAAGGAGGGCTCTTATGGCGGAAAAGTGTCTAAATATTCTAGGCTTCATCAGCTTGTTAGTTTCGCCTTAATTATATCGCAGAGATAAAAATCGACCAGAAAAATATAACTGAGCGGCTTGATTTAAAAAGCGAACTGCAAAGTAACTTAAATTATTTATTCCCTTTAGTTGAGTTTTACTTTCTCTACTACCAACTTATCTTAAGCAATCTTGCGGGCAACTATCTCTAGTTTCAGCACATGGACAACCAACTGCCATGCAAACAACCTCTTGACACTTGCCATCCCCACAAAGATTAGAGCAAGCCGCGCCGCCACCACTAGCAAAAAGATCGCTGTCTTTGTTCTGCTTAATGTAAACCGTTTGATCAGAATCAACACAGCGCGGAGGATGCGTTTTAAGTATTGGGAATCCAGCGGCAACGCACTCCTCGTAATTGGTGATATGTTTGGTTAAATGGTTAGACGAAGAATTAGTACCGCTTTGAGCGCAAGCAAAAACTCCAACAAGCAGAAAAAACACAAGATAAAAAAAGAAAAATTTGTTAACAACCTGCATATTAGAAATATGAAAAAATAGAGTTAAAGTTAATTATACCGAAAGATATCCAAGTAATTCAAGCGCAAAGAGATTTTTATAACTAATAAGAAGTTTTTATAACACTACCTTCTTGGTTAAATTGAATTTTTAACTGACCGCTGTTATTAGGGTTGCCGTCTTTAAGCAAAAGCTTGTTATAAACCCAAGTTTCTCGCTCTCCACTATCGAGTATAATCAGATCAGGATCTCCAAGTTGTGAAAGCACGTTTTCGCCAAAATCGCCAATTGCTGGCAGTCGTGATAAATCGATCGACCTATTAGAGTCAGAAGCAATTTGAGGATCAATTCTGTTCTGGGGATATCTTGAAGTTCCTCTAGGAGAGCATGCTGCGATTAAAAAGAAAAATAATATGAAGAAACAAGTTAGTCGCATATCCTATCAAATTTATGGCTTTATTTAGCAATCATGATTTTATTTGAGAAAAAAGTTTCTCAAAAGCCATATTATTTGATGATAAACGCTAGCATAAGCAATTTGGCATGAAAATTGAAAATTATTTAAGCATATCTAAGTGTAATTTTTAAAAGAGGAAGGCGAGAGTTGAAAAGCTTTTCACTGTAATACTAAACAATGGCAGCTAAAACATGTCGGCGATCGTCATAGGCAATCTTCTTGAGCATATTAAAAATCTCTTTAAATGTACAAAAAGAATCCTCATCTCTCTTTCTAAAATCTCTCAAGAACGAGTCATTACAAATCATTCCGAGCGGCTGAATAAGTTTATAAGATAAACCAAACTGTGATGGCTTCATCGGGAGTATAAACTTGCTAATTAAATCGAAAATTGTTTGTCCGAAAATATGTATTCTATTTTCGCTTTGATCTTTAATAAATTTAGCATCTTTAGATTTCAAGCTGTTTTGTAAGCAGTCCCAACGGCAAGCGACATAGCGCATCAGCAGATAAAAACTGCTCGCAAATTGAGCGTTCAAAAGAGTATATGAAAGCGGGTCAAGATCGGCCTCCTGTAAAAGAAGCTTTGTCTGTCGAATATTACTTAAATTTTTCAAAATTTTTTGATCAAACTCACTCCACTTACTTTCAAGAGGAGAGAGAAAAATAGCAATACTCTCTGATCCCAATCTGTGCAAAAGATCAACTCTCGCGGAAAAAAAGATAGTGCTATCAGTTGGAACATCCGCTTCTCTTTTTAAAAAAGAGCTTAAAGAAAAAATCAAAAATGATGGATATATCTCTCTAAAATTCTGTAATTTTACATCTACTTCGTTAAAACAACTTCGCAAAAGAGGTTTATAGTGTTCAAGAAAAAGATCTTTTTTGTATTTTTCAAGTTTCTTTGTTTCTCTCTTATAAGCTTTTTGGGCATTTCCTTGCACCTCGCTTTCTATTATTTGATTCAATCTACTTTCTTGAGAAAGAGAATCGATCAAATGCTTGATTGCATACGCTCGCCATAAATTATCCGTTTCGATAACAAGAGTGTCTTCTGGCTTTAAGCTAGTTTTGATACTACAGATCGTTTGTTTTGATTCTATTGGTTTACCACCGCGTTCAAGCAACAAAGCTTTAATAAAAGATTCTCGCACGCGGCAAGTTTGCCGCTCTTTATCACCAGCGATTTTTTCTGTGAACTTTTTAAGTCCGCTTAAAAGATTATCAATCATCGGCAATTGGAGATCGATTTTGGTAACTTGTCCCATACCATCACGGCTAATTAAAGGATAATGAAGCCGCGATATTAGTAACAAACAGAGAAGCTCGTGTGCTACCATCAAATCTTTTTTCTTAACATCATTTGCGGAGTTGAATTTAACAATTTGATCGGCGCTTTTATTCAGATAACCGGCTTTTTGCAAAGAACCAACGATCAAAGAGCTAGTTTCCTTTGTTAGTCGGTTATTAATAAGCAGTTCTATGTGTCCGGCGAAAATCAAAAGACGCAAACAATGCTTGATGTCTTTAGGTTGTTTTGAATCAATCAGCTGACTGGCTCTTTTAACACAGTGATTTAACGCCTTAACAAATCGCAAATCCCTAAAAACTTCCGCCACGACTCTAAGTTCAACGGTAAAGTTGGGCGCTGGCGGCAAAGGCAAACTAGGAATGTCTAATCCATGTTGGACTTCTTGAAGATCATTTTCCCTTCTACGATTATTTGGTCCCAATCGATCAGTTGACATATAATTTAAAGCGTTTAAACAGCAAAGATAAAGTTTTTAGAATAGCAAAATCTGTTTTGCTAATAAACTATTTAGAGGGAATTTTTAACAATCAAAAGCGCCTCAGCGCAGACGTTTAGGTTGGCAATCTGCCAATAAGCAACCGAGCAACCTCCAAAAAAGTCGTGTATTTAGGGGTCATCAGATGAAAAATTCTATCCTGTTGGCTCTTTATAATTGGCGCTTCCAGAAAAGACACCTCTCCTCTTTCGGTAATTTTCCTTACCGGCAGAATACCGAGATCAATTGAAACTAGATCGTCAAAATCAAGCTTCAAAGCTGGCAAGCTCTCGTTAATTTCTTTAAAAAAAATTTCTTTTTCCGACTTGCTCAACGTCAATTCTCCTTTATAAGGAAGATAACCGGTACCGATTGCAAGCAAATTGCCACGCGGCACGAAGAAAAACTGCCTGCCGGAAGGCGAAGCGATCGCCAACGCCCCGCCAAAGCAGTAACGGCAACGAAAGATAAAATTAAAAGCCCGCGCCAAATTAAAATCGCTTGAACTCTCGCCGTTTAAAAGTAAATTTTTCGAAATAGTTGTGTCAATCAAGAAGTCAGAGATGATTTCGCTATACGTTTGCTTTTCATCGGAAATGATAATCTTGATCGGAGCAGTTTCGTTACTTTCGATCGAAAGCGCTTTATGATCTTCGATTATCGATACGCCATAACCGATCAGAATTTTGCGCAAAGCATCGTGAAAAGCCTGAAGATCATTGATAACGCCATCTTGCCAGAATAAAAAACCTTTGGGTACAAAAGGTAGTTCTGGGAAAAGTCCACAAATCTCCGGCACATTGTCAAAAACTTGGGGAGTAGCACGTTTATTCCCGACGGCACGCTCTATCAGCCGATAACCAAAAGCTCCTAAACGACAGGCGAAAACACCTGTCATTGAAAAACGATCTTGAATCGGCATATAACAAGAAAGCGGTTTAATGTAGTCGCCAAATCTTTCGAAGAGCTCTTTTTTCGCCCTAGCTGAAATTATCGCTCTTGGCAGATTGAAATTTTTTAAATAACGAAGTCCTCCATGAATTATTCGCAAGCTATTGGAAGAAGCCCCGCTAAAAAGCTTGTTTTTTTCTATCAAAGTTACTTGAAATCCTTTTTCAGCGGCTATCAAAGCTAGCCCTACTCCGGCTATGCCACCGCCAATAATAGCGAGCTTATCTTCGCTCATATATTTACCCAATCGCCCTCTTGTTAAATTTTAGAGAGTACAAAATATTACCGAATGAGTATAGACGCAAACGCCAACTTTAAGAATAAGTTGTTTTACCCACGAGAAGAGCTAGAGGCGCCGGAGCGTTCCATCATTAACTGATAAAAGAGGGCTAAACGGGAATCATCATCCATTTTGAGATTAGCATCTAGCAGATCCTCGTCCTCTTGATTGTTATCTGCGATTAATGCCTCAGCGACACCGTAATTTTTCCCATTTTTTAGGGAGATTGCTTTTTTGTTTTTTAATCTATCCATTTTGGCAATAAAACGGATCATCTCTTCCCGCTGTCTGCGTAGGTACTCAGCAATATCTTTTTCGATTCGTTTCTTTTGGCGAGTCTTCTTTTGATAATTTTCTTTAGAGCGACGACTGTCACCGTCAAAATCAGCAAAAAGACTTTGAACAATTTTCTCTTCGGTCTGAAGGGTCTCTAAAATTTTTTCCAAGTTTCCAGAAGTTTCTTGGGAGCGACGAGCTTGATCAGCGTTAAGTTTATTTTGTACAGACCAATTTGTCAGCAAGTTTGCCGCTTCGTTAACCTCTTGCTTTGCAGAAGTAAAATACTTTGAATCAGCATTAGTTGCTAAAGCTACGTAAGAACAAGCGTTTTTAATCCGCCTTTCAATTTCAAAGAGAGGCTCGGCCCGCTTAGGCTCGATCTGACCTCGCAACTCAGCCAGATCGACGCGAATTTTGACTGCATCTTTGCTAAAGTTAGAAAATAGATCTTTAACGGCGGCTAAGTGCAAGCGATTATCTTCAACTAACGGTTGAGTAAATTTAATCTCGCCATTGGTAAGCGGAGCAATTTCCACCATATTGCCGTTCAAGTTTTCATTTATCGGAGCCGCCGCAGATATCCGAGCAATAATCTCTTGCGGAGAATCAAACTTTTCTCCTTTGCGAGAGAGGGTGTAAACCTCAGCTAGCATTGAAAGATAACGAGTACGTAAAGAGTTGTATTCAGAAACTGTTTTAGTATCTCGGGCGGCGCGTAGTAAAAGATAAGCTCGTTCTGGCAAGCCGGGCCGTATCGCTAATGAAAAATCGTTAAGCATCGCAATCAATCTTAAAACTTCCATTTCAAGATGAGTTGAATAATTTTTAGCTTCATCAAGGCTTGCCGCGAGTTCGGCTGAAATCAGAGAAAGCCGAGCGGCGGTTTCGGTGCGAGTTGACAACAAAAGTGTTTCTGCTTCCTCTGTTTCAGCTTCTGGGGCGCTTGAGATCAGGGCAAGATTGCTTATAACTTCTTGAAGTTCTTCGGCGATATTTTCTTTAAATTTTGCCAACTGAACCAGCTCAGGGTTAGCTTCGATCAATTCGTTCAATTTGTCATGAAACAATTCAATCTGATCAAAGGTTGAAAGAGAGAGTTTTTGGACAATTTCAAGCAAACCTTGCGAGGTTATGTTAAAAGCAACTCGATCTTGGCTTTGCAAGTTGAGAGTTGTTGCCATTTCATGCAGTTTTTCTGAAGCCGTCAAGGTAATAGAGCGAGCGTTCGCCAGAGAGAGCACATTGACAGACATAATCTCTTGAGCGGCAATTCTTAGTTGAGAAACAATTTGTTGACTTTCGGCGAGCAGATTTTTTTCTTCGAGCAACAGTTGATTTTTCTGCGCCCAACCTTCAATCATAACAACCGCCGCTTGCAGGCGATTTCGTCCCTCCATCAGAACTCCCATTAAAGAGTCGTTTTTCATGTCAAAAGCTGTCCCCTCTTTGAGAAACACAGCCGTTGAGTACCAAAGTTCCTGTCTTTGCTCTTTTGGTTGCGGTTTTTTATAAACCGTAAATTCTTCCTCTACTTTTGGCTGATCTTTAGCTGTTGATGGCGCGAACGGTTTGTCACCACTTGTCTTCGCGGTAGTAGTAGTGGAAGTTGTTGTCGTTGGCGCGCCGCCAGCGACAGAACCTCCAAAACCACCTTGAGCGCCATTACCACCGCTAAAAATACCGGGGCCATCAGCACCACCACCGCCAAATCCATTTTTAAAAATAATATCGGCTCCCAGAGTATTAGATCTTCTTTTGAAGCTGGTTGTGTATTCATCAAAGCCTGTAATTTTCGGTTCGTATATAGTGCTTTCAGATTGAGTAAAAGAAGGGGTTCTTGATTTTGGTCTTTGATCGTGTTGCTGGTTATGAGCAAACTTGGGTGAATGAGATCCCGGCACAAAATCGGGAGCTGGATTGTTTGGTTGTTGCTGGTTGAGAGCAGGTTTGGGTGAAGAAGTAGGGTCTCTTGGTATAGCACCGGTTGGTTGGCTGTTTGAAGCAGTACCACCTCTGGGGATAGTAGTAGCACCCGATTGCCCATTCGGAGGAGTTTCTGGATTAGGGCCAGCCGGTGGTTTGGTTGGAGCAGCACCACCACCCGCCTCGTCTGGTTGCTTGATCTTTTCCAAAATCGTTGAAAATATTTGAGTGCCAATTCCTAGTGCCGCAGTGCCAACTTGAGCTAGCTGAGCCGTATTCAATTCCACTTTTTTTTCTTCTTTTGCTTTTGTTGATTGCTGATTCGGATCAGTTTCCCTCTTTTCTTCTGTAACTTTTGTTTGATTTGTTAAGCTTTCTGATTTAGTTAGACTTGGATCATTGGGAGAAGGGTTTTGTGGATCTTCTTTTGGCTTTCTCGATAACTTCTCCGCTAGCTTGAACCAATTTGATCCTCCACCTAATGCCCTATCTTTGAAAACTCGTTTAACAAAAAACCCCATCCCCTTAGCAACATCATGTAATAAGGGATTATTCATCACAAGTTGAGAAACCGCGTTACCCGCTTCAAGTACTATTAATTTTCCTCCAACTTGAACTTGTGCCACTTTAGTAGCCCAAGCTTGGGTAGCTGGAGTATATAATTTGTTTGCAAACTTCCCGGGCTTTAAAACGTTTTCCAAGCCAGCTTCCCACATTTCGTTTAGAGCATCTTTTGGAACATTTGGAAAAAGTTTACGTAATTCACCAAAAGCTTTTGCTTTTTCTTTTTCTAAAACTTCTGTCGTAAGCTCCCCAGCTCTTTTAGTTAGTTTATTTGCAAGTTGCTGAGCTCGTTGCGCTATAACCTCTCCAGTAGTAACGTCTTTGGCTAGAGTGGTCATCGCTCTATTAGGAGCCTTTTGGGCGGTTTCAGTCCAAACTTTAAGATCAGCATTACGCACCCCTTGCTTGCCATATTTCGCTGAACCGCGAGCCGCCCTAAGAGCATTAAACGCTTTAGAAAGACCCAAAGTTCCAACGCCAATCCCAACATCAAGGGCTGTGTTTTTTGCTATATCCCAAGCTCTCTCTCCCGTAAGGCTTCCATCATAATAAGCAAGCGCAAGATCTCCACCATTAGTTACCCCGGCTCCCAACAAAACTCCGCCAATACCACCGGAGCAAACCGTTATGATAGCAGTCGCCGCGCCCTTCAAAATTAACTCTTGAGTTTCTGCGATTGATTTAACATTCTCAGCAAACTGCTTTTCGTTATCATTCAAATCGCCAAGCAAAATCTTGGACGCTTTTGACAACTCACCTGTTCGGTGTAACACGAGTTGATATTGCCTTTGAGCAACTTCCATATTTTGAGAAAAAGCATCTTCCTTCCCATCAACTAGAGCTGATAATGCGGCATCAAAAGCTTTTTCTGCTTTAGCAAGATCTTGAGTGATATATTCTTTTTGCTTGTTATACGAGTTATAGACGCCCCAAGAACGATGATATTTATGTTGAGCCCGATAAAAATCTGCTCTTGTATAAGGATCGGTAATAAAATAAGAACTATCTTCGCCAAACGGGAAGAACATTGATTTTTTTAGTCGCTTAATTTCTCCAACTGATGAACTTATGCACATCTCTATAAGTGGCTTTTGATTCTCGTCAGCTTTTTTAACAATTTGCTCAATATCCTCCCGAGTTTTAAGCTTAGTCTCTCTTAGCTTGCAATACCCGACAATCCTTTCGAGCGCTACATCCTCTTTTAAGATACGCAAACAAAACTTAGCGTGCAGGGCGTCATTGCCGCGAGAGTTTTTGGCAAGCCTTGCTTGCAAAGGAGTCATTCCATCTATTTTATCGTTAGGCGCCGGATTTTTGGCGACAAACTCTTCGGCTCTTTTTAAAAGCTCCTCAACCTCCTTGGGCGAGGCTTTCGCTTTCCAACTTGCTAAAGCAAGAGCGTTAGGTTCTGCTCCATCAAGCACGCCAAGATGGAACATTCCTTCAGCAATCAAGATTTTTTTGGGATCCCCAAGGAAAAGCGCCTTAATTAATTCGCTAGAAGCATTCGGCGAGAATTTACCATTTTTAACTGTCGCAAGCGCAACCTCTTCCAAACTAAGATTATACCGCTCTTTAAAAGCCGCACTAATTTCAGCAAGTGAGCCGTCTTTAGCACTATGCATCAGACGCTCAAGTAGCACGCCGGCTCGAAGCGCTTTCTGGTTGTCAGGCAGATTATCTAAATTCGATAAAGCCTTAAGCTCGATCGCGTCAGTTACCGCAAAATTCCCCGCCCTAAAAGCTTCTATCCAAGCTGATACATCAGATTTCTCAGGAGCTCCGCAAACCTCCGTTATCTTCTTGCTAAGCTTTTTCTCAATTTCAGCTATTATCTCAGGAGATTCTTCTTTAAGTAGTGCAGTTACTGTTAAAACATCTTTTTCCTCTGCTATTCTCAGCGCTAAGTATCCAACACGATCACCCCGCTCAAGCATCTGGAAACGTTTTAATGCTTCAGGGTTATTCGCGCAAAGTTGTTCAATACTTTGATTAAATTTAGCTTTGTAAATCCCTTTAATCGCCTCAATTTCAAGCGGATGAAGTTTTAAATCATAAAGAGCGTCAGGCAGATCTTTGTTAGAACCTTGCGAGAGTCCGGCTAAAGAAGCCGCCATAACTTCCAGCTGTTCACTTGAACGGGTCGGTTTACTGCCCCAATCTTTTTCTAAGCGGGGATTTTGATAAAGCCGCAAAAGATTTTTAACATCAGGATCTTGAGAATTTTTTTCTAAATCTTTTATCACGGTCTGAACTTCAGGACGTTTTAAAAATTCTCCTCTTTTCTCTTCAAGATCAAATCGAGCTTGTTGAGCTTTCTTGGCAAGATCATGGTTGTTAATTTGTACGCCATATTGGGATAAGTATGCTAATTGATGGCTCTCAGTAATATAGCGATAAGCCTCATTAACAACATCTTCTTCTCTAAGCTTGTCTCTGCTTAGTTCAAGGTTTTTTCGCTCCTTCTGTTCAGTCAACCGTTTTTCGGATTTCAGCTTTAACTCCTCTTGGACCTGCTTAATCAAGTCGACTCTTCCACCCTCAGCTTTTTGAATTAACTCCTGAACAATCGCATCCGCAATCTTTTTCCCAAGCACTAAATTGGTCTCAGCTATAAAAGAGCGAGACATCTCGGCTTGCCACTCTTGAAAAATTTTATCCAAAGTCTCTTTTGGAGGATTTGGATCTTTTTCCAAAACTCCCTGAAAACGCAACTTAAGATCGGAAAAAGCGACCGATATTTGCTGGTTGATGAAATCAACTTTTTTTCTCTCTTCGTCAGTTAATTTCACTCCATCATACCCCATTGAACCCATTTTTATTTTTAGCAAGCCATCGTCTTTCGCCAATTGAATCAAAAGAGCCAAATCACGATCGGGATCACGATTCGGTCCATCACGAACAATCGCCAGCAATTGCTTGTAGGTTTTATCAAGCTGATGTGGATCAGGGGGTAAGTCGGGATTAAAATCTTTCAAAAACTGAATGACATCCGCCGAAACGTTATGAGAGCGCAAAAACTCCTCTAATTCCTCCTGCTTGCTTTTCTTTCCCTTGAATAGCTGACAAAATTCCCGCATAAACTCCTGAAGCTCTTGTGTCTGCTTAACCGCGGCGGCAGGAGAGCTGTTTGGCGAAGTTAAAGAGCGGACTACTGCCTGAAAACATCCGGCAGGAGTTAAATCAAGTTTCTTCAGCTGACTAACTGAAGTTGAACCCGCGTAAGGATCGGGCAAGTCAAGTTTCAGAGCGCGAGGTGCCTCGATAACTTGATTATTACTAACGTTCGGTGAAGTTTCCTTAGATCTGGTTCCCTGATCAAGAGCTATTTTTACCGCCATAATATTTAGTATTTATTTTTACTTAAATTCAATTATGAAACTAGAATCCATTGAATACACTTTTGGGCTCATAGTATGATCTGGCATGCAAGCAACTCTGCTTCATTTTACTTTTCGTTTTAAAATCATTTAAATAGTTGTTTTTTCTATTTTTTTAATCCTCTATCAACGGGGTTTTTAGCAAACTGCCCTAAGATTTATTCTGTATTCAGCCTCAATAATTTTACCAGTTTCCATAAGAGAATTTCTTTGCTACCCATAAGATCAACATTCGCATAACTAAATATGAACGGAATATTTTATGTTTAACTCATTTGTTGAATAAAATGCAAAAGTCGTCTGATAACTCAATCATTTATAAGCTTAATCACTCCTTAAGCGCCTTAGAGTCCGCCATTTCTAAAGCACGTGAAGTTTTATATAGTAAAGAGAGCGTACCAGAAGATCTGATCACGCGGCTTGATTCTTATGATGAGGCTCTTTATAAGCAAAGAATTTTAGCGAATAACTTAAGTGATCTTTTAATAGAGGAGAAATGGGCTGAGGTTGGAAGAATTATAGATCTAATCAATAACCTATCAGCCATGATTCGCGATGATGCTAAAGAGATTCTTAACACAATGTCAAACAGCGGCGAAAATTTCGGTTCTAATTTCAACATTCCGCCCTGCTAAACGGCAAGGCGGCGCACCTTATAAAAATCAAAAGCTTTTCCAAAAAGCTTCGGGATTAGCTTTAATCTTGGTTGTTTTTATTGTAGCTCTAGCATCAATCTTAGTAGTCAATCTTGCTTACTCAAGTTACATAGCTGGCGTAATCAATCTTAGCGCGGAGCGCTCTGTGCAAGCAGAATACCTTTTGAAATCAGCCGTTAGTTTGGCTCAAGTTCTGATTAAAAATGATCAAACACCCGACATAGATTCGTTCAAAGACGATTGGGCGTTTTTTATAAATGGCAGTCAGATTCCGGGAGCTCTGCTTTCAATCAATCAACCAAACGTTATGATCAGCCTAGAACTGCGCCCCGAAGACACTAAATTTCCAATCGCGCCGTTGGCGCAAACCACCGCCGCTGGCGGACAAACTCTTGTTCTTTGGAGGGACGCTTTTGCCAATCTTTTTGAAACTCTAGGTTTTGATTCAGATGGAGAACAAATCGTCTCGGGTCCTTTGCAAGGAAAATTTTACAACTCCAAACAAATGGTGGCAAATTTAATCGACTACATGGACCCAGACGACAAACCATATAATCCGGGAAATTTTCCAGCCGGTTATGAAGGCATAACTCCGGGAGTCAGATCATTAAACAAACCAATCACGACAGTTTCTCAACTCTCAAACGTTCCCGGTTTTACAGCCGCTCGAATTCAAATGCTTTTGCCATTCATTACCACAACCGCCAATCTTTCCAAACTTAACATCAATCTCGCGCCGCCTTTGCTTATCAAAAATCTCCATCAAAAAATTGAAGATCAAGAAGTTACTAATATCGTCAGCTTTCGTGATTCTGAAAATGGTCCTCTGCAAGCCGGACAAATTAAAAATTTTGTTAGCGATTCAGACGCACAACAAGCTTGCGATTTAGTCACCTCTGTTCGCAGTAACGTTTTTCAGGTAACAGCGAAAGTTAATTATTTGACCTCTGTTTTCTTTCTGAAAGCTACCCTCAGAAGAGCTGGCACAACAGCCGCTTCTGGAATGCCAGAGGTAGTAGCGCTAGAACTATATTAAAATTAAACTTAAAAAAAGATGAAAAACAAAAATTTAAAGTTCGCTTCGCGCGCGGTTCACGTCGGACACGAACCCGAAAGCTCAACCGGCAGTATTATTCCGCCAATTTATGCGACTTCTACCTATGTTCAAGAGAGTCCGGGACAACATAAAGGTTATGAATATTCACGCACTCAAAACCCAACTCGCGGCGGACTCGAAAGGTGCGTTGCCGATCTTGAAAATGGTTTAGCAGGATTTGCTTTCTCTTCTGGTTTAGCTGCGACAAGCACCCTGCTCGATCTACTGCCGGCAGGCAGTCACGTTATAGCCTGCGACGATCTATATGGCGGCACTTATAGGCTATTTGAAAGAGTCAGAAAAGTTTCAGCCAATTTGGAGGTTACCTATTTAGATCTCTCTTCCGGAAATTTAAAGGACTCTCTTCAAAAAGCTTTGCGTCCCAACACGCGAATGCTTTGGGTTGAAACGCCAACTAACCCACTCTTAAAAATTATTGATTTGGAAAGCGCCGCAAACTTTGCTCTCGAGCGCGAGCTAATATCCGTTTGCGACAATACTTTTGCATCTCCATACATTCAACGCCCCTTAGAGCTCGGCTTTAAAATATCCTTGCACTCGACCACTAAATATATCAACGGACACTCTGACATCATTGGCGGAATCATCGTTACAAGTGATCAAGAACTCGCCAAAAAAATCGGCTTTTTGCAAAATGCGGTCGGAGCTATTGCTTCGCCGTTCGACTCTTTTCTAGCGGCGCGCGGTGTCAAAACATTGGCGCTCAGAATGGAGCGCCACTCAGAAAACGCCTTTGCGATTGCAGAGTTTCTGGAATCTCATCCCAAAATTGAAATGGTTTTTTACCCGGGGCTCCCAAGCCATCCCCAATTTGAACTTGCTAAACGGCAGATGTCGCTAGCTGGTGGGATGCTTTCGTTCAAGTTTAAAGGCAATCTTAAGGAAACAATAAAATTTCTTGAGGGCGTTTCTCTTTTTTCGCTAGCCGAAAGTTTAGGAGGAATCGAAAGCTTAATCAACCATCCGGCGCTAATGACTCACGCTTCGATCCCGGCTGATCTTAGGAATAAGCTTGGAATTACAGATAACTTAGTGCGCCTGTCGGTAGGCATTGAAGACAAACAAGATCTGATCAACGATCTAAAAGAAGCCTTAGAAAAATAACTTCTGCCTTTTAAGCCGTCAAATTCGGCGAAGCTTCCTCCCAAACAGAGCCGCTAACATCGACAAAATTATCCATCAAACGCTCGCTGACCAATTGAGATAGAATTTTTCTAAACCTCTCTTCGGGCACGGTTACTTGGTTAGGGAGGCAGTAACGCCTTAAAGTCAAAGTTCCATTTTCAATCTCTTTCGACCCAATAACAACAATATTTGGTATTTTTTCGGTCACAGCGGCGCGAATTTTTTTGTTAAAAGAATCGCTAGAACAATCTGTTTCGATTCTAAAAAGCGCTTGGCGGAAAGTTTCGGCGATCTTCAAAGCTCCATCAAAAAATTGTTCGCCAACAGGAATAAACTTAATCTGCGTCGGCGCAAGCCAAGTTGGGAAAGCGCCTCCAAAATGCTCAATTAAAAACGCTAAAAAACGCTCGTAAGAGCCAAGCGGGGCGCGATGAATAATGAACGGTCTATGTTCTTTGCCATCTTCGCCTATATAAGTAAGATTGAACCTCTCGGGCTGGGCAAAATCAAGTTGAGTCGTGCTAATTGATTCCTCTCTGCCAAGTCCAGTTGTCGCTTGAAAATCAATCTTCGGACCATAAAAACTAGCCTCGCCAAAACCTAAAAAATACTCCTCGCCAAGCTCTCGCAAAATCTCTTCTATGACACCTTCAGTATATTTCCACATCGGAGGATTATCAACAAATTTTTGCTTGTTCGTCGGATCATGAGTCGAATAACGAAGTTTTATCTTTTCAAAACGGAATTTTTTAAGATAACCGATCGTCAGCTGGCAGGTTTTTTTCATCTCTTCCCGTATTTGCTCCAGAGAACAGTAAATATGAGCGTCGTTTTGAGAGATGGCGCGCACCCGTAAAAGCCCAGAAAGAGTGCCTGATTTTTCATAGCGATAAACACAACCGGTTTCTGCGAAACGAAGCGGCAATTCGCGATAACTGCGAGGACGCATCGAATAAATCTGATGATGCAACGGGCAATTCATCGCTTTGAGATAATAGTCGCTTTCGCCCTCTAGATGCATCGGCGGGAACATATCGTCTTTATAGTACGGGAGATGACCAGAGATTTTAAAAAGTTCCTCTTTGGCTATGTGTGGAGTTGTAACTCTCTGATAGCCATAAAGCTGTTCAAGCTCTTTGGCGTATTTTTCAAGTTCCTCACTAATAACCGTTCCTTTGGGTGTCAACAAAGGAAGCCCGGGACCGACATACTCTGAGATAACAAACAATTCCAGTTCTTTTCCAAGCTTTCGATGATCGCGTTCTTCGGCAAGCTTGCGCAGTTCAAGATAGCGCCTTAAATCTTCCTTATTTTCAAAAGCAAGGCAATATAATCTAGAAAGCTGAGGATTTTTTTCACTGCCCCGCCAATAAGCTCCGGCTAGTGAATCAATTTTAAAACAATCAGGGGGAAGTTCGCCCGTATTCCGCAGATGAGGACCGGCGCACATATCTTCAAATGATCCGTTGCGAAAAAAACCAATCTCGCTCTCTCCGTTAGCAACAAGTTCCCGACAGTATTCAAGCTTAAACTTCTGATTTTGCTTCTCAAGCAATTTAAGAGCTTCATCAGCTGGCAATTTTCTTTCAATAAACTCTTGGCGCTCGCTTATAATTTTACGCATGCGCTTTTCTATTTCGGGGAAATCATCTTCAGTAATCGGAACTTCAAAAAGAAAATCATAATAACACCCATCATCAATCGGCGGACCAAAGGCAAGCTGAGAGTTTGGTCTTAATTCAAGAACTGCTTGGGCCATAACATGCGCTAGCGAGTGGCGAAGTTTATAGAGGGAGCTCTCTGTATCTTTCATAAATTTTTGTGTATAGTTTATCCCAAGTAATTCATTTTAACCTATAATTTAAGTGATTTAAAGATTCATTTTATGAGCGCTCAAGAGAGAAAAGTATTCTGCAAAAAACTCAATCGAGAATTAAAAGGTCTAGAAAAGCCTCCTTTCA
The DNA here is from genome assembly GCA_937864035.1 of uncultured Pseudomonadota bacterium. GTDB lineage: Bacteria > Bdellovibrionota_C > UBA2361 > UBA2361 > CALMIO01 > CALMIO01. The sequence continues at coordinate 54,844 of CALMIO010000001.1, read as the reverse complement.
AAGGAGAGATCGGAGAGTTGATTTACAATAATATCTCCGAAGACGCTTGGAAAAGTTGGCGCGATGATATGCAGATAAAAGTGCTCAATGAATACCGCCTTAATATGGGAGATCCTAATGATTACCAAACTCTTGTCGATCAAATGTTAATGTTTTTAAATTTAAAAAGCGGCGAAGTAGCAGAGGTAGAGAACGCCTCAAGAGGAAGAAAAGAACAATAAAACATCAGATGAGCGGAGATTTAATCTTTGGAATCATCGGCGGCGGCAAAATAGGAGCGGCTTTCGCCAGAGCTTGGATCGCGTCTGGTTTTAATCCTCAATCAATTTTAGTTGTCGAACCTGATAAAATTCGCGCTGGCGAACTCGCCAAAGAACTTGGAGTAAAGATTACTGCCCTCAATCAACTAGAGACGGCTAAAATCATCCTGCTCTCCGTTAAACCACAAGATTTTTTTGGTGCGAATTGGTCTTTTTCTGAAGCCGATTCAATTCAGAAAAAAAATCATATATACCTTTCCGTCATGGCTGGTATTTCGATTGCTCGCCTACAAGAAACCCTTGATAGCGAAAGGATTGTTCGCTGTATGCCAAATTTGCCGGTGGTTGCTCAAGCAGGCTTAATAGCCTATTACTCACAATATCCTTGGAATGCCGAAGAACAAAAACTGATCAAAACCGTTTTAAAGTCCGGCGGTTTATCTTTGGAAGTTCGTTCAGAAGAGCTGATTGATGGTATTACTGCACTATCAGGAAGTGGTCCCGGATTTATTTATTATTTACTCGAAAGAGCTCAGTTAGTTGGGGAAAAAATGGGTTTTAACCAAGCAGAACTGAAGCTAATTTTGGGACAAACTTTAAAGGGTGCAACCGAGCTCTGGTTAAGTAGTGACTCTTTTACTCTTTACAGCCTAAAAGAAGCAGTTGCTTCCAAAGGTGGTACAACTGCGGCTGGGCTTGCTGAACTTGAAAAAAGCGATGTCGCCCAAGCAATCGAACGGGCACTAATGGCTGCTTATAATCGATCGCGCGAACTAGGCAAATAAGCTTAAAAATAAAATATTTGTCTGTTTCCCAATTTAAGTTTTCTGGGAAATAGACAAAAAACCTAAAGCGGTAATGACAAATTACCCTTTTTTTCTTTTGCTAAATGATAAGAGCAATTTTTAGAGCAGGTCTGTTTGTTTGGCGAAACGACGCAATCTTCGCAAACTGTAGTTTGTGAACCGCATTTTAAACATTCAATTTTTTTAGCGGCTGGGTTGCCACAGTGCGGGCAAAGTTTATAACGGCTTGAAGGGCGCAAAGAGCTGTCAACTGCCACCCGATGATCAAAAACAAAACACTCTCCAAGAAAATGATTCCGCTTGGTATCTTCAAAATACTTTAAGATACCACCCTTTAATTGGAAAACATTTTTGTAGCCTTGCTCTTTTAAAAGCTGAGCCGCTTTTTCGCAACGTATACCGCCAGTACAATAAGTAAGAATCTTTGTTTCAGGCTTAATTTTAAGGTTTTCAAAGCGCTCTTTAAACTCATTAAAAGAGTCAATCCCTAAATCAATAGCTCCTTTAAAATAGCCCAGCGCAACTTCATATTTATTACGAGCGTCAATCAATAAAAAATCAGATTCTTCTTCTAAGACACTGTCCCATTCGTCAGCCTTAAGATAACTCGAACAGAGATCATCTTTTGTTGGAACAACTTTACTATCGCCAAGAGCGACAATTTCACGACGCAAGTCAACTTTAAATCTTTTAAAACCAATTGTTGAAGCGCGGCTATCCTTAAAATCAATCTCACAAAAATAAGGAATTTGTTTTAAGAATGACTTAAAGCTATCAAGCGCAGATTCCGTTGGCGCCGAAACTGTTCCATTAATTCCTTCTGGCGCCAGTAAAATCAAGCCACGCAAATTCATTTCAGCCGCCACTTTTTTTAAAGCGGCTGACAATAAAGATATCTGTTCCGATTTTAGTTGAAAAAAATGATAAAATGTCGTATAATAAAATGTTTGATTGTTTTGCTCGCTCATAAAAATACAGAACAAACTCAGCAAAAAAACAGCTGGGCGCAATTGATTGCCTAGCCAACATTACTAGCCAACGTTACTAGTCAGCGTTACTAGCCAGCAACGCCGCTAACCTCAGAGTCAGTTTGTCCGCTTTGAGGGTTAGCCGGCTCGTCTTCCAATTTTGACGGCGGAGTATCAGACCAAATGCTGACTACGTTGCGTTCACGATCAAGATAAACACCAAGATTTTCTGCTAATCTGGTGAAACCATAACGTACCGCACCACCGTTATCACGCAATAAATCGCGGCAAGCTTTGTCCTGGCCAGATTGCCAAAGCTCCTGATACCTACGAAGAAGAGAGCTGTCATCGAGCAACTCGCGATCTATCATTACTATACAACGAGTATCCAAAAAAAGCTCGCCAATTTTATCCCCATTATTCTCCTCTGTTGACTGCTGAATTCGCATATCAGCCTCTTCCGGGTATAGTAAAATTGAAAAGGCAAACGGATCGCGCTCAATTCTAAAAGTACCCGTGCCAAGTTTCACGGTTAAGCCTCCATAATCGCGCACCAAATTATCTTTTAAGGTTGGATCGGAATCTATAAGTGAATCAAGTTTACTAAGGAAGTCTCCATTAGCCAACATATATTGATCAATCAAAACCAAATTTCCGCTCTCAATCGTTACTCGCTCTTTTTTGTTGCCACTATCGGAAACCATCCGAGGATCTCGATTGCCCTCAGACCCTCGTCTTGAGTAGCCACCTCCACGACCATACCTTCCACCACGAGAACCTCGACGGGAACCACCACCTCTAGAGTGTTGCGACCTACCACCGCCGCCACCGCCTCTACGAGAATATCTACCACCACCTCTTGAACTATCACGCCTGTTACCCCTCATAATATTATTGGTTCCTTTAATACCTTAAGAAAAATTATCTAAAACAAAACGGCTTTCCCCCTTAGATGAGGGACGTTAAGCCATAAAAATCAAAAATATATAAAATATATAATAGGCGGTACAATATTTCTGGTAAAACATTACATTTTACAATTGGCACACCAAGGATAGTAAAAATCTCAAAGGCGATCTATTTGTTTATACACTTTTAAAGATTGAGACCGTCTTTGCGTAGAATTTTATCAAACCGGAATATCACAAAATATCGCTAATAAAGAACGCATCGCCAATCAGGCAACGTTTTTATTTTAAAAAATAAGAGCCAAGCCGGTGAATAAGTCTCGCCTATCGCAGGTGTAAAATTATATCACAAATTTATATGGCGGTAAATCCTATAAGATCAAAAAATATCGGCTAATTTAAGGAAATTAACGAAAAAGCCGCCGCCAAATTCAACGATAACTTTGCCGATTTTTCTAGCGGACTATAGCTTAAGAAAATAACTCGTTTTGACGATCTTCTTATAGCTACTAGTAAAGATCGTAAAAGTTGTGGCTTAAAAGATGGAAAATACAAGATTTCACGGATCTAAAGCGTACTTAGCAACTAGAAGTTTTTCTCGTCCAGCCTGCAAGGCAATTTACTTCAGCAAGGAAAACCTTACTATCTTTGCTAAATACCAGGATGAAATCTCAGCTTATCGCGCTAGAAGAAAATGGCTAAAAACTTTAGATGAATATTTTTTTTTGGACGATGCTTCTGATTTTATCTTGCAACAGGCAAGATCATCCGGCGAAGACGAGTACTATCTAATCTGCCAGTTTGTCAGTCCGGCGGCGCGCTACGCTTTTTTTAGGTTAGTAAATTTACAAGCGCTTGAAGCTCAATATCAATTAGAAACAGCCCATCATGGTAAAGTTTTTGATTTTACGGATGAGTACTACAATAATTACCGATTAGATAAAAAAACAACACGATCAATTTTAAGCAGAGCCTTGAGCTGGTTACTCAGTAAGATCAAAGAACGCCTTGTAAGTAAGTTAGGACTAGGCAAGAATAATTGATATAAAGTTCTAAAAACAAGCGTAATGTTTTACTTACGCTATCTAATTTCTTAACAGTTTTAGATTTCATTTTTAACTTATGCCTCGTCAAACAAAAAATGGTGTCATTATTTTAACAGCTGTTGAAGTTGCAGAATATGTGCTTTGCCCGGAACAGTGGAGGCTAAAATCGGTGCTTAAGTTGTCGCCCGCCGGGGACAATAACAAACAAACTGGCGACGATAAACACGAGGACTGGCGCAAGCTTGCCGAGCATATATTGTGGTTAAAAAAATTCCTAAGGATCGTTTTTATATTGCTCGCACTAGCGATTATGACCCGCTTACTGCATCCGGGATGGTAGAAAAACAATGCTTGAAGAGGCTTGGATTAGATTAGCGCACAAAGTCGTTGGTTTAATTAACGAAATCTCGATCCTCGACACCAGCCTAATTCTGCTCTGTGTCATTGGCGTTATGGCAACCATCGCTTTAGATGGAATTATTACCCATTTGCAAAAGATGGAGAGACTAGCTGGCTTAAACAAACATCTCAAAGTAGTCGGTCTAGATGGCAGTAAAACCCTGCCGGCTAAAACATTTATATCGGAAAAACTCGGACTTTCCGGCAGGCCAGACGCGATCATTCAAGAAGGAAAATGGCTTATACCAGTCGAAATTAAACCGCTAACAAAAAAATTTCGCGATCGACACATAGCTCAGCTTTTAGTCTATATGCGCCTAATCGAAGAAGAATATAAAAAACGCCCTCCGCACGGCTACCTAATCATCGGAGAAAAAAACCGACTCGTTAAAATTGAAAACACCTCCGCAAGACAACTCTGGCTCGACCAACAACTAACGGGAATGAAGCTGTATCTGACCGAAAAAAAGATCGCCCCTGCGCCTCAATTTAATAAATGTAAAAATTGCGATGTTAGGTCGCATTGCGCTTTCGATCTGACAAAAATAAAAAACTTTCAGAAATGACGAAAAAAATAAAGATAAGCGGAATTCACTCTCAAAAATTACAACAATTTATCGACGATTTCACGTGCTACCTCAATCCGCCGCGGGATCGATACGCCGTAAAGATCATTGCCGGCAAAAAATAATCCTTTATACAAGTTTTCGATTTCTTTTACTATTCTCAGCCGCTCAAAATATTCAGAACTATAGAGCGGCAAGCCGTCATCCCAAACATGCCGATTCAGCAGAAAAAGCTCTTTAATTTTGAGAAAACTCTTAATTTCGTTGGCAACAATAGCAGTGTCGCAAACATTTGAAGTTGCAGTTATCAAACCTTTAGATTGAGGAGCAACACCTTCAAAAATATTATGGTTAAACATCATACCAATAAGCGCCCTACTCTCTTGCTCTTTGAAAAGATAACCAAAACAATCTTCCGGCAGATTTTCCCGAAAAGTATCGTAAGCAAAATGAGTAACCATAAGAGGCATCCTCTTTAACTCGGCTAAAGGCGGCGGCGCAAGTTCACCCAAAAAACTGTTAGCTTTATCGCTGGCAACAGCAATCACAACGTTTCGCGCGCGCGCGATCGATTGATCAGATAAATAAATTTCAAAACCGGCATTCTTAAGAGGGCACACTTTAACAACTGATGCCTTAAGACAATTTTTTTGATCAATGCCCGAGAGCAAAGTTCGTATCAGTTGATGATTGCCCCCTTTAAGCGAACAGATAACTCGCTTGCCAATGTTTTTTTTGGCTCGCAAATAACCTAAAACAGCACCTCCTTTATTTAAATGCTGATATAGCTCGGGAAAAATAGCTGCTAAATTCAAATCTTCCAGATTGCCAGCAAAAATTCCGCGCAGTAGCGGCGCTACCAACAGACGAGCGCAATCCTCGCCAAAAATCTCGGCAAATGAACAGAAAGCGTTCTGATCTCTTAGTAAATAATTTTTTTTAATCAGCCCGTAAAAAATTCTAAGTTTCTGCTTTAAACTAAAAAGATCTGAAAATAAAAGCTGTTTTGGGGTTCGCGGGGTCGCGTAAGCTTGATTTCCATGCACAACATAAGCTTTTAATTCTGATGAACGCGCTGTGATAATTTGATCCGCTTTAACACCAATTTCGAAAAAAAAATCTTTAATCAGAGGAGTCAAAGCGATTGTTTGCGGCCCAAGCTCAAGAGTAAATTGATCGTAATTGACGCTTCGTAAAGTTCCTCCCAACCAGTTTTCGTCAATAACCAACGCTGAGCGATTAGCTTTAGCAAGAAACCATTTCAAAGCAAGTCCGGTTATGCCGCCGCCAATAATAGCAGTTTCAAATTCTTTTTCCCCCACTGATCACCGCCAAGAACGAACAAGTTCAACAACTAATTCCACGTTTTCAATCGGCGTTTGAGGCAAAATACCGTGCCCAAGATTAAAAACATGAGCCTTACAAACTTTCGCCGATACCATTATTTCGCTAACCGCGGCTCGCAGCCTATCAGGCGAAGCAAAAAGCAGGGCTGGATCAAGATTTCCTTGAAGTGGCAAATTGCTACCCAAACGTTCTGAAACAACCCCAATATTTTCGCGCCAATCAACGCTAAGAGCGTCAAAGCCTAACTCCGCTACCTTCTTCAGTAATTGAGAGCTACAAGTTGAAAAATAAACAAGCGGCACGGCCGGAAAACGCTCTCGAACCGTTTTTAATATTATTTTCAAATAAGGCTCAACATATTCAGAGAACTGCTCTTCCGAAAGCGCTCCAATCCAACTGTCAAAAAGCTGTAAAGCAGCGGCTCCTGAGGCCGCTTGATCGGCAAGATAATTGCCAACCATCAAGGCGAGTTTAGTCTGTAATCGTTCCCACGATTTAGGATCACCAAAGAAAAATTTTTTTAATTTGTTTGCCGCTAAATCTCCTTGTGAGCCGAAAAGATACGAACTTAAAGTAAAAGGGGCGCCAGCAAACCCTATCAGAGGCGCTCCTTTCAAGCCAGCAACTGTAGCTGAGATCGCCTCTAAAGTATAACGGCAATTCTCGCCAGCCTCAGGCACCCTCAAAGCATCTATCCGCTCGGGCGAATCAATAAGATTATGAATAATCGGTCCTTTGCCATCGTCGAAAGATAAATCGATCCCCATCTGAATAAGCGGCGTTAAAATATCGGCAAAAATGATGGCGGCATCAAACCTAAAACGCCTAATGGGTTGTAAGGTAATCTCACTGGCGAGCTCTGGTGTCTGAATTGCCTCAAGCATCGAATATCGTTGTCGAATCGCTCTGTACTCAGGCAAATAGCGGCCAGCCTGCCGCATAAACCAGATCGGCGTAATCGCAGGACGCGACCCTTTGTAAGCTTTAAGCAGTGAAGATTCTTGCATTAAATCATCCGATAAAAAAATATTCACATAATCAAACCACTACAGAGAGAAAATTACATTGATAGTCAAACCCATTCACGAGGAGATTTTAAAATTTCTATTAACCTGTTCTCTTCTGAATCAGGCTCAATCAAATAAGGATATTCCCAAGCCGCTAGTGGCGGCATCGAAGAAAATATCGATTCTATCCGACCATTTGATTTTAATCCAAAATGAGTGCCTCTGTCATATAAAAGGTTAAATTCAACGTATCGGCTCCTCCTAAAAAGCTGAAACGCGCGTTGTTTTTCACTCCACTCTAAATTACAACGCCTTTTAAAGATCTCTCCGTATAAAGGCATAAAACCAACGGCAACCGCTTGAGCAAAATCAAAATAGCGAGAAGAGTCGTTGCCATCGCGCCCAAGATAATCAAAAAAAATACCTCCAACCCCGCGAGCTTCGCCCCGATGAGGCAAAAAGAAATACTGATCGCACCATTTCTTGAATTTAGGATAAAAAGAAACGTCAAAGCTATCACAGATTTTTTTTAAGCCGTCATGAAAAAAAATAACGTCTTCATCAAAAACGTAATAAGGGGTCAAATCAATTCCGCCGCCAAACCAACTGACTGTCCGACAATTAAAGTAACGAACGTTCATGTGAACCGTTGGCACAAGCGGAGATCGCGGATGAACTATAATTGAAGTGCCAAGCGCCTCAAATTCAGAAACTTCTGTTGGCAAGTTTAACATTGAATGCATCTGCTCTGAAACCACTCCGTAAACATTGCTAAAATTAACGCCAGCTCGCTCAACTCTCTCGCCGCCAGAGAAAAGATCTGATTTTCCGCCTCCGCCTTCCGAACGCTTCCAATCTTCAGAGCGAAAAGAGACGCTAGCATCAAGCGAAATCAAGGTAGCGCTAACTTCTGCCTGAAGTTTTGCCGCAACTTGAAAAAAATTCTCTTTGATGCCCATCATTTGGTTAACTAATATTTAAAGCTGTTTTAACCGGACACGGCTGAAGCGAATAAACCCCTTGATTACTATCGGCAAACCAATCTGCCCCAGCCTTACAAGTTAAAGAAGTGAGCGCTTCGATAAATTCGACCGAATCATTCACGCATGGAATAAGATCTAAACGCTCACCGCCTAAGTGTAAAAATTGCTCGCGAGCTTCATTACCAAGTTCGTCAAGCGTTTCTAAGCAATCAGCCACGAAACCGGGAGCAAAAAGCGCGACTCTTTTTATTCCTTGCTGGGCCAACTTCGCAATGACTTCGTCAGTGTAAGGTTGAAGCCATGGATCGCGACCAAAACGGGATTGATAAGTGTGAATTACCCGCTCTTTAGGATAACTTAATCCAGTTAACATAATTTTTGTCGTCTCGGCGCATTGACAACAGTAAGAATCTCCCCGCTCAACGTAGGATCGAGGAATGCCATGGTAAGAAAGAATTATTCTTTCCGGCGGAGAATCATTTTTACTCTTCAAATAATTTTCAATCCTCGAGCGAAGGGCGACTTGAAAAAGGATATCGTTATAAAAAGGTGCTACAACCCGCACGGCCGGAACTCGTCTTTGCTTAAGAATCTCGCCGTAAAAAGCATCATAAATAGAGGCGGTGGTAGTGGCTGAATACTGAGGATACATCGGCACAAGCACAATTCGATCGCATCCTTGATTTAACAGCCTGCCCACTGCTTCAGCCACCGAATGAGATCCGTAACGCATTCCAAATTCAACTGGCACCGAAATTCCCTTATTAGCAAGCGAATTTTTCAAAAGTTCTGTTTGACGGCGAGTAATAACCAACAATGGAGATCCCTCGCTAGTCCAAATCCGAGAATATAACCGAGCTGATCTCTTGGGACGAGTGTTTAAAATAAATAGATTCAAAATAAACCACCAAAACAATTTTGGTTTTTCAATGACCCGCGGATCGCTTAAGAATTCTTTAAGATAGGGACGCAAAGCGGACTTTGTTGGAGCTGATGGAGTTCCAAGCTGGGCGACCAAAACTCCAACTCCCGTCGTAGATCTGCCGCATCCAATTCTGCTAATCATAGAGCTACCAATTTCAAAGTTAAAAATTAAGCGGCTTTTCGCGAAAGATGAGCCTTCTCCCATTGGCCAATTAAAGCCAATTTTAACTCTTCAACATCTTCGCAAGTGTGTTTTGGAGATGGCGTAATTCGAAGCCGTTCACTGCCTTTAGGCACCGTTGGATAGTTAATCGGTTGGATATAAATGCGATTTTCAAAGAGCAATCTTTCGGAGATTGCATTGCAACATTTAGCATTGCCAATAACAAGCGGAGTGATGTGGCTCTTGTTAGAGATCAAAGGAAAGCCGGCGCCTTCAAGAGAATTTTTAAGATAACTTGATATCTCTTGTAATTTTAGACGCTCTAAAGAACTTGATTTTAAATAGCGAACACTTGCTAGCGCTCCAGCGGCAATAACCGGTGGTAAAGCGGTTGTAAATATAAAACCCGCGCCAAAACTTCTGATGGCGTCAATCGCGTTTCGACTGCCGGTCACAAATCCCCCAACCACTCCAAATCCTTTACCTAGCCCTCCTTGCAACATATCAACCAAATCCAGCAAACCTAACTCTTCGCAAACACCTCCTCCTGATTTGCCGTAAACTCCAACCGCATGAGTTTCATCAACATAAACAAAGGCGCCCCTTTCTTTGGCAAGCATTATCAATTCTTTCAACTTGCCAAACTCGCCGCTCATTGAATAAAGAGATTCTACCGCCAACACAATAGGTTGAGTCTGCGGAATTTCAGCCAGAATTTTTTTTAAATCTTCTGGATCGTTGTGCGCCATGATTTTTTTCTGGGCACCACTAGCGCGAATTCCAGCAATCATCGAAGCATGGTTCTCGCTGTCGGAAATAACCACAGCGTTCGGCAATAATTTCAAAATAACTGACAAAGCCGTTTCATTGGCAACGTAACCGGAAGAAAAAAGCAATGCCGCTTCTTTACGGTGAAGATCCGCCAACTCTTTTTCAAGATCCACTATCAAACCATGAGTTCCGGAAATGTTCCTAGTACCACCGGCGCCGGCGCCAAATTGATCAAGAGCCGAGCGCATCGCCTCTAAAACAACTGGATTCTCGCCCATCGCTAAATAATCGTTACTGCACCAAACCTTAACTTGGCTCCGATCTCCTTGATAACGAAACAAGGCACAAGGAAAATTGCCGCGTTCGCGAGAGATATCTCTAAAAATTCGGTAGCGACCCTCGTTTTTAAGAACCTCAAGATGCTGGGCAAAAATATCTTCAAAAGATAATTTCATAAACTTATCTTAAAAACTTGGTGCCAAACCGATTTCTGCCGCGTGCCTCGCACCATATGTTATAATAAAATTGGCTCCAGCTCTTCTCAATACCAACAAAGTCTCTTTCAAAGCCGCTTGGAAGTCAACTAAACCATTATCGCTAAGTAAAGTTAAACTTGCAAACTCGCCGCTTACTTGATAAGCGCCGCAAGCCGCACCCGAGCTCTCTTTAATTGGCGCGATTAGATCAATCGAACTCATCGCCGGTTTTACCATCAGCAGATCGGCTCCTTCGTTATAACAACGAAGACTGCTTGCTAAAGCGTCGCGGCGCGAACGAACATCTATTTGATACTGCTTGCGATCGCCAAATCGTGGCGGGCTGTCGCAAGCGTTCCGAAATGGTCCATAAAAATTACTGGCAAACTTAGCGCTATAGCTCATAATCGCCGCGCAGTCGCGGCCAACTTCATCCAGGGTTTGACGGATCACCGCGGTTCTGCCATCGTTCATGTCGCTTGGAGCAACTCCATCAGCGCCGCTCAAAGCGTACTCTTTGGCAAGATTCGCAAGCTCTTGGAGAGAAGCTGAGAGATTATGAACTCCATTTTGATCATAAATACAACAATGACCATCAACATTATAAGAACATAAGCAGATATCAACCCAAATCGATATTTGATCGGTGAATTTATCTTTAACTTTTTTAATCAGATCGGCGGCAAACTTGCCAGAAAAATTACGCTCCATCTTTTTAGCGGGAACTGGAAACAATAGGAAATTTCTGACCCCGCGTTCGTAATCACTCTCAATCTGCGCCAAAACTTGATTAACCGGCAATCTATAATTATCTTTTAATCCTAAAATTGGCTCGGCTTGTGATATTCCTTCAACTGCAAAAATAGGCTGAATCAAATGCTCCATGGAAAAACCAACGTCGCTTAGCATGTCTCGTATTACTTTAGTGCGCCTTAATCTTTGCAAACGCCGCAAACTCATAAAATCTCCTCGTAAAAATCTGCTAAATTCAAAAAAACGCCTAGTTTTAAAGGATCGGCTAATTTGCTTTTGATGATCTGATAACTCTCCCCGGGACCACAACCATGATAACAATTGACTATCGCCGGATTTGATTTGAGCGCGTGCAGGAAAAGCGATCCGCTTTTCCAATAGTAGTGTGTCACTTCCGGCAAAACTGGAAACGGTCGCGCGGGCACAAGTTCGTAAGAAGCAACTGCTTTCGCGAAAGTCGAATCATTTCCTCCTTTATGAGTCAATTTAACCCAAGAATTAACAAAAAAATCATATAAACCTTTACCAGGCCCAAGCCTATCCTGCCCAATACCTTCGCTGGAACCAGAAACCCAAACGCCTCTTTTAACCATTTCGCGCCAACTATCATCGCCTGCTACCCAAATAATCGTTCCCGGTTTGATCCAGATATCTTGCGGCAAAGCATTTGAGCGACTAACGACGATCCCCAAAGATTGATCAAAGTTTAAAGAAACTTTAATTTCTTCCCTTTCAAAATACTCTCTTTCTTCGCTTTCGAGCGGCGGCGGCCAAACTTGCTGACTCGAAGCCGCTTTTGGAATTTTGCAAAACTTATCAAGTCGCCATTCGTTTAGCTCGCGGCCGTCATCCGTCAAACCACGAACAGAGATCAAGCGGCCAAATTCAAAAGAGATAACGGTTACTCCAATTTTCTGATGACAACCTCCTCCATAGCTTTTTAAAATTTCGCGCTCAGCCGCAACATCGGCGAAAGTTTGTGAATGATTTATTTTTTCTAAGGCTTCTTTTAAATCCGAACGCTCCCGCAAAACTTCAATTGCCAGAGAGCCTTGAGCAGCGGCCGCCGGATTCTCCCTAATCGGCAGAGTAATTGGGAAAAGCCGCGGCAATGCTTCTCTTAGAATATACTCTTTCGCGTTCTGAGCAACCTGATCTGAAGAGAGTAGAATTCGATCTAGAGCCGCTTTGGCAACAACCAAACCGTCGGCTCGATCGCATTCCAAAAGTTTTTTGATTCTAGTCTCTACGTTTCCTCGCACAGATTCAAAATTTATTTTACCAACTTGCACGGGTAAAGATGTGGGAAGAAATTTACTAAGATTATATTCGCGCCGAGGAGAGGATGTTAAAATATTTAAGTTAGACCTTACTGGCAAAGGATCTTCGACAAAGCTTCTTTTCAACAACAAGACATCTCGAATATCAGCTCGTTTTAAAGTGGCAACGATCTCGGTCGAACCTCTCTCCTCTATCGGCAGATCTTTCCAAGAGTGGACAACGCAATCAATCTCTCCACTTTCAAGAAACTCAAGAAAATCTTTAGTAAAAACCCCCTTACCCTGAAATTCCGAGAGCTTGGTTAGTTGATCTAAATCTCCGCTAGAGTCTCTAAAAAAATGAGAGACATCGCAGTCAAGAGAGGAGTTGTTAATAGCTCGAGCTACCTCTAAGGCTTGCAGTTTAGACAATTGGCTTGGGCGAGAACCTATTCGAATGCGCATTTTATCATATAGTATTTTTAATGATTATTTCGAAGCAATCCTTAGTAGCTCCTAAAATACGGGAAAAATCAATTTAACTTAGAAAAAACGAACTATGTCATTAGTTTGTCATCGCTTCTTATTCTGATTTTGGCGATAGTTGAGCTGACAAGAAAAACTCATTAAAAAAATAAACAGCAGATTGATTTTAGCTTAAGCACGCTCTAGCGATATAAAAATTCGGCTATCCCACGAACTCAGCTATGCCATCAAGCAAAACGCGAATTTCTTTAGGCCAACGATCGTGATCGGCTCGCTTACTTAAAATGTCTTTAATAATCAATTTCGAATCGTAAATTTCGCCGCTAGGCCAAGAGGTAAATAAAGCCCCGCTAGAACCAGTAGAAATAGAGCTATTATTAAAACAACACTCCACAATTTTTACCACTTTTTTATTATTATTAACGGAAACTTGATAACCAAGATCAGATAAAAAAGCCGCTGTCTCTTTGGGATATTTAAAAGAGGACAAAAAAGTTGTTGTCAAAAGATCAAAATTAACAGTCAGTAGTGTAAGCTTAGGATAAGAATCGCCAATTTTTAACCCCAAACTAGCCGCAAGTAGAGCCAACTCAACAAGCGGATCTTTATCGGCGTTATAATCACCGAGCAATAGATCTTCTTGTTGATAATTAACTGAATCAGATTCGGCTTCTTGATATTTACGGCGACAAAAAAATTCGTAAGCTTTTTGTCTTTCGATCTTGCTTAACTTCTTCAGCCAACAAGTTATCTCCGCTGTAATAAAATCAGATAAGCTTACAAACTTAAGTGAGCCCCAACGAACTAGCTTGCCAGCCTCAAGTTCACAGGCAAAACATTCGGCTGGATCGGTACAGAGCTCTTTACGAGAGCAACGTTGAAATACCCCATCACAAACTAGCCACAAGAGATCTTTTTTTTTCTCTACTAAACTGCGAGCTAAAATCAAGAGCGGGTCGCTTTCCGGAGAAAAAAGAGCATAAGGGGAAAAAAATAGATATTTCACGGATCAAATTTGGACAACCGAAAGGATCTTTCCGCCGCGGCGCGTTCTTTGTATCATATATAGGGAACAATCTTCGGCGCCCTTAATCGAAAATCTAGCCGGCATAAAACGAAGATCAAAGACACTATCGGATTTTTCTCCAGCTATTTTCTCTAAAACCTCCCCTAAATTTATCTCCTTTAAAGAACATGGCGCTATCTGTTCGCGAATTATCTCTCCGCGCGGCGATGATTTTCCGGCAGATTCAGACCAAACTGAAATATAAAGAGATGAATAGTGACGATTAATTGCCACAACCGAGCTGACGACTTTTTCGGAGCAAACAGCTGTTACCGTAAATTGTTCTGCATAATTTTTATTATTATCAACATCAGAGGCAAGCTGATACTGCTGACGCTCTTCATGGTCAGTTGGAAAATCAAGAAAAACCCCATTAGGATCGATATCGGCGCTAACTCCAACAACTCGCATATTAACTTCAATCGCGATCAAACCTTTGGCTTCGGCAAAAACTATAGGAAAAAGTTTATTCAATAAAATTCCATCCGGCTGAGTAAGTCTTAAACCTTCAACTGCCAGCTTTAGCTTTTCAATACCACCTCCAAAAACACCAACATCAACTTCTATTGGATGCGGCACGCTAGTAACAGAAGAGACCGGGCAGAGATGAAGAATTGGACCAGCGCGCCAAACGGCTCCACTGGCAATCGAACCAGACTCATTCCCAACGACAGCGGTTGTGGTGGAAGTCAAATTTTGACCGGAAGCTTGTTTAGCAAAATTTTTACTCTCACTAACCTCAAGACTACAACTTGTCAGATCAAAAAAACCGAGCCAACTTGAATAATCCTTCATATCTAACCTTCCAAGGTCAAAACATCGTACAAAACCGTCACCTTATTTTTCAGTGTTAGCTTTAAGTATCCGATCCTGCAAGACTCCTCGTTTAAAAAACTAGCATCATCGACTAGTTCCAGAAAATTAGCCAATGTCATAACCGTCGAACCCCTAGACGGCAAAGTTATGTTTATCTCTGGTTTGCGATTACCAACCAAAAGTTTTGCTGCCAGTTCAATTTGTTGATTTTCAACATTTGTCAGAACAACTATTTTTTTTAACAAGTTCCCTTCTAGATTGACAGGAAAAATTATGCCGGACTCTGGAGGCACTGTTTTTGTCACGGTCAGCCAAAAAGAAGTTTGCGGCGAAGCGCTTTGCTGTAAAACGATTTCAGCCGAATAGTCACTTAATGATTCAAGCATCAACATACCGTGGCGCAAACCTCGATTCAAACGGGCTTCGTCAATAAATGGCGCGAGATCGAGAGCAATTCCCTCTTTAGGCTCAAGCTCCAGCAGAGAGTTATTAATCTGCCTGCCATCGCAATCAAAAAACGTCAGTTTCAACTCCCTAGAAGACAACTCGGTTGACAACTGTTCGGTTGCGGGCGGAGCAATATAAAGCGCGGAATAAAAATGCGGCTCGCCAATAAACCAAAAAGCGGAAACACGGTTTGATCTATCTGTATTCACGGTGTCAAGCTTACCATAAATATTTATTTTTTAAATAGATCATCGAGCTTCTTTTTATAACTATCTCTGTCAAAATTTAAGCCTTTTTTAGGGCTACCAGCTTTAAATTTGAAATAATCGCAAAAATTACCCGAGGATTTATCTGATATCAGCTCAGCCTGCGGCTCGCGACACTGATTTGAAACACACTCATCGTAATTTTCGCAATTTAAACAACAACGGAGATAAGCTCCGCATTTTTGGCAAAGCGCTTGTCGCGAAACTTTGCCGCGTTCCACTAATCCTGCTTCCTCTAAACATTTATAACAAAAAAATTCACTCATTGAGCAAGATCGAATTGGCGATTACTAGAGGAATTCAAAGCCTCTTTATTATGCAATTTATTTGCATAATAAAGTTGTTGTTTGCGAAGTTTGCGCGAAAGTTCGAGAAGCTTTAAAATCTCATCAGCAGAGAATCCGCTTTCTAGAAGCATCGACCAAGCTCGCCCTCGATCTCCAATCGCTGCGAAAGCAATCTCCATAATTAATAAATCAAAATAAAAAGAAGATTTTTTAACGGCTGGTGGCATACTTAAAATAAATTCTCGAATTTTTTGAAACTCTCTTCGCTTTTTAAGCAGAGCAATTAGGCGACGAGAGAGTTTTTTGCGATTAAATTGATCGAGCTTTGAAAGTTTGTTTCCCTCTCGAAAACCAACACTTTCAAAGACTTTTAATATTTGAGAAACGGTTTGTGAGGTGAATAAACTTCTATTATCAGAAGATCTCTCATTTGCCATGGCGGCGGTTCTATTAAAATAACCATCAGCAAGTTCAAGCGATAATCTTTGCAAAGATTCATCATCTAAGTGAAAAGCAGAAAATTTCCGAGATCTCTCAAATTCCGGCTGAATATCTACCAAAATCTCTTTTAACTTATCTAGCTTGCTAAATTTATCGTTAGGATCTTTATTGCTAAAAGAAAGATCGGTTGTTATGGGAGTTTTCAAATCAGCTTTTTCCGCACCGCTAATTAATTGATCCGCCTGCTCGTTAAACAACTCTTTTAATATTAGATCTGCTAAATCAGCTTTTTCAAAAGCAACCGGATCTAAAGTTGCTGTTGTCGTCTTTTCCCTCAAAGTGTTTTTATCTTCGACAAGCTCTTGCTTCTCTAAAATCGCTTGCGCTCCGTTATACTTTTCTCTCTTGTCAAAAGATAAGGTTTTACTAGCTGAATCATTCAACAAAAAATCTTTCAATTTGGTTTGCAAAGACGAAAATGCATCAATTAAAATCTCTTGTTCGGCGATTGTTGAAATTTCAAAAGAATTATTGGCTAAAGCAACTTGGCTATTTTCCCCCTTTTTAGGGATCTTCTTCTCTTGAAACTTGCGCTTTATAAATTTTTCTTCAACCAATAAGGACTCAGTGACTGTAAAAAGTTGTTGCCGCTGTTTGCTATCAAAAATCAGATCAAATTGCTTATCGGGAGAAGCAGGTGAAAAAAAGCGCTCGTAATTTTCAGTCGATTTCGGAAATTGAAGATTGAGAGCTGGGTCTAAAGAGGGGGCTATAGTTTGAGGCGTGAGATCCTCAAATCCCTTGTCTAAGAGAGCAAGCTGACTACTGTTAGCAAGGAATGGTTTTCTATTGGCAGAATCTTCGATGGCGGCGGCAAGGACGGTTACCTTGCTTTCTGCTACCGATGGTCGCAAGGTTGGTTTTGCAAAATCACGCCACACGTCGTTTTTGGCATTGTTACGATCAAAAATCAGGGAAAAAATAAAATTGTCGCCTCCAACGGTTGGTTTATTAAAACTGCTCGGCTTTGCATCAATCAGATCGCCAGCGTCAGACATGCCGCTTTGAAAATCGGCTATTTTTTTGGTTCGCAGTCTAATAATTGTTTGAAGCAGTTTTACTTCGGCTAAACTTAGCGAAGCTGCCTTGTTTTGAAAAGCTTGATCGTCCCCCAGAAAAGAAACAGGCATGGCTCGCGCCTGATTCAGATTGTCCCAAATATACTTTTTTTGATGAGTGATAGGTGGCTGATTGTTTTCCAAAAAATCAGTTGCTATCGTTGGAACCTCAAGCAAATTACCAACTAATTCAGATCGGTTATTCGTTCCATTATTCATCACGTCTTGCGGTAAAGTTGCGCCTTTAATTTGAAGGGCGATTTTTCGCAAAACCGCAAAATACTCCTCACCGCTTAATATATCGCCATTTAACGAATGACCATCATAACGAATGAGTTCTACCACTTTTTGGATAAATTTCAAAACATCTTTTTGATCTTCCAGCGATTCGAGCAGAATTTTTATTGACTCAGCCAATTTCGCTCTTTCAATGGCACCATCTATTAAACTTGCTTCAAAGTTTGGCAGATCAGCAAGACGCCTCAAATAATCTTGTTTGCCGCGATCCCTAGCCGACCAACCATAAGCCGATAAAGCCGCTAAAAGTAGATCGTCTTTTGATGGCAATTTAATATCAGGCGAAACAAGCGGAGAAGAAGGGGAAAAAGTTGGCGCTAAATACTCTGGCGCTAACTTTCTGGCAAAGCTCAAAAACTCAGAGCGTGAACCAACAAATTCAAGAGCAAAACATTGATAGGTCGCTGGCTTGGATTTATCTGGCATGTAAAAATAAAGATAGTGCCTTCCGGAGTTGTAATAATCTGGACTAAGCATCATTCCGGCGCTCTGCCGATCGGCAGATAAGCCTTGCTCAAGTTTAAGAAACGGCTTTAAAAGCCTAAAACCTTCCTGAGAAGAGTCGAACAAAGAGCTCGCCTTTTGACCATTAGCGTAAAATTTTCCATCTTTCAGCTGATAAACATAAGGAATCACCGGGCGCCTTAATTTTTTCTCTTCGATAGCGGCTGTATGATCTTCCGCCAACCGAGCCGCCAAAGCAGGCTTTCCGCCGGCTTGATAAATTGAAGCTAAATTATGAAAACTGAGAGGACGCAAAGAAGCGAGATCGGGCGAAGAGTTTTGCTGAGGTTGCTCTTGATCCTTCCTGCTTGTAGCGGCGATTGTTTTGTTGGCTGAGGGCATAATTTCAACTTACCAATATTTCTCTAAATGAAGATTGCCCGGATCTCTTCGGAGGTGCTCCTTAAAACCGAGCGCTTTCAAATAAGATTCCATCTGATCAACCATTGCCGGATTGCCACATAAAAAAATATGATCGCTAAGTGGATCGGTTTTAACCTCTCCAGATTCAAAAAGCGCTTGCACTCTTCCAACCCTTCCCTGCCACTCACTAGTTGGCCTGCTAACGATCGGCAAGTAACGAAAATTACCGAGGGTTTTCTCCCAATTTAAACAGATCTCACGATAAGCTAGATCAGAATCATGCCGCACACCATGAATTAAGGTGATCTCCTGAGCGCTTAAGCCATTTTCGATCATCGAAATATAAGGAGCAATACCAGTGCCGGTCGAAATAAAAATCATGTTTTTCCCTTCTGGTACGCCATCAAGGGTAAAGCTTCCTGTAATTTTTGGAGTAACAAAAAGCCTACTAGCTTCGACCAATTTGCCAATCTTAGTTGTTAGCTCACCACCTTCAACCAGAGCGATGTAAAATTCAAGATAATTTTTTTGCCGCGGCGGAGTCGCGATCGAATAAGCCCGTTTAATAATTTTAGCGGTTGTTGGCATGCTCTGATTGTCGCCAAGATCCTCCTCTGATTCGCTCAATCCAATCGCAACATATTGACCCGGCTTAAAATCAGGAATTTGCCAATCCGGCTTGATTCGTAAAATAATTAAATTATCTGCGACTTGAATTCGCTTGACTACTGTGGCGTTATACATAGCAAGCCTTTATAACACAAACAACCTTTGAAATACTATTTATTTAATGAGGATATTATTATGTTTCAAATTGTGCTGATGAATCCTGAAATTCCTCAAAACACAGGTTCGATCGCTCGCACTTGCGCCGCCTTGCAAGCGCCGCTCCATATTGTCGGCAAAATGAGTTTTGAAATCAATGAAAAAAGGGTCAGGCGGGCTGGGCTAGATTATTGGCCGTATGTTTCCTTAACTCAACACTCTTGCTGGGAAGAATACATAACAAGCCAAAAACCAAACAAGATCTGGTTGATTGAAACAAAAGGAGACAAACTTTATCATCAAGCCGATTTTTCAAAAGGCGACGCCATAGTCTTTGGCAGAGAAACCACGGGCTTGAGCGATGAATTTTTAGCTAAATTCAATAGAGATCAGATTTTAAAAATTCCTATATTTTGTTCCGGCGTTCGCAGTTTAAATTTGAGCAATGCGGTGTCGATTGTCGCCTACGAAGCGCTCAGGCAGATTACAACTTCAAGATCGCCAAGTTGATATTAAACAGCGATCAGAAAATTCAGTTATATTTGGTAAGCAATAAACCACACTTTTGGGCGATCATTTGAGCATCAACCTCCAAAGTTGCTTCTCCAGGCTGAATTTCAAAACCAAAATTTTCATAAAAACCTCTAGCCGCTTCCGGCGCGTTATTATCAGCCGTAACTGTCAGAACAATTCGCGGCGCTCCCTTGTTAATCAACTCTCTAACGCCAGCAAGCAAGAGAGCTTTACCGACGCCAAACCCTCTAACCGTTGCGCTAGTTATTAAATGATTAACACAACCTCTGAATCCGGCAGTCCCCAAAAAAACGCCGACAACCCTATGTCGAGCTATTCCAGAACCGTCGCCGGGTTCACAGTCGCCAGCTAACGCCACAAGATTTACGGCCTGCCCCCAAAGACGTGGAGCCTGCAACATTGATAGCAACAGTTTCTTTTCTTCGGGCATAAAGGCTAGGTTTGGATCGGACGACAAAAGAGCAACGCTCTCGTCAAAGTGACCAAGCGACATCCGTTTAATCTCAAAAGAGAGTTTAGGCGCTTGCGGCAGAGCGACCGTGGAGTGTTGATTTTCTTCTGCTTGCCTTGGCAAAATCTGAAAATCTTGTCTACCACCTAAAACTGCTTTAAAAAACATAAATTTACAAACTGTTTTTAATAATAACCTTAAGTTTATAAAGGACTAAATTAACCTTTGTCAAAAAAGTATAAAAAATATATAATTTTTTATATTTTTTGTTATAAATATAACATTATGCTTTCTTTACAAGACGCCCTACAAAGCCTTACTGAGCACAATTTATTTCTACAAACAGGTATTGCTAACCGTTTGTTTAATCTTTCCGCGCTGGCTCGTTTTTTAAAACCTGTAATTGAAACTAAACTGAAAAAAAACATCACTGCGACCTCGCTGGTGATGGCGCTGTCGCGCCATCAGAAAAAACGACATAAAGGCTCTAAGCTAACTCAAATAAAGTATCGCTTTTCCAATATACAAGCAGCTTCAAATCTCTGCATTATCTCCTACTCAATATCGCCTCGCCGCAGACAAGAGGTCGCTTCTTTCGTCAGAGAACTTCAAGCCAAAGGAGAATTTATCTCAATCACCCAAGGATTAAGCCAAATAACAATTTTTCTCAATAAATCAGCTGCCGCTAAAATTCACCATCATGTCAAAGGCAAGCCGCTTAGCATCAACAGAAATATCGCATTAGTTGGCGGGTTGTTTGATCCAAAACTTTGCCAAACTCCGGGTTTTTTAAATGCCGTCTTTCAACAGTTATATCTGCAAAATATCAATATCGTTGAAGTAGCCTCAACTTATAACGAACTATTGATCTATGTCGATGAAAAAGATATGAAATTAGCTTTTGAAACCCTTTATTCCCGTTTTGTTAAACAACCAACCTAATGCAAACTAGCAACCTTGATAAACTAAGAGATCTAAACGGAGTCTTTTGGGAGCGAATTAAAGGTTTAAAATTATCGCCAATCACGACTCCCAGATTGACCACCAAAAATTCGGCGCTTATTGATCTTTCCGGCGAAGCTCGCAAACTTTACCCGCAAGAGGATCTCATATCGCTTGAATCAATGGAACGATTCGTTTCAAATCAAATTAAAAATACCCAAAAAAAATACGCTTATGGCGGATATTTGGAAAAAAGAGAATGGTATTGCAGAAATACGAACTTTACCGAAGTCGGAAAGGAGCGTTATATACATATTGGAGTTGATATTTGGATGCCTCCGGCAACCCCCATCCTAGCTCCGCTTGCTGGTGTAGTTCATAGCTTTCGCGACAATAATGCGGTTGGAGACTATGGGCCAACTATTATTCTGCAACACCAAATAGATTCACTCTCTTTTTACACCCTTTATGGGCATCTTAGCAAAAGTTCTTTAAACAACCTAAAACAGGGAAACAAAATTAAGGGTGGTGAAAAATTTTGTGAAATCGGCAACCCAAAAGAAAATGGGGCTTGGCCAGCTCATCTGCATCTGCAAATTATTTTAGAAGTTGGAGAGGCTAAGGGAGATTATCCGGGGGTCTGCGGCGAAAAAACTCTTGAATATTACTCTTTAAATTGCCCAAATCCGATCTATTTCATAATTGATTAACTAGCAAGATCGTATTGGGCGTCAGCGATCTTAACAATCACCGGCGTTGCCCGTTCGTTTTGAGGAATGTCTCGCAAAATTTTTAACACTGCAAAAACAAAGATAAATTGAGCGGCGCCTTTTAGCCAAGCTAGAGAGCCATACGGCACAGTCATCAACAAAAACAAGCAATAAGTAAAAAGGGGAGCTTCAAAAATATTTTTTCGGCTTGAAGGTAAATCGCCATTCTTCCGCTCCTCGCTAAATGGCAAAAACAAGAAAAACGAAGCGAAAACTGCGGCCGTAAACGCCCCAAAATCCTCCCCCGTTAAGGAAAAAGCTAATCCGTGAAACAAACTTCCAAATAGAGCTCCATACAAAGCCAGCCGCGGAACCACTAAGAAGGCGACTACTGCACACTCAAAAAGAATCGTCATCACTCCAAAAAGAGTTGACAAAAAATGCTCTGGAAGTAAAATATATAGATCGGTAAAGATCTGATGTTGCAATCTTTCAAACATCCAACCTTCAAAGTAAGTTCCGTTCCACCAATCGATGTCGCAAATTTTGTTAAGCGCGGCTCCAAAATAAAGCAAAATTGCCTGAAATTTTAAGGGCGCAAGCTTATAACGCTCCTCATAAAGACCAATTAAAATGAACAAATAAGCCGGATATAATCTGCTATTTGCAAAATTAGGCGCGCTAAGAAGGAGACTCAAAATCATGGCGCTCCCGCCAATAAAAGAGAAAACAGTTATCTGGCGCCCTAACAAAATAAACAACATACAAAAAACAATCACGCTCTCTAAAATAATTTTAGTGTGAATAAAATCAACAATTGGCTGTAACACCGCAAAAAAAGGAACGCTAGGAGGTGGAACAACAAAATACCCTTTGATGAGAATTGCGGCCGCTAAAACGCGCGCAAAAATCTTAAGTTTTGCCGGTAAAGAATCACTTTGGGCTAAATTTTGCATGACCATCCGTTTTATACCACCATCGTTGCCAATTTTTACCATTGGTACGGGTCAAAAGCAAAACTTCTATCGGCAAAGAATCCTGAGAGCGCGATTCACGAAGCACAACTAGGTTATTCAAATTTGCCGAAGCGTGCGAATTCCAACCACTATATGGCATCCCATAACGTTTTAACACCTCAGCTCCGGATAATTTTCTTGTTCCCTGCCAAACGTTTAAGAAATAATAGGTTTGTTGATCGTGTGGAGCCCAGCAAAATAAACGCTCCGGCAAAAAACGAGAAAGAATCACTCCAAAGACTTGAATACTTAAAAATAAAAGTATAAAAATCCGTTTAACACTCATTTAATCAGTGTTTATATAAGTGCATTTTTTAGATAAACAAATGACAAAACAAGAGAGGCCGCATAACCATAACCCGCATAACCATAACCCATCGCACGACCATCGCCGCATAATATCAGTTGTTCTCCCAGTTTATAAAAATAAAGACTCCTTGCTTAATTTGAGGGAGCGCCTTACAACTACCCTAAATAGAGCAAAAATACAACACGAATTAGTCTTCGTGCAGGACGCCTGCCCTCTAGACTCAGTTTTGGTTCTGGAGAAAAATCCTCCTCCAGACAGAGAACAAGATATCAAGATAATACGGCTCCCCCAAAATCGTGGTCAACATCAAGCTTTAATCAAAGGACTTGCAACAGCTAATGGTAATTATTTTGTAACCATGGATGCTGATCTGCAAGATCGCCCTGAAGATCTGCCGCGACTTTACAATGAAATTACCAGCAGAAATGTTGCGTGCGTTTTTGCTGGCAGAACAGGAACATATCAACAAAGCTCAAGGCATTTGACCTCTAGAGTATTTAAGGCCCTGCACAGCACAATAATAGGAGTGCCGCAAAATGCGGGTGCTTTTTTAATTGTGAACAAATTGCTAAGAGATTTTATTGTTAAAGCGGCGCCTCATGTCGAAAAACCCCATATAGTAAGTTTAATCGGTGTTTCTAGATTGCCAACTATTTCCATACCGATCGAGCGCGACATCAGAGAAAAAGGCGTTTCTGCCTACTCTGGTTGGGGGCGATTAAAGCTCGGAGTAAGAAGTATCCTAACCGCCGTAAGTCTTCGCCGCCAAGGAAGAAAGTTAAGAGAACTTTATTTAAAAACAAAAGAATAAGCGAAGTGTTAACAACAAACGAAACTTTTGATGCCAAGCGCACTGCTTGGATCGCTAAAGCCGAGCAAGATCATTTTTGGTTTAAAGCTCGCAGGCAGTGGGTGTTCAACAATCTCGATAATTTAAAACTTCCGCCGGCGGCGGCAGTTTTAGATCTAGGCTCTGGAACCGGCTATCAAAGTTCGCTATTGGCTAAGCGGTTCAAAGAGATAATTGGTTTAGACTTATACGCCGAAAGAACTTTGCCGGAGTATGTTCGCCACAACACTTTTTACGTCAAAGCTGATGCTGTTAATATTCCATTTAAGGAGCAAAGCTTTGATTTAGTTATAGCTTGCGACGTTTTTGAGCATACGGCTGACGATCGGCAAGCTTTTGCCGATGTAAATCGGGTAATGAAAAACAATGGTTACCTAATAGCGACCGTGCCAGCTTTTCAATTTTTGTGGGGCGAGCGTGATAAAGTCGCTGGACACCATCGGCGATACTCAAAAGGGCAATTGCTTTCTCTATTAAAAAATAATAGTTTTAAAATAATAAAAATAAACTATTTTAATTCTATCTTGTTCCCTGTAGTTGTTTGCTCAAGATTGCTTCCTCGTAAAATCAACAAAGAAACGTTGGCAACCGAAGACACACCTCCAAAAATTCTTAATTTTCTCTTTGAAAAAATCACTCAATTTGAAGTCAAATATCTCTCGAAAGTTCAATTACCTTTCGGATCAAGTTTAGCAATAATTTGCCGCAAAAATGTCGTTTGAACTGTATCTTTTTTACAAAAATCAAGAAATGGTGCTCTCCGCCAATCAATCGATGGCAATCACCACTTTCGTGATTGATTGGGAATATTTAGGAAAAAAAGAGAGGCAAATCGGTTATAATACTTCGATCAGACCTGACAGCAGAGAAGATCTTTCGCTGTTGCGCTCGCTAACCACCAAAAAAATAATTTGCAGGATTAACAATCATCCAGCCTTGATAGAAGAGGATATTAGGTCAGCAATCGATCTAGGAGCCGACGAAATTTTGTTGCCTATGGTCAAATCAACAGAAGAAATTTACCGCGCCATTGAGCTTACTAAAGAATGCGCGCCGCTAGCCATACTACTTGAAACGGTTGAAGCGCTTGAAATTTTAGAAGAAATTAAAGTTTCTCCCATCAGCAAAGTATACGTCGGCTTAAGCGATTTAATGGTCGCGAGAAAATCTAAA
This sequence comes from uncultured Pseudomonadota bacterium, assembly GCA_937864035.1. Classification (GTDB taxonomy): domain Bacteria; phylum Bdellovibrionota_C; class UBA2361; order UBA2361; family CALMIO01; genus CALMIO01. The sequence goes on along the minus strand of CALMIO010000001.1, from coordinate 29,366 downwards.
AACCTGTTTGAGCCGATAATTGATGGAACCTTGGAGCAGATCAGAAACAAAATCAGCAAACCATTCGGCTTTGGCGGTGTTACCACAATCGACAGCGGCGCGCCGATTCCATGCAAACTTCTGCTAGCTGAAATGGTAAGATTAAAAACCAGCTTTTCTTTTTTGCGATCCTCATTCTTTCGTGACATTGCCGATAAAAATCTAGTTAGCGAAGTTGAAAAAATTCTTGCCTTTGTAGAATCGTTAGAAAAGAGAACGGCCGAAGAGACGGAAAACGACCACAAACATCTAGCTAATCAAATCAAACTATGCGCCAAAGAACAATTCTTATCACCGGAGCCGCAGGAGCTGTCGGCGGGAATTTAACTTCTAAAATACTTTCGCTAAACAAAAAAAATGGCGGACAAAATTCGCTTCATTTATTGATTAAGCCAAGCTCGGATACTTGGAGAATCTCAAACTTATTGAGTCAAACAACTGTTCACAGCGTTGACTTGACAAATTATCAAGAGCTCCTAAGAGTATTTGAAAAAGCGAATCCAGATTTAATTATAAATTGCGCCTCATATAAAAAACACCCAGCTGACCAAAGTAGTAAATCGCAAGCGCTTTTTAACAACCCCCAATCAATTCTCAATCTGCTAGAAGCCTCAAAAATCTTCCCTCCAAAAATGTTTATTCATATTGGAAGTTGCCTTGAATATGGTCGTATCAACAAATTATCAACTAACGAGCAATATCAAGAAGACAAACAGTGTCAGCCGAAGATATTTCGCGGCGCGCTTAAAAACATCGAAACAACCCTTATCAAACAGTATTGCGAAGAGTTTAATTTGCCGGTCAATATTATCAGAACCAGCAATGTTTATGGTCCCTTTGAACAGCCTGACAGGCTTATTCCAACTATAATTAAAAATATTGCCAAAGGTATTCCGATACGATTGACAGTAAACAAAACATACAGAGATTTTATTTACGTTGACGATCTGACGGAGGGGATTATTCAACTCGCTGGAAAAGAAGAATTCAAGGGAGAAATTTTTAACATTTGTAGCGGCCAGTTAAACTCAAATCATCAAGTTTTGGAAATAATCAAAAAAACTCTGCAAAAAGAACCCCAAATATTAAAAGAACCTCACCTAGGAACAGTAGCTGACAATTCAATCTATCCAATCAGCATCTTAAAAGCTAAATCACTTTTGAACTGGTCGCCCAAGCATTCGCTTGAAGATGGAATTCAAAAGACCTGCCTTTGGTTTTTAGAAACTGGTTTAAATTTGCCGGCTTACTCTTGAAAAATTCTTTATCCATATTTTTGTTGTTATTTTTTCGGGGATTTTTCGCGAGCCACCTGAGCGGCGTCAACTTAGGAGACGAAGTGTGGTTTTTACAGGTTGTAAAAAGACTCTCAGAAGGAGAGCTCTTGTATGTTGAAGTTTTTTTCGGGAGTGGCCCACTAGCTCCTTATTTAACCGCCTTAGGCGTAAAAATTTTTGGCTGCCATATTTTTTTAATTAAATCTTTAGGGGCGGCGATTTATGCATTGCACGGCTCGATTTTACTTAAAATTTTTCTTCTCTTCTCTCCCAAAAGAGAAAATTACTGGTCTCTTATTGGATTGCTTCTTATTTTTCCCGATCCATATTTATCAGCTGGCGGTTCGCTATATTCGCCTCTTGCCTCTTTATTATTATGGTCAGCGTTTTACGCTCTCCAAAAAGAAAAATTTTTTTTGGCGGCGGTGATGGCAATCGCTTGCCTTTTCACTAAACAAAATACTGGGGCGCTGGCAATTGTTGCTGTTTTACTAGCAACTCCTTCAAATCAAAAATTTAAATTAGTTAAATACATGATATTATCTTCAATCGCTGGGTTGTCGTTGTTTTTACCACAACTTACCAGTGGAAACGGAAAAGCAGTCTTTGATTTTATGTTTGCCAACAAGATTGCTTATCTTCAAAATGCGCCACTTTCTTATTTAGAAAACGCTTTTAAATTATTTGATCTTACTGGCTATCAAACAATTTCAGGAATAAGAATCGCGGCGCGCTATTTAATTTATTTTTTACCAGCCCTATGTTTACTCCTGCCACTCAAAAAAAATTTATTAACGCCAACTCTTTTTATTTCCGCTGATCTGGCGGCAACTTTTCCAAGATGCGATATTTACCACCTAATGATCGCCGCTCCCGGCTTGTGTTTTGGCGTATCTTTATTCTTTGAATTAATCCACAATAAAAATTTTTTAAGGCTATTTTGTCGCTTAGTTTTTATGATATTTTTTGCAACACTGGTCACAATTGAACTGTTTTGGAGCGTCAACAGAATGAGCGATCAACATTTAACAAAATCAACGCTTCCCTATTTAAGTGGCGCGATTGTAAACCAAGATTTTGAAAAGAAAGCTCAAATAACCGCTCAAAAATTAACAAACTCAGATAAGCTTTACATCCAAAGCGATATGGCGGCTTTGTTATATTTAATAAGCAATCAGCCAAATCTAACCCCCTACGATTATCCTCTACTTACTACTTTTCGAAAAAATGATCAGAAAAAAATAATTCAGATGATTGAAACGGGCATAATTAAAAATATATGTTATAGTAAATATTCTGATCAAAAACTTGCCGCTCAAGAAATTGAAGATTTTATGGAGAAAAAGACATTTAAAATAGGGGAAACCCCTCTTTGTCAAATTAAAAGGAAAACATGAACATAGAAAAAAATCAATTTATAGAGGAAAAAAATAGGGTACAAATCGCTTATTTCGAAAGCCGCGACAAAAAAACAATGTTACGGCGTCCATCGCCTTATATTTTTAGACATATTCAAAAATTTATCGAATTTTTTCCTTTGCCAAAAAACGAACCTATTTTAGAGGTTGGTTGCGGGGCAGGAAGATACACAATTCCGCTTCGCCAGTTGGGTTATGAAATTGAAGGTTTAGATCTATCAGCAAAACTGCTAGAAAAATTGCGTACAATCGCCAATGGGAGTGAACTGAACATTCCACTTTACGCCCATGATATACATAGCGAACCGCCCAACGAGCTTAAAGAGCGTTATTCGATAATAATCGCTTTTTTCACCCTTCACCATCTGGCAAATTTAGAGGAAGCGTTTTTGCAAATGAGAAAATTTTTGAAAGCAAACGGCAAAATATGTTTTCTTGAACCTAACCCAAATAACTTGCTTTATTATTTTCAAATACTACTTACGCCGGGAATGTCCTTTAAAGGCGAAGTAAGTTTTTTTAAAATGCGCCCTAAAATTATCGAAGCCGCTCTTACTAAAGCGGGTTTTGGGAATTTCAGTTATCAACGTTTCGGATTTTTGCCGCCAGCTTTGTTAAATTTAGGTTTAAATAATGTTGAGTCTTTGTTAGAAAATATTCCGCTAATCACTCCGTGCTTGCCATTCCAACTGTTCTCAGCTAAAGTTTTAGCAAGCTAAACTAGTAGATCAGCTAGCTGACAAATAAAAAAATGATCAAACAAGCGGAAAACCGCAAAGCCAAAATCATGGTCGTAGAAGACGAGCTCGATATTCTCGAGCTGATAATTTATAACCTCAGCAAAGAAGGTTACACTGTCAAAGGAGTTACCAACGGAGAAGAAGCTTTAAGCGCGCTTACCGAATTTTCTCCCGATCTGCTGATACTTGACTTGATGCTACCGGGAATGGACGGCTTTGAAGTTTGCGCTGAAATCAGGCGTAGCCGTTTGCATCAACAAATTCCAATCTTTATGCTAACGGCTAAAGGAGAAGAAGCAGATGTGGTTTCCGGTCTTGAGGTCGGGGCGGATGACTATCTTAGCAAGCCTTTCAGCCCCAAAATTTTGCTAGCGCGAGTGCGCTCTTTATTGCGCCGCCAAAATCGCCGAACCAAAAATCACGATCAGGTATTAAAAAGCGGAGAATTAACAATTGACACCAATGCCCATCAAGTATTGATTAAAAATAGAAAACTTAATCTGACAGGTACCGAGTTTAAGTTGCTTCATCATTTAGTTGTAAATGCGGGCACAGTTTTTCAAAGAAATGATATTATCAAAAATATTCATGGAGCAGATTATCCGGCAACCGCTCGCTCGATCGATGTTCAAATTCTCAATTTGCGGAAAAAACTTGGTCGGCATGGCAAGCACATCCAATCCGTAAGAGGCATCGGTTATCGTTATCAAGATAATTAAAAAAGCTTGAAAATAACTCGTCACAAAAATTCAACTGGCTTACCTCTAAATGACCGTTATGCGAGTGAATTTGCCGCCGAATTCTTAGTTCAAAACATTAACTTAGGTATTATTTTTGTAAGAGAAAATATGCGGATTGCCGCTGCCAATAGCGCCGCTCTTGATCTTCTAGGACAAATAACTATCCCCAAAAAATTAGAAGAACTTGAGAAATTATTACAATCAAGGCTACTGGTGAAAACTGCTAAAAAAGTTTTAAGAAGAAAGCTTTCTGCCGAAATAGATCTAAACATTTCTGAGCCGGTTTCAAAATCGCTAAAACTCTCTTTTTATCTATATCACAATCAACCAACCGCTGATAAAAAAATTTTAGTTATTCTTCGCGATCTAACCGAAACTCGTAGGCTTGAAGCTATAAGGCGGGATTTTGTGGCAAACGTCTCGCACGAATTAAAAACTCCCATCACCAGCATTAAAGGTTTTGCCGAAACTTTGCTAAGCGGTTCGTATCAAAACCAAGACGATTGCAAACATTTTTTGGAGATAATTCTAAAGCAAGCCAACAGAATCCAGCAAATCATAGAGGATCTTCTTTCGATCGCTAGATTAGAGCAAGGAGGATCATCAGCCGGTTCAATCAAATGCGCGTCTGTTAATTTACACAACTTCATAAAGTCAATTAAAGATTCAATGGTGCGCGAGCTTGAAATCGCCAAAGTTGAATTAGAGATTAAAATCTCTAAAAGGCTCAAAGTGAGAGCAAATAAATCACTGCTAGAGCAAGCGCTGGTTAATTTAATAGAAAACGCCATTAAATACGGAGGACCCGAAAAAACTATCACTATTGCAGTCAAAGAAGAGAGCGAGAGAAAAATGCTCAGAATTAAAGTGATCGATCAAGGCATTGGCATTGAACAACGGCATTTACCAAGACTTTTTGAAAGATTTTATAGAGTTGACGCCGGACGTTCCCGCGAGACTGGCGGCACTGGTTTGGGACTCGCAATCGTCAAACACATCGCTTTAGTTCACGGCGGCGCCGTCGAAGTCGAAAGCAAAATCGGCAAAGGCAGCGCTTTTTCTATTTTGCTTCCGCTCTAGAAACAATAACCGAGGCGAAATCAGATCCTCGTCGATCCTAACAGAATCAAAACAATTATTTAACCATAATTAACTAGCCTGAGGGCTTTAAGTAAAGCAAAATCAAACCTGATGATAGTAGCAGCTAACCACAATAAGCCAATATCACAAGCGTTAATCGATACGATCGTTGACAATTTACCACCGATTGATTATCGAGAAGCGCTTGAAAAATTCAAAGAAAGCGCTGAGACGGTCTCTAGCAGCCTAAAATCAACGACCAAAACTTTCGATTCAATAGTTTTACCGCCAGTACCCTTGCAACTTCTAGCAGAAGAGCAAGCTTTAATGGCAAAAGAAATAATGAACGGCAAACCTCAAGCTCGCTCCTTTAAAGAATCACTAAAATATCTTTTTGAATGGAATTGGGCTCCGCCAGATCCACGAGCTATACCAACAAGGGTTAAGCAATCAGAAAAACCAAAATCATACCGCGAACCAATCGTTAATCAGGAAGATTTCCTTCTAAGAACAGAGCGACTTGAAAAGATCCGCTCTAGCGAGCATAGGCGCACAATTTCAAATTGGAGCACTTTATTTGAATATGAACTGCCGATCGTCAATTTGCCTCCACAATTAGATGGCTTAAGAATACTGCACATTTCAGACATGCACTTTATGCTGAAAAATAACCTAGCTCTTGAAGAATCCCGAAAATTTAACGCTTTCATCGAAAAGCACAATATTCGATACAACATTGTCGTATCTACCGGAGACACCATTACCAAAGCTCCCGATGACATTAATGAGGCGGGATTTGCCGAGTTAAAAAAAATAACTGCTAGAGCGGCTTGTGCCTTTGAGGTCAGCGGCAATCATGATTATCACGGACATCAACCAGCGGCGCTTAGTTTAAAACTCGAAAAGAAAAGTGGGTTTTATAACCTTAATAACAATCTTGCTGTCTTAACAATTAACGGAGCAAAACTAAATATAGTTGGCATTGACGATTCGCATTTTGGCGCGCCCAAATGTCCGGGCAAACTCCCTGCTAATGAAACTAACATACTGATTGGTCACAACAATGACGGAGTAACCAGCAAGTTTTGGGAAGGCAATTACGATCTCATACTAACCGGACACTATCATTGGAACGAAACAATCCTGCCGACAAGTTGGGTAATGCCATTTTGGGGTTATAGCGATAGAGTTAACAATCATACTTATCACTGGGATATTTGGGGAACTAGGGCAGCTTCTTTCGTTCATCCGGGACTAATGAGGTACTACGTTAGCAGTGATATCTTAGAACCTATTAGACAACCGGCTGGATTCGTGATTATAACTTTAAGAAGGGACAATCAAAGCTTTTCAGAACCGGTAAAAAAAGCTAACTGAATAACGCTCAGCCGGTATTATTTCAGCGGCGGGATCGGGATTAGTGGCGCGTGCTTCAAATCTCAGCTCAGCTCCTAAATTTTTCTTATACGTCAAAAGCAATTCAGGCCCAAAATAAATATTTGAAAATCCAGATCCATCAACAAACCCTCCTCTTAACTTATCCTTATTTTTAAATTCACCGCTCACGCTCAAAAGAAGCGCCAAAGTTAGATCATGATCGGCGCTTAGAAAATATCCGGTACTGATTGAAGCTATCAAATCATTGGCAAAGCGGTAGTTAAAATCTCCCTCGGTTCTTACTCCATACTGCAGGCGCGACAACAACAAAGCACGTTTGTACCGCGTTAAAGAATTAACTCCGAGAATGTAATCGACAGAGCCACTGCCAAGACTGAGCGCGCGCCCGCCGCTAGCGGCGCCAATTTGATGATGTTTGAACCCATCTTTTAATGGATCATCACTCCTATTGCCGCTGGCTAAATCTCTCAGCACTCCGGTATCACCAGTAGGCAGTTTAACGCCAAAAGATGCTGATAAACTACCGTTAAAATTTAAACCTCTCTTTTCGGCAAAGGTATAATTCGTGAGAAAAACAGCATCGCCAATGCCTATATCAAGCTCACGATCTCTCCTAAAATTTTGATATCTCCAATAATTTCTGCCTATTAAGGGGAGGGAAAACTGTAGTCCAAGCCTCTCGTTAAGATCATAATTGACTGAAAATTGAGTAGTGCTAAAAGCTCGCAAGTTTTCACCGCTTGAAACTGCTAAGCTACGCTCCTCGCGCTTTCGCTTAAAAGTTGTTAGCTGCTGACTAACGGCGAAAGTTAAGGAGTCTTTTTGGTGTCCTTGCAGGCGACTAGCGTTAAAGATGGCGCACGGATCGCAAGCAAATGATTCGCGCGCGAACAATAAAGCTAATCCAAAAATTAAAAGAAAAGATCTATATTTTTTACAGATCAATTGAAATTGCAAAACCTCTATTAGTTAGACTAATTAGTTTAATTGCGCGAATCAATTATTCACCATAATGATCTTCGTTCGCGGCATGCTCATCGGCAGAATGATCATGATTATGATCACTTCCAGAAGATTCAATATCAATATGATGAACGATTACATCGCTATCAGAACGTCTTTCAAAATGAATAAAAACACTCTCACCATCGTTAACGGTTGGAACAGTAACAGCGGTCTGAGCTTTGATGCCATGACCATCGATTAAAAACAAAGCAGGTCCGCCATTAAAATCTGAAGGAGCAAAAAATCCCCAAAGACCTTGTAGATCTGTAGTAGAACACCGCCCTAAAGCGCAGATTTTAACCTCTTCAATCGGCTGGCCGGGAGCATGTTTTAGCATAGCCGAATGATGAGCGCCGCCGCCTTCAGTTAATTTTCCTTTAAGCAAAATTCCGCTATCAGATGAAGAGCCTCCACACGAAGTCAGTAAAAGAGTAATAAAAATCAAACAAAGAGATCTTATTAACATAATTTTCTCGTTAAATTAACCAAATCAAAAAACAATATCAACCTATATACTGCTGACGCCGCGAGAATTCAACGCGGCAAAATGTCGCTTTGCCTCTATCTTTTAATTATTGAAAAAGCTAAATGATTTTAAGCGGCGTCTTGTTTAACTTTCTTTGCAAAGAACGGCGATGCAAGCCCAATAGCTGAGCGGCTTTCGTTATATTTCCATCACATTCAACTAATACCCTATTTATGTGCTCCCATTCAACTTGATCAAGAGTAGGCACACCGCTTGCTGATAATCGGCAACTCTCATCTATTCTTTCCGAGCAATTTTCATTTAAGATAGCAAAGATGGAATCAAGATCAACTGGCTTAGTAAGATAATGAACCGCTCCCATCTTTAAAGCTGTAACTGCGGTCTTGATAGTGCCATAACCAGTCAAAACTATAATTTTAGCAGATGGCAATTTTTCGATCAAAAGCGACAAAAGATCGAGGCCGCTCTCTTGGTTTTTAAGCTTAAGATCTAAGATAATATAATCTGGCGAAAATTGATCAATCATGCGCAAAGCAGAAATTTTATCCTCAGCTTCAACCGCTTCAAACAAGCCGCGTCCAGCGATCGCCTTCGCAAGCCGCGTTCTAAATAAAGTATCATCATCTATTACCAAAAATTTTTTTGGTTGATTTTTTTTAAGTTCCATACAGTTGTTTCTTGTTAACAACATCTATTGGCAACATAAAGGTTGCTGTAGTGCCCTCGCCGACTTTCGAGCGATAACTAAGTTGCCCCCCGAGCTGTTCCGCCGTAAGTCGAGCCAAATAAACTCCTAAACCCATTCCTTCGCCGTTTTGTTTGGTCGAAAAAAAGGGCTCGCCTACCCTATCCAAATCTCCCTCTTTAATACCCTTGCCTTTATCAATAATATCAATTCGCAATAAATCATCAACTTGGCGAATCTCAATCAAAACAGGGGGTGCGGCGCCAAGATCGGCGCCAGCTTCAAGAGCGTTTTTAATAATACTTTTAAAGGCGTTTCGCAAAGCAATTGAAGGAACATTCTTAAACAACACTTCAGCGTCTGATTTAATAGACACGAGATTTTCACTTTCTAGCTCTTTGACAACAGATCTAAGTATTGTCTCGGGAGCAACACTTTCTAAAGTTTGATTGGCAGGTTCGCCAATTCCTTGGGAAAACTTTTGAATAATCTCCTTACAACGAAAGCTTTCGGTCTTAAGCGTATCAAGATCGCTAATAACATCCTGATTAAAATTAAGATCTCGAGCTTGTCTCGATAATTCTGAAGCGATTAAAACTATATTAGCTAGCGGCGTTCCCAATTCATGAGCCGCACCGCCAGCAAGCGCCGCCAAAAGAGCTAATCGTTTCTGATTGATAGCTAACTCTTCAAATTGTTTAAGCCTCAGCTCTTTTAATTTCGATTGCTTAACTATTTTTACCAAAAAATAAGCCGCCAAAAGAGAAACTATCAGATACGAAAGCCACATGCCGTGAAGATGCAAAGAAAAACCATGATGATGAAAATGATGTTCCCATTCGGGAATAGGGCGATAAAAAAAGAAAGTTGCTCCAAAAGCAAGTGAGGAAGCTAGCGCCATTACCCATGTCCAAAAAGCGTCGAGCATAACAGCTGCCAAAACAACATTCAAAAAATAAGCTATTGAAAATGGATTCGTCGGACCGCCTGAAAGCATCAGAACGCCAGTTAAAATAAACACATCAAATAACAAAATTAATCCAATGACTCTGCTGTCTTTTCCCTTCTTGGCTAATATGGGAGAGGATAATAAATTACTGGCTGGAATCAAAAAAAGCAGAGAGACAATTGGAAGCAAAGGTAAGGTTAAGTTAAAAATCCCAGCCGCTAAAAATAAGATCAAAAGTTGGCTCAAAAAAGCGTATGAACGGAGCTTTAAATACCAAGAGGCAAAGTGAGATGTCATTTTAATTTTCTCTCAAATAAAACTTCTATTGGACAATGATCTCACATGACTCTCTAAAAGTCGATTTTCGAGAAAATTTACGCATCTCTTAATAAATAATAGTCAATTCAACTATCAAATGAGCTTTAAATCATGGCAAAAAGAACTCGCAACAGCGCAAGCAAGATCAACCCGCAAAATTCTCTCCCCAAAACTAACTGGTTCGATTTTCAAGGTTTCAAACAAATTTCTTTCACGATCGCTCCAACCGGATTCGGGCCCAATTAAAATAGTGTTCAAATAGCGGCTCTGAGAAAAAGGCTTGATAACTTCCGCCCCTTTGCAATCAGCGTAAACAGTGGCATTAAGCTCCTCGGTGGAAAGCTTTGGCAATTCCCTGCTTAAAGAGCTAAAGACTTCAATTTGAGGAGGTAAAGTTGCTCTGGCTTGCTCCAAACCTTCGACGATTCGCAACAATATCTGGTTAGGCCGCAATTCTTTAGATTGGGTGTAACTTTTAACTGTCAGATCGCCTCGAAAAAAATTGAGCCGTTTAATCCCTAACTGGGCGGCACTGTAAACGATTTTTTTAATCATTTGAGGACGCGGAATTGCGACCCACAATGACAATGGCGACAATTCAGGCGATCTTTGATCGAGCGATAATATTTGAAATTCGCAAAGATTCGCTTGTATTGTCAAAACTTCTCCCGTGCCCAAAAGACCGCCAAATTCACCAATAGTAATTCGATCTCCTTTTCTAATCTGCCCAAATTCAAAAATCCGCTTGGCGCGCGCGCCTGTCAATTTAATAGATGAGCTGTCTTTTTCATCTCGTTCGTTGCTAAAAAAGATCAGGCAATTCATTGATTTTTCTCGTATGAAGTACTCTAAAATAACTGGAATTTACGCTAGGGCGGTCGCCATTTTTGAGCTATTAACCGGCATTTTCAGGCAAACTAATGTTACCTGCTCCATCAAACAAAGCTTTCAAGGGTCTTTTGATTAAACCCTCGATCAAGATCTCTCCTTCCGGCGTATGAATAATGTATGTTGGTGAAGTTTTAACGGCGGCGTATTTTGGAGGCACTTCGCTAACGGCCCTAATCCACCCTTCGCGAGCCGCTAATTGAGAAGATTCGCGAAGGCTAATAAGATTTCCAATATTGCCAATAGCATAAACATCTCCTATTGTTAAATCGTTGCTAACAGCGGCCTCGACTAAATCGCTTAACACTAATCGCAGGTGTTCTTTATCGAGCGAATTGACTATCAAACCGACCGCTAAAACTTTTTTCTTATCGCCAGCTTGCTGAACCAAAGAACCTTCTTCTTGTTTTTCTTCTTCTCTATTTTGCTGTTGATCAAAGTAATTTGAAAAATCGATGATATTTTCAGCTTCCCGAGAATCGCTGGTTAGCGCACTATCTTTTTTTTCAATTGTTTTGCTTTTATTAGAACCTTCTTTTAATTTTACATCGCGCTTTGACAAAGGATCATTGACATAATCTTGCGGGTAAAATTTTTTAGGATCCTTTGGTTGGCAAAAAAGATCTTCAATGCCAAGCAAAAGAAAGCTTAAAATGACGGTAAAAAAAAGGGGGAGGTTTCTGATTTTCATAAATTATTCTCTAATTTCAGGAAGCGGCCCGCTAACTGGTACGGCTCGCGGCATAACGCAACAACGAATCATCCTCCAATGAGCAATCAAAGCATAATGACCGGTTGGCTCGCCCGGAGTGGCGTTGCCGGGATCGGGCACGAAAGTCGATATTGGCGGATAAGTTGGCAGAGGCGTTAAACGAGGTGTCGGAGTATTGGTTGGGGTTCTCGTTGGCGTGCGAGTCGGTGTTGGGCCGGGAGTTGTCGTAATAATTGGGGTGCGAGAAGCCGTTGGCGGCGGCGTAATAAATAACGGCTCTGTCGGGATTGGAAAAGGTGTTAAGCCCGGACTTGGCAGTGTTGGAAACGGCCTTCTGGTCGATTGAGGCTGTGGAGTGTGAAAAAAATGATTTGGAGTTCTAACGGCAAAGGTGTCTTTATTTTCAAACTGATCAAATAATTTTTCAAAATCGCTTTGAGCGCGTGCTTCGGCGCCGATAGAATCTTTCGGATTTGCCAAGGCGATCGGCGCGGGATTTAATCCTTCATTTAAAAAAGATTTTTGACCACCAACTGGTGGCACAGTTGGAGAGCCGCCATTAAACAATTCTTTCTCCCAAACGCCAACTTTTTCAATCCCTTTCTGATAATCAAGCACGAATTTTTGAATTGTTCCGCACTCCTTAACGCTTTCCGTCGATGGCGGACCATCAAGTGCCGGGTTGCCAGTCACTATCCATTGAACTTTGTCTCTGAGCCCATATTGATCGCTATAAGTAAAATCATAGTAAGGATTTTTTACCCGATCTGCCGGGTTTGTTGCCGACAAATTATCTATATAAACTTTTTTAAATGGAATTTTAATTCCTCGCACCGTGCCAAGAGCAAAAGCAGTTGAATGAAAAGCTGTCGCTGAGGTGTTATAAGCGGGGAGCCAAGAGCCTTGATTGATCCCTTGACACCTTTCTCCAACAACCTGTAAAAGCTCTGGATCTTTTTCGTCCCAAGCCCCAATCGCAACGTCAAACGGCTGTCTTCCATAAGGAGAATTAAAAAACCCGCTTACCCGACTTTGCGGATTAGCATTAAAAGCAAGACAAGCGTGAGGATGCGCTTCGCGCTCATGAAATTTTTGTGGATCCTCCTCAAAGAAAAACAAACCAGCACCGCCGCCAATCCGCGAAAACATCAAGCCAATACCCATATCGCTGTTCCATGCCATTGGATATCGTCCGCCTAAGCTAAGGTTAATGCGATGGGCTAATTTAAATTCATGGCAAAAAGCTTTGCCAAAAAAAGCGTTCACTTGAGCGGCGGTTGGATCGGTTAAAGCCATCTGCATCGCGGGAGCAATATAGTAATCAAGAAACGTTGGCCAGTGATGAAATTCATTAGTAACAACTCCATGTACTTTGTCTAACCATTCTGGAGGACGATTTCTAAAACGCTCCTGCAAGGAATTTATTTTTTCTATCAATTTTTCTTTGATCTGCAATATTTGATTAGCATCTCCCTGCATTGGGCGAGTTCTAATAATATTTTCATTAAAACCTCTTAGCGACTCTTTGGCCGTTTTAACAAGACTTTTGGGCAAAAAACCCGTCAGCAATGGATGATTGGTATTTTCAACCATCTGAGAGGGCATCCAGTATTGAACGTAGGGAGATTCTTTTTTAGTTACCGGATCAACGCAAACTCCGATAATTTTATAATCCATGCATTGATAAAAAGTTGTTGGATCAAGGATCGAAGATTGAGCCTTTTTAAGATTAGCGCCAACTTGCTGGAGCGATTCAACGCCATCCTCATAAGGATGTTTAATATACATTGTCCCGACCGGCGCCTCCCCTTTTTGTTCACGAAGCAAATTTTGATAGTCAATCTCTTGGACTCGTTCAATAACTTTCTGCGCCTTCTCGGTAACTTCTTTCTCGTGTGCTCGCTCTTTCGCCCTTTCAATTTCCGGAGCAACTACTTGATCGATATAATTTAAAGTATCAGGCCTATGTTTGTAACGTCCGGAATCGTCTTTATAAAGATTGCGCGGCTCACCTTGAGATAAAGCTTGCTGACAGAACGCGCCCATAATGAGGAAGATCGTCAACAAAGTTTTTAAAACATCTCTTTGATTGATTGTTTTCATCTTGCTAACTATCTTTTGCCTGTAGTTCCCTAAATTTAGAGAGAATTTTTACGTCAATTTTGCCGTTTTTCGGGTTTTTCAAAGCTTCCAGCCCTTCAAGAGTAGTGGTCGCGCCATCCGTTACCTGAATTCTTGTGGGTAAACAATTGGCTTGAAAAATCTCCGCCAACGCTGAACCAACTATCCGCTCGCCAGCGATATACTCCATCACGAAAACCTCCTCTCCAAATTGGCCTTGAATCTCGTCAGGAATCATCTCTGCCGGCAAAAAGAGAATATCCATTAGGAGTTGATTTGGATTTTCGCCGGGGTTCAATGGAGGCCTTAAATTTTTAGGGCCGTGCGAAAGAGCTCGTTTGTGATCCCTTTTGCAGATATCAAGTTTTCGCGGAGGCGCTTGCATTTTTTCAATTACCTTTGCCAGCTGGAGTTCGTACTCATTTTGCTTGTCGAGCTCAGCCAAAGCAGCGTTAACCGCCTCTTTATTTGAGGCAAGAGATGGGATTTCACTTGGCAGAGGCAGGGGTATTCCTTGATTGGCGCGCAGATGAGCAACAATCTTAGCGTTGGGATTAACTTTCGTACGAAAGCCGCTAGTTATTGGTGTTATTTTTTGACCAGATAAATTTTCTAGTAGTTGAGGATAATATTTACTGGTTGGCGATATGCCTAATGAATTAGCGATCTCTTTTTGACTTTGGCGCGAGATAGAAAACTCCCGCTTAGGGCTCGACTCGAGCAAGCGTTCTGTTTCCGAAAGTTGATCTGCCGCGCACATAGAAATAACAATCAAAGAAAGGAAACAGCTATGGCAGAATAGATACGTTTTTCGAATAGATAGACGCATGATTAAACTACTAGATTCTCCTATATTAGGTTATGTGAAATTCTACTCTTTAGGTCTCTAAAAATCACTAGAAAAATAATTAAATCAAAAAGCGGTCATAACAAACCTCAAAATAGCTAGCTCTGATCGAAAATTACGGATTGCTTAAGTGCGCGGCGTTAGAGTGATGTTAAAGATCGCTGGCTGAAGTTTGTTTGATCTGTTCAAAAGCTTCGAGTGCCATTATTTTAGCTTCGCTGTGATCGACTATTGGCGAAGGGTAGTTTTTACCAAGTTGAACCCCGCTTTTTTCGAGCGCTTCGCTTGGAGCTTCCCAAGGCGCGTGCAGGTATTCGTCCGGTAGCGTTGCGAGCTCGGGAACCCATTTTCGCACATAGCGACCTTGTGGATCGAATTTTTTACCTTGAAGTGTTGGATTGAACACTCGAAAATAAGGGGCGGCGTCGGCGCCGCAACCTGCCGTCCATTGCCACCCCAAGGTGTTGCTTGCCAAGTCGGCATCAAGCAAAGTGTCCCAAAACCATTTGGCTCCCTCTTGCCATGGAATAAGCAGGTCTTTTACCAAAAAAGAAGCCACTATCATCCGCACTCGATTGTGCATCCAGCCGGTATGCCAGAGCTCTCTCATGCCAGCGTCAACTATTGGATATCCGGTCGCTCCTTTTTGCCAAGCTTTCAGGAGTTTTTGATCTAGTTTCCAAGGAAAATTTTTAAAATACGGCTTCAAAGGTTCGGTGATTGTGTGAGGAAAGTGGTATAGCAGATGATAAGCGAATTCGCGCCAGCCAAGCTCTTTGAGGTAAGTTTCCGCTCCTTGTGAGAAGGTTTTGTTTTGCTCTGATTGGCGGCATATCTTCTCCCAAATTTCGCGAGGACTTATTTGTCCAAAGTGCAGGTACGGAGAGAGGCGTGAAGTTCCAGTTTCTCCCGGAATGTCGCGTCCGGTTGCGTAATTAGCGACAATATTTTCAGCGAATTTATTTAGGGTTTTCAGCGCGGCGTTTCTGGTTGGAGTCCAGTATTCGTAAAATCCTCTATCCCACGGTATTGTTGGGAGGAGTTTTAGGTCTTCAAGCGGCGTGGATGGAAGGTTTATTTTAGCGAATTGGATTATTGGAGTCACCAACGATGGTTTAACTTCTTTTAGTAACGGAAAGAGGGCGCGCCAGAAAGCTGAAAACACTTGAAAAGGTTTGCCTGATTTATTTGTAATTTCCCAAGGTTCTATTAGTAGGTTGCCAGCGAAACTTTTGGCGGTTTTAAATCTCTCTTTTACTTTGGCACCGGCGGCGATGGCGGATGGTTCATAACAGCGGTTAAAGAACACGGCTTGGGCGGAAGTTTTTTCGATTAGCCATTCCAATTTTTCGATCAGATCGCCGTTTAAAATCAGCAGTTCGCCTCCTTGTTCTTTGATTTGCTGTCTCAGATCCAAAATGGCGTGATGCAGCCACCAGCGGCTAGCGGAGCCAAGATCGTCTGTTGTTTGCGGGGAGAATATATAAACTGGAACGATCGGGAATCCACTTTGAGCGGCGGCTGTAAGCATTGGATTGTCGCGCAAGCGCAGGTCGCCGCGAAACCAAGTTATAATGGGAGCCGATTTTTCGTTCATGCGATAGGTTTTATATAAGACAACAAAATTATTTTTTAAAGTGGGGGGGCGCGGCAAGCAAAGATCGCAGAGCCGTTTCCAGAGTAGGATGTTTAAATTTATAGCCATTATTCAAAAGAACCGTTGGCTTGACTTGTTGGCTTGACAATAGCAGAGCCGTTCCCATCTCTCCGAAAATAAGTTTAACGACAAGCGGCGGAATTTTCAGGAATAGTGGTTTGGAGAGAATTTTGCTGATAGTTTCGGCGAATTCTTTGTTGGTGGCTGGATTTGGGGCGACGGCATTTACTGGACCGCTTATAGTTTCTTCCTTAAGAAGGTAGTTGATGATCTCTAGTTGATCATCGATTGAGATCCAGCTCATAAACTGGCTGCCGTTTCCAAAAATCGCGCCGGCGCCAAGTTTGAATGCGGGAAGCATTTTTTTTAGAGCGCCTCCGGTTGGGGTTAGAACTATTCCGGTTCGCAGAATAACGACGCGAATTCCTTTTTTTTCGGCTGGTTTGGTTTCTTGTTCCCATAGCCAGCAGGTTTCTGCTAGGTAGTTATCGCCCGGAGGGCTAGTTTCATCAAGCTGGTCGTCGCCGCGATCGCCGTAGTATCCAATGGCGGAAGCCGAAATTAAGACTTTTGGGGGATTTTCTAGGCTAGCGAGAGTTTCGCACAACAGTTTGGTGCTATTAACACGGCTATCTCTTATTATTTCTTTTTGTTTATTAGTCCATCTTTTGGTGGCGATATTTTCTCCGGCTAGATGTATGACACCATCAAACCCTTCTATTTGCTTTGAGTTAAGTTGATTTTTATTGGGATTCCAAAAAATATCGTTACTTTTCGGATCAGATCGAACAAGGCGAGTGATATCGTGGTCTTGCTGGCGCAAGTAAGGAATTAGTTTAGTTCCGATTGTCCCAGAGGAGCCGGTGATGAGAATTTTCATTTTAGCGATATTTTGTACTGTGCGGCGGTGGAGATGATTTTTATTTTCAAGTTTTAACTCGAATGAAAGTCTTTGTTTTATATCGATAAGATACATAACACATGCCGTGTTTGACAACGGCGTCAAGCTTTTTGCCCGTCGCCAGTTGCCAGCACAGCGCGCGACTCTAACAATCGCGGGCGCAACCGCTGATCAAGTGGCGAGAGGGGGCGCAAGCCCCCTAGTCACGAGCGCCGAGCGGAAAATATGGA
This sequence comes from uncultured Pseudomonadota bacterium, assembly GCA_937864035.1. GTDB lineage: Bacteria > Bdellovibrionota_C > UBA2361 > UBA2361 > CALMIO01 > CALMIO01. The sequence goes on along the minus strand of CALMIO010000001.1, from coordinate 11,874 downwards.
GGTGGGGGGATGAGAACCATTAGGGCTTAAACCCTCCTAACATCTTGTTATCACTTAATATTTAGGATCGTCTTTCCTGAATGTGTGACACTAAGAGTGCTACAACAAGGTAATCGGATCAAGTGAGGGCTTACCTGGGTTCAAACGATCATCATTCAAAAGCAACGATCTTCTTCATGATTGCTTCCCAGTTATCACGCACAGCACCATCAGGGTATTCAATCTGAAATGTCAGTTGGTCTACATTTACAGATGATACAGAAAGCATTGTGCTATCACAGACTAAAACTCTGCCAGGCATGAAGACTGGAGCACCGAACTCTGTTCTCCCCAAATTTTTGCTCAAGATTTCATTGGCAAATAGGTTAGTCATATGTTTGCAAATCTTAACTCTAGTTTCTACTTGCTGTTTATCATCACAGGTCAAAACGGTTATTCGTCTTAGCTGTTCTTCGTGAACGCCTCCACACACTGCAAAATGAACGTAATCAGCATCACCCAAATCTGTATCTTTTTTCATAGGAACTACCGTCTGAATACCTGGCTTCAGATATTGCCCTTCAAGTGATACCCACATTGATCGCAATAGCCTGAAAAATGAAATGTTCCATTTAGCTGCATACATCACGAGTAAGTCACGAAGAGTTTGCAATTGTGTCATGCAAAATAATTCATCACGCCTAGAAGTACTTAAAACTCCTTGAATGTCATCAATGGCAAGATATGCCCAAATTGTTTCTTCTATGCCGTCTAGCTCAAAGAAACGAACCATCACATCATGAGCAAGAAATTCTGCGAATGGGTTTTTCGCAACACGCTCTTTAAGCATGTAATCAATTCGTGCTTTGAAGTTTTCTCGTGAAAGTTGCGGTAGGTTTCTATAAAACTCTGTGCCTTTCTCAACTATCAGCGGAGTGCGGTTGCTGATTACTTCTGCAAGTGCTTTGCCAGTTAGCTTTTCATCTTGAGGTTCAAAGGGGTATTTTGTCAGGTACCTATCAAAACCAGATATTCCAAGCACTTCAAGGAATTTGAACGGTGTGGTGAGAATTGAAAATGGAATCAACCTGCGATTGATCCGATTGTAGTGAAACTCTTGCCACCGCTGTCTAGCAGGATCGTTTGTTTTCTCAATTAATAATCTGATAAACCGAGTATCAAGGTAGATCAGATTTAGTTCTCTTGATTTACCTTTTTTCTGTTTCATCAGTTTTTCTTAAACCTAGCAAAATCCTTCTTACACCTTGATACGATAATTTTACTTTAAGTTCCTCCTTTAAGAAGTCACTGATCTCCCGAAGTGACTTACCTTCGGAATCCTTCTGCTTAATGATTTCAATACAACGCTGCTGAATATCATCTTTAGCAAGTAGACCTTCAGAATTGACCCGATAACCAAAAGGAATTTTTCCCCCTTGATATTTGCCCTCCTGACGCATTACCTGCTTTGCCTCGGCAATACGCTCACGAATTCTTCCACGTTCTTGCTCTGCTACTGCTGATAGTATTGTGAAGACTAGCTTTCCAATTCCGTTGGTGACATCTCCACCCAGGTCAATAAAGTGAAGCGACACTCCTTTCAGTTTGAAGTCTTCCAATACGTTTAAGGCATCACGAGCACTTCTAAACATACGATCTAACTTGGAAGCTATAACCACATCTCCCTTTTCCAGCTTGGAGAGAAGTTCCTTTCCTTTGTCTCGGTCTGATAGAGCGACTGACCCTGAAACCCCTCTGTCTCGGAAATAGTGATTAATGACCATTCCGTGCCTTACAGCGTAGTCAGCTATTTGCTGTTCCTGAACCTCAATAGAGTTACCCTCGTCATACTGACGCATAGTTGAAACTCTTAAATATGCAAAAACACTCATATTTTACCTCATCTTCTACGAGAATCTCGTATTTTTATAAAACCGTTATGTTATCTCTGGACATTTGTTACTATTCATAGTATAGTAACAATATAAGATAATAGCAAGAGCAAAGTAACAGCATTCTGTTGTTACTGAGTAAATGCAGGATAACAGTAAAAACGTAGTAAATTGAGAAGGTTATATGAGTAGTAATAGAAAAAAAGTGAAAGCGGCACAGAAAAAAGCCCAGAAACGAGCCAACCGTGCAAGAGAGATGAAGAAGCGCATTCTTCAGACCAATGCTCACACGAAGGTCTGTACCGTTCATGAGCTAGGGCAACTTTTCGCTGGCGGTCACATCGCCCGATTAGCCCCCGATGGAGAATTCAGTTACCTGACTGAGTTGATATCAGATGGCAATCCCTTTTACCGTTCTATTGATAAAACCGATGAAGCAAATGCGCTTTTGTTTGACCACGATCAAAATCCTGATCGGTATCAGAGTACTGACCTTCAATCTTTAATTGAAGAGATTCGCTTGACCAAAAATGAGATGGATAAAATCGTTCAACAAGCAGAAACACCCACCAGCGAGAACGACAGAACTGCACTTGAAGAGGCATTCGCAGAAAACAGAAAAAGGAACTATTCAGCTATCAATGAGCTTGCCAAAAAAGCATTTGGGGGTATTGGTGTCGGTAAAAGTTCACGATTTGGCAGAATGATTATCCGCTACCTAGCAGTTGCGATGCCATTAACTCCTACAACTAAGGTCCCCGTAAAAATCATTACGGGGTTCAACTTCAAGTAACTCTAAAGCGCAAGGAATGTGCAGGGAAGCACGTTCTGAAGCGTTGCAGTCAAGATCAAAATGCTGAAATGCATACATAGCATTGATACACAGATTTTTACCGACATATGCGACAAGACCATTACTACCGATTTGAACTACAGATGATACGCTCCTGCAAAGAGGCGTTGGCTGACTTTTTGATCAGCCTCAATCCTAACTGCACAATGACTGCCGAGTTTGGAGCAAACGAAGATTCCTACGAAGAGAAACGAGCAAAAGCCAAGGACGAAATACGAGAGACGATCGATCCAGATTACATCCCTGAGAGGAGAGACGTAACCAAGATGACACCTGCATCTCTCCAATACGCCGTAAGATTATTCAAAGAGTTCATCCACGATGCTGAAAATAGGATCAACGGAAGAGCCTTTTACCGTCTTCCACCTGAGAAACGTATTCGTGGTGTGGTTTTTCCTGAAAATATACACACTAATATTCACTTTCATATCGTTGCCAATGTTCCAGAGAGAAAGCTGTTCCGATTCTGTAATGATGCCCCACGATATTGGAATCAGCAGGTTAAACGAGGAAGTCTTAAAGCCAGTCAATCTTTGAACACATCTTCTCAAAAACGAATCACGAAATACTCATCCAAAGAAAGTTACATTCCTGAAAACTACGAGCACTTTTTCTTTATTCAAGACTTTTGGGGAAGGAAATGATCGCTGTTCAACACATAGGTTTCTGTTGGTTAATAGGCACTGGGTTCTCACTCAACATGCCTCGCTAACCCTCTTCAGAAGGGTTACAAGCTGACAACCGATTTGCTCTTCATGTCACGGTTCATCACGAACCGCAGCCCCGTGATCTATCAAAAATCTGGAAACAATAGTATCTCAGCAAAAATCAAGATCAGTTATTCACTATATACATACATTAAAGCTCTTAGGAGGAACACACCAATGAATAGAAGCCAACGATTTAGCATTAGACTACTTCTTGATGAGAACTGGATCAGCCCACTTAATGACATCAGCAAAGCCCATATGATTAGCCGTCAAGCTCTCCTGAGACGGTATATCCACAAAGCAATGATTGCTGACCTGGAAGAGATCAAACAAGGCTTTGATCGTCTGAAGCGAATTGAAGCCACCAAGAAGGAGCTGAGTCAGAAGGTGAAAGCTCATAAGGGTATTAAGACCGCATCCATCAATGAACCTCTTGAGTATTAGGAGCCTGATTATGAGTAAAGTTTCAAAAGAAACAGCCATCAACAAAATCAAAGCCACTAATCCTCTTGAGGTACAATTGTTCACAATCAAACGTGATGCACCTGAAAGCCAGAAAAATTCTGACATTGATAAAGTGATTAAGCTCCTTCGTGAATACAGAAACGATCAGCGAGATATCACAGCCTGTTTAGTGAAGGAGAAGTAATATGAAATCGTTTATTGAATTTCTTAAAGAGCAACCAGAGCCAGCAGGTTTTGTCAGACACTATGCTCTTACTCAGAAGGAACGCCATCAGAATGAACAAAAGAAGATTGAACGCCACATCAAAACTATTGTTGAAATCTTAAATATCGGTCTTCAGCAAGAAGACGTGAAAGCAAAAATTGATCAGGTTATTCTTGCAATGTTCTACTTTGCTCAGATGGTCAGGTTTCAAGGCGAGATGTCAGCAGCTACATTGAACTCAGCTCTGACGCACTTTCTTGCACCGAGCCACATCAATGCGAAGTTGGAGAAGTACCCACCGCCAAAGAAAGAGTTGAGCTTTGAATCAAAGAAGCCATCTGCTAAGAAAATCAAAAAAGCCTAATACAACCCTGGGTCCCATCTGAGTATATTGCACCTAAAGAGGTATGAGGCTCTAAGGATCAATCTTCTTTCAGATTTTTTTCGCAGAGTATTTTCTATCTGACAACTTAATCCACCAGTTTGGATCAAACTGGTGTAACGCCATTGTTTAATCGGTCAGAGAGTAGACTTTTGACTCTAAATTTTAATCTCCGTGCCAGCCACACACTTCTTAAATATCTTTACCGCTCTGTCTCGTAGATCAGTGAACTGCAACGATGTAGTAATCTCAAATGAACGAGGATAAGGAAGGTCTACTCTCAGCACTTCAACCACTTGAGTTGGATGTTTTGACAGAAAAATCACTTGATCACCGAGGATAATCGCCTCTTCAAGATCGTGACTTATGAATAAGACTGTGAGCTTCAGTGATTTTGCAATATCTGAGATCAGTTTCCTAAGTGCCAATGTCCTTTCATAATCAATAGCAGCAAAGGGTTCATCAAGGATGAGTATGCGTGGCTTAATGATCAAGGCTCTTAAAATACATACTGCTTGTGCTTGACCACCTGATAAACTGTAAACTCGTTGATCTAGATCAAGTTTTAGAGGGACTGCTGAAAGCAGTTCCTCTAGTCTTGCGGCTTGTTCTCTCTTACTTAGCCTTTGAAGCTCTAGTGGAAACAAAATATTTTTTCTGACAGAATACCACGGCAAAAGACTTCTCCTGTAATCCTGAAAAACGAAGCCCACTTGTCGTTTTGTGTCTTCAAGCCCTTCAATATTTCCTGTGAAGTGGCGATCTAACCCAGCGACAATATTTACCAGAGTTGTTTTTCCACAACCATTAGGTCCAAATATTGTAGTAAAGCTATCCACTGGAATATCAAAAGAAACGGAGTTAAGTATATGAGTGCTTCCAGCAGGAGATGAAAAACTTTTGGAAAGATTCTTTATACTGATCATTTGCCAGCCCAGAAAACAAACTTGGCTTCGGCAAGCAAGACCAATCTATTAAAAATATAACCGATTATTCCAAGAACAATCAGCAGAGCATAGAGTGTGGAGACTGAGTTCGTGAGGTAGGAATCATAAACCCTCTGCCCTAAACCGAAATCAGTGCCAATAAACATTTCTGAGACCACGACAACTATAAGTGATTGCGTAAGAGCGAGACGTAGACCCACAAACACCTGCGGCAGAGCATCCATCATTATAATCTTACGAAATGTTTGAAGCTGAGTAGCTCCAAACACTACTGCCACTTTTCTTCTAGTTGGATCTGTCAGAAGAACACCGTAGGAGGTATTTACAACCATCAATAAGAAGGTTGGTGTAAATGCCATTGCAATCTTTGATGGGTCATCAATACCGAAAATAATCAAGAAAAGCGGAAAAATCGCTGTGATCGGCATTGATCGAAAGAACTCAAATGGAAACTCAAAAAATGACCTCAATCTATTTGAAACACCAAGCATAAGACCAACGAGTGTGCCCGTAGTAACTCCAAGGCTAAATCCAATAGTCCACCTATACATGGTTGCCAGTAAATCTTGAGTAATAGTTCCTGTCGTAATGAGGGAATACAATCTGTTGATGACAGTCGTTAGGTTCGGAAGCAGTAGAGGACTAACAAATGCGAAAGTGTCGGCACAAAGCCACCAGAGAAAAGGCAGAAGAAATACTCCACCGATTTTGTAAATGGTGGTGGAATTACTCATTCAACTCCACTCTAGTTGGATCAATAGTTTTAAGAAAAGATGTGTCTACAAATGATCGAAAGTTTGGGGACGGGACATCTTTGAAGTTTGCATCGTCTTCTTTGAGAAGCTCAAAGTTCTCTTCCATCAACTTTATGGGTTTATCGTCTAATCGCACTGTATGTTTGTACTGGTTCCATAATCTCTTAAAAGCGTTTTCCTCAAATGCTATAACCTTTGAAAGAATGTCAAAGGCTTCACTATTATTCTCCTTGATGAACTGTTCTGCTTCTATGAGAGCATGAAGTATTCTTTTTGGGACCTCAGGGTTAGCAGCTATTGCTTCATTACGTCCAGACAAGAGGGCTTCATATTGATAAAGGGCAGTGTCGGTTAAGTTGATGATATTCTCTGGGCTTTGAGTAGCCGCTTGAGCGCCCCAAGGCTCCCACATAGCAAAAGCATCAACTGAACCGCCCACCAATGCTGCTGGCATTGTTGGAGGCTGCATCGCAGTCAACTGAAGATCAGAGCGCCGTATACCAAACTTCTTCATCACTCTTCCTAAGAAAAAGTAAGAAACAGTTCCAGGCAGATAAGCAACTCTTTTGCCTTTGAGGTCTTCAAACTTTGTAATACCCTTGTCTTTTCTTGCAAATATTGATGTCTCGGGGTTTTGCTGGAGCATCGCCAAAATCTTTATTGGGGGATTAGAGGCTGCCAGATAAGTGAATGGTCCTTCAGCCCCTGTCATATAATCGGCATTGTTTGCCAAAAGCATATCCTGGCAGATTTTGGCGTTAGTCGTTTTTTCAAACTTGATGTTCAAGCCCCGAGACTTGAAATACCCCTTAGCGTCTGCGATGTACGGAAGAGCAGAAACCATATTGTTAGGTCTACACATCACAACTGAATACTCTGTCTTGGAAGCATCGGTAGAAAGATTTGCTAAAAGCTGATCGTTGAACGCACCTTCATACGATGGGACAGCCTGACCTTTGAAATCTTCCTGTGAACTCGCAATCCATTGACCAATCGTTTCAACAAGAGGCAAAGCAGATGAACCCAACTCCACTGAAAAATGAAAAGGTTTTAAAACTTTTTCAAGATCGGCTTCTGAAGTGCCAAGCTCTGGAGCAAGGTAAGAATAAGTTAGCACCGATTTATTAGCATAAACCTTCAAAGCCTTTTCTAATGAACTAATCAACTTTTTTAGAGCTTCTGGTCTTTTTTGAATAACTTTATCGGTTGAAGCGAGTAGTATCCGAGATGGGTAAAGTTCTGCGTTATTAGAGAAATATCCGATAGGTATCGTAGAAATTTTTTCTATGTTTACGCCCCAGGGCTGCCATATACTTACCGCATCCACTGCTCCGTTTTTAAGAGCAGCTTCCATTGCAGGAGCCTGTAAAATAACTGGCTTTATCTCACTCCACTTAATCTGATTACTCTTTAAAAACTTTGCCAAAAAAATATGTGATGTAGTAGCAGGTGCAAAACCAACTCTTTTGCCAACAAGGTCTTTAGGTGCAGAAATATTTTTGTTTTTATTGAAGTAAATCGCATCGTCAAGTCTTGTTGCGATGGATGCGATCACTTTTACTGGGTTCTTAGAGTAGTTGATAAAAGCAACATTGGAATCAACGATAGTTCCTGCTTCAATATCACCTGATATCAACGCATCCATCGTCATCTTTCCAGTCTGAAACTTCTTATACTCAACCGTTAATCCCATTTCTGAAAAGATGTTTTCATTCTTCGCTATCAGAGGCAGCACTCCCAGATTAGTGGTACTTCCTACCGTCAAAGGATCTTGTGCGTGAACTTCAGATAGAGCAGCGAAGCCAAAAAGGAGCGTTGCAAATGTTCGTAAGTAAACCGAAATCAAGGAATGTCTCATAAGCAAACATGGTTAAGTCATAGCGAGATGATTTGTCTTGGTTTGTGGAAAACATGATCCACATAACCCTCTGAAACTACAACATTTCAGCCATAAAAGCTAGGTAGAACCTGCTTTAGATTGACGTAGGAATGCAGTGGGAATGCTCAGCCATTCAGCCGAAAACAGCCGAGGATCGAGATCCGAGTAGCGATCTAGGGTGAGGTATACCCTTGATACATCCAGACGAGCCTAGCATGAGCCAAAAGGCGATCAGTCTCTCAGATACGGGTTTACTCTGGGGTTTTTAAGGTGATCAAGGTTGACCATGTATTTGATCTGATTGACCGCCTCGTGAAGGTTCTTCCCGTTTATCTTGTGAGCGTATGTTTGCATCGTCTCTGAACGACCTTTTTCGTGCCCCAGAAGCTCGTTGATAACTCGCTCATGCAGATTAGCATCTGTTCTGTTTGAGAGATTGGTAGCTACTGTATGACGAAACGAATGGAATCCTTTGATCTCTCTTTTAAGATCCATCGGTTGTATACCGCAGCGTCTTTGAAAATCGCAGAACCATTTTGAAGCACTACCACCGTAACCATTTACTTTGCCCTTTTTCAATTGAGGGAAAAGACGTTCTTCTCGCTTCTGCTTTTGACGATTAACAAAGTTAATGAAGCCTAGATCGATCAGTGTTTGGTGAACAGGAACATCACGAATGCTTTGATCGTTTTTTACCTGACGATCTCCACCGTCTCTAATTTTTATAACCCAGATATCACTTGAACGCCTCAGATCCTCAACGTGGAGTTGACACAGTTCATTTAATCTAGCCCCAGTAAACATACCCAGGAGAGGGAGCCAGAAATGATGATGATGCTTCCAAAGACCTTTGGTGTATTCATCAGAAGCAAATATCTTTCGCAAATCTTGCGTTGAAAAAGGTATGCGCTTTTTAGCTTCTCGCTCTGGTAGTTTGAAAGTGAGAACACTTCCAATATCATCGGTCATAAAACCATTAAGCCTTGCCCACTTGAGAAAGGTCTTAGTGCGAGAGAGATACTTCACCGCATTACGAGCACCGAAACGCTCTTCAACGGGAATATCCATTTTCAGAAGCTCTTCAACCGATAGATGTCTGTATTTTGCGATCTTGGTGCGATTCTTTGGGAACTTAAAAACTGCGTCTTTATACTTACGCATATCTTCAAGTGTCAGTGCACCGATCTTTTTGTCGCCAATTATTTCAACAAGCAGATCAAGAAGGAACATGTTCTCCATCTTGGTCTTGTATCGCCAGTGCAATGTCTGTTCATCGCAGTATTGCTTGATCGCATCTGAAATTCTCGTTGCTGGAAGACCTTGAAGACGTGGTTCTCTGATCTTCTTCTTTTTGCCAACGCCAGGTTGATCAAGGTGTAGAACTTCAAGCGGAAGTTCCAGTCTTTGACGAGCTTCTTCAAGTAGGCGAGTAAAAAACTCTTGCCTTGCTCTGCGATCTTCATCGTCTTTGCGTGAGAGTTCATCTATGCATTTTCGCAGCCATTCAATCGGGTTATCTTCAGTCTGAGGTTTCATTGATATTTCCAACATCAACGCTTCAACCCCGACTAAAATCCTCCTTGCTCTTGCTAACGCTATGCTTCTAAGGTTTGTGCCGAGTGAGCGTCTGATCTCAAACCTCTTATCGGCATAACCAGCGAAAATCTTGGGCACTAAATAACGGAAGTAGAATGTTCCGTGTCTGTTACGAACAACAAATGAAGGGGTAGCTGATGGCATAAATCTCTCCTAAAAACGGCTAGTTGCACGTTCAGGAAAGAATTTTTCAGGGTGGGAGGTGTGACATTAAGTGTGACACTGTGCGTGACACCTCAACGATTACATCAACCTCCACACCTGAAAAACGACCTAACTACTTAAAACAAAATAACTTTTTCACTCGCTAAGTAGCGAAAAAATTATTGGATTGGAGATGGCGGGAGTTGAACCCGCGTCCGGGAAATTTTAAAAAAGGCCTTCTACATACTTAGTGAAGGTATTTAAAAAGCGGTTGCCCGCTTTTTTTATCTCGCCATCAAGACCCGCGCTCTTCACACGCAAATCTTATGACAACTTCCTAAGTTTCGCCGCGAAGCCGGAAGTTGCTCCGCAGTTAGCTCGTAAAATTTAAGCTCTTAAGCCGCTACAAGCAAACAAACTTAAGAACCGATTTGTTTTTTTATTTAACAAATCAAATCTACCAGATTGGGTAGCTAGCACATAATCAAATCCTTGCCACTTTGCCTGCAAAGTTTTCAAAAGAAATATTATCGATGATGCTTTGTAAATATAATTTCATATTGCAATAAAATTGGTTATCAACTTAATAAATTTGTCTTTCTCATTAGGATTGCTTACTGCAATCAGAAGCGTCAATGCGGTCAAAGCATTATCATTGATTTTCTTTTCCCCGTGTGATTTATATAGATAATTATTTTGATCCAGATAGTACACAAACAAAAAAGAGGCGATTCGTTTATTGCCGTCCACAAAAGGGTGGTCTTTGATAATAAAATACAAAAGATGGGCGGCTTTTTCTTCTAAACTCGGATAGAGTTCTTTGCCTCCAAAAGTTTGATAAATATTCCCTAAAATACCTTCCAGCTTATTGCTGTTGTCAGCGCCAAATAAATCGCTTGCTTCTTTTTTGGCAATCAATTCTTTTTTAATTTCACCTATAACATGCTTTGCCTCATTGTGATGTAGAATAAATTTACCTTTTGCTCTTTTTGAGAGCGCCAATTTTTCTTTATCGTATTGTTCAAGTAGTGTGAGTGTTTTTGCGTAACTTGAGAGTATTCTTAAAATCTCCTGCTCTTGCCCGGCAAGTAGCTCGTGCTTTGATTTTTCCTGAAGCAGAGAGATTGTTTCCTGTAAGTCCTTGAGTTGATTTTGCGTTTGAAGAAGCCGTTTTTCATTTACAGTGTAGCCCTTTACTATATGTTCTTTTAAAGTTTTAGTAGCCCAGATGCGAAATTGGGTGGCTCGTTTGGAGCTTACGCGATAACCGACTGATATAATGGCATCTAAATTATAGCATGTAATTTTTTTTGTTTGAGTTTTTCCCCTGATGGCGCCATGTTGAGTGGTATGTTCCAAAATGGAACACACCACTTTTTCGTCCAATTCACCACTTACAAAAATATTTTTTAAATGCTTAGTAATTGCCGGTCTTTGTGTATCAAAAAGGAGAGCAATTTGAGATTGCGTTAGCCAAACAGTATCTTCATCCAAACGCACTTCTAACTTTGGTCCCTCTTTGGATTTATAAATTATTATGTTGCCTTTTTTGAGTTCTACTTCTTTTTTCATAGAAACGCTGTTACCACCTAATAGATAACTCAAAACTCAAAATTAAAAAGTCAAAATCATGTAAATTCATCTCTTCCCTTTCATTTTGGGGATACTTTGCGCTTTGTGGCGGTGGAGATGATTTTTATTTTCAAGTTTTAACTCGAATGAAAGTCTTTGTTTTATATCGATAAGATACATAACACATGCCGTGTTTGACAACGGCGTCAAGCTTTTTGCCCGTCGCCAGTTGCCAGCACAGCGCGCGACTCTAACAATCGCGGGCGCAGCCGCTGATCAAGTGGCGAGAGGGGGCGCAAGCCCGCTGGGCACGAGCGCCGAGCGGAAAATATTAAATATGAACTCGGGAGCAACCAATTCAAATTATCGGGGGTGAAGCCGCTGACCAAGCGGCGAGAGGGGGCGCAAGCCCCCTGGGCACGAGCGCCGAGCGGAAAATATGGACGTGGCAGCAACCAATTCGAACCAAGATGTGGGGTGAAGCTTGCCATGGCG